>DWWH01000091.1 GCA_019119815.1 Candidatus Eisenbergiella intestinipullorum | reverse complement strand
TTCCGGAGGATCTGCGGCGCCTGTGTCCTTTCGCGGTAAAGCTCCGGTATTCTCTCTGTCTTCAGAGCAGAACTGCCGGAGCTTTTTTTCTGCTTTCATTTCGCTTCCCACTTAAAAACCACGATCCCTGCGATGGCCAGCGCCATTCCGACCGCTTTTCTCCAGTCCCAGGCCACCTTTTCCACGCCGAACATGCCGAACAGCTCGATCAGATATGCCACAAGAAGCTGGGCTACCACGATGAGCATAACCGCTCTGGCAGGTCCCAGCATATCCATGCTCTTGATCACCGTATAGGTGATGAATGCGCCGATGGCTCCGCCCAAGAGCATATACTTTGGCTGTACCGAAAATACGCCCAGAAGAGGGCTTCTGTCCGTAACAGCCCAGGCCGTCAGACACACCAGAAGGGCTGAAAACTGTACGAAGCAGCTGGCAGCCCAGATGCCGGATGCCTTTGTCACCTGCGTGTTGAAAACGCCCTGCACGCTCATCAGCGCGCCAGAAGCCAATGCGATGATCAGACCCCACATATTTTTTCCCGCCTTTCCCGTTCCAGTCTGTTTGCGCAAGGCGGCGGCTTTTGCCGCCGTCCGAACGCCGCTTTGAAGCGGCAGCGCCCGCTGCTTTCATTCTGTCCGGGAAAGCGGGATTTTATTCTGCCGTCTGTTCCCGGCTTTCCGTTTCCTCCTGCGGCGGCCCGGAGGATTCCTCCGAAACGCGCTCTCCCGCCGTCTGCGTCAGGATCTGTTCAGAAAGCTCCTGCAGCACGGCAGATACTTCTTCTCCGTTCCATGCTCGGGTAAAAGCGATCTCCATCTGCACCCAATAATTGGAGGTCGCCATCATCTTGGGAATGGGGACCGAAGCGGCATATTCCTCCGCAAAGGCCGCGGCCTGTTCATCCGGCAGGCTGATCCTCCGGTTGGCGGGCAGCTTTCCCGTGCTTTCATAAAGCTTCTGTGCGGCGGTTTCCGTCAGATAGCGGGCGAACCGGTTCGCCTCTTCCTGCTTTTCGCCATATCCGTTCACCACCACCGCGCTGGTCACGGACAGGCTTCTGCAGGTCAGTTCTTCGTTGATGTCCGGGACGCGGGATACTCCGTACTCATAAGGAAAGCTCCCATCCCGGACCGCTTCCTCCAGCCGGGAAAGAATGTCTGTCGTGGCGATGGTAAACACCAGCTTTCCGTCCAGAAAGTCCTGCGTCACGCCCTCATAGCTGACCGCCTCCGGGTCGATGGAAAAAAACTGCGTCAGCTCCTGATAAGCGCTCAGACAGCGGACCGCATCCTCATTGCAAAGGTCGATCCGACCCTCATCGTCTCCGTCCGGCCCTCCCACATCCACGTGACCTCCGATGAAAAAATAATTGTAGAAAAGATCCGATACATCCCAGGAAAAGACCGACTGCACCTGCTCCGGCGCATTGTAGCCGTCGGCAAAGGCCAGGATCTCATCAATGGTCTGCGGGATCAGCTTCCGCGTCCGTTCGGCCGCCTCTGCTTCCGAAACGGATGCTTCCTCCTGTTCCGCTCCGGCACCCTCCTCCTGCGGCAGCTCTCCCTGCTCCAATGCGGCCATCGCCTCCTGGCCCGCCTTCGCATCCGCTTCTGCCTGAAGCTCTTCCTTTGCAGCTTCCTCCAGATAGGTGAGATTGTATACCAGCGCGCTGGTTTCATAATAAAAGGGATAGCCAATGAGATGCCCCCGGCAGGTGACGGCCGAAAGGGCCGCCTCCGGGAAATTCTCTCCACAGACATAGTCTTCATCCCGGATCTTTCCGGCAAGGCCGGATAGCCATGCCTTTTCCAGGCTGTCGTTTCCGAGGATATATACATCCGGGACCATATCGGTTTTCAGGGACGCTTCATGGATGTTTTCCAGGTATTCCAGCCCCGATACCAGCCTGGGAATGACACGCACCCCTTGTTCCTCTGAAAAATCCAGTGCAGCGGCTGCGAGAAAATCCGAAAGGGATTCGTCCGTATACCACAGATTCAGCGTGGTCCTTTCCTCCGGCGCATTTTCCGGAGCCGGAGAAAGCCCTGAAAACCGGCCGCTTCCGGCCCCAAAATAAAGCAGAAGCGCCGCGGCCGCAAGAAGAGCGGCCACGGCAGGGATCCGGAAGCGCGAAGCTGCGCGGTGCGTGGTTTTTTTCTTTTTTTCCTTCATTCCGTTCCATCCTCAATTCCGGCATACGGCAGGGCAGATCCCCGCCGCATCCTTTGTCCTTCTCATCCCTTCCGCTCCCCGGCCTCATCCAGGCATTCGGTGAGGATCCCGATCATGTCGTCCACATTCCGCTCCGTAATGATCAGCGGCGGCACAAAACGGATGATATTGGTTCCGGCATTGATCAGGATCAGCCCCTTTTCCAGCGCCCGGTTGATGATGCTCCCTACGGGAATGGAGCAGGCGAGGCCGCGCATCAGGCCAATTCCCCGGCTTTCTTCGATAAAATCATATTTTTCCGCCAGCGCCTCCAGCTGTTTCCCCAGATAAGCGCCCACCCGGTTTACATTTTCCAGAATATTTTCCTTTTCAAACAGCTCAAACACCTTGCAGACGGCGGCTCCGGCAAGCGGGTTTCCTCCATAGGTGGTGCCGTGGTCTCCGCTTGTAAGGGAATGGGCTCCCACCTTCTCCGTCATCGCAAAAGCGCCGACGGGCACGCCGCAGCCCAGCGCCTTGGCCATGGTCATGATGTCCGGCTTCACGCCATAGCGCTGCCAGGCGAACATGGTTCCGGTCCTGCCCATGCCGCACTGGATTTCATCCAGGATCAGCAGAATGTCCCGTTCATCGCAGAGCGTGCGGAGCTTTTTCAGGAATTCTTCCTCCGCGGGATGGATGCCGCCCTCACCCTGCACCGTCTCCAGAAGGATGGCGCAGGTACGGTCATTCACCTGAGAAAGCACGCTGTCATAATCGTTCAGATCCGCGAACCGGATATTTCCGATCATCGGCTCGAACGCCTCCCGATAATGAGGATTTCCCGTCACGGACAGAGCGCCGAAGGTCCGGCCGTGGAAGGAATGGTTCATGGCGATGATCTCATGGTCCGTGCGCCCGTCCTTCAGGTACGCGTATTTCCGGGCCGCTTTCAGCGCTCCCTCTATGGCTTCCGCTCCGCTGTTGGTAAAAAAGACACGGTCCATGCCGGATGCCTTTTTGATCCGCTTCGCCGCTTCGATGGCAGGAACGTTATAATAATAATTGGAGGTATGGATCACCTTGTCGATCTGCGCCTTCAGCGCGTCGTTGTATTCCCGGTTGTTGTAGCCCAGCGCGAATACCGCGATTCCCGCCACAAAGTCCAGATACCGTTTTCCGTCCATATCATAGAGATACACGCCGTCGCCGTGATCCAGCACCACCTGATACCGGTTATAGGTATGTAAAAGGGCCGCCTCCGCCTCATCGATATACTGCTTCATCGTTTCGCTCATGCTCATCCGCTCCTTTTTTCAAAAAATCAGCCAGAGGCTGCTTTTCTGCCTTATCCTTTCCTATGCCATGTCTCCGTCCTGAATGATGGCCGTTCCGATTCCTTCATTGGTAAAAATCTCCAGCAGCATGCAGTGGGGAATCCGCCCATCCAGGATATGCACCCGGTTGACGCCGTTTCTGACCGCAGAGGTGCAGTTTCCCAGCTTCGGAAGCATCCCTCCCCCGATCACGCCCTCCGAAATCAGCGATTCCGCCTGGCTCGCCGTCAGTCTGGAAATAAAGGTAGACTTGTCGTTAATATCCCGGTACAGCCCTTCGATGTCCGTCAGGAATACCAGCTTGTCGGCTCCCACCGCCTTCGCGATGGCGCAGGCCGCGTCGTCCGCGTTGATGTTGTAGGTCTGAAAATTCTCATCCAGTCCGATGGGCGCGATGATGGGAAGGAAATCCTTTTCCAGCAGGTCATAGATCACCTTGGGGTCCACCTCCGTGATGTTTCCCACAAATCCGATGTCCTGTCCGTCGGAATACTTCTTTTCCACCTTCAGAAGGCCGCCGTCCTTACCGCTGATCCCGACCGCCTTGACGCCCAGCTCCTCCACCATGGTCACCAGATTTTTGTTCACCCGGCCGAGAACCATTTCCGCGATCTCCATGGTTTCCTCGTCCGTCACCCGCAGGCCGTTCACGAAGGAGGGCTCCTTTCCCACCTTTTCCACCCATCTGCTGATGGCCTTTCCGCCGCCGTGCACGATGATGGGCTTAAAGCCGACCAGCTTTAAGAGCGTCACGTCCTTGATCACATTTTTCTGCAGCTCCTCGTTGCTCATGGCGCTGCCGCCGTATTTTACCACAATGATCTTTCTGTTGAATTTCTGGATGTAGGGCAGCGCCTCAATGAGCACCGCCGCCTTCTGCATCACCTGATCCATTTCCCTCTGTTCCATGTTCGTTTCCTCCCGCCGCCATCTGCGGCCTGCTTTTTTCGTCCCGCGCTCAGGACCGGTAATCCGCGTTGATCTTCACATAATCATAGGAAAGATCGCAGCCCCAGGCCGTCGCCTCCTCTTCTCCCATCTTCATGTCCACCAGCGCCGTAACCGCCGGGCAGGACAGAATGCGGGTGGCTTCCTCCTCGCTGTAATCCGCCGCACTGCCGTTCTGATAAATGAGAATCTTTCCCGCTTCGCTCTCGATAGAAAGCGCAATGGCCTCCGGATCAAATGTAACGCCGGAATAGCCCAGGGCGCAGAGGATTCTTCCCCAGTTGGCGTCATGGCCGAAAATGGCCGCCTTGGTCAGACTGGAGCAGATGACGGATTTGGCAAGCGTTCTCGCATTCTCCTTTGTGTCCGCATGGACCACATGGCACTCAAACAGGGCCGTAGCTCCCTCTCCGTCTCCCGCAAGCATCTTCGCAAGCGTCACGTTCACTTCATGCAGGGCCTCACAGAAGATCCGGTAATCTTCATTTTTTTCCGTGATCTCGGGATTGCCCGCGCAGCCGTTGGCAAGCACCAGCAGCGTATCGTTGGTGGAGGTATCCCCGTCCACGGAGATCATATTGAAGGTGTCCACCACATCCGCGCGCAGCGCCTCCTGCAGAAGCTCTTTTGAAATCGCCGCGTCCGTGGTCACAAATCCCAGCATGGTGCACATGTTGGGGTGGATCATCCCGCTTCCCTTCGCCATTCCGCCGATGGTGACCGTCTTTCCGGAAAGCTCCACGGTAACCGCCACCTGCTTGGAATGGGTGTCCGTGGTCATGATGGCTTCCGCCGCCTCCCGGCCTGCGTCCTGCGTATCGGAAAGCGCTCCCGCCAGCGCCTTCACGCCGGCCGTGATCCGGTCCATGGGAAGCTGCATCCCGATCACGCCCGTGGAGGCCACCAACACGGAATTCTCCGGAATCCCCAGCGCTTCTGCCGCGGTCTGGGCGGTCTGCCTGCAGTATTTCCTTCCCTCTGCGCCTGTACAGGCGTTGGCGATTCCGGAATTCGCCACCACCGCGTGAACCGCAGGAGCGTTTTCCACGATCTCCCGGTCCCAGATAACCGGAGCCGCCTTCACCACGTTGCTGGTGAACGCCCCTGCCGCCCTGCAGGGCGTGCGGCTGAACACCATCGCCATATCCTTCCTGTTCTGATATTTGACCTGCGCCTCAACGCCTGCCGCTTCAAATCCCTTCGCTGCGGTCACCCCGCCTGTGATGTGTTTCATGCCTACCTCCATTATTCATTAAACCGCTCTATGTTTTTCTCATTCAGGACAAAGTCGTAATAGTTCAGGTCCTCTCTCTTCGTCCAGCCGATGGTACGCCAGAACATGTTGCCGATGTCGTTTCTGGTGAACGCGATCAGGGAGACCTTGCTGATGTTTTCCGCCTTCAGCGCGTTCATGCAGAACACCACCATGGACTTTCCGATGCCGCGCATCCGGTACTGCGGATCCACACATACGTGGTACAGGCAGCCTCTCCTGCCGTCGTGTCCGCACAGGATCGCGCCCACCACCTTTCCGTCCTCAACGGCGACTACGCTGGTGTCCGGATTACGTTTCAGGAACCGCTCCACGCCTTCTCTGGAGTCATCAATGCTCCGGATGGAAAAGCCCTTGATCTTATGCCACAGGGCGCTCACATTTTCATAGTCTTCTATCGTCATTTTTCGCAGCATCTGCGTTTCCTCTTTCTTTGCCGCCGTCAGGCGGCACCATTTTCAAAGGGGAGAACGCTACCAGCGTTCTCCGGCACGAACCGCCGGTTCGTGCCAGCCTCGGTTTCTGCCGCCGTCAGGCGGCCCTTCTTCAAACAAAAGAGAATACCGGCACGTTCCCCGCCGGAATCCCTTGCAGTTTACGCCCTTTCTCCCTGTCTGTCAATCCTCCCCGCCGGAGAGGGCCGGCAGGATAACGCTCCAGGCCTCCAGCAGTTTCGGAAGCGTCCAGGCCGCATTTGCCGGACTCGTGGAAGGAAGGAGGAAGGCCGGCCTGCCGGTTCGGGGAAAACAGTACTTCCGGTAAAACGAAGCCGCAGCAGCGCCGTTTGCATACACGGCGCCGATCCGGCTTTTTTTCAGCAGTCCCGCAATGTCGTTGGCTTTTACGTTCCGGATGGAGCTGTCACTGGAGCCGATGATCTCACAGGAAGCGATCACGTCCCAGACGGCGATCCCGTTCGTCAGAAGCAGCTTCTTTTTTTCCTCTATGGTCTCCGGAACCGGATTCCGGGTCAGCGCCGCGATCACCCTCCAGAAACGGTTCCGGGGATGACCGTAATAAAAATGCTGTTCTCTGGATTTTACGGAAGGAAAGGTCCCCAGAATCAGAATGCGGGAATTTTCATCATATACCGGAGGAAATTCGTGCGTCACTGCCTGCAGGCCGCGCTTTCTTCCGTCCTGTCCCGGCCCCTTTTTCTCTGCGTCCATACCGCTTTCCTCCTTCTTCCTTTTCTCTTTTCCCGCAGACGCCTTTCTTACGGGAACAGGGGGACCAGCTCCAGTCCCGTCTCCTCCGGAAGCCCGAACATCAGGTTCATGTTCTGCACGGCCTGTCCCGCCGCCCCCTTCACCAGATTGTCCATGGCCCCCATCATGATGACGCGTCCCGTGCGCTCGTCGATCACAGCGTTCACATCCACATAGTTGCTTCCCTCCACCCAGCGGGTTTCCGGGCATACGCCAGGCGCAAGGACGCGCACAAACCGTTCTCCGGCATAATATTTCTCATAGGCCGCCCGCACCTGTCCGGCCGTGGGAAGGCAGCCGTCTTTTTTCTTTAAGGAAGCGTAAGCCGTGATCAGGATTCCCCGGTTCATCGGCACCAGATGAGGGGTAAAGTTCAGGACCACGGGCTCTCCCGCCGCGCGGGAAAGCTGCTCCTCAATTTCCGGCGTATGGCGGTGGCTCGCCACTCCGTAGGCTTTGATATTTTCATTCACCTCGCAGAACAGGTTGTTTACCTTGGCGCCTCTGCCCGCTCCGGAGGTTCCGCTCTTGGCATCAATGATCAGGGTGGACGGCTCGATCAACCCTTCCTTTAATAAAGGATAGATGGAGAGCGTGGAACAGGTGGGATAGCAGCCGGGATTCGCCACCAGGCGCGCCCCCTTTACTTCCTCTCTGTTGATCTCACACAGGCCATAGACCGCCTCCGGCAGATATTGGGGCGCAGCATGGGTGATGCCGTACCATTTCTCATAGACCGCCACATCCTTCAGACGGAAATCCGCGCTCAGATCCACGATCTTCGTTCCGGCCAGGATCTCGTCATTCACCAGAGAAGCGCACAGCCCCTGCGGCGTCGCCGTAAAGATCACATCCGCCTTTTTTGCAAGCTCTTCCATGTTGTCATCCATGCAGGAAGCGTCCACCAGCTCAAACATATTCCGGTAAACGTCCGCGTATTTCTGATCGATATAGCTTCTGGAGCCGTACCAGACGATCTCCGCCTGCGGATGCGCAAGAAGCAGCCTGACCAGCTCCCCTCCCGCATAACCTGTCGCCCCAATGATCCCTGCTTTTATCATCTTCCGTTTCTTCCTTTCTTTCTTACATTAGAAAAAGTCCGGCTGATGCCGGCCCATTTCAGTATAATCAGAAAAAAGCGCTCTGACAATCCTTATTTCCGGGATGGCTCCGGTTCAAAGGGCTCTGCCCGGGATCCACCCCGAAGTCCTGCCGTCTGGTCCCGGCATCACCCGGCCGTATCAGCTTCGCATAATTATACGTCTATACCGCATATTATGCAACCACTTTTTTTGCTTTCTTTTTTCATTCTTTTCCTCTTCCTTTGCAGATTCCGGCATATATCCGGCGTATTTTCATATTTTCCAGTCTGTTTTCTTTTTTCCCATCTTTTTCATTCTGTATAAATTGACGGAAAAATTCCGTCTTTTATGCATATTTTTTCACTTGCAATACATAAAAATTTGTTGTATATTAGTTGAGAGTTAAGCGCTGCCCGGCTGCGCAGTCCGCGCCGGAAAACGGCCGCGCCATTTTCCAGGTCGGAACGCTGCCCGCGGCGGCAGGAACAACAGAAAAGAAATGGAGAGTTTTTTTATGAAAGAAAAAGTGATCCTCGCCTATTCAGGCGGACTCGATACCACGGCCATCATCCCGTGGCTGAAAGAAAATTTTGATTATGAAGTGATCTGTGTCTGCATCGACTGCGGACAGGAGGAGGAGCTGGACGGTCTGGAAGAACGCGCCAAATCCTGCGGGGCCTCCAAGCTTTATATCCTGGATGTGGTGGATGAATTCTGCGACGAGTATGTGATGCCCTGCGTAAAGGCGCACGCTGTTTATGAAAACAAATATCTGCTCGGCACCTCCATGGCCAGGCCTCTGATTGCCAAAAAGCTGGTAGAGATCGCCCGCAAGGAAGGTGCGGTCGCCATCTGCCACGGTGCGACCGGAAAGGGCAACGACCAGATCCGCTTCGAGCTGGGCATCAAGGCTCTGGCTCCGGACATCCGGATCATCGCTGCCTGGAGAAGCGACAAGTGGACGCTGGATTCCCGCGAGTCCGAGATCGAATACTGCAGGGCGCACGGGATCGACCTTCCCTTCTCCGCCGATTCCAGCTACAGCCGCGACCGCAACCTGTGGCATATCAGCCACGAAGGACTGGAGCTTGAGGATCCGGCCAACGAGCCCAACTATGACCATCTGCTGGTCCTGGGCACCACGCCCGAAAAAGCTCCCGATGAACCCGAATACGTGACCATGACCTTTGAAAAGGGCGTTCCTACCTCCATCAACGGCGAAAAGATGAAGGTTTCCGACATCATCCGCAAGCTCAACGAGCTGGGCGGCAAGCATGGCATCGGCATCGTCGACATCGTGGAAAACCGCGTTGTGGGAATGAAGTCCCGCGGCGTTTATGAAACTCCCGGCGGAACCATTCTCTATGAGGCTCATCAGCAGCTGGAAGAGCTGATCCTGGACCGCGAGACCACCACCACGAAGCTGGACATGGGCAACAAATTCGCTCAGATCGTCTATGAAGGAAAATGGTTCACCCCGCTGCGCGAAGCGGTTCAGGCCTTCATTGAGAAGACCCAGGAGTATGTGACCGGAGAAGTGAAGTTCAAGCTTTACAAAGGCAACATCATCAAGGCCGGAACCACCTCCCCTTACTCTTTGTACAATGAATCCATCGCCTCTTTCACCACCGGTGATCTGTATGACCACCACGACGCAGAAGGCTTCATCAACCTGTTCGGTCTTTCCTCCAAGGTGCGCGCCATGAAGCATCAGGAGCTGGAAAACGCAGGGAAATAAAGCCCTGTACCCCAACACATCAAAACGGTTACCGTTTCAGCGGATGACGCGATATGCGCGCCATCCGCTGTTTTTGGACAGAAAATCCCGGCCGGCGGCAAACGCAGGGCCAAAACAGCATCACATCGCAGATCAAAGGAGATTTTCCCCATGAATGTTATTTTCATTCTGGCGCTTTATGTTATAATAGTAAACATGGTGGGCTTTGCTGAAATGGGCATTGACAAGCGGCGCGCCAGGAAGGGCGCCTACCGGATCCCGGAGGCCAATCTCTTCCTCACTGCCGTCATCGGCGGGAGCATCGGCTGCATCATCGGCATGTATGTCTTCCGCCACAAGACCAGACACAGAAGCTTCGTTTTCGGCATGCCCGCAATCCTGATCGTGCAGCTGGCAATCCTGGGCTATCTCATCTTTGCCGCTCCGGTCCGCTTCACATTCATGTAGATTTGAATGCCGCCTGCGGCGGCGGAAAGTAGGGTAATATGCATCTTGCGGTATGTGATGACAACATAGCGGACAGAAAACAGATGGAACGGCTTCTGGGCCGCGAATCGGACCGGCGGCTGAATACCACCGGCGTGCTGTATGTGGATTCCTTCGGAAACAGAGAGGCCATCCTCTCCACGCCCATGATCTACGACGGGCTTTTCATCGACATGAAGGAGGAAGGAAACGATGCGGTCCGGATCGCGAACCTGCTCCGTCAGAGCGGAGCCGTCCTCCCCATCGTGTTCTGCTGCTCCTCGATCGACTATCGAACGTCCCCGGACCTTCCGGACAACTGCTTCTTCCTGGACAAGCCGATCGTCCCCGCCGAGCTTTCCGCCATGTGCGACCAGCTTCTTTCCATTAAAAACAGTCAGGTCAAACGGTTTGAATTCCGTTCTCTCACCGAAACCTACTATCTGGAAGAAAAAGACATCATGTACGCCTGGCCGGAGGATGACCAGACCGTGCGCATCCGGCTCGTGGACGGAACGGAAAAGATCTCCGTATCTTCTCTTCTGAACTTCTGCGCCAACCTGGGTTTTGATGTGGACCACTCCAGCCGCGGCGTCCTCAAAGCGGACATCGGCTATATCCGCATCAGCCCCTCCGGGCGCCTGGCAATGATCGGCTGCACCTGCGCCATCTGTCTGAAGTATGTGACAAAGATCGGCTTCTTCGCCCTGACCATGGCGGATGGCCGCAAATTCCGGATCGCACCCTCCAGCCGGAAAACGCTGCTGAGCGCAAAGGCTGCCACAACGGAATAAAAAACAGGGAAACGGCTGTAAATACAGCAGCCGTTTCCCTCTTTATGCCGGATCTTTTTTCATTTCGGTTTATGCCGCAGGATAGCGGATCATGACATAGGCGCCAAGGCCGCCCGTCGTCTGAAAGGTTACCGTATTGGCATCCGTATCCAGATCAGAAAGAATTTCAGCCGTTCCTCCGGGGCGTACACAGACCATGGCATATGCACAGTCTTCCCGTACCTGGTTCTGAGGAATGCTGAAGATCATGGTGATCTTTCTTCCATCCTCATCAAACAGCGTAAACTCTCCTTCCTTCAGACTGCCGATCTCCATGTTCACAGCTCCGATCACAGAACCTCCCACTGACTCGGCAGCCAGTTCGGCGCTCTCCATCGCCGCAGGCGTATTCTTCTCGGAAATGTCGTAGATCCTGATATAAGGCTGTGCGGCATCCTCCACACCATAAGCCTCTTCCAGCGTCTTTTCATCCGTGCTGACAACCGTTCCCGCAAACGTCTCGGACATGTATGCCCCTTTGATCGCTGTCGTCCGGTATTCTCCCGCAACCTTTACAATGCTTGTGGAAGGGATAGACGGTCCTTCCTCCTCCCTCTCTCTTTCCCGGTCCCTTTCATCGGAGCCCTGGTCCTCGTCTGAGCTGTCCGACTCAGAAGCAGGCGCACCCGCATTGCCGGACACAGATGAACTGCTGTTGCCGGATACGGAACCGGCGCTCGCTCCAACAGCCGGAGCCATGATCAGGCTCAGCGCAAGCGCGGCTGTCAGTACCTCTTTCACAAATTTGCTCTTGACCATTACAGATTCCTCCTTGCCTCCAAAGCATTTGTTTTTTATATTCATTCAGGAAGCCGGCCTCCTGAAAAGAATATCTGCGCCGAATCAAATGTGTTTTTTTTAACACTTTCAGTATATATACAATGTGAAGCAAAGTCAATAGCAGGTAAAAAAGAATCCCGCTCGCGGGATTCTCCGCCTGCGGCGGGTCGCGTAAGCGACATCCTCCTTTCCGCCGCAGTGCGATCCAACGGAGGTTTTTATACGATAGGAAATGAAATTTCCTATCGTATAAAAAATGCCGTACCGGCACCCTTTTTGGGGGCATATTGTCACCGGTACGGCACTCCGCTGCCTGATCTATTCTGCGGTTCTGTCTTTATGCGAAGGGATTCTCAGAAGGATAGAGCATTCCCTTCGGCTGATTGAAGTTGATCTCATCCAGCTCTACGCCGATGTACTTGAACACCTCGTAAAGCGCCTTTCCGTAATGGCCGAAGGCAACCGCGCCGTGATGAGGATAATTCTTCTCGATCAGCACATGACGATAGAAGCGTCCCATCTCCGGAATGGCGAAAATACCGATTCCGCCGAAGGAACGGGTGGCAACAGGAAGAACCTCACCCTGTGCGATATAAGCGCGCAGCTTGCTGTCGGATGTGCTCTGCAGGCGGTAGAAGGTGATAGGGCCGGGAACGATGTCGCCCTCCAGGGTACCCTGGGTCACTTCCTCAGGCAGGCTTCTTGCCATGATGAACTGATACTTCATCTCGCAGAAGGACAGCTTGCTGGAAGGGGTATTTCCGCAGTGGAAGCCCATGAAGGTATCCTTCTGCGTATAGTTGTATTTGCCTGCGATCTCGGACTGGTACATATCCGCAGGAACGGTATTGTTGATGTCGAGAAGAGTCACCGCATCCTGGCTCACAACAGTTCCGATGAACTCGCTCAGAGCACCGTAGATGTCAACCTCGCAGGATACCGGAATGCCGCGCTTGGTCAGACGGCTGTTCACATAGCAGGGCACACAGCCGAACTGAGTCTGGAAAGCCGGCCAGCATTTTCCGGCAACCACCACATGCTCTCTGCTTCCCTTATGCTCCTCGATCCAGTCGAGCAGAGTCAGCTCATACTGAGCCAGTCTGGAAAGGATCTCCGGCTTCTTATTGCCGGCGCCCAGCTCTGCTTCCATATCTGCGACCACGGAAGGGATCCTTTCGTCACCTGCATGCTTGTTGAAGGCCTCGAACAGATCCAGTTCGGAATTTTCCTCGATCTCAACGCCCAGATTGAAAAGCTGCTTGATGGGCGCGTTGCAGGCCATGAAATCTCTCGGACGGGGACCGAAGGAGATGATCTTCAGGCTGTGCAGGCCGACAACCGCTCTGGCGATGGGCGCGAACTCTGCGATCATGTCCGCACATTCTTCCGCCGTTCCCACAGGATATTCCGGAATATATGCCTTCAGGTTTCTCAGCTTCAGGTTGTAGCTTGCGTTCAGAACGCCGCAGTAAGCGTCGCCTCTGCCGCCCACCAGATTGTCGCCGGTCTCTTCAGCGGCTGCAACCACCATGGCAGGACCGTCAAATTCCTTGATCAGCAGGGTTTCCGGCGTTTCCGGGCCGAAGTTTCCGAGATAGACCACGATGGCGTTGCAGCCTGCCGCCTTCACATCCGCGAGAGCCTTTCTCATATCGATCTCATTTTCGATGCAGACAGGGCACTCATACAGTCCCTCTCCGTACTTCTTCTCGAAAGCAGCGACCACTGCCTTTCTCCTGGATACGGAAAGATCCATGGGGAAGCAGTCACGGCTTACCGCAACGATGGCAATTTTTTCTTTCGGCATGTTGTTCATTGTGATTCCTTTCCGCGGCCTGTGCCGCATAGAGATTTATGTAGTTTTACCCGCTTCCGGTCCGTAAGCCGTTCCGGTCAGCGCTCCAACTCCTTTACACAGAGATTTGCTCCCTTCAGCCCCAGATGGGTGCCCTCAGGAAGGCCTCCTTCCGGATGTCCGATCAGCCACTTGTTCTTTGCCGTCAGCAGCCGGTCCTCTCCGCCGGCATAATGGTTCTCATCCAGCGCCTGGTTCGTTCCGTCCGGCAGGATGATAGCGCAGCGGAATCCCTCATCCGAAGCATTGCAGGGCGCATAATGCAGGCTGGTGGCATACAGCTCCACGCCCACGCCGCCGGGCAGAAGAAATGCTTCCACCTTCGCGGTGTCATAGGTGTCCCCCTCTTCGATGTCCTGCTGGCAGCCCAGAAGCAGGATCAGATCGTTTGCCGCCACATCGATCTCTGAAGTTCTGTGATACTCCAACGCGTTCAGATACACGTTGCTGCCATTGCAGTAGCCGATCTGAATGGGCATCTCCCCATAGGACACATCCTGCAGCGCCTGATAGACCGGAAGCGCCTCAAGCTGCTCCACGCTCGGCTCATATACCACTCCATCCGGGCAGGGCGTCTTCTTCAGCTCTTCCACCAGTGCCGAAAAATCCACATTTTCCACAACCTTTCCGTACTTTCTGAAAGCCGGATCCGTTACCTTCTGTAATTTCATTTTTACCTCCATTCCGCTCCCCCCGGCAGCTCAGAAAATCCGCTGCCGGCGCGCTTTCCGATCCCGTTCCTTTTTGCCGCCTGCGGCCTTTTTTACGATCCTTCCGTCCCGGACCTGACAGCTGTCCGTCCCGCCGGTCAGTCCTGGAAGATGATCTGATCAAAAAGCTGTCTGCACGCAGGGTAGATCTGCTTAAACTGCTGATACCTGGCTTCATACTTCTTAGCCAGTTCCGCCTCCGGCTCCTCAATCCCTGCCGCCTTCACCAGCTTCTGCGCGGCTTCCTCCACGCTTGCGAACGCGCCGCAGCCGACTGCAGCCAGGATCGCGCCTCCCAGTCCGGGGCCTTCCTCGCTCTCGATCTGCTCCACCGGAATGCCCAGAACGTTCGCCATGATCTTTCTCCAGAGGGGACTCTTTGCTCCTCCGCCGCAGATCCTGGTCTTTTCGATCTTCAGCCCCAGAGATTTGGCCACCTCAAAGGAATCCCTGAGCGCGAAAGCTACCCCTTCCAGGACCGCCTGGGTCATATCCGCCCGGGTGGTGTCCATGGTCATGCCGATAAAAGTTCCCCTGGCGTTGGGATTGTTGTGCGGGGAACGCTCTCCCATCAGATAAGGAAGGAAAAATACGTGATTTTCTCCCAGTCCGCCGATGGCAGCCTGCTCCGCAGCATAATCCGAAGTGCCGAGGATGTCGTCCATCCACCATTTGTTGCAGGAAGCCGCGCTGAGCATGCAGCCCATCAGATGCCAGCTTCCGTCCGCATGCGCGAAGGCATGGAGCGCATTATGAGCATCCACACAGAATTCCCTCGAGGAAATAAAGATCGTTCCGCTGGTTCCCAGGGAAATGTTGCATTTTCCATCCCCTACAGTGCCTGTGCCAACGGCGGCGGCGGCATTGTCTCCCGCTCCCGCGATCACCTTCACATTTTCCGAAAGTCCCAGTTCCTCTGCGATCTGAGGCAGAAGCGTTCCCACCACCTCATAGCTTTCATAGACCTTTGCGAGCTGATCCATACGCACGCCGCAGATCCTGCACATCTCCTCCGACCAGCAGCGGTTCTTCACGTCAAACAGGAGCATTCCCGAAGCGTCCGACACATCGGTGCAGTGCACGCCCGACAGCCGGTAGGCCAGATAATCCTTTGGCAGCATGATCTTCTTTATCGCCGCGAAATGCTCCGGCTCATGCTTCTTCACCCACAAAAGCTTCGGCGCGGTAAAACCCGCGAACGCGATATTTCCCGTATACTCGGAAAGCTTCTCCTTTCCGATCACCTGGTTCAGATAGTCCGTTTCCTCTCCGGTCCTTCCGTCATTCCACAGGATCGCCGGACGGATCACCTGATCCTTTTCATCCAGGATCACCAGCCCGTGCATCTGCCCCCCGAAGCTGATCCCCTCTACCTGCGACCGGTCGCAGTCCGCCACCAGCTCCTTCAGGCCTGCCATCGTCTGGGAAAACCAGTCCTCCGGACGCTGCTCAGACCAGCCCGGCTGGGGGAAAAACAGAGGATATTCTTTCGATACCACCCGGTGGATGGTTCCCTTCTCATCCATAAGAAGCAGCTTGACCGCTGAGGTCCCAAGATCCACTCCTATGTAAAGCATGCTGCGCCTCCCTTCCGCTCTTTTGGCTGCGGTTTCCGGTTCGGTCCGGGCATGTCCCGGCCAAACCGCTTTCTCTTCTTTTTTGTCAGTTTCTCTTTTTCTTTTTCGTGCCCGTGCACGTTACCTTTATGATAATGGATTTTCATCAAAAAATCAATCCGCTTTTTCATTTTTCCTCCATGCCGAAGCATTTTACGCCGAGGCACGCGCACCGAACCTCCGGTTTGGCGCCGTGATAACGGGGTTTGCGACACTTCGGCGCAAATTCTGATTGAAACATAAGCCATCGGGCTTATGTTTCAATCTTCCTCCCCACTGAAACGTTCTAATTCCTGTTCGGGCCAGAGCCGGTCACCTGCCGGCCGGCTCCGGAGGCAGCAGCCCTGTGTCGCGTCATAATACAGTGCCCGTGCACATTTTACACAGCTTCAAATTGACTTTGCTTTCGGTTTATGCTACGGTAGAAAAAAAATCACCTTTTTTCTGAAAGCTTCCGGGGCTTTTTTCCGGAAAAGCGGCAACCAGACAGAGAACGGGAGGGATCCGGATTGGCTACGATCAAAGAAATTGCAGAACTTGCCGGGGTTTCCAGAGGCACTGTGGACCGGGTGCTGAACGGACGCGGTTCCGTCAGCGAACAGACTGCCAGGAAGGTGCTCGACATCGCCCGGGCGCTTCAGTACCGTCCCAACCGTGCCGGCATTGTTCTCGCCGCCCGGAAACGGAATCTGAAGATCGGCGTCGTCCTTTTTGACAACGGCAATCCCTTCTTTGACGAGGTCCTGAAGGGGGTGGAAAAGAAAGCGCAGGAGCTGGCCGACTACAACTGTACCGTTCAGATCTCCCGCGTCGGTTTTGATCTGAATGCCCAGCTTTCCGCCCTTGACAGGCTGGTAAAGGACGGCGCCTGCGGCCTGATTCTCACCCCTTATAACGATCCCCGCATCCGCGATAAGATCAATGAACTGGACGCGGCCGGCATTCCCGTCATCACCACCAACACCGACATCCAGAATTCTGCCCGTCTCGCCTATGTGGGCTGCGACTTTTACCGTTCCGGCCAGGCTGCAGCCGGTCTTATGCATCTGATCGGGAAGCCTCCCATCCGCGCCGGCATCATCACCGGATCCTCCCGTGTGCTCTGTCACACCGACCGGATCGCAGGCTTTCAGGATCAGATCGGCACCCTTTATCCGGACATCCGGATCCTGGAGACCAGAGAAAACAGCGACGACGAATTTGAAAGCTACTCCGGCACCCTTGCCATGCTGCAGGATCACCCTGATCTCAACGCTCTCTATTTTGCCGCCGGCGGCGTCTACGGCGGCTGCCGTGCCATCCTTGCCGCCGGCAGGACCGACATCACCGTGATCTCCTGCGATAACGTTCTCACCACGAGAGAGCTGCTCCTTTCCGGCGTCATCGACGCCACCATCTGCCAGCAGCCCTCCGTCCAGGGAAGCCTCCCCCTGGAGCTTCTCTTCACCTACCTTACCACCGCGCAGAAACCCGCCCGCGAATACAACTACACCTCCATAGACATCCGCATACGGGAAAATGCCTAACTACGAGCCATGCGCGCATGCAAAAAGAGGCTTCGGCGCAAGCTTGCTTGCAGAAAAGCCTTTTTTTGCATGCGCATACGGCGACAGCCGCAGCCAGACGGAGTCGTAGACTCCGGATGGCTGGCATGGCGGCCTTCCGCTCTCTGGCTTCGGCGCAAGCTTGCTTGCAGAGAAGCCTTTTTTTTGCATGCGCATACGGCGACAGCCGCAGCCAGACGGAGTCGCTGGCTCCGGATGGCTGGCATGGCGGCCTTCCGCTCTCTGGCTTCGGCGCAAGCTTGCTTGCAGAAAAGCCTTTTTTTGCATGCGCATACGGCGACAGCCGCAGCCAGACGGAGTCGTAGACTCCGGATGAAAGTAACCCCTTTTTTCCACATATTCTGAAAAAAGCTTGCATATCCTCTTCTCATCACGTATGATTAGAGTAATCATATGGGCCGGAACAGGCCCTTAAATTTTCCATCCAATATCAAAAAGAAGAGAGGTAGCAGAATGGCAGAAAAGACAAAGCAGCTTGAAATTTCTTCCATCCGTGAGGAAATGAAGGAGTTTAAGGAAAAAACGGACGCTTTCTACGCGGGGGAAATGGACAAGGGCGCTTATAAGTCTTTTTCCGGACGGTTCGGAAGCTATGCCCAGAAGGGGGGGCAAGCGAGCATGCTGCGCCTGCGCATGCCGGCAGGACGGATCACAAAAGAAAAGCTGAAATTTGTTGCGGATACGGTTGCCGCACATCAGGTAAAGCGGGCCCATTTCACCACCTGCCAGACCATCCAGCTTCATGACCTGACCGGAGAAGAAGCCTATACGATCATGTCAGAGGCCCTGGATGCCGGGATCATCACGCTGGGCGGCGGCGGTGATTACCCCAGAAACGTCATGTGTTCCCCTCTGTCCGGTGTGGAGCAGGGAGAATGCTTCGACACCCTTCCCTGGGCGGAAGCGGCAGGAGAATACCTGATGACTTTCATCCACGCACAGAAGATGCCCCGCAAGCTGAAGGTCGCCTTCTCCAATTCTCCGAAGAACATCACCCACGCCACCTACCGCGATCTGGGCTTTGCAGCCCGTCCTGACGGAAAATTCGATGTTTACAGTGCCGGCGGTCTGGGAAACAATCCCCGTCTCGGCGTACTGGTAGCAGAAGCGGTCGAGCCCTCGGAGATCCTGTATCATATCAAAGCCATGTGGCTGACCTTCCTGGCCTATGGAAATTATGAATCCCGGGCCAAGGCACGCACCCGCTATATGCAGGAGGCTCTGGGCGGACCGGAGGCCTATGCGAAGGCTTACCGGGAAAAGCTGGATGAGGTGTATGCCTCCGGAGAAGATCTGAAGCTTTCCGTTGCGGAAACACCTTTGACCAAGAAAGGCGATGGCAGTACGGCGGAAGGCTTCCGGGTAATCCCGCAGAAGCAGGAAGGCCTTTACAGCGTGCTGTACCACCCCATCGGCGGCCAGCCCCCCATCACCTGGTTTGCATCCATTTATGAGGTGATCCGCGGAATGCAGGACGTGGAACTGCGCCTGTCACCGGATGAGACCGTATATATCATCAATCTCACCGGAAATGAAGCGCAGGCTGTTCTGAAAGCAACAGAGGGCGGCGCGGAGTCTCTATTTGAGACCTCCGTAAGCTGTATCGGAGGCACCACCTGTCAGGTGGGCCCCAGGGATTCTCAGGGACTTCTCGCCTCCTGCGTGAAAGCGGTCCGCGAGGCCGGCCTTCCCGCCGATGCCCTGCCGCAGATCCATATTTCCGGCTGCACATCCTCCTGCGGCACTCATCAGACCGGCGCCATCGGTTTTAACGGTACGGTAAAAATGATCGATAAGGTGGCTCATCCTGCCTTCTTCCTTCATGTGAACGGCCGCGAGGGACAGGCTGATGCCTGCATCGGCACACAGCTGGGCGTCATGCTGGAAACGGACATTCCTTCTTTCCTGGTTGAGCTGGGAAAAACCGTGGCAGAAAGCGGTCTCTCCTTCTTCTCCTGGAAAGAGGCAAATCCCGGAATGCTGGAAGAGCTGGCCGGCAGATATATCGGATAATCATCCGCTCCTTTCAGGATCTGCCAGGGCGGAACTTTTATCCATCATTCCATTGAAACGGGGAAGGAAGCTCTCATGCAGCAGCATGTGCTTTCCTTCCCCGCTTTTTTCAAACAGAGCCTTCTGTTCCGTCCTTTTTTCCGCAGAAAAAAGCCCGGCGCTTCTGCCTTTCCGCAAAAACGCCGTCTACAAAAACATCTCTATGGCACGATTTACCGCTTCGGTATCCCCCAGGATCAGTCTGACCAGTTCTCCTGCGATCCCGACGCAGGCTCTGTGAAAATGAACGAGAAGACTGTCAAAGGCCATGCCGAAAAAAAAGCCTGTAATCACACGACGCAGGTTGGTGCTGGTATATTTCGTCAAGAGCTGCCGAAACCCGTCCGCAACCATGGGGAGCATCAGAAGGGCCATGACCGGAATGCTGAGATACCCGAAAATAAGGATGGCAGGAATCCCGGTCAGAATCCCCGCCAGTTCTCCCGTGCACCTGGCACAGATCGGAAACTGGCGGCCGTGCCAGTAAAAAGACCGGTCCGGCCGCGCATGACATCCGAAAAAAATCCTTAAAAACTTTCCCATCTTACATTCCCGTAGCCGCAATTCCAATGCCGAGCGCGATTATAAGAATATAATAAACAGCACCCACGATCACACATACCAGCGCGCCGATCCCCGCGGCCTTCGCCGTTTTCGGCTTCTGATCCTTCCATACAAGGAAAAGAACGAGTCCCACGATGGGAATACAGCATCCCAGCAGCCCCCACAGAAAACCGCCTTTATCATTATTTTCTGCGACATTCGTGTTCTGATTTGTTTCCTGTGCCATCTTGTCTCCCTCCTATGTTCTTCTTTTCAGAAATATAACAGAAGCTACGGATCATACCGTTCCATCTGCCTGTAAACATTATACAAAAGTAACGTCCTGAGATCAAGAAAAAATCATATTCTTTACATTTTCTGAAGACGCCGGCGTTACTGTTCGCTGGCTTGCCAGGGAAACAGCAACACGCCGGCATAGGTTTTCTGTCAGAGAATCTGAATGATATTGACGGAATGGGGCCCCAGCTTCACGGAAATCCGGCCATTGCAGTCTCCTGCCTCCTCTTTTTCCACTCTGACCCGTGTTCTGTCCACATCATTGTAAGCATCCCTGGAATCCCCCGTCAGCCGAAAGATCACCGCCCGGCCCGTCCTCCCGGTTTCCAGAATCAGCTCCTGTTCTTCAGAAGGATGCTTGTTGACGGCAGCGATTGCCAGTCCCTCCCGGTCCGACCATCTGGTGGCGAGCAGATCCAGGGTTTTCACCGTTCTGGTTCCTCCCGCCTTGTGAGGCACTGTCATAGACGGAGTCTCATCCTTTTCCCACAGATCCAGCACCTCATCTCCCAGCCGGTTCACATACAGATCAAAGACATGGTAGGTGCTTCTGAGCACGATCCCTTCCGCATCGCTGTAGATACATCCTCTTGTGTTCAGGACCGGAGCAAAATTCGCCATTCCCACAATGTCGCAGTTGCGGTTCATGGCGTTTAAGAAGCAGGCGGAAAATACCGCATCCGCCATGGTATAGGTGGAATTGTCATCGTTTAAGTCGCGGGGCGTCAGATAGGACTCCTTCTCTACGCCCTGGCGGATGGTATGAACGTTGGGATGATGCCAGCTTCTCAGATTCCATTCGTCAAAGGCGATCTTTATTTTTCCATCCAGCCTCAGCGCCGCCAGCATGCCCCGCACTTCTTTTACCGAATGATCGATCCCATCCGTAAAGGCCATACATTCCTCATACGTTGCCGGGCGGTTCTCCTCCGGCATCATGTCCCAGTATTCATGGATGGAGATCCAGTCCAGCCAGGGGCCGCAGCTTTTCAGAAGGTTCATATTCCAGTCAGGATCGGACAGCGCCGCGGCGGACAGCTCTGCCGTGGGAGAGACGTGCTTCATCATCTTGGCCGACTCCCTCACCAGGCATCCCCATTCCCGGGCCGTCTTCGCGCCGATCTCCCAGTGACCATAATTCTCGTTTCCGATGCTCCAGTATCTGACCCGATAGGGCTCCGGATGGCCGTTTGCGATCCTCCATTTCGCATACTGCCCTTCCGAATCCAGGTTGCAGTATTCCACCCAGTCGCTCATCTCCTCCGGCGTTCCCGTTCCCGCATTGGTGCAGATATAGGGCTCGCAGCCGATCTTCCTGCACAGTCTGATGTACTCATCCGTCCCGAAGGTATTCGGATCCTCCACTCTCCACGCCTTGTCAAAAAAAGGCCTGCGTTCCTTTCCCACCGCATCCTTCCAGTGGTAGGAAGATACAAAGCAGCCGCCCGGCCAGCGCAGTACGGGCACTTTGATCCTCTTCATCGCTTCGATGATGTCCGTGCGGAATCCATCCTCATCCGACCGCGGATTGCCCGGATCGTAGATTCCTCCGTAGATCTGCCTGTGAAAATGTTCGATAAACTGTCCGTAGAGCATCGGGCTCCGTTTTCCGAAAACTCTGTCCGGGTTGATCTGAATTCTGAACGCCATGTCTGTCACCCTCCTTCTGATGGTATCCGTTGTTTTTCCGTATCTGCTGTTGTTTGCTGCCTGACTCTTCTCCAACATCTGCTGATGGGTTTATCTTAGCATGATACGCCGGGCGGCGCAATCCGGTTCCATTCGTCCGCGGGGTTCTTTATACTATATCCGAAGGCGGGTTACCTAAACTGACCGCACGTAAAAGCGTTTCGGAATGGTGGCAAAGGCTGGAACATACGCCCGACAGCGCATGTTTCAATCCGGATTTGTGCCGGAGCGTCACAAATCCCAGGATCGCAGCGCCGAATCGAAAATCCGGCGCGCGTTCCTCAGCGTAAAACGCTTCGGAACGGAGGTAAAAATGAGTATATCATACGGCTATGTCAGAGTCAGTTCCCGGGAACAGAATGAGACCCGGCAGATCCTTGCGCTGAAGGAGCTGAAGATCCTGCCGGAACACATCTATATGGACAGGCAGTCCGGAAAGGATTTTGAGCGTCCCCAATATCAGAAATTGTGTCATAAAATCAAAAAAGACGATGTGCTCTATATCAAGAGCATCGATCGTCTCGGACGCAATTATGAAGAAATCTTAAGGCAATGGAGCATCCTGACCAAAGAAAAGGGAGTGGACATCGTCGTTCTGGATATGCCGCTCCTGGACACGCGGCGCGGCAAGGATCTGATGGGAACCTTTCTCAGCGATATTGTGCTGCAGATTGCATCCGGAAATTACTTCTTTTCCGCTAATAAAGTGTACTTTTTTGATATTTTACGATAAAAAAAGAGACTTTTCTTCTTTTACCATTTGAAGAAAAGTCTCTTTTTTTCCAGGGACTCCAGGGATCTTATAGATCCAAGAAACATTCTGCGAAAAAAGAATCCTGAAAACAGGAAAGCAGCACCAGGCTATTCTCCACCCTGATACTGCTTTCTTTTTTGTATATTCTCTAATCTCTCCTTATTCCGCCAAAGAAGCTGCCACCGCGCCTGCAAGCGCTTCCAGCTGCTCCATGGACGCTTCGTTCAGCGCGGACTTTACCGTCACAACAGGCTCCAGAACGTTCATGTTCTTCAGACCGTCCAGAATCTCCTTCATCTGCTTCGCGGCTACCGGTCCCCAGGTTCCGTTTTCAATCAGGCCAATGGTGCGGTTCTGCAGATTCAGAGCCCTGCAGTCATGCAGGAAGTTCAGCATGGCCGGATAAATGCCGTTGTTATAGGTGGGAGCGGCAAGCACCAGATGGCTGCAGCGGAACACCTCGCTGATCAGCTCGGACACATGGGTGCCAGAAACATCATGCATGGCAATATTCTTCACACCGGCCTCCGCCAGCTTTGCCGCCAGCACATTTGCCGCGTTCTCCGTATCGCCGTACATGGAGGCGTACAGGATTGCAACGGTCTTTTCCTCCGGCTCATACCGGCTCCACAGATCATATTTTTCAAGCAGATAGCCCAGATCGCTTCTCCACACGGGCCCGTGCAGCGGGCAGATCACCGCAATGTCCAGGCCGGAAAGCTTCTTCAGCGCAGCCTGTACCTGCGGGCCGTACTTGCCCACGATGTTGCCGTAATAACGGCGGGCATCATCCAGCCAGTCGTGATCGAAATCCAGCTCGTCATTGAAAATGTTGCCGTTCAGAGCGCCGAAGCTTCCGAATGCGTCCGCGGAAAACAGAACCTTTTCCGTCTCCTCATAAGCCACCATAACCTCGGGCCAGTGTACCATGGGAGCGAAATAAAAGCTCAGCTTATGTTTTCCCAGAGAAAGGCTGTCGCCCTCCTTCACCACAATCTTCTGTTCATCCTTCAGTTCAAAGCCGTAGAACTGGCCGATCATACAGAAGGTCTTGGCATTTCCCACAAGCTTCATATCAGGATAACGAAGCAGAAGCTCCGCGATATTCGCGCAGTGATCCGGCTCCATGTGGTTGACGATCAGGTAGTCCAGCTTTCTGTCTCCCAGCTCGTGATGAATGTTCTCAAAGAACTGACGGGAAATGGAGCTGTCAACCGTGTCGATCACAGCGGTTTTTTCATCCTGAATGAGATAGGAATTATAGGCTACTCCCCTCGGAATCGGAAACAGATTTTCAAACAGCGCCAGGCGGCGGTCGCTTCCGCCGATCCAGGTGATTCCATCGGTTACCTTACGTGTGCAGTACATGTTTCTTCTCCTCTCTGCTTTCGATCAGATTTTATATTGTAAAATTTTCCGACGTTCCAGGCGCCGCCGCCCGTTTCAGGCCGCAGCGCCGCGTTCTTTTCCAGAACCATATTATACCTGAAAATGCCGAAATGCAATAGTCCCAAACGGCCGTTTCCGTCCGGCCCCATTTTCTGCGCTCCTGCCGGCAGTGGGCCGGTCTGGGCCCGGGGCCCGGACGAAAAGCGGCATCCTACATCCGGTCCGGAGCGGAAAATCCCAGCAGGCTGATGCAATCCTCCAGCACGCCCTTCGTCAGCATCAGCAGGGCGATCAGGCCGGTCTTTCTCGTCTCATCCTCCTCCGAGATGATCTTCGTCTCATGATAGAAACGGTTAAAGGCATTGGAGAGATCGTAAATGTAGGCGCAGACCCGGTTGGGCGCAAGCTCCTTTTCCGCTCCCGCGATCATGGTCTGGAAGCCGGAAAGCTCCAGCATCAGGGCCTTTTCATCCGGGTTCTGTGCCGGAAGGATGAAAAGCCCCTCAAGGCTTCCGCCCTGTTTTCTGTACTTTTCCAGAATGGATTTGATCCGGACGATGGTGTAGAGGATATACGGTCCGGTATCTCCCTCAAAGGAGGTAAAGCGGTCCACATCGAACACATAATCCTTCGCCGCCTGGTTGGAGAGGTCGCCATATTTGAGGGCGGCAAGGCCGACAATGTCCGCCGTTTCCCTGGCCTCCTCATCGGAAAGCTCTTTACGGCTTTCCCGGATCTTTCTGTACATTTCCTCATCGATCTCCCCGATCAGGTTTTCCAGACGGGGCACGCCGCCCTGACGGGTCTTGAAAGGCTTTCCGTCGCTGCCGTTCACCGTGCCGAAGCCGATATGTCTGAGGCTGGTTTCCGCATCCACCAGTCCCGTCTTTCTCGCGCAGCGGAACACCTGCTCAAAATGCATGGCCTGCCGCTTGTCCGTGATATAGATCAGAGTATCCGGATGATACTTCTCCATCCTCTCCTCAATGGTCGCAAGGTCCGTGGTGCTGTAGAGCGCCGCGCCGTCGGATTTCAGAATGATACAGGGAGGAATCTCCTTTGTATCCGTTTCTTCCTTCACATCCACCACAAGAGCGCCCTCGCTTTCATGAGCGAAGCCCTCCCGCTTCATTTTCTCCACCATGCCGGGAATCAGATACTGGACGGTGGACTCGCCGTTCCAGAGATCGAAGTCCACGTTCAGCTTCTCATAGTTTTTCTTCATATCCGCGACCGACACGTTCAGGATATGCTGCCAGAGCGCGCGGTGTCCTCTCACGCCGTCCTGCAGCTTACGGGTATTTTCCATCGCCCGCTCCTTATAGGCTTCATCCACCTTGCATTTTCCGCTGGCCGTAGGGTAAATCTCCTCCAGCTCGGAGATGGTAAAGGGAGCCTCCTTCGGATATTCTCCCGTATAGCTTTCGTCAAAATAGGGAAGCTCCGGCTGTCTTTCCTGCAGCTCCGTGATGATCTGGCCCATCTGAAGTCCCCAGTCTCCCAGGTGAATATCTCCGGTCACGTCATGTCCCACGTAGCGCAGGATCCTCTTGATGCTCTCCCCGATCACGGCGGAACGCAGATGTCCCACGTGAAGCGGCTTCGCCACGTTGGGTCCGCCGTAATCAATGATGATGGTTTCCTTCTTCTCAGGTTCCGGTAATCCGAATTTTTCCTCTGATGCCATCCCGTTCAGATAGCCGCTCAAAAATTCTTCCGAAACCTTCAGGTTCAGAAAGCCCGGAGCCACGGCGGATACTTCGGAAAATACGGGGTTCTCCTTCAGCACCTCCGCCACAGCCTGGGCGATCATGATGGGGGCCTTATGATATTTCTTCGCTCCGGCCAGACTTCCGTTACACTGGTATTCGCACAGATCCGGACGGTTGGACAGGGTCACTTTCCCCAACCCGCCGTCGTATCCGGCCGTCTCAAAGGCTTTCTTCACTTCTTCGGAAATCACATCCAGAATTTTTTTCATACGATCCGATCCTTTCTGTTTTCATCCGGCTGCTGCCCGGCGGCCTTCCGCCTGTCCCTTTCTGCCCGGGAAAAAATACAGCCGCAGTAATCCTGACGGTAAAGCCCGTATTCTTCCGACAGCTCCACGGAACGTTTGTAACCGTTCTTTTTCTTAAAATCCGAGGGCAGAAAGGCCACACCGTATTCCTCCGCCATACGCTCCCCGATTTCATTGAGCTTCGCCGCGTTCTTCAGAGGGCTGATGGTGAGGGTCGTGGTGAAATAGTCAAAGCCCCGCTCCGCCGCCAGCCTTGCCGTTTCACGCAGGCGGAGCTCATAACACCGGAAGCACCGTTCGCCGCCCTCCGGCAGGTTTTCCAGCCCCTTTGAAACCTCAAAGAAGCGCTTCGGCTCCCATTCGCCTTCCTCCACGAGCAGATAGCCGGAAGGAAGGGCCCGCGGCATTTCCCCGGATAGCTCCCTCTCCTGCCGGGACCATCCTTCCTCCGCCCGTTCCGCTCCGAACCGTTCTTCGTTCATCCGTTCTGCCAGACGCTTCAGTTCTTCGCAGCGCTTCTCATATTCCCCGCGCTCCGTGATGTTGGGGTTGTAATACAGCACGGTGATCTCAAATTTTTCCCGCAGATATTCCAGCACATAGCTGCTGCAGGGAGCGCAGCAGGCATGCAGCAGAAGGCGCTTCTTCCGGCCTCCGGAAGCTTCCTCCGCTTCCAGGCCGCGGAGAATTTTTTCCAGCTCCTTCTGGTAATTCACCTGATTTTTTCTGTTTTCCTGCGGGTTTTTCCGCTTCCCGCATCCGGCTTCGCATCCGTTATTCTGCATGTTCCCGAGCCTTCTCCCGGTCCAGCTGTGCGATGTCCACCAGGGTCAGCGCGCCGCTTCTCACCTTCGTCTCCAGGCTTCCCACCAGTGCCCTCGCCGTATCCAGGCTGGTCAGGCAGTTCACGCCGGTCTCAATGGCGGTGCGGCGGATCAGGAAGCCGTCTCTGGACTTGTCACGTCCCTGGGTAGGGGTGTCGATAACCAGATCGATCCGGTGTCCCAGGATCAGGTCCATGACCGTAGGGGATTCCTGATTGATCTTATTAACCTTTCTCGCCTTTACGCCGGCCTCGTTCAGCGCGGCGGCCGTGCTTCTGGTGGCGTAGATGATATAACCCAGCTTTTCAAAGCGGCGGGCGATCTCAATGGCCTCTCCCTTGTCCGCATCCTTCACGGTGATGATCATCTGCTTATGCTTCGGAAGATCCACGCCGGCGCCGAGGAACGCCTTGTAAAGCGCCTCGTTGAAGGTTTTCGCCACGCCTAGGCATTCGCCGGTGGATTTCATTTCCGGCCCCAGGCTGATCTCCGCGCCGCGGATTTTTTCAAAGGAGAATACGGGCATCTTTACCGCCACGTACTCGGATTCCGGCTGCAGGCCGGACTCATAGCCGAGCTCCCTGATTTTCTTTCCGGTGATCACCGCGGCGGCAAGATCCACGATCGGAATGCCCGTCACCTTGCTGATATAGGGCACCGTTCTGGAGGAACGGGGATTGACCTCGATCACGTAAACCTCTTCTCCCACCACGATGAACTGGATGTTGATCAGGCCGATGACGTGCAGGGATTTTGCCAGCCGTCTGGTGTACTCGGCGATGGTCTTCTTCACGTTCTCACTGACGGTCTGGGCGGGGTAAACGGAGATGCTGTCTCCGGAATGCACGCCCGCCCTCTCCACATGCTCCATCAGGCCGGGGATCAGGATGTCGGTGCCGTCGCAGACCGCGTCCACCTCCATCTCCTTGCCCTGCAGGTACTTGTCCACCAGGATGGGGTGATCCTGGGCGATGCGGTTGATGATGGCCATGAATTCCTCGATTTCCTGATCGGAAATGGCGATCTGCATGCCCTGGCCGCCCAGCACATAGGAGGGACGCACCAGAACGGGATACCCCAGACGGTTGGCCACAGCCTTGGCTTCTTCCGCTGTATAAACGGTGCCGCCGCTGGGACGGGGAATCTCGCATTCCTCCAGGATCTTGTCGAACAGCTCACGATCCTCCGCCGCGTCCACGTTTTCCGCGCTGGTTCCCAGAATCGGAACGCCCATTTTCATCAGGCTTTCGGTCAGCTTGATGGCGGTCTGTCCGCCGAACTGCACCACCGCTCCGTCGGGATGCTCGATGTTCACCACGTTCTCCACATCCTCCGGTGTCAGCGGCTCAAAATACAGCTTGTCCGCGATATCGAAGTCCGTGCTCACGGTTTCCGGGTTGTTATTGATGATGACCGTCTCATAGCCCGCTCTGGAAAAAGCCCAGGTGGCGTGGACGGAGCAGTAGTCAAATTCGATTCCCTGTCCGATGCGGATGGGACCGCTTCCCAGCACCAGCACCTTCTTCGGGCAGACGGTCCCATCGGGACGGATCTGTCCGCTTCTGGATTCCTCCGCCTCGTTTTCCCCGCCGTATACGGAGTAATAGTACGGGGTGCTCGCCTCGAACTCGGCGGCGCAGGTATCCACCATTTTATAGGCGGCCGTGATGCCGTTTTCCAGACGCAGCGCTTTGATCTCTCCCTCCGGCATTCCCGACAGGCGGCTGATCACGTTGTCCGGGAACTCCAGACGCTTCGCCTCGCGCAGAAGCTCCGGCGTAACCGGCCCCTTCTCCAGCTTCTCTTCCATCTCCACCAGAACGGCCAGCTTGTCGATGAACCATTCATCCACCATGGTGATTTCATGAATGGTGTCATAATCCAGACCTTTGCGCAGGGCCTCCGCGATCACCCAGATCCGCTGGTCATCCACCTTTTTCAGGCGTTCCTTCAGATCCTCCGCGGAAAGAGCGGAGAAATCATAGCTTCTCAGGCAGTCCACATGCTGCTCCAGAGAGCGGATGGCCTTCATCAGCGCTCCTTCAAAGTTGGTGCAGATGCTCATCACTTCGCCGGTAGCCTTCATCTGGGTGGTGAGGGTTCTCTTGGCGGTAATGAATTTATCGAAGGGCAGACGGGGCATTTTCACCACGCAGTAGTCAAGCGTGGGTTCAAAGCTGGCGTAAGTCTTGCCCGTAATCGCGTTTTTGATCTCATCCAGGGTATATCCCAGCGCGATCTTGGCCGCCACCTTGGCGATGGGGTACCCGGTAGCCTTACTGGCCAGAGCGGAGGAACGGCTCACACGGGGATTCACCTCGATGACGCAGTATTCAAAGCTGGTGGGATGCAGGGCGAACTGCACGTTGCAGCCTCCCGTGATCTCCAGCTCGTCGATGATGTTCAGGGCGGCGCTTCGGAGCATCTGATATTCCTTGTCGCTCAGGGTCTGAGAAGGCGCCACTACGATGCTGTCTCCGGTGTGCACGCCGACCGGATCGATGTTTTCCATGTTGCAGACCGTGATGCAGTTTCCGGCGCTGTCGCGCATCACCTCATATTCGATCTCCTTCCAGCCCGAGATGCAGCGTTCCACCAGCACCTCGCCCACGCGGGAAAGACGCAGGCCGTTTGCCAGGATCTCCTCCAGCTCCATCTGGTTATGGGCGATGCCGCCTCCGCTTCCGCCCAGCGTATAGGCGGGGCGCAGCACCACCGGATAACCGATCTTCGAAGCGAAGGCCACCCCGTCCTCGATATTTGTCACCACCAGAGAGGGCGCGCAGGGTTCTCCGATCTTTTCCATGGTGTCCTTGAACTCCTGTCTGTCCTCCGCCTTGCGGATGGTCTTCGAGGTGGTTCCAAGAAGCTTCACGTTGTGGGAAGCCAGGAAGCCGGATTCATCCAGCTCCATTCCCAGATTCAGCCCGGCCTGTCCGCCCAGCGTAGGCAGGATGCTGTCCGGCTTCTCCTTTTCAATGATCTGCTCCAGCACCTTCACGGTCAGAGGCTCGATGTATACCTTATCCGCGATATCCTTATCCGTCATGATGGTGGCCGGGTTGGAGTTCACCAGCACCACCTCCACGCCTTCCTCCTTGAGGGAACGGCAGGCCTGGGTTCCCGCATAGTCGAACTCCGCCGCCTGGCCGATCACGATCGGGCCTGAGCCGATGACCATTACTTTTTTTACATTCGGGTTCTTAGGCATCCTGCATTCCTCCATTCATCATCGTAATAAACCGGTCGAACAGGTATCCGGAATCCTGCGGGCCCGGACAGGCCTCGGGATGAAACTGTACGGTGAAAATATTTTTTCCCGTATAGCGCAGGCCCTCGTTGGTCCCGTCGTTCACGTTCACAAAGGCAGGCACCGCAACCTGCGGATCCAGCCGGTCCGTATCCACCACGTAGCCGTGATTCTGGGAGGAAATGTACACCCTTCCCGTGGATAAATCCTTCACCGGGTGGTTTCCGCCCCTGTGGCCGTATTTCATCTTGTGGGTATCCGCTCCCGTGGCCAGCGCCATGAGCTGATGGCCCAGACAGATGGCGAAAATCGGGATGTCCGTTTCATAGAGCTTGCGGATCTCCTGAATGATGTCCGTACATTCCTTCGGGTCTCCGGGGCCGTTGGAAAGCATAATGCCGTCCGGCGCGTCCGCGATGATCTCCTCCGCTTTCGTCCAGGCAGGATAAACCGTCACGTCGCAGCCTCTCATGGCAAGGGAACGGGCGATATTCGCCTTGGCGCCGAAATCCATCAGCGCCACCTTCTTTCCCTTTCCGTTCAGCTTTCTCACCAGAGAGGGCCGCATTTCCTTCACTCCCGCTTCAAACGCTTCCTTATTAAAAACAGCGCTTCCGGAAACGGGTCCGTCCTCGGAAAGGTCCTTCGTACCTTTTACTTCATATTTTTCCGTACAGGAAACCTTCTCCACCACCTTGCCCGTGGTATAGGCTGCAAGCTTCGGCAGAATCTCCTTCAGATCATAATTCTCATTCGTGGTGATCATGCCGTTCATGGTTCCCTTTTCTCTCAGGATCTTCGTCAGCGCCCTGGTATCGATTCCCGCGATTCCCGGAACGTCATATTCCTTCAGATAATCCTGGATGCTGCAGTCGGACCGGAAGTTGCTGGGCATTCTGGACAGCTCTCTCACAATAAAGCCGTCCGGCCAGGGCCTCCGGGATTCACAGTCCTGCCTGCATATGCCATAGTTTCCGATCAGCGGATAGGTCATGCAGACAGCCTGTCCCGCATAGGAAGGATCTGTCAGCACCTCCAGATAACCGGCCATGGATGTGTTGAATACGATTTCACTGATTACCTCTTTGTCGGCTCCGATCGAAGTCCCTTCAAATACGGTGCCGTCCTCCAGTATCAAATATGCCTTCATGTATTAACCTCCAGGTCCGAAGCGGCCTCTGCTTCGGTACGAATCCACATGAAGAATGGCCCTGTGGGCCATTCTCCGGTACGAGTCCCCGGGCGGCGCTTTCCCGCCAGGGCAGTTCTCAGCCGGCAGCTTTGCCGGTCCGGAATTGAATCCCGCACATTTGCACATTCCATAATCGGTTTATTGTATCACAAAAAAATGGGGTTGGCAAATTCTTTTTTCTGCTTCCTGCTGCTCGTTTTTTCGGCGTTCTTAGTGATCTTAGCGATTCCGTTTCCGTTTTTTCACGGTAAAAAAGAAAAGACTGCTGTTTGGGAAGGAATGCTGTGGTCAACCTTCTTACGTCTGGTAGTCTTTTCCAAATTTGATGTTTTTGCTTATGCCCCTGCTTCCCGGTTCTCCGCCAGCCCGGTTGTCTCCAGGAAATTCTCCAGCGTCCCGGCCCCCAGCGCCGCCTTCATCCAGCTTTCCAGCCGAAGCGCGTCTGCTTCCTGAAAAATTCGCTCCTTCAGCCATCCGGGAACCGCCCACCGAAATTCCAGAATCAGAAGGAGATCTTCTGCTTTGCCTTTTGCTTTTCCTCTTTTTCCCAGATCTCACGCTCCCCTTCTCTGAGCTTTCTCATTTCCTCTTCTTCATTATACTCGAAGATTGACATGGCGATCACCTCTTTTCCGAAACGTTTACGTTGAGGAACGCGAGCCGAATCTCAAATTCGGCTCTGCGATATACAATTTGTGACAAAATGTCACAAATTGCGGTGAGAACAATAAGCTATCGAGCTTATTGTTCTCACCACCTCCGCTCTCTGGCTGCTCAGAAAATCTGCAAGGATCCCTTCCTCTATACATTCCGCCACAGCCCTGTCCACCGCTTTCTCAATCGCTGTTTCTCCAATCGCATATTTTCTGATCCGGGCTACGAATTCACTGTATTCCCGGAGGGTCTTACACCTTTTCATCAGTTCCGGATTGCAGCCCTGATTGATATTCAGATACCGTACCTTCAGTTCCAGCTCCGGTTCCTTTTCCTTCTGCCGGAAAGCATCCGACAGCTTTATGGTGGTATCCTCCGGCTTCTTCTCTTTCCCGTTGTAAAATACTACGAAATGCGGAGCCGGGATCTTTATCATTTCGGACTGATACAGCGATCTTTTGTTCACATTCTTTTCCATAAGCCGCGCAATATAGAGCAGTTCTTCGTTCATCGTACCTCCGTTTCTGCGAAGCTTTCCTTTTTTGATATTCATTAAAAAGGAAAATCTCCGCCTGTGCGGCGGGTACGGCACTCCCTTCGTCCGCTCCCGCCTGGTTTCTTTGTCTGCATTGTTCTGGAATCAAGCATAGAGCTTCTGAATGAAATGTCAGATTTGACAGACGGCGGAGAATCCGCCACTTGCCGAACGGCTTACAGAATTTTTATGCTTAAATGTATTTTATCATCCCGGTTATCATGTTTCAATACTTTAATTGCGGTCAGACCTCCCGCATTTTCGCAGAGAAATAAGGGATCGCCGCGGCAGATCCCGCATCATGAAAACAGCCGCAGGTCTTTTCCTGCGGCCGCGGAATTCTCCGTCTTATGCGCCGGTGCTGTTATGATGCACCATTGCCCGGTATCCGATCAGAACCGTCCAGACATAGGCGCAGGTCTTGGGGATCATGAGCATGCCGATGGCCGGGACCGCATCCGCCCAGAGCACCACCGGAATATAGAAGCCGAAACTGAGCACGATCGTCAGCCACATAAAACGGAACTCTCTGTCCCGCTGTTCCTTCGCGCTCTGAAAAAACAGAACGATAACCAGAATTCCCAGAAGCGCAAAAGGAATGTTCCGAATGATGCCCCAGGAAAGCGGCGCGTCCGCCCGCAGCCACCCGTTCTGCGGGAAAAGACACAGAAGGATCCGAAGGGCAGCCAGCACGTACACCATAACGGTGACGTTTTTTCTTTCCTTCACCTCATAGCGGATCCTCCACACATGATACAGGATCACGTAAAAAATGGTCATCGTAATCGAAGTAATGAACTTTCCCGCTCCCAGAGCAGCCGTATAATTTTCCAGTCCCGTCGTACACAGCGCCACCGCGCGCGGCACCAGGTGAAAGGCATCTCCTGCTCCAAGCACCACCGCCATGATGCCGAACAGCCGGTACTGCCGCTCTCCCCCGCATTTTAAGATCATACGGATTCCGATGGTGATTACCGTGACCAGATACACGATGTCAAATAGGGTTTCCATAACAGCCTGCATGTTGTTTCCTCGCTTTCTGAACAATGTTCATTTTCGTGTATAAAAGAATCCCGCTGCAGCCGGTTCGTGCCCGCATGCGGGAATTCTTCCTAATAGAGAATCCGTTCCGTCATTTCCAGAATCCCGCCGCAGTCATAATCCTGCTGCAGCATGGCGGAAATGATGAGGGAAAAAATGATGTTGGAAAAAGCTCCCGGAGGAAAGCTTTCATCAAAAGCGTCCTGACGGACTCTTCTGTCCCTTTCAAGCGCCCTGTCCAGCTCTTTTCGAATCCGTTCCCAGGACCGGAGCATCCGGCGTTTTCCATCCGCCCTCTCTTCTCCTGAAAAAATCGAAGAATGCAGCATGAAAAATCCCGGATAGCGCCCGTTTCCGTTCCGGATGCACATAAAGATCCATGCCACACAATCCGGAAAGCTGTCAAAGTCCTCCCGCCTTTCCTGAAGGCGGAAAATATCCTCCCAGATGCTCTCCACCGTCGCTGCCGTCAGCTCCGATTTGGAGTGAAAATAGTTATAAATGGATCCCACAGAGACGCCGCATGCCGAAGCTACCGTCCGGATATTCAGCGCCGTTTCCCCGCGCCCCGCCAGCAGCTTTCTGCTTACCTTTAAAATTTCTTCTCTGGATGTTACTGCTCTGTTCAAGGCATCCTCCCTGCGTCAAACTGAACATTGTTCATTTTAATTCTTTTTCTTCGTCCTGTCAAGCCCCCACATTTTGGGACAAACCTGCACCACGTCTTTGGACATGCCGATATGGAGAAGAAGCTTTTCCACGCTGGTATTCAGAACCAGCGTTTCATCAAAATCAATCTCCTTCAGCAGTTTCTCCGCCTCTTCAAAATTTCCAACCGCAGACGGATCATGGGCATCGGAGCTGACGATCACCGGAACCCGCAGCTTCTCGCACAGCGCCAGCATGGTTCTGTAATTCTGCACGCAGTTCAGCCGCCTGTCCTGCTTGTAAAAGGAGCTGTTGTTCACCTCCAGCGCCACCTGATACTCCTTCGCCGCCCTGACCAGCATTTCATAATCCAGCGGCGTATGGTCGTCGTCCGGATGCGAAACAAAATGTACCTTTTCATTTTTCATGCAGGCGATCAGGTTCCGCGTGTTCTGCTCCCGCCCCGCGTCCTCATAGCAGTCTCCGTGAATCCCCACGATGGCATAATCCAGTCTGTCAATGTACCGCTGCCCCAAAGAAAGCGTACCGTCGTTTCGCACGTTGATCTCGCTTCCATGAATCACCCGCACACCGGAAAGGATCTCCGGCACCGCGTGAAGATTCAGAAAATAAGCGGGATCGCAGGTTCCCGGCGTCCCCGGCGCATGATCCGCGATTCCCAGAAGGGAAAGCCCCTTTTCTGACGCTGCCTGTGCCATTTCCCGTATGGTGCCGTAAGCGTGGCCGCTGGCCAGACTGTGGGTGTGAATATCCAGAATATAGGGAAAAGCCTCCTGATATTGTTTTTGAGAAATGTTTTCTGCATCATTTATATGATTCATTTTTTCCTCCATGCCGAAGCGTTCTACGCTGAGGCCGCGAGGAGAAATCACGCATGTGATTTCTCCTCTGCGATCACAGCAGTTTTGTGCTTCGGCGCAAAACTGCCGATTGAAAAATAAGCCATCA
>DWWH01000090.1 GCA_019119815.1 Candidatus Eisenbergiella intestinipullorum | reverse complement strand
TGGCCACATGCCGGGAACTGTTAAATCAGAGCTCCTTCCAGATGCTGACAGATCGCACAAGTGTGACTGTCAAGAAAAAGTTTCCTGGAAACGGAATTTACCTCTTGACAAAAGTCACTTCATAACAGAAGAAGAAATTTAGAAGAAGAAAAGTGTGTGAATTCCGGATTTTTAGGGGTTCACATTTTTTTCACAAAAGAATTAGCACTCACCTATTGACAGTGCTAATAATAAGTGTTATATTACGAATAGAACAAAGGAAAGGGGTACAGAAAGAAGGAAATCGGTAAAGGGGTTTCCGGAAATCCGTACCGGAACCGGAGTTTTGAAAAACAAACAATTACGGATTGATATAAAAGGAGAGATGACTTATGTTACTGCCCAGCATTTTTGGAGAAGATTTATTTGATGATTGGATGGATTTTCCGTTTAGAACGAATACTTCAACGAGCCTGATGAAGACAGATATTCGGGAAACAGATAACAGCTATGAGCTGGATATGGATATGCCCGGATTTGAAAAAGGAGATATTAAGGCGGAACTGAAGAACGGCTACCTTACCATCAGCGCTTCGTCCAAGAAGAACAATGATGAGAAGGACAAAGAGGGCAAGTACATCAGGCGGGAACGCTACTCCGGATCCTGCAGCAGAAGCTTCTATGTGGGCGAGGATATTAGGCAGGAGGATATTAAAGCGAAATTTGAAAACGGCATCCTGAAGGTTACGGTTCCGAAGAAGGAAGAGAAGCCTGCAGTGGAAGAGAATAATAAATATATCTCCATTGAAGGATGAGGATCAGTGGATGACGGGAAGAGGCGGGCGTCCAGGCGCCCGCCGGATCAGATGATCAGCTTGAAAGATTCTGCCGCAGGGAAAGCTGAAAGTGTAAAAGAAGCGGACCAGACGGCTTCAGATAGAATGGAGGAATGACTTATGTTACTGCCCAGCATTTTTGGAGAAGACTTATTTGATGACTGGATGGATTTTCCGTTTGATGACAGATTTGAGAAAAGACTGAATAAAGAGCTGTATGGGAGGAAGAATCCTGTATTCGGTAAAAATGCCGCCCGTGTCATGAAGACCGATGTAAGAGAGAAGAAGGACAGCTATGAGGTAGACGTGGATCTGCCCGGATTCAGGAAAGAACAGATCAGGATCGAGCTGGAAAACGGTTATCTTACCATCAGCGCCGAAAAGGGGCTGGATAAGGATGAAAGCGAAAAGGAAGGCAGATACATTCGCAGAGAACGTTTCAGCGGTTCCTGCCGCAGAACCTTCTATGTGGGAGAAGGCGTGGACCAGGCTGATATTAAGGCAAGTTTCCAGCATGGCATTCTGAAACTGACCATTCCGAAGAAAGAGGAAAAGCCGGAAGCGGAAGAGAACAGATACATCTCGATTGAAGGATAAACGATCGGCCTCCTGTGACGGAAGATGCCGTGGAAAGGTAAAAAGAGCGGACAGGCCGCAGAATCCCGGAAGAGGGACGAAGCGGCCTGCCCGCTTTTTGCTGTGGAGGACTTTTGCGGGAAGAAACGTTTTGCGAAAAAGCTTTGCTTTCCTGCCATTTTGTCAACCTGCAAAGGTCCGTTTATGATGAAAGCGGTTACAGCTCAGCCTTCGGCCGAGCTGTAACCGCATCCGGCCATTCCAAGCGCTTCGCGCCAGGCCGGATGCTTCCAGCCGGTCTGTTTTCGTACGGTCTGCGCAGGGAATGCGCAGACCTGGCTGAGTAGTAACTGAAAGCCTTCAGCCCTCGGAAAGCATCCAGCGGACCCGCATCAGGGTCAGGCGGTTGCGTGCCGTGGGAGAAAAACGCAGCAGGTCGGGCAGCGCTTCTTCTGGAACCTGAATGTCGGACAGGGTTTTCTTCGCACCGATTTCCGCATAGAGGGCATACAGGCTGTCCGTGTCGGGGATTTCCGCGATGATGCTGCGGATTTCGGGCCAGGCGCGGATCAGCATGTCCGGGGTGACGCCTGCCATGCAGTCCTTCCGGTTTTCTTCCAGAATGGAAGGAGCCAGCTTCCCGCCATAGAAGCTGCGGATCACGGATTCATCCGGAAAGGCGTACGCATGGACCAGGGAAGAAATGTCCGAGATCTGTCCCAGACGATGGTAAACTCTGGAAGCCAGAAGGGTTCCCACGCCCACCTTTTCCCCGTGCAGGGCATCCGAGCGGAAGGAAAAGGATTCGGGCCCCATCTCGATCAGGTGGGAAATGTGATGCTCACAGCCGGAGGCAGGGCGGGAGTTGCCCATGAGCTGCATGGCCAGGCCGGAGAGGATGAGCGCGTAGGTGAGCTGTTCGAAGGCCTTGGCATCCCCTGTTTTCAGACCGTGACAGCAGGAATAGACCGCTTCCACCGCCTGACGGGTCATTTCCTCAATGACGGGGCAGAAATATTCTCCTGTGAGAGCATGAGCGATCTTCCAGTCCGCCAGCGCCGTATATTTGCCGAAAATATCGCCGGCTCCGCTGAGCGCCAGATAGAGGGGCGCTTCTTTTATGATGTCAGTATCCGCCAGGACAAAAACCGGAGCCACGCCTGGCATGGTTTTCTTATAGCCCTTCCAGGTCATTGCCGATACGGTGGAGCAGAAGCCGTCCACGCTGGCGGCGGTAGGGCAGGAAACGAAGGGGATGCCGAGTTCGTTTGCGCAGTATCTTGTGGTATCGTGAATGGTGCCGCTTCCTACAGCAACCAGATAGCCGATGCCGGACTGCAGCCTTTCTTTGAGCATGCCGACTGCGATTTCATTGGCGTGCAGATTTTCCGGAGGCAGGACGATTTCCTGAGCCGCCTTCGGACGGACGAGGTTTTTGGCCTGATACGTATTTTCGTCATATACCACGGCACGCTGTCCGGTAAGGCCGTATTTGGCAGCATAGGAATCCAGCTTCTCCATACAGCCGGCTTCGATGACGGCTTCTTTCGTTACCATTATGTGTTCCCTGCCGCAGGAGCAGGGGCCATTGAGTCTGGCGCTGTCGATGATCATGAGAGTCTCCCTTCCGGAGCGTGACGGTTGTATGCGATATTTTTTCTTCCGGCGCTATTTATGACGCTCCGGCACAAATAGCCCTTTTAGCTTCAGTATAGAACAAAAAGGTTTCATTGTCCACAGAAACAAAATATTTTCGTAAGTAAAAAACGAAAGAAATGAAAATGCCTTTTTTCTGAACGACAGCTGACGGCAGCGCCCTGATTTTCCCATGCCGGGTGGAAAGAAACCTCTGAATTTGTGGAAAAGACAGGAGGAGAGCAGGGGAAACTGTGGACAGCGGCCGGGCGGGATGCTATGATAAACAGGACAAAAGCGAAAGGAAAGCTGAAAGAAGGAGGCGTGTACCATGGGAAGTTATCTGAATCCGGGAAACGGGAGATTTCGGGAAGCTCTGAATTCTTCCGTTTATGTGGATAAAACGGGCCTGATTGCCTATACAAACTCAATTCTTCAGACCAGTCAGAAATGCATCTGCATAAGCCGCCCCAGGCGTTTTGGAAAGTCCATTACCGCGTCCATGCTGACCGCCTATTACAGCTGCGGCTGCGATTCCGCACAGATTTTTTTCGGGCTGAAGATCGCGGAAACGGAGAATTTCAGAGAGCATCTGAATCAATATAATGTGATTTTTCTGAATATGCAGGAATTTCTGAGCCAGAGCGAAAATATGGAGCAGATGATCCGTCTGATCCGGAGGACAGTGCTCTGGGAGATTATGGAGGATTATCCGGATTTCCGGTATTTTGATCCGGAGAACTTGATGCGGACCATGCAGGATCTGTACCGCTTTACAGGCCGGCCCTTTGTGGTCATCATCGATGAATGGGACTGTATTTTCCGTGAGTATCGGGAGGATCACAGGGCGCAGGAAGCCTATCTGGATTTCCTGCGGGACATGCTGAAAGATAAGGAGTATATTTATCTCGCTTACATGACGGGAATTCTTCCCATAAAGAAGTACGGAACCCATTCCGCGCTCAATATGTTTTCGGAATTTTCCATGATCAATCCCAGACAGCTTGCGGAATTTGTGGGATTCACGGAGGAAGAGGTCAGCTCGCTCTGCAGCCGTTACGGGATGGACCTGCAGGAGCTGCGGGAATGGTATAACGGCTACCGGTTTGAATCGGTTCCCGCCGTGTACAATCCCCGCTCCGTGGTGGAGGCGGTCACTTCCGGAATCTGTGATTCCTACTGGAACCAGACGGAGACGTTTGAAGCTCTGCGCATGTACATCGACATGAATTTTGAAGGGCTGCGGGATGATGTGCTCAGCATGATGGCGGGAGAGCAGGTCCCTGTGAATACGGGAAGCTTTTCCAATGATATGACCACCTTTCATACTAAGGATGATGTTCTGACGCTTTTGATTCATCTGGGGTATCTGGGCTATGATTTTGACCAGAGATGCGTATTCATACCCAATCATGAAATTCGCGGTGAATTTGGGAAAGCTGCTTCTGGTGGGGATCAATTATGATAAAAAGACCAGAGTCCACAGCTGTGAAATCGAGGAATGGGAGAAGTAAAGCGGCATGAATCAGGAAGAACGGAAAAAATATATACTGGAACGGCTGAAAGAGAGCTCATCGGTTTCCGTTTCGGAACTGAGCGAAGCATTCGGACTGTCGGAGGTTTCCGTCCGGAAGCTGCTTTCAGGAATGGAGCAGGAAGGAACGCTGAAGCGAACCTGGGGCGGCGCAGTGAGCGCTTACGGCTCCCTGCGGGAATTTTCCCATCAGGAGAACGAAGGAAGGCACATGGAGGAGAAGCGGGCCATTGCCGGAGAGGCCTATGCCTGCATCGGAGACGGGGAGGCGGTCTTTCTGGACAGCGGGACGACCACGCTGGAGCTGGCAAAGCGGATTGTGACCGGGCAGAAACGGAAGATCGTGGCCTGTACCAACAACATTTTCATCGCTGCCGAACTGGCGAAGGCCGACGATATGCGCAGCATCATTATCGGCGGGGAGCTGCGCACCAACATCTATTCCTGCGTGGGAAGCCTGGCGCAGCAGGCGCTTTCAGGGCTGTTTTTTGATAAGGGCTTTATCAGCGGCAACCATTTCACGCTGGAGCGGGGCTTCAGCACGCCCACGCTGGGGGAGGCCCAGCTGAAGCGGCAGGTGCTTGCGGCCTCCAAGGAAAGCTTCCTGCTGATGGACTATACGAAGTACGGGGACGATTCCATGGTGCAGATCGCTCCGCCGGAGGGCATCGACGTGCTGATCACGGACTGGCACATGCCGGAACGTGTGGCAGAGGGCTTCCGGGAGAAAAATGTGAAGGTGATCACGGCGAAAAAGGAGTGACCGGGCCGAGGCGCTTTCCGTTCCCAGGCATTTCTTTCAGGCATGGGACAGGGTGGGAAAGCGCCTGTTCTTCTGCGCAAAGGTTTTCACCAGTTCTCCCTTTATAAACAGGGCATCGTCGTCATTCTCCAGAGGGCGGACCTCCCAGACAGAGCCGTTCTCTGTACGGCAGGCGTCTGATTCGTCGATTCCGGCCGGGGTAAAGCCACATTCCAGGTGGGAAAGACCGTGTGCCGCCTGGGGGAAACGTTCCCGGAACGCTCCTGAGAGCAGCGCCGCAGCCGCTTCGCGCGGATCCACGGGACGGGGCGCGAAAATGGCGTCAAGAAGGAGAGTATCCCCTTCGGCTTCCGCAATCACCCAGGCATCATGAGCGGGAAGGTACCAGACGTTTTCCGTTAAAAACTGCGAGGCGTAGAACAGGATGAGGCCGGGATTTCCTGCCATATCGAAGCTTCCCTGAGAAACGCCGGAGAGGACGGCCCGTTCCAGAGCGGCCCGGTTTGCAGGATCGGTCATGGAAACCGGGATGGCGGGCCTGTCCGGGGCCGTGTTTTGAGACGGCCCCGCATCCGGGCTTTGTAACACGGGCGCGAAAGCTTCCGGCATACAGGCGGAAAGAGGAGCGAAGAAGCGGTATTCCTGCGCCCGCTGAAAACCAAAGCGGGGATAAAAGTCCAGAACCGTGTCGTTGGCGAACAGGTAGATGGCCTCGGCCCGCTCTGCCCAGTCATGCTCCACCGCTTCCATCAGGAGCCGGCAAAGTCCCTGGCCGCGAAAGTCGGGATCGGTCATCACGGTGCCAAGCTGGACATAATGATGCAGCGTTCCGCTGTCCGAAAAGGTCATGGGGTTGACCGACACGTTGGCGATCACCTGTCCCTGCCGGACAATGGAATAGGGAATATAATTGTCCTTCCAGTATCCGTTCTGATACCAGCTTTCAAAATTCAGGCCGAAGGTCCTTTCGGCCAGTCGGTTGAAGCTGCTTCGCAGCGCAGCGTCATCCCTGATATTTTTGACGATTGTAATATCTGTACGCATGGATTTTCATGTTTCCTTTCAAAATTCAATGAAGCTCTGAAAGGAGCGCCGCAGCGGAACCGGCCGGGTCATTCCGTCAGAAACGGGTAGGAAGCTTCTCCGCAGAAGGAACGCTCCTCCAGCTTTTCTTCCTCCCAGGTGGCGACCAGCTCGTATATGCGGTCTTTTTTCAGTTCCATAAAAAGCGTTTCCGAATATTCGGTTTCGGAAAGGGGCTCCGCATCCGGGCTTCCCAGATCCTGAATATCCCACTCGCGCAGCAGGACCCGGTCCGGCGGTATGACACAGGAGAGCAGATAGGGCACGCTGTCCAGCCTGTTATAGTCCGGCACATCAAGCGTCGCGGCCTGCTCCGGATCCATATCCGGCGGAGCGCTGCCGCAGGCGATGGAGGAGGTAACCTCGTCCCCGTCCATCCAGGACCATTCTCCGGTTCCGGAACGGAGCGTGAAGGGGGCGTATGCGCTGGACAGGGAATCGGAGAGGGTGATTTCCGGCGGCCCGGTGAGAAGCACGTCTACGTGCGGGGCCTCCGTCGCGGCTGCGGCGGAAGCGGCAGGGGCCGGTTCGCTTTCGAACTCAGACGGCGCTTCCGTTTCCGTTTCGCTTCCGGTCTCAGATGATGCTTCTGCTTCCGTCGTACTTCCGGTCTCAGATGATGCTTCCGTTTCCGTCGCACTTCCGGTCTCAGACGATGCTTCTGTTTCGCTTCCGGTGCCAGAGTTCGTTTCTGTTTCGCCGGCGGAACCGGAAAGATTTTGGCTTTCCACCTCAGAGGATTCCGCCGGCTGAGCGGCAGTCCTGCCGGAGCAGGCGGCGGTCAGGGACAGGGAAAGCAGCAGAGCGGCGGCAAAGACGCTAGATCCTTTCTTCATCAGAAAATCCTCCTTCATTTTTTAAGTATATAAAACACGAGCTTATTGTTCTGAGGTATGCGCGCCGGACCTCCGGCACGGCACAGCGGCAGCCGGAGCGGAAGAGAAAAATCCCGGTCTCCTGTAAACCTCAGCTTCATCATAGCATATTCCGGCACACCTGCCTATGCGTATGAGGGCAGGCAATCTTTAATTTTTTATGAAGGAAAATGTCTATTCTGAATCGACTGTGAGTAATAACTGTGGAATGGAAGATGACAAGGAAAATTGTCATTTCATATTGACAACTATATTTGTCAATGATAGGATATGAATGACAAGAAAAGTTGTCATCTGTCATCAGAAAGGAGACAGGAATTGAGATGCCATTGTACAATCGGTTAAAGGAACACAGAAATAAGCTGGGTGTAAATCAGGAAGAAATGGGGCGGCTGGTCGGCGTATCCAGACAGACGATCAGCCTGATCGAACGGGGAGATTATTCCCCCTCCGTCACGCTCGCGCTGAAGCTGGCTGCGGCCTGCGGCGTGACCGTGGAGGAGATCTTCCGATATGAAGAAACCAGTCAGAATGAATGAGGAGAGAGGAAAATGAGCGGGAAAACAGATTGTGGGAAAAAGACGGGAAGACCCGGAATGAGAAGGATCATGCTGCGGCTGCTGGCATGGCTTGCGGTCGGAGGAGCTGCCGGATTTGGAGTGAGCTGGGCGGTCTGTTCGGGCAAAGGAAGAATGGGGAAAATGGCGGAAACGATGAACCTTTCCTTTCAGGAAAATGCATGGATTTTTCAGACGGCATTTTTTCTGGCTCTGGCAGCGGTTTCTCTGATTTCCTTCCGGAAAGCGGCTGCGCTGCTGGAAAGCGGAGCGGATGAAGAGCTGGACCGGGCGGGCGAATATCAGGATACAGCGATGGCTGCGAACATGGCGAATACGATCCTGCAGTTCCTTCTGTTTGGGCTTGCCGCGGGCGGGAGCAATCCGAAAATGCTGCTTTCCGTGGTCCTGTTCCTGGTTTTCTGCTGTGTCAGCCTGGTTCTGGAGACGGCTCTGGTGCGCCAGATTCAGAAGGCTGACCCCATGAAAAGAGGGGATATGGGAAGCCTGCGTTTCAGGAAGGACTGGCTGGAGAGCTGCGACGAGGCGGAGCGGCTGGGCATTTATAAGGCCTCCTGGAAGAGCTTTGAGGTGATGAATTCCCTCTTCCCGGTGATGGAAGCCGTGGCCCTGCTCGGGAAAATCATGTTTGGTACCGGAAATTTCCCCATCCTTCTGACCGCTCTGCTGTGGGCGGCCCAGAGCGGCGTGTACTGCTTCTACAGCGCGCGGTACGGCAGGCGCGGGGCCGGAGAATGAGAAAAGCGCATAGACAGATGGATATGACCGGCCATGATGGCTGTCTGGCCGTGCCGATTTACAAAGCTGTCCGCCTGCGCCGCTTACAAAGCTCAGGGTGCGTTTTCCTCCTGAATATGATAAAATAAAGAAAAGTACGACAGATCGGAAAGAGAGGCGCGCAGTTTTCGGCGCCGGAAAAGTATTTTACAGCTTTAAGATGGAGGGAATATGAAAATTACGGTAAGAGAAGAAGAGGAGCGGGATTACAGACGTTCGGAGGAGATCATCCGGGAGGCATTCTCCTATCCCGGGCGGATTGAGCGGGGCGGCATCGGCTGTCCCAGCGAGCATTGGATGGTGCATGAGCTGAGAAAACGGGACGGCGCGGGGATCCGTCTGGTAGCGGAGGCGGACGGTGTGCCGGCGGGCTATGTGGCCTGCAGCCGAGCGCAGATTCTGGTGGGGGATACGGACGCGCTTCCCGTGGTGAACATCGGGCCCATCGGCGTGCTGCCCGAGTATCAGAGAAAGGGAATCGGAAAGGCTCTGTTTCATGCGGTGCTGGAGCGGGCGGCTGAGACCGGCTGGGGCGCGGTCATGTTTTTCGGGCGGCCCGAATACTGCCCGCAGCTCGGCTTTGTGGAGGCGGGAACCTACGGCGTTTCCGACCGCTTCGGCGAAATCTCTCCCGCCTTCCTGTGCCGGGAGCTGAAGGAAGGGTATCTTTCCGCTGCCAGGGGAGGCCGGTTCTTTGATTCCGATATTTATGATGAGAAGCGCCATAGGGAGGAGATCCGGACATTTGACAGACAATTTGCCGCAGAAGAGGCGAACGGAGCCCGGGAGGCGCGGTAACCAAAAGCATTCCTTCCGATACGGTGGCATACGGCTCGCCCTGCCGGGTGGCGAGGAAGAACCGTTAGGAGAACGAGAAAATAGAAAAAGAAAGCGGCTTAGGGGTCAGGAAAGCGGGACTTTTAAGCCGCTTTTTTTGGAAATGAGAATTTCGGATTTTTTCAAACTTTTCATCCTCTTTATCCATCTATAAGATGAAAGCAGAAAAAGCTTTCCTGCAGGAAGCGGCTGCCGGCGGCCGCTCCTGCGGGGTGGAGATAAAGTCCGCAGGCAGCCCGGAAGCGGCTTCGCGGAGTGGAAAGGTATGGTACGCAAAATGGAAAAGGATATTTACGACCTGACCGTGGATCACATTCTGGAAAATCAGGAAAAAGCCTACCGGCTGGCCTACAGCTACGTGCAGGACAGGGATGCGGCGCTGGATGTGGTGCAGAACGCTGTCTGCCAGGCACTGGAAAAATGCTGGGGCATCAGAAAGAAGACTGCGCTGAAAACATGGTACTATAAAATAGTAGTAAATGAAGCCCTGCAGTATCTTCGAAGAAACCGCAGAGAGATCAGCACACGACCGGAGGAGATGAAGGAAGAAGCCTTCCTGGAAGAAGGGTATGAACGTTCGGATGGGGACGGGCAGATCTTTGCCAGGGTGATGAAGCTTCCGCCCGATATGAAAACGGTGGTGATCCTTCGTTTTTACGAACAGCTGAGCCTTGCGGAGATCGCAAAGGTGACGGACACCAATCTGAACACGGTAAAATCGCGGTTGTACGCAGCTCTGAAAAAGCTGAGAAAGAGTCTGGAGGAAATGGAATATGAGAGAGCCTGAAAACGGAAAACGTGAATATGAACAGATCGAGATCCCGGAAGAACTGAAGGAAACCGTAAGCAGGGCCGTGCATTCCGTGGACAAAAGAAAATCTGCAGCCCGCTACCGGAAACACAGACTGATGCATGCGGCGAGAAATATCGGTGTGGCTGCCGCCGCCGTTCTGGTGTGCATGACGGTGGGAATCAATACAAATGAGGTGCTGGCAAAGGAGCTGGGGCAGCTTCCCGTGATCGGTTCCCTGGTGCGGGTGCTCACCATTTCCTCTTATCATGAGGAGGACGGTGATCATGACATCACGGTGAACGTTCCGGAAATCGAGGTGGAGGAGCCGGAAGAAGTGGAAAAAGGCGGAACGCAGCCGGGCGGCAACAGAACAGAGACTGCCGATGCGCCGGAGACCGAAAGCCCATCGGAAAGCGGAGAAACCTCCGGGGCCGACTCTCAGAGCAAAACGGATGCAGAAACAGACGCCATGTCGCATGCGGACATCGAAGCGGCAGTCAATGCTCAGATACAGGAAATCGTTGACAGCCATATCGCTCAGGCAAAGGAAAAATTTGCCGAGTACAAGGAGGCTTTCTTTGCCACCGGAGGAACCGAGGAAGAATGGGGCGGCCGTACCATGGACATTAATGTGGACTATGAGGTAAAGTATCAGGAAGGAAGCATCCTTTCTCTGGTGCTCTCCACATTCGAAGGCTGGGTAGCCGCGC
>DWWH01000089.1 GCA_019119815.1 Candidatus Eisenbergiella intestinipullorum | reverse complement strand
GATAAGAGCGAGAAAACAGAGAATTGAGGAGGAAAGGGAAATGAGAAGTTTTACAAAAAACGGTACGACGACTGTAAAACAGACCGCCCGGGAAAAATGGAGGTACGTGATAAAAAACTGGCAGCTCTATGTGGTCTTTCTGCTGCCGGGACTGCTTCTTACCATTATTTTCAAGTATCTGCCGATGGGCGGCGTGCTGATCGCGTTTGAGGACTACAACGTGATCAAGGGAGTTTTTGGGAGCCCCTGGGTAGGGCTGGAATATTTCCGGCGGTTTCTTTCCTCGCCCGATTTTATGAGCTATCTGCTGAATACCCTGAAGCTGAGTGTCTACGGACTGCTCTGGGGATTCCCGATTCCGATCCTTCTGGCGCTTCTGCTGAACCAGATCAGAAGAACCGGAGTCCGGAAGAAAATCCAGCTTCTGATCTATGCGCCGAATTTTATCTCGGTCATCGTGCTCTGCGGTATGGTCCGCATGTTCCTTTCTCCGGTGGGGCCGCTGAATTCTCTTCTCGGGATCAGCACCAACTGGATGACGATGCCGGAGGCGTTTCGGACCATCTATATTGCCAGCGGGATCTGGCAGACGGCAGGCTGGTCTTCCATCATGTATACGGCGGCTCTGGCGAATGCCAGCAAGGATCTGGAGGAAGCGGCGATTGTGGACGGCGCAAACATCCTGCAGCAGATCTGGTATGTACAGCTTCCTGCCATTAAGAATATCATCGTGATTCAGTTCATTCTGCAGGCCGGAAACATCATGAGCATCGGTTTTGAAAAGGCTTACGCACTGCAGACGGACATGAACCTGCCGGCTTCCGAGATTCTGTCCACCTATGTGTATAAGATCGGTCTGCTGAACGGTGACTATGGCTATTCCACCGCGGTGGGTCTGTTTAATTCGGTAATCAACGTCATTCTTCTGATCCTGGTCAACTGGGTTGTGAAGAAGCTGAATGATGGAGAAGGGCTGTAAGAGGAGCGCAAAGGCGCAGCCTGGCTGCGTTCCGGAATGGAGGAAATGATGGAAACGAGAAGAAAAATGAAGCTTGGCGTATCCGACCGGATCATTCTGACCGTGGGCTACACTCTGCTCGGGCTGTTTGTACTGATCATTCTTGTACCGCTGGTCTATGTGGTGATGGCTTCCTTTATGGATCCTAACGTGCTGAACAACCAGGGACTGAGCTTTCACGCAAAGGACTGGACGCTGGACGCGTACAGGAGGGTGCTGGAAAATGAAATGATCTGGCGCGGATTTGCCAATTCCCTGTTTTATTCGGCGGCATTTACGGTGATCTCCGTATTCGTCACCCTGCTTGCGGCCTATCCCATGTCCAAAAAGGAGTTTGTGGGAAGACAGTTTTTTAATATGATTTTTATCATCACCATGTTTTTCGGAGGCGGTCTGATCCCCACCTTCATCCTGATCAACAACCTGCACATGGTGAATACCGTATGGGCGATACTGATTCCGGGAGCGTTCAATGTCTGGAATATGATTCTTGCCAGAACCTATTATCAGTCTATTCCGAAGGATCTGCGGGAAGCGTCCTCTCTGGACGGAGCGAACGAGATTCAGCACTTTTTCAGAATCATGATGCCGGTATGCACGCCGATCATCGCCGTGCTGGCGCTCTGGTCCTTTGTAGGCATGTGGAACAGCTATTTTGACGCCATGATCTATCTGAATGATGCGAACCTGCAGCCTCTGCAGCTGGTGCTTCGTTCCATCCTGGTGCAGAACACGCCTCAGCCGGGCATGATTGCGGACATTCAGAGCACGGCGGAGATGTCAAAGGTTGCGGAGCTTCTGAAATACGCCACCATCGTGGTGTCCAGCCTTCCGCTTTTGATCATGTATCCGTTCTTCCAGAAGTATTTTGACAACGGAATCATGGTCGGTTCCATTAAGGGATAAAAGAATCTGAGAAAAACGGGAATGAGTTTGTGTGCGCGCCAGAGCGCGCGGATGGGAGCAATATATGAAAAGAAAAGGAGTGCGTCTGACAGCATTGGTACTTTCTGCGGTCTGCCTGTTTTCCCTTGCGGGATGCGGGAGAGAGGACGCGATGAGAGCGGATATCGATCCGGATACGCCGGCCAGCGAGGTGGCGTTTCCGCTGGCGGAAACAAGGGAGCTTTCCTTTATCACCAGCGCACCGGCAACGACAACGCAGGAACCGAATGAAAAGCTGATTTTTCAGCGGCTGGAGCAGCAGACCAACGTGCATATCGACTGGACCTGCTTCGTGGACGATCAGTTCGCGGATAAGAAAAATCTGGCTCTGGCCCAGTTCGGAAATCTTCCGGACGGCCTGTTTACGGCAGGGATGAACGATTACGATCTGCTCCGTTATGCGAAGCAGGGCATCATCATTCCGCTGGAAAACCTGATTGACAAATACATGCCGAACCTGCAGGCGGTATTTGAAAAATATCCGGAATACCGTACGATGTGTACCGCTCCGGACGGCCATATTTATTCCTTCCCCTGGATTGAGCAGCTGGGCGAGGGAAAGGAAGCGATTCAGGCCATAGGCGGAATCCCCTATATCAATAAAAAGTGGCTGGACTTCCTTGGGCTTGAGGTGCCGCGGACGGTGGATGAGCTGGAGCAGGTGCTGATTGCCTTCCGGGATAACGCGGATCAGATCCAACAGGAATTTCAGATTGAAGGAAGCGTAATCCCCATGTCCTTCATCATCAACAACGGGGATCAGGATCCGGCCTTCCTGATTAACGGCTTCGGAGAGGGTTATGGCGATACGCCGGACCACTTCGCGGTGACGGACGAAGGGGAAGTGATATACACGGCGGTGCAGGAGGGCTATAAGGAAGGGATCCAGTGGCTCCATCAGCTGGTAGAGGAAAACCTGGTAGACCCTGAGGCCTTCACGCAGGAATGGTCCACCTATGTGGCGAAGGGGAAAAATCACAGATATGGACTCTGCTTCACCTGGGATATCGCGAATGTCGATAATTATGACGACTATGTGATGCTTCCCGCCCTGGCCGGGCCTGAGGGACTGGTGAATATCACGAGGCAGAACAACAGCGAAACCAGCGGCTTTGACAGAGGACGCTGCGTGCTGACCACAAGCTGCAGGGATACGGCGCTGGCAGCTGCCTGGATCGATCAGATGTACGCGCCGCTTCAGTCCATACAGAATAACTGGGGAACCTATGGGGAAGAAGGAAAGCCGAACATCTTTGAAATGAGCACCAACGCGGAGGGCGGGCCGATGCTGAAGCATCTGAGCCTGGAAGGAGAATCTCCCGTGGAAGTGCGTCAGGCCCAGTCGGTCAACGGACCTCTGGCGGTTTTGAATGATTACTATGGCGTTTATGTGACTCAGCCTGATGATGCGAAATGGCGCCTGGACAACATGCATGCAATTTATCTGGAGGACATGCACAGCAAATATGTGTATCCCAACGTATTCATGAGCATTGACGATACCAATCTGGTGTCCCAGTACGACACGGATATCAAGAAATATGCGGATCAGAAGAAGGCCGACTGGATCCTGAACGGCGGCATCGAAGAAGAGTGGGACGAATACCTTCAGAAAATGGAGGAGTACGGCCTTTCCGATTATCTGGCCATCAAACAGAAGTATTTTGATCAGTATCAGGAATCTCTGGGCGGAGAATAGGACAATCATAGAGACAGGAGATTATGGAGATTACTATGAACAGTGAAAAGCTGAAGAAAGCAAGAGCGTATGAACAGAAAATGGCGGCGGCGGTTCCCGAAGAACAGCGTCCTGCCTTTCACCTGTCCGTGCCGACAGGCTGGATGAACGATCCGAACGGATTCTCCTTTTACCGGGGAGACTGCCATTTATTTTATCAGTATAATCCCTACAGCGTCTGCTGGGACGCGATGCACTGGGGACATGCGAAGACAAAGGATTTCATCCGGTGGGAATATCTTCCTGCGGCTCTTGCCCCGGACGAGGAATACGATGCGGCCGGAGTGTTCTCCGGAAGCGCCATCGAAGCGGATGGGAAGCATGTCCTTCTCTATACAGGCGTGTCGGAGCGGGAAAGCGCGGATGGGAAAAAGGAGATCCGGCAGGTGCAGTGCCTGGCCGTGGGAGATGGAACGGATTATGAAAAGCTTCCGGAAAATCCGGTCATTGATGCTTCTCTGCTTCCGGAGGGAAGCAGCCTGGAGGATTTCCGCGATCCGAAGCTCTGGGAGGAGGACGGCATATACTATGCGGTTGTCGGCAGCAGGGCAGCGGATGGAAGCGGGCAGATCGCGATGTTTTCTTCCAGGGATCTGAGACAGTGGAAATTCTGTACCGTTCTGGACCGCTGTGAAAACAGGATCGGACGGATGTGGGAATGTCCCGACTTTTTCCCGGTGGGAGATCCGGACCGGAATACAAGAGCGCTGGTCATCTCCCCGCAGGATGTGACGGCAAAATGGCCGGAGTTTCATAACGGAAATAACGCCCTGTTTCTGATCGGAAGCTATGAAAAGGAAAAGCACCTTTTTTGCCGGAACCGGGTGCAGTCCGCGGACTATGGGCTGGACTATTACGCGCCGCAGACTACGCAGGCTCCGGACGGCCGCCGGATTCTGATCGCCTGGATGAAATCCTGGGATACCAATATCTTTCCGGAAGGCTTCTCCTGGAACGGTATGATGACCGTGCCCAGAGAGGTATCCCTCCGGGAGGAGGATGGACGGATTCTGCAGAATCCGGTGCGGGAGCTGGAGAGGTATCACGGAACGCCTGTCTGCGCGGAGCAGGTGCATATACATGAACCCGCCTCCTTTGAAGGCATCTGCGGAAGAATTGCCGACCTGCAGGTGGAGATTGAGGGAAGGGGATTCGGAACCTTCACCATCTCCGTCGCCGCGGACGAAAGGTGGCATACGGATATCGTTTATGATGAAAAAACGGAGGTACTGCGCTTTGACCGGACCTGTTCCGGACTGCGGAGAGATGTGGTTTGTACCAGAAGCATGCCGGTTCCCAAGAGAGAGGGAAAGATCAGACTGCGGATCCTGCTGGATCGGTATTCCGTGGAGATCTTCGCCAACGACGGGGAGAGCGTGATGACCAGCCTGATCACCACGCCGCAGGAGGCGGACGGCATCCGCTTTTCCAGCGACGGTGGCGTGCAGGCGGATATCCGGATGTATCCGATTTTTTTCTGATTATCCATTTTTTCCTCCATGCCGAAGCGTTGTAAAACGCTGTTTTACTGCGCTGAGGCCACTCTGCGATCACAGCAGTTTTGTGCTTCGGTGCAAAACTGCCGATTGAAAAATAAGCCATCGGGCTTATTTTTCAATCTTTTCTCTGGGAATCGGTCCGACAATGTGGTAGAATGCCAGTGGACCGCAGCGAATGGCGCGCATGATAAGGGACTGTATCATGCGCGTGCCTGTTTCGGCAGCGGCAGAAGATCATACGAACGAAGGACAGAGAAAAGACATGAATGCGATCAACAAGATGAAAAGCCTGAAGAAGCACCCTCTTATCCAGGTGCTGGCCCGCAACGGCGGAAATCCAAGAACGCTGGTTCTGATCGAGCCCCTGTGGGGGATCCCGTACAATCTCATCGCTCCCTTTGCCACGCTGTACATGTACACCCAGGGGATCACGGATGTTCAGATCGGACTGATTTTGTCCATGTCCATGGTCGTCCAGGTATTTTTTTCCTTTTTCGGAGGGATCCTGACGGATAAGCTGGGACGGAAATTCACCACCATGATGGGGGACTTCTTCGGCTGGGCGATGGCCTGCCTGGTATGGTCCATCTCCAATAATTTCTGGCTGTTTCTGGCAGCCGCCCTTTTAAACTGCTTTGAGCAGATCAATCAGACGGCGTGGTACTGCCTGCTGATCGAGGACGCGGAGCCGAAGGATCTGGTAGGGCTGTATACCTGGGTGAACATCGGCGGCATGGTCGCGATCTTTTTTGCGCCTCTTTCCGGCCTGTTCATCAATTCTTATTCCGTTGTGCCGGTCCTGCGGGTGCTTTATCTGCTTTTTTCCCTGACCATGATGGCAAAGACGCTGATCACCTTCCGGTTCTGCCGGGAGACCAGGCAGGGGAAGGTGCGCAGGGCTGAGACGAAAAATGTCTCCGTTTTGCACATGCTCGCGGAATACCGGCAGCTGATCCCCAGGGTGCTGAAGGACAGGGGAATCATGAAGGCGGTCGCCGTATCGGTGATTCTCTATATCACCAACATGATCAGCACCAACTTTTTCAGCCTCTATGTCACGCAGCGGCTGGGAATCTCCGATCAGTACCTGGCGGTGTTTCCCATCCTGAACGCGGCGGTGATGCTGGTCTTTATGGTGGGGATTCAGCCCCGGATGAGCAGTGTAAAATTCCGCCTTCCTCTTTGGGGCGGCCTGGCGCTTTATGCCTGCGCGGTGGCCCTGCTGATCCTGATTCCGGAGGGGAGCCTTTTTCTGGTCATCATCTACGTATTTGTATGGGCGGCGGGAGGCGCCCTGGTGGCGCCGCGCAAGGATGCGCTGATCCAGCTGAACATCAACCCGCAGGAGCGGGCCAGGATCAACGCCCTGATCATGGCGTCCACCATCGCGTTTTCTTCTCCCTTCGGTTATTTCGCGGGATGGCTTTCCAGCGTTGACCGCAGGCTGCCCTTCGGATTCATGCTTCTGCTGTTTCTGACCGCCATGCTGATCGTGGGGCGGATCCAGGAGCCGAAGCTCATCCAGGAGGAAGAAAACGGATGAAAGGGAACGGAACGGCAAAATAGAGGACGGCAGGGCTGCCTCGTGCGGCCGGGATGAAAAAAAGGAGGCAGGATCGTGCCGAAGGGTTCAAAGGAGCTTACCAATGCGAGAAAGGATGAAATCATAAACGCCTGCGCGGCGCTCTATGAAAAGATGAGCTTTAAGGAGATCACGCTGAAGGAAATCGGAAAGCAGACATCCTTTACCCGCACTTCGATCTATAATTATTTTCAGACGAAGGAAGAAATTTTTCTGGCGTTGATGCAGCGGGAATACGAGGCCTGGGTGGACGACCTGGAAGCGCTGGGAAACAGCGGAAGGGCCGCGGCGCCGGAGGCTTTTTCCGCAGGTCTCGCCCGGACGGTGGAACGGCGGGAGCGCCTGCTGAAGCTGATGTCCATGAACCTGTACGACGTGGAGGACAACAGCAGGCTGGAAAACCTGGTGGCCTTCAAGACCGCGTACAACCATGCGCTCCAGGCGGTCGCATCCTGCCTGAGGGCCTGCTTCCCGCAGATGGGGGAAGAGAGGATCCGGGAATTCATCTGCGTCTTTTTCCCCTTCCTGTTCGGTATCTATCCCTATACTTCCATCACCGAAAAACAGCGGGAGGCCATGGAACTGGCCGGAGTGGATTATGCCCGCATCTCGGTCTTTCAGATCACGGAGGCTTTTACGGCCAGACTGCTGCGCGGGCTGGGAGCGGGAAAAGGAGAGGCGCCTTTTGGGGCATCAGAATCAGCAGAAATGGATTGACATTTCTGCTCTTTTTGTCTTATGATGGTTTCATCAATAACATATCTGACGATCTGCGTTATTCTTCTGGCGAATCTGCCGTATTTACACAGAGGTTGGAACACAACAGAAAAAGGACAACGGCAGGGGCGGTTTCTGCATGCCTGCCGGGAAAGGGAGGCTGTAGGACATGGGAGAAAAGAACGATGCCATTCTGCGTTATCTGGAGGACAACGCCAGGTTTGCCGATCTGATGAACGGCGCCGTATTCGGCGGCGTTCAGGCGGTAGATCCACAACAGCTCGAAAATGTGTCGGAGCACTATACCGAAACGGAAGGAAAGGGGCGGAAGCTGAAATACCGCGGCCGCACCCGGGATATGATCCGGCGGGTCAGAGACGGAGGGAGCATCCTGCGGCTGGTGGCGCTGGAAGCCCAGGAAACGGTGGATTACGGGATGCCGTTGCGCTGCATGAATTATGACGCGCAGGAATATCTGCGCCAGGCAAGGGCGATTCAGAGGAAGAACGGGAAGGCGGGAGAGTAGCGGAACGCTTCAGAGAGGATGGGACGGCTCCGGAGTACGGACCGGCTGTTCCCCGTTTATACCGTATGTCTGTACCACGGTATCGAACCCTGGGACGGACCGCAGTATCTGAGCGATATGATGCGTTTTGAAAAAGAAGATGCTTTCCGGGGATTGTTCCGCGATTATCCGATGATCCTGATCCGTGCGGATGAGCCGATGGATTACGGAGTGTTCCGGACTTCGCTGAGAGAATTGCTTGCGGTGCTTCCCTTCCGGAAGGACCGGAGGGAAATGAAGAGGTTTATCGGGGAACGGGAGGCGTACCGGAAACTGGACAGAGACACTCTGGAGGCGATAGCGGTGATGACGGACAACAGAAAACTGCTGGAGAAGGCGGAGGACTACCGGAACGGGAAGGGAGAGTATGACATGTACGAGGAAATGGGAAGCTTTTTCATGGATGGGGTAGAAGAAGGAATGGAAAAAGGAATGGAAAAAGGGAGAGAAGAGGGGCGCGAAGAAGGGATCCGGGCAATGATTCTGGACAATCTGGAAAACGGAAGCAGCCGGGAGCAGATTGAGAAAAAACTGGAAAAGTACTTTGGAATGTCGGAAGAAGGGGCGTCAGAATATCTGGAGCATTTTTTACAGGAATCGGGGTGCCTGTCTGCAGTTTAGACGTTCCCGGACCCGTTCAGGTTCCCGGACCAGGGCGGCCGGGAATCCGTTCGGTTCATTTCGATGTCACAGGCTGCGGGAAAGGAAGGAAACAAAATGTCACTGCGTTTTTACATCGGCGCGTCAGGCGCGGGAAAAAGCACGGCGCTGTACCGTGAGATCATAAAGCGTTCCATGGAACATCCGGAGCAGAATTTTTTTCTCCTCGTGCCGGATCAGTTCAGCATGCAGACCCAGGCGGAGCTGGTGCGGCTGCATCCCAGAAAGGGGATCATGAATATCGACGCGCTTTCCTTTTCGCGTCTGGCCCATCGGGTTTTTGAAGAGGTGGGGGAGGATGCCAGGACGGTGCTGGATGATACGGGAAAGAGCCTGGTGATCCGTAAGATTGCGGGAGGACTGAGGGAGAAAACCACGGTGATCGGGCCGAGCCTGAATAAGACGGGCTATGTCCATGAGGTGAAGTCCGTGCTGTCGGAGTTCATGCAGTACGGGATCGGGCCGAAGGAGCTTGAGACGCTGACGGAGTACGCAAACGGACGGGGCGGGCTGTATCACAAGCTGAAGGATCTGGGCGTGCTTTATCAGGGCTTCCGGGAGTATATGGAAAAGGGGTATGTGACCGCGGAGGAAACGCTGGGGCTGCTGGCGGAGCGCCTTTCCCGGTCCCGGCTGGTGCGGGGAGCGGTCGTGGCGGTGGACGGCTTTGTGGATTTCACGCCCGTGCAGAAACGGGTGCTGAGGGTGCTGATGGAGCAGGCGCAGGAGGTCATCGTGACCGTGTTGGCGGACGGGCGGGAAAGCTTTGCGGACGCGGGGAGCGAAGAAAATCTGTTCCATCTGAGTAAAAAAACGGTGGTATCCCTGACGAAAATCGCCGCGGAGGCGGGCGTGGAACGGGGGAGGGACGTGATTTTCTCCGAAAGGCCGGTGGCCAGGCTGAAGGAAAACGCGCCGCTTTCCTGGATGGAAGAGCATCTGCTTCGTTACCCCTTACGTCCCTATCCGGGGACGGATGCGGAAAGGTCCGTCACGCTCCTTGAAGCGTCCAGCCAGCGGGAGGAGGTGCGGCAGGTCTGCATCGCCATCCGGGAATATCTGCGCCGCACCGGCGGCTGCTACCGGGATGTGGCGGTGATCGCGGGAGATCTGTCCGCCTATGCGAGCGATCTGGAAACCTTTGCCGCCCTTTATGATATTCCGCTCTATCTGGACCGGACCCGGGGAATCGTTTTAAATCCCTTCCTGGAATATCTGAAAAGCGCTCTGCAGATCGTGGTGCAGAATTTCAGTTATGAAACGGTGTTTCATTATCTCAGAAGCGGGCTCGCAGGTTTTTCCAGAGAAGAGGTGGACGAGCTGGAAAACTACGTGCTGGCCTGCGGCATCAGGGGAAAGAAAAAATGGAGCGACATTTTCACCGCCAGGACGCAGGACATGGAGGACGCGGTGGAGGAGCTCGCCCGGCTGAACGGGGTGCGGGAGCGGCTCATGGGACAGCTTTCCGTGCTGATGGGACGGTTTACGAAGGTGGAGGAGCTGGTGCGGGCGCTCTACGCCTTTATTGAAGAAAACCGGGTGCAGCAGAAGCTGAAGGAATATGAGAACCGGTTTCAGGAAAAGCAGGATACGGTACGGGCCATGGAATACAGCCAGATCTACAGGCTGGTGATGGACCTTCTGGATCAGATCGTGGAGCTTCTCGGGGAGGAGCCGGTGAAAATGGAGGAATTCTGTCAGATTCTGGAGGCCGGGCTTTCGGAAATCCAGGTGGGGACAATCCCTCAGAACGTGGACCGGGTGGTTGCCGGAGATGTGGAACGGACCAGGCTGACCCGGGTGAAGGCTCTGTTTTTCATCGGCGTCAACGACGGCTTTATCCCGAAGGCGGCGCAAAGCGGCGGCCTGCTTTCGGATGTGGACCGGGAGTTTCTGCAGGGAAGCGGACTGGAGCTGGCGCCCACGCCCAGACAGCAGATGTACATGCAGCGCCTTTATCTGTATATGAACCTGACGAAGCCCTCGGAGCATCTGTTCCTTTCCTGCGCCAGAATGAACGGAGAGGGAAAAGCGCTGCGGCCCTCCTATCTTTTTTCCATGGTAAAAAAGCTGTTTCCTTCCCTCGTCGTGCGGCATCCGGAGGAGGCGGCGGAAATCGATCAGGTGCAGTCGTTAAAGGACGGCAGGGCCCTGTTCATCCAGGGGCTGCGCCGTTATGCGGACGGAAGGATGGAACAGGGAGGCGGGGAGGAAGCGCGGTTTGGAAAGCTGTATCAGGTTTACGCGGTCTCCGGAGAAACGGCGGAGTGGACGGAGAGCATGGTGCGTTCCGCCTTCTATTCCTATCAGGAGCAGCCGCTTGGCAAGGCGGCGGCTCTGGCTCTGTTTGGGAGCACTCTGCTTGGAAGCGTCAGCCGTCTGGAGCGCTACGCCTCCTGCGCCTATGCCCATTTCCTGCAGTACGGCCTGTATCTGAAGGAACGGGAGGACTACAGCTTTGAGGCGGTGGACATGGGAAATCTCTTTCACGGAGTGCTGGAGATTTTCGGAGACCGGCTGAAGGAAAAGGGCTACACCTGGTTTGATTTTCCGAAGGAGGTGGGTGATGCGCTGGTGGAGGAGGCGGTGGAGGCCTTCGCGGCTTCCTACGGCAGCGCCGTCCTTTTTGACAGCGCCAGAAACCGCTATCTGATCACCCGGATGAAGCGGATCCTGAAGCGGACCGTTTCCACCCTGCAGTATCAGCTGAAAAAGGGAGCCTTTTCCCCGGAGCATTTTGAGGTGTCCTTCTCCGTTCTGGAGGACCTGGAGGCGGTGAATATCGCCCTCACCGGCGAGGAAAAGCTGCGCTTAAAAGGCCGGATCGACCGGGTGGATACCTGGCGGGAGCCGGGGCGGAACACGCCTTCCGGAAAGGACCGCGTCTATGTGAAGGTCATCGATTACAAATCGGGCAGCCGGGATTTCAGTCTGGCAGCCCTGTACTACGGCCTGCAGCTTCAGCTGGTGGTCTATCTGAACGCGGCCGTGGAGCTGGAGCAGAAGGAGCATCCGAAGGACGAGGTGGTACCCGCTGCCATGCTTTATTACCGGGTCCACGATCCCGTCGTGGAGGTGGAGGAAGAGCCGGGAGAGGATGAGGAAGCGCTGATTGGCCGGGTGCAGAAGGAGCTTCTCGGCCGCCTGCGCATGACGGGGGTGGTCCGTTCGGAGGAGCAGGTGATCGAAGGGCTGGACGCTCATTTCACCGGAAGATCGGACGTGATCCCCGTGGAACGGAAGAAAGACGGAGGGCTGGGCGCCCGCTCCAGCGTCCTTTCCGGAGAGGAATTCCGGGTCATTTCGGATTATGTGAATCTGAAAATCCGGGAGATCGGAACGGAGATTCTGGACGGCAGGATTCCGTTAAATCCTTACCGCCAGGCGGGAGCGAATGAGGGGGCCTGCACATATTGTCCATACAGCCGGGTCTGCGGCTTTGACCGCCGGATCCCGGGCTATGAGGCCCGCACTCTGGAGAAGCTGGAGGGGCGGGAGGCCATGCGCCGGATGGAGGAAGCCCTGGAACGGGGGAAGGAGGAGAACCGGGTACCGGAAGCGGACGGCAAAGGACAGGGTGCGCCGAAGGCCGGGACCGGCCGGACGGAAAGCGGTGCCGGGCCGGCCCGGACAGACAGGAAGACAGGAGGACAGAAAGGGTGGCAGTGACATTTACGAAGGAACAGCAGGAAACCATCGACGTCAGAGGAGCCAGCGTTCTGGTGTCTGCGGCTGCCGGAAGCGGCAAGACGGCCGTGCTGGTGGAGCGGATCATCCGGATGGTAAAGGATCCGGTTCATCCGGTGGACATTGACCGGCTGCTGGTGGTGACCTTTACCAGTGCGGCCGCCGCTCAGATGAGGGAGAGGATCAGCCAGGCTCTTTCCCAGGCTGTGGAGGAGCAGCCGCAGAACACCCATCTGGCCAGACAGCTCACCCTGATCCATCACGCGCAGATCACCACCATCGACAGCTTCTGCCTGTACCTGGTACGCAATCATTTTGACGAGATCGGCCTGGACCCGGATTTCCGCGTGGCGGATGAGGGAGAGATCCGTCTGCTGAAGCGGGACGTGCTTTCCGGGATGCTGGAAGAGGCTTTTGCGGAGGGAGAGGAGGACGGAAACAGCGTCCTTGGGGAGTGTGTGGAATATTTTTCTCCCCAGGGGAACGACAGGCGGCTGGAGGAGCAGATCCTTTCCCTGTACGAGTTCGCCATGAGCTATCCCTGGCCGTTGGAATGGCTGGAGGAGCACAAACGGGATTATGACGTGCCGGAGGGAGGGCTGGATGCCTGCGCCTGGATGGAGGAGCTGAAACGTTATGTGCGGATGCAGCTTTCCGGAGCAGGACAGCTCCTGAAGCAGGCGCTTTCGCTCTGCCGGGAGGCGGACGGACCCTATATGTACCTGGATACTCTCCTGGAGGACCTGGAACGGGTGGAGGAGCTTTCCCGTGCGGAAACCTTTCAGGCGCTGTATGAGGGCTTTTCCGGCCTCTCCTTCGGCCGGATCAGCGCAAAGAAGGATGCGGCCGTCTCGCCGGAGAAGAGGGAGCGGGCGAAGGAGCTCCGCGCTGCGGCGAAGGAGCTGCTTTCCGGCCTGCGGGAGAATTATTTTTATGCCTCCGGCGAAGTCCAGAAGGAGCGGATGCGGGCCTGCGCGCCCTTCGCGGAAGCCCTCCTTGACCTGGCGCGGGAATTCTGTGTTCGTTTTGCTCAGAAAAAACGGGAACGGGGCATTCTGGATTTCCATGATATGGAGCATCTGGCGCTCTCCATCCTCATCCGGCGTAAGGAAGGAAGGCTCCTTGCCACCCGCACGGCGAAGCAGCTTCGGGAAACCTATGAGGAGATCATGATCGACGAATACCAGGACAGCAACCTGGTGCAGGAATACCTGCTTTTGAGCATTTCCGGAGAAGAGGACGGGCGCTATAACCGGTTCATGGTGGGCGATGTGAAGCAGAGCATCTACAAATTCCGCCTGGCAAGGCCGGAGCTTTTCATGGAAAAATTCGACCGCTATCGGAAGGCGGAAAAAGGGGCGGATGAAGCAGAAGCACCGGAGACGGACGGGACGGAAACATCTGAGGCGGACAGGATCCCGGAACGGCGCATTGATCTGAAAAAGAATTTCCGCAGCCGCAGGCAGGTGACGGACAGCGTGAATGGGGTCTTTTCCTGTCTCATGGGAAAGGATCTGGGCGGCGTGGCTTATGATGCGGACGCGGCCCTCTATCCGGGAGCAGTTTTCCCGGACGGGACTTCCGGTTCCGGCGAGGATCCCTACCGTACCGAGGTGTTATTGTGTGTGCCCGGTGAAGACGGCATGGAGGAAAAGGAACGGGAGGCTCTGGCTGTCGCAGGACGCATCCGGGAGCTGGTGGGACGGCTCCCTGTAACGGATGCAGAGACGAAAGAGCTGCGCCCCGCCCGTTATTCGGACATTGTGATCCTGCTGCGTTCTCCTTCCGGATGGGACGAAACCTTTAAAAAGGTGCTGGAGAGCTGCGGCATTCCGGTATACATCACCTCCCGAACCGGATATTTTGCTGCCACGGAGGTGCAGACTGTTCTCAATTTCCTTCGGGTGCTCAATAATCCGCTGCAGGATATTCCGCTGTTCGGCGTGCTCAAGAGCCCGGCGGCCGGCTTTTCCGATCAGGAGATTGCCCGGATCCGGGCAAAAAAGGAAAAAGGGAGGCTGTATGAGAGCCTGTGTGCCTGCGCGCAGGAGGGAGAGGAAGCTTCCGGGGAAGAGACGGGAAAAGAGGCGAAAAGGGCCGCTTCTGCAGAAACGGCGGGAGAAGAGGAGCGAAAGCTTCGGAAAAAAGCCGGGGCCTTTCTGGCTCTTCTGGAGCGGTTCCGGGATCTGGCCGTCTATCTGCCCATCCATGAGCTGATCGGAAGATTCCTGGAGGAGACCGGCTATCTGTACACGGCCTCCGCCCTGCCCGGCGGGGAACAACGCCGCGCCAACCTGGAAATGCTCCTTTCCAAAGCGGAGAGCTTTGAAAAGACCAGCTATTTCGGTCTCTTCCATTTCATCCGCTATATGGAGCAGGTGGAAAAATACGACATCGATTACGGCGAGGCCAGCCTGCTGGACGAAAATGCGGACACGGTGCGCATCATGAGCATTCATCGCTCCAAGGGCCTGGAATTTCCCATCTGCTTCGTTTCCGGCCTGGGCAAGCGTTTTAACATGCAGGACGCCGCAAAGCCGGTTCTTGTGGATATGGACCTGGGGGTGGGCCTGGACTATGTGGACAGCGCGCTCCGCGTAAAGCAGGGAACCCTGAAAAAGAACGTGATGGCGGGGAAGCTGCAGCGGGACAGCCTGGGGGAGGAGCTGCGCGTACTGTATGTGGCCATGACCCGGGCGCAGGAAAAGCTGATCCTCACCGGCAGCCTGAAGGCAGAACGGGCGGAGAAGCTGCAGAAAGAGCTGGAAGAGGGCACATGTATGCAGAGCGGGGAGAATGTGACGGGCAGTGCGCCGTCTGCCTTGCTTCCCTTTTTCCGGCGCTCCGGCGCAGTCAGCTGTCTGGACTGGCTGCTGCCCGCCTGGAAGCAGAGCGGTCAGCGGATCGAGCTGACGGACGCCTCGGGCCTTCTTGCCGGACAGATGAAAAAGGAACAGAGCCGGGAACAGCGCCTGCGGGGTCTGAAGCAGTTCGTGCAGAAGGAGGCCGCGGGCGGAGCAGCCTCAAAAGATGACTCTGCGGTGGAGGAAAGACCGGAGGAAGAAACACCGGGGACGGAAGCGCAGTCTGACGGGCGGAGAAAATCTGCGGAGGATGCGGCAGCAGCCAGGCTCCTGGAAAGACTGAAGAGCGAATACCCGCACCGGAACCTGGAACGGCTGTATACCAAAACCACGGTGTCCGAGCTGAAAAAGGCGGGAATGAAGGAGGCGGCGGAGGAAGCCTTCCACCTGTTCGAGGAGGAAGAGGTGGTCCCCTATCTGCCCCGGTTTGCCAGAGGAGGGGACAGCCTGGGCGGAGCTGCAAGAGGAAGCGCTTATCATAGGGTTCTGGAGCTGTTTCCCTTTGAAGACTGGCCGGAAACGGAGGAGACAGGGGGAAGCGCCGGCTTCTGCCGGCCGGGAGCCGGACGGAAGAAGGGAGAAATCGGAAGGAAGGAACGGGAAGCGTTTCTGGAAGAGCTGCTGGATGAGATGCAGAGGCAGGGAAGGCTGCTGCCGGAATACCGGGAGGCGGTGAGTCCCCGGAGACTGGACCTTTTTCTGCAGAGCGGCCTGGCGGCCCGGATGGGACGGGCCGGAAAACGGGGGCTTCTGCGCAGGGAACAGCCCTTCGTCCTGGGCCTGCCCGCCTCGGAGCTGGGAGCGGATTTCCCGGAGGAGGAAACGGTGCTGATCCAGGGTATCATCGACGTATATTTTGAAGAGGAGGACGGGCTGGTGGTAGCCGATTACAAGACGGACGCCGTCACGCAGGCACAGGAGCTTGTGAACCGCTACCGCGTCCAGCTGGATTACTATGCCCGTGCACTGGAGCAGCTGACGCAGAAGCGGGTGAAGGAGAAGATCCTCTATTCCTTTGCCCTGCAGCGGGAGATCCTGCTGTAGAAAAAAGTCGCTTCCGGCCGGATGCTTCCAGTCGGTCTGTTTTCGTACGGTCTGCGCAGGGAATGCGCAGACCTGGCTGAGCAGGAACCTCCATCATTCGCATTTTCCCTGCGGCGATGGACAGAACGGGCCATTGATGATAGAATATCGCTGGATATATGGAAAAAAGGAAGGAGCTTCGGATGAACATACTGGTGAGCGCCTGCCTGCTGGGCGTCTGCTGCAGGTACAACGGCACAGGAGAAGCGAATGCAAGGGTCCTGGAGCTGCGAAAACGACATCATCTGATCCCGGTCTGCCCGGAGATCTACGGAGGGCTGGCAACGCCCCGCCCGCCGGCGGAGCGGGTGGAAGAGAGGGTGCTGACGGAAGACGGCACGGACGTGACCGCTCAGTACCGGAAGGGAGCGGAGGAGGCCCTCCGTCTGGCGGAGACGCTCGGATGTACGGCGGCCGTGCTGAAGGCGAGAAGTCCTTCCTGCGGAAAAGGTCGGATCCATGACGGGACCTTTTCCGGAGGCATGACAAATGGCGACGGCATGACAGCGCAGCTTCTTTCGGCGCACGGCATCCGGGTCTATTTGGAGACGGACGAAGCGCTGGATGAGCTCTGACGTCATATGCCGTCCGGGAAAAGGAAAGAAAAGGGCCGTCTTTCCGGAAACGGTCCGACCGGCGGAAGCCGGCGAAAGGCACAGGAACGCAGAGGCAGAAGCCCCGCGGACGGCTGCAGAAAAAATACAGGAGACAAAAGGACAGATCATGAAAAAAACGGATGAAAGATACAGGGCCTATCTGAACATATTGAAAAGGGAGCTGGTTCCCGCCTTCGGCTGTACGGAACCCATCGCGGTGGCCTATGCGGCCGCCTGCCTGCGCGGCCTGCTGGGCGGCGAACCGGAAACGCTGCAGGTGGAGGCCTCCGGCAACATCATTAAAAATGTGAAAAGCGTGATCGTCCCCAACACCGGAGGGATGAAGGGCATCGAAGCCGCGGCAGCGGCGGGAATCATTTCCGGAAGGGAGGAGAGGCAGCTGGAGGTGCTGGAGGAGCTGACGGAGGAAGATCAGAACGCCATACATAGGTATCTGGAAAGGACGCCCGTCACGGTTTCCCAGGCGCCGGGAGATCTGACCTTTGATCTGATCGTGACGGGAGAACGGGACGGCCATAAGGGAAAGGTCCGCATCGCAGGCGCGCATACGAATGTGGTTTTAAAGGAGCTGGATGGTAAGGCTCTTCTGAAAAAGGAAATCGGCAGCTGCTATGCGCCTGAAACGCAGAGCGCGGAGGCGGAGGGGCCTTCCCTGACCATAGAGGGGATCGTGGACTTCGCCGTTTCGGTGGAACCGGAGGACGTGAAGGAAACGCTGGAGAGGCAGATTTCCTACAATACCGCCATTTCCGAGGAAGGGCTGCGGGGAGATTACGGCGCGAACGTGGGACGGGTGCTGCTTACCACCTACGGCGACGATGTGAAGGTGCGGGCCCGCGCCGCCGCTGCGGCGGGCTCCGACGCCAGGATGAACGGCTGTGAGCTTCCGGTGGTCATCAATTCCGGAAGCGGGAATCAGGGGCTGACCGCCTCTCTGCCCGTGATCGAGTACGCGAAGGAAATGAAAGCGGACCGGGAGAAGCTGTACCGGGCTCTGGTGATTTCCAATCTGACCGCGGTGCATCTGAAGGAAGGCATCGGCAGGCTGTCCGCCTATTGCGGAGCCGTCACGGCCGGAGCGGGTGCGGGCGCGGGAATCGCCTGGCTTCTGGGCGGCGGCCTGGACGAGATCAATCATACCATCGTGAACACGCTTGCGAACGTCTCCGGCATTATCTGCGACGGGGCGAAGGCGTCCTGCGCCGCCAAGATCGCCACCTCTGTGGAGGCGGGCATTCTGGGTTACTATATGTACAAAAACGGCCAGGAATTTTACGGCGGGGACGGCATCGTGAAAAAGGGCGTGGAGCGGACCATTGAAAATGTGGCAAGGCTCGGCCGGGACGGTATGCGGGAGACGGACCGGGAGATTCTGGAAATCATGATCGGAGACGCCGGACAAACCGGAGAATGAAGGCCGGGCGGACCGGATTTTGGGATCGGACCGGATGCCCTGCCATCCGCACCGGCATAAAAAGCGGACTTCCGGCATAGGATGAAGCTGAAGACCGGGAAGTCGGAGGACCGCATGGATTCTCAGAAGCTGGAGGACATTCTGAACCTGAGCCTGGATTCTACGATGGAGGAACGGGAGAAATCCCTTACCCTGAACGTGGGGTTTGATGAGGTAGAGCAGACCTGGGAGCTGATCGTCAAATTTCACGGAGATTTGAGCGGCCTGAACGGCGGCCGCATCAGCGTGGAGATACTGCTTGCCGGATACGCCATCGTGACGATTCCGGAAAGCCTGATTCCGGCGCTTTCCGCACTTGACGAAATCGAATATGTGGAAAAGCCCAGAGAGCTTTTATACAATGTATATGACGCGAAGCGTCAGTCCTGTTTTCCTCCGGCGGGAGACTTTTCGGGGGAAGGGGCCGGCGCTTTTTCTTTCCGGCAGGATGCCGTTCGGGATATGTTGTCTGAGCCGGAATACCGGAACGGCAGGAGGGACGGGGATTTCGCATTCGGAAGCGGCGGCCTGACCGGGGCCGGATGTCTGGTGGCGGTATTTGACTCCGGGATCGATTACTTTCTTCCCGATTTTCAGAACCGGGATGGAAGCCGGATCCTGTACCTGTGGGACCAGACGCTTCTGCCGGATGAGGAAAGGGGCTTTTACCCGCCGGAAGGCTTTGCCATGGGCGTGGAGTTTACAAAAGAAAGAATCGACGAAGCCATTGCGCTGGGCAGGACGGAAGGATTTCCGCGGGTCCCAAGCTCGGATGGATCAGGCCATGGAACCGCGGTGGCGGCCATTGCGGCGGGAAGCAGCACAGACGTTCGCTACATGGGGGCCGCGCCCGGCGCGTCTTTGCTGATCGTCAGGCTGGGGCAGGCGGGAAGCGGTTCTTACCCCAGAACGACGCAGCTCATGCGGGCCATGGCCTACGCCCTCAAAAAGGCCCAGGAGCTTGGCATGCCCCTGGCGGTGAACCTGAGCTTCGGAAACAGCTATGGAGCGCATGACGGTTCCTCCCTGCTGGAACGCTTCCTGGACAACGCCTCCGAGGTGTGGAAAAACGTGATCTGTGCCGGAACGGGAAACGAGGGAGCGTCTGCGGGTCATGTATCGGGCCGCCTTACGCAGAATCGGGCCGTGGAGCTGGCTGTCGGCCAGTATGAAAGCAGCATCAACGTCCAGCTCTGGAAGAACTTTTCAGACCGGTTCCGGATCGCCCTTCTTGCTCCGTCCGGACAGCGGATCGACGTGCCTGTGGACCGGGTCGGCCGGACGGCGGTGACGGTGGAGCAGACACAGCTTCTGATCTATGTGGGGGAACCCTCGCCCTATTCGGTGAACCAGGAGATCTACTTTGATTTTCTTCCTGTTGACAGCTTTATTAATGCCGGAATCTGGACCTTCCTGCTGGAGCCGGTACATATCGTTTCGGGAGAATTCCAGATGTACCTGCCGGGCCAGGCGGTGCGCACGGAGGATACCCGTTTCTTTGCTCCCACGCCGGAGCTGACGATGACCATCCCCTCCACGGCGGAAAAGCTCATCACGGTGGGCGCGATTCAGGGAGATTATGACGCCTACGCGGATTTTTCCGGCCGCGGTGTGCGGGGCCGGGAGGAGCTTCCCGGCTTTCCCGAAGTCAAGCCGGATCTGGCCGCGCCCGGCGTAGATATTGTCACCGCCCGCGCGGGAGGCGGCCATGAGGCTTACACCGGAACCTCCTTCGCGGTTCCGCTGGTGACCGGAGCCGCCGCGCTTTTCATGGAATGGGGAATCGTGCGCGGAAACGATCCCTACCTCTATGGAGAGAAGCTGAAGGCCTTTCTCCGGTGCGGAGCCAGGAGGGTCAGGGGAGAGGAACGGTATCCGAACGACAGGGTTGGATATGGAGCTTTGTGTGTAGAGGACAGCCTGCCGGAAGGCTGAACGACGCCAGGGCCGGCATTGATGCAGACCTGGCTGCCTGTCAGCATGTACTCAGATCTGGAAGGAAGGTCAAACGATATATCCTGTAGGAAAACATCTTGGCCCAAAAGGGACGTCTTATGACGACGGGATGCATGTTTTTTATTGGAAAGGAGGCGAACCGGATTCGCCTCCTTTCTGATAGCTGCGTCAATATTTTTCGGAAGCAGCCTTCCGAAGCCTGCTTCCGGTGTGACTGCCGTCAGGCCGCAGCCTGCGCTTCCGCGGAATTGATGATCCGGATACGGCCCTCTCCGTAAGGGTTCTCATATCCGCTTCCGATGGTGCCGCCGAGATAATCGGTGATGTAATCGATCAGAAGCTGATTATCCAGCATGGTGCAGTCCTGAATCAGCGTATTGTCCATGAACATGTTGAAGCCGCTGCCGCCTTCCTTGATCATGTAGTTATGGGAAGCGACGGTATAGGTCCTGTTCAGATCCAGAGGCTCGCCGTTTACCATCACGTCAGTGACGCGGTACGCGCCGTTCACGCCCACGAAGGCTCCCGTATCATCCAGCGCCACGGAGGAAGGAACGGAAACGTCGATGGAGAAGGTGAGGCCGGACACATGCTGGAAGCCGCCGTCCTCAAGAGGATAATTCATCACGCCAAGCTCAAGCGCGTCCAGAATTTCCTGACCGGTCGCTTCCACAACGCACATTTCATTGCCGTAAGGGTGTACGTTGATGATATCTTCAAAGGTCACGTCTCCGGGTTCAATATCGGCACGGATGCCGCCGCCGTTCACCATTCCGATATCGGCATCCATGACGATGCGGTACGCGTCGGCAACCAGATCGCCCAGATTGGTTTCCCCGTTGCGGATCCGTCTTTCGCCGGTGGCGGGATCGGCTGTGGTAAGGGTTACCTCAGAGGTTGCCACGACCTGATTCAGGATATCGCTGAAGCCCTCCTCCAGCGCCTGAATAAATACCTCTGTGGCAGGATCTTTTTCTGTGTAATCTGTGATGAGCTCCGCACTGATTTCGCCGGTCGCGGGATCGATCACGACTTTGCCGATGGCGGCGAGTTTGGTTCCGGTCTGCGCCAGAAGGACATCTTCTCCGGAGGCATTCGCGACGGTGCGCTCACAGGCCTCATGGGAATGGCCGTCGATAAATACATCGATTCCGGTGGTATGGGAGATAACCGCCTCGGAGGTATACGCCGGGGTGATCCCGCCGTTTCCCAGATGGCCGACTGCCACCACATAATCCGCGCCCTCTGTTCTTGCCGCGTTCACAGCGGTCTGAACGGCCGTATAGAGCGGCACGCCGTCCGCTCCCTGGCAGAAGCTGTAGAGGAAGCTGCCGTTTTCATCCTGAAAATAGGCAGGCGTCGTTTTGGACAGGCTTTCCGGCGTGGAAATCCCCACATAGGCGACCTGTACGCCGTCATAGTCCAGAATCCGGTAAGGAGGCAGGACGGAAGCGCCCGTTCTGAGATCCAGGAAGTTGCAGCTGAGATAGGAGTAATCGGCCCTCTCCTGCGCAAGCTCAAGGAAATTTTCGGTTCCATAGTCAAATTCATGGTTCCCGGGTACGGCGATGTCATAGCCGAGCTGGTTCATGATGTCCACCAGGAACGCGCCGTCACTCAAAGTGCCGATGGCGCCTCCCTGAATGGCATCTCCGGCATCCACCAGCGTGACGCGGTCCGCGCCGTAGCCGGCTTCCATTTCCGCCTTACAGGCGGCAAGCCCCGCATAGCCGATGGAATCGTCGATACCGCAGTGCGCATCATTGGTGTGCAGAATGACGATTGGCTCCGTATTGGCTGTTTGGTCCGCAGCGGCCGGCGCGGCAAAAACCGTAGCCGACAGGGATACGGAAAAGAAGAAGCTAAGCAGCAGGCCGGTCAGTTTCCCTTTTTTCATCTGAATGAAACCTCCAATCCCCGGGATCCCATCTGCTTCCCTTATGTCCGCAGCTCCCGGATATACGTTCCATTTTATCGTTGAAAAATGAAAAACACAAGGGAGATGCCTGCCGAAACGGACGAAAGGATAAAAAAGGGAGTGACTGGTATGAAAAGGAAGAAAAGGGCCGAGAAAGGAGAAATTTTCATGATGGCTTTTCCGGGTGAAATGGCTATAATGGAGGTGACGGCAGAATCCTGTAGGACAGAGAGCCGTAAAAGGAGGGAAAGGCGATGGAGGAACAGAAGAAGAGCCGGAGGGAAAGGACGCAGCTTTGCTGCCATGCGGAAATGATCATTCAAAAAACCCTGGCGGATGTCCTGCCCGACAAAGCGGTGCAGGAGGCGCTGGAAAAGCTGACGCTGCGCGGCCGGATATTCGTCCTTGCCGTCGGAAAGGCGGCCTGGGTGATGGCGGAGGCCGCGGGAAGATGGCTGGAAGGGCAGAAGGAAGCGCGGCTGGAAAAGGGGCTTGTGGTGACCAAGTACGGCCACGGGAAGGGAGCGCTTCCGCATTTTGAAATCATGGAATCCGGACATCCCGTGCCGGATGAAAATTCCGTAAAGGCGGGCCGGGAGGCCGTCCGCTTTGTGCGGGAGGCAGGAGAGGAGGATACGGTTCTGTTTCTCTTATCCGGCGGCGGTTCCGCGCTTCTGGAGCTGCCGGAGGAAGGGCTTGCCCTTTCGGATATTCAGGAGGTGACGGGACAGCTGCTTCGCTGCGGGGCGGATATTACGGAGATCAATCTGCTCCGCAAGAAGCTGTCGGCGGTCAAGGGAGGTAAGCTGGCCGGATACCTGAAGGCGGAAAAGGCATATTCCATCATCCTTTCCGACGTGGTGGGAGGAAGAGAGGATATGATCGCTTCCGGCCTCACGTATCCGGATGACAGCAGCGCACAGGATGCGCTCCGTATGGTGGAAAAGTATGGGCTGAAGCTTTCGGAGCCTGTGGAAAACGTTCTTATGCGGGCGGAAGCGGCGGAGCATGCCGGAAAGACGCTTTCGAAAAGAGGCTGGCCGGTGGAAAATCATGTGGTGGGAAGCGTCCGCGAGCTGTGCCGGGCCGCGGCCGGACATGCGCAGGAGCTGGGCTATCACGCCCATATTCTCACCGACTGCATGCAGGGAGAGGCAGCGGAAGAGGGAAGGCGGATCGCCCTGCTTGCGGACAGCCCGGATTATGAACGGCCCTTTGCCCTGATCGCGGGCGGAGAGACGGTGGTGAAGGTGACGGGGAAGGGACTTGGCGGAAGAAATCAGGAGCTTGCCCTGAGTGCCGCCCGTTTCCTGGATGGAAAGGAAGCGGTCCTGCTGTTTTCTCTGGGATCGGACGGAACGGACGGGCCGACGGATGCCGCGGGCGGCATGGTGGACGGAAAAACGGCACAGAAGCTCCGCGCGCTTGGCTGGAATATCGGGGAGACGCTTGCGGAAAATGACGCCTATCATGCGCTGCAGGCTGTGGATGGTCTGATCATGACGGGCGCCACCGGGACTAACGTGAATGATGTGACGGTGCTGCTGCGGGGGTGACAGTCCGGCTGTCCTCTTCCCTTGGCCCGCAGCCGAATACCTGCCTGTGCATCCGGTAAAAATGGGCATAGCTGTTGAAGCCCGCGTTGACGCTGGCCTCCAGGAAGGTCTGTCCATTCTGGTGCAGCGTGCGGGCCATGAGGAGCCTTTTGTAGTTCAGATAGCGGTTGATGGACATGCCGGTCACGGAACGGAAGATGCGGCAGAGGTGATATTTATTCAGAAAAAAGGTCTCCGCAAGCTGATCCAGCGTAATCCGTTCGGCCAGGTGATCGTTCAGCCACAGAAGGATATTCCGGATCCGCTGATCCTCCACAACGGGTTCGGCCAGCGGTTCCCGGATCTGGCCCAGCTGATAGAGAAACTCCAGGAGCACGTATTTGGCGATTTTCAGAGCGCCCTCCTGCAGATAGCGGTTGATTTTCAAAAGAAGCGGGGCCAGTTCCTGCCTGGCAATGGATGCCGGAATCTGACAGTCCGCGCCCAGGGAGCGGCGGAGAAAGAAGTCCTCCAGTTCTTCACAGTGATTCTGCCGGAAAAATTTTACGGGGACAAAGACCACGATCCGTCTGTAGCGGGAAGGGGATAAAAAGAAGTTGTGGTGCATTTCGCAGGGGCGGGCGATGAAAATATCGTACGGATGGGCCGGATAGACGCTGCCCTCGATGTGAAATTCCAGATCGCCCTCCAGAAAGAGGTAGATCTCATAGAGATCATTGTGGTTATGCAGGCAGAATTCCCGGTCATTGTGCGGCTCGTTGTTGATGGAATACACGAATTCCCAGCCCGCGTTTTCGTCCTCCAGTTCCCTGCCATAAAATGCCGTAAGATACTGATCGACCATCTCTGTCTGCCTTTCCGGCGGTTCTGCCGCCTTCTGAAAACTCTGAATCCGCGCATCCGGCGGAAGCCGGATTTTTCCGGCGCGTCCGACTTCCTTTCTTCATTTTACATTTCTGTTTCAGAAAGTCAAGATCCGTAATGTTTCTGCCAATAAAATCAAGGAAAACTTTCCGATGCTTGCGTATGATGAAACCAGAACCAGGAAATGCCGGTCAGGCAGAAGAAATACAGGAGAGACTGCAAATGAATTTTTATCTGAAACGGGGAATGGACTGTCAGGTCCATGTGAGCGGACAGGAAACGGACGCGGTGAAAATCGCGGCCGGCAACCTGCGGACGGACCTGGAAAAGGTATTTTGTGCTGGGAAGGAGAAGGATGGAAAGGACGGCCGCAGGAGCGCGGAGATCCAGGCGGGAACGCTGGGCGTTTCCGCGGATTTTGACGCGCTGGTGGGAACGGACCGGCTTTTCGCCTGCGGACTGTATGCGGAAAACGGAAAGCTGCGGAAAGAAGGCTGTCTGATGTATGTGCAGGACGGCCGCCTCATCATCGCGGGAACGGACCGGCGGGGAACCGTGTACGGCATCTATGAGCTGTGCGGCATGCTGGGCGTCTCTCCCTGGTATTTCTGGGCGGACGTGCCGGTGAAGGAGAAGGAGGAATTTGTCCTTCCGGAGGATTTTGAAAAGGCGGACTGGCCCTCCGTGGAGTACCGGGGTATTTTCATCAACGATGAGGAAGAGCTGGACCGGTGGGTGAAAAAGCATATGGGCGAGGATACCATCGGGGTGAAAACCTATGAAAAGGTATTCGAGCTGCTGCTGCGTCTGAAGGCCAATTATATCTGGCCGGCCATGCACGTCAATTCCTTCAATGTGAAGAGAGAAAACGGAGAACTGGCGGATCGGATGGGCATTGTGGTGGGAACCTCCCACTGCGACATGCTGATGCGCTCCAACAATCGGGAGTGGAAGCCCTGGATCGCGAAAAAAGGGTATACCGACGCGGTCTACGATTATTCCATCCCCGGAAGGAACCGGGAGATTCTGCAGGAATACTGGCGGGAGAGCGTGGAGCAGAACCGGGATTTTGAGGTCTGCTATACCCTGGGTATGAGAGGAATCCACGATTCGGGCTTTGAGACGGAGGCCATCATGCAGCTTCCGGAGGAAGAACGGAAGGCCGCCAAGGTGAAGCTGCTGGAAACGGTCATCCGGGATCAGCGGAAAATCCTGAAGGACACCCTGGGGCACGATACCATGATGACCTTCATCCCCTACAAGGAGGTACTGGAGCTGTACGACGCGGGGCTTGAGGTGCCGGAGGACATGACGCTGGTATGGGCCAACGACAACTACGGCTATGTCCGCCGTTATCCTTCGGAAAAGGAGAAAAAGCGCAGCGGCGGGAACGGACTTTACTACCACAATTCCTACTGGGCGCCGCCGGGCATGTCCTATGTGTTCCTCTGCTCCATCCCGCTGGCTCATACCGCCTATGAGCTGGGAAAAGCCTGGCAGGAGGGCATCCGGAAGCTCTGGGTGATCAACACGGGCGCCATGAAGCCGCTGGAGCAGGAGATCGAATTTTTCCTGCGTCTGGCCTGGGAAGCAGGAAAGGAGAGCGCGCCCCGCTTCGGAGCCCTTTCCGGAAAGAGGGAAAAGCCTCTCAGTCAGGATGTGGACGCCTATGTGGCGGACTGGATCGGCCGCAATTTTTCCGGCGGCATCGGCGCGCGGACAGCGAAGCTGCTCAACGATTTTTCCCAGCTTACCAACGTGCGGAAAATCGAAAACATGGACGACGACGCCTTCTCCCAGACGGCCTACGGGGATGAGGCAGCCGTGCGCATCCATAAATATGAGGAACTGTTTGAAACGGGAAACGCCATCTATGCGGAGCTGCCGGAAAAGGAGCGTGACGCCTTTTTTGAACTGGCGCTGATGCGGATTCATGCGGCATACTTTACCAATCTGGCCTATTATTACGGGGACAGAAGCACGCTTGCCTGCCGCCAGGGAAAGTCTGCCGCCGCCGCGGAATATGTCCGCAGATGCAGAGAAATGGATGATGCCAGACGGAAGATGCTGGTTTACTACAATAAACGGATGGCGCAGGGAAAATGGGACGGCATTCTGGATCCGGAGGGCTTCCCGCCGCCGCGCGCGGCGATGCTGCCCGCCTGCACGCCGCCTCTTCCGGAAGAAATGCGTGCCCGGAGAGGAACGGGAACCAAAGAAAGCGCGGGAGAGACATCCGGAGAGGCAAAAGGAGCCGCCGCGCAAAATGGTTGGAAATCGGAAACGGAGCGGAACAGGCGGAGGAAGGGCTGGACTTTGAGATCCAGGCTCCGGACTGGATCGGCCTGTCTCAGAAGCGCGGCACGGTACGGACGGAAGCGCGCGTTCTGATAACGGCGGAGGATGCGGGAAGGAACCGGGAGGGCACCATCCGGGTGGAGAACCGGACCGACGGAGGGGCGCTGGAGATTCCGGTACGGATTGCGGCGCCTCTGACCGGTGAAGCCTTCAGCGCGGACCGGGCTGTTCCGACAGAGGACGGCGGCCTTGTCTGCGTGGAGGCGGATTCGGCGGAGAAAATCTCTCCCTGCTTCCGCGTCATCACAAGAGCGGGCCGCTGCCGGGGAAATCTGGTGGAATGCTGCCTTTCCGGACAGGAGGCGGGAGAGCAGGCAGAGCCTCTGCGCTATCCGTTCTGTCTGGTGAACGAAGGAGAATTCCTGCTGGAAATCCACCGTTTCCCTTCCCTGAATTCTACAGGACGGATCTGCATCGGCGTGTCCGTGGACGGCGGCGATATGCAGATCGTGGAAACGCCTTCCACGGATGAGTGGCGCGGAAACTGGAAGAAAAACGTGCTGAATAACGTGGACCGTCTGTACCTGAGACTTCCGTATCTTTCCGCGGGCGTTCACGAAATCTGCCTGTACGGAATAGACCGGTACTTTGCCTTTTCCCGGTTCGTGATCTATACCGGGGAGCGCAGGGAGAACAATCTGGCCGGCGTGACGGGCTGTCAGACGCTTCCGAAGGAATGGGACGCGGAGCGGTGGACCGAAGCCTTCTACGGCAGGATTGAGCTGAAGCCCAGACCGGAGCTCTGGGAGCCCATCCGGGTATCGGCGGACGATCTGGAAGCGGGCGACCTGGTGAAGCTTCCGGAACGGTATGCGGCTCCTGTGGATCCGGAGCATTACCTGGAAGAAGGTCAAACGCCCTTTGAAGAAAAAGAAGGACAGATCCCAATCGACGCCGCTTCGGCTCTCGCGGAAAGCGAATACGCCTGGACTTCGGATTCCAGATGGCAGTATTGTGCCGGAGAAACCTTTGGCAGAAGCGGGCTTGCCATGTATATCCGCAATGCGGGAACGGCATGGGAGGATGAGAAGGAAGCTCCCTGCCTGAACTACCGCATCCGCACGGAGGGAGGAGATTATCGGATCTGGCTGCTGTGCCGCTTCGGGCTGAGGGAGGAATCCCGCGTTCTCGCCGGCATGGACGGCAGAACGCTTGCGCCCCTTCCCGGACACAGGGACGGCTTCCTGTGGAGATACGAGGCGGAGCAGGTCTGCCGGTGGGTTCCGCTGGCGGAGACGGAGCTGACTCCGGGAGAGCATACGCTGCAGATCTTCTGCATGGCCTCAGGCATGCGGTTTGAACGGATCTGCGTGGTGAAGGGGGAGGAACTGCCGCCTTCGGATCTGGAGTGGAACCGCAGTGCTGCGGAATGCCGGGATTGAGATTTCGCATCCCTGCACAGCCGCTGCGCTCCATGAGGAGATTCTCCGCCGGGCTTCAGAAATCAGGGGGAAGGCACCGCAATATCCGGGACTTCCTGCTGGAAAAGAAATGGGATAAGCGGGGGAAGGAATTGTCTGAATCCCTGTATCTGGTGTGATTATGAATGAAAAAAATGGCAGGAGCGATGGCGCTTTATGACGAAATGGAATAAAAGGAGGGGGAAACCATGAGAATCTACATACAAATGAAATCAGCGGGCAGCAGAAATCCCGGAAAGACTTCTTCCAACATATCAGCCAATCCCTTCCGGAAGCGGCAGCAGGAAACCGGAGGCGCTTCCGGCGAAGCAGCAGAAACGTCCCTGAACCGGGTCCCTTATGACGTCCCGGACGGGATAGCCACCCTGCGGGAGCTTCTGACGGCGCTTGTGGAAATCGAGGTTGGCCGGTACAATGAAAAGGGGACCGACAGGCAGGTGATCCCCTTCCTGACGGGAGAGGAGATCGAAGCGCAGGCGGAGACGGGAAAGGTGGGCTTTGGCCGCGTCTATTCCGACAGGAAGGCGGACGCGGCCAGAGCCGCGAAGAACGCCTGCCGGTGCTTGGCGGACGGCCTGGTGCGGGCGTTTCGGAACGAAGAGGAGCTGACGGAGTTGGACGGACCGGCCGGGCTGCGGGAAGGAGACTGCCTGACCTTCATCCGCCTGACCTTTTTAAGCGGACGGCTGTGGTGAGACGCGGCTGCCGGAAGGGACGGGACAGGCGGCCGGAGGACGGTTTGACAGAGAGGCAGCGATAAAAAGGGACGGGGAAAGCATACAGGAGGGAGCAAAGAAGCGATGGAACGAAAAAGCGCGAGTCTGAATAAGAAGAAGCAGGAAGCGATGGAGCGCCGGGCGGAAAAGAGCGGAGGGCTGACAAAGGCCCTGTGGGATTACGCCTCTTATCCCTACGGAGGGGACAGATGGAGAACGCTGGAGGCGGAACTGACCCGGCTGTACGGGAAGCCGCTGCAGGAGCTGACAACCGTAGAGGAATTCTGGAATTCCGGACTGAAGCGGGCGGTGGCCGCGCTGACGGACAGGCGGTTTTCACAGGATATGGAGGAAATCACCCGGATGCGGATGGAGGGGCAGTTTTCTTCTTCCATGTGGAGAAGAAGCTACCGGTCCTCGGACTTCGGCTATCATGCCGTCCGGGCGGTATCGGATCTGGCGGGCTGCCTGCATCTTGAAACCTACGATCAGGACGTGAAGGAGCTTCTGACCTGCGCCCACGACTGGGTGCGGGGCTTCGATATGCGTCTGGCGCTGGAGCTGAGAAGGGGAAATGAGGAAATCTGCGCCATGGTCTGGGACGCCATGGCGGGAGAAAACACGCAGGTGCTTCTGTCCACTCCGATCATCCGCGCGGTCATCATCAGCGGCAGACAGGAGCTTGTGGATCAGCTTCTGAAGCTTCTGCTGGCGGCCCGGCTGCAGGAGGGGCTGAGGCAGCAGATTCTGGAAAACGCGGACGCGGGAAGCGTCCAGACCCTGACCCGGATCCTGAAGCTCTGTATCGACGAGGATCTCTTCCGCTACAGCAGCGTCGCCAGGGCCTTCGATACCTGGACCGGTCTGGGCTTCGGGGACGCGGACGTCAGGACGGTGAAAAAATGCGCGGCTCTGGCGTACGAATGTCTGACGGACGCCGGAGCGAGAAGCCGGTATCTGGACAGCTCCAATACACTGGAAGCCTATTTCGCCCTCTGGGGCATGGGCTGCATGGAAGTGGCGGATACGGACCGGACGGTGCGGCTTCTATTGGATGACGGGGAAAAATACCGCCGGATTCTGGGATGGCTGTTCGTCAACCGCACGGACAGCTCCCGTTATAAGATGCGGCTTGCGGGGGAGTATCTGAACGAGCGGGACGAGGAGACGCTGGCCTGGATTGTGGGCTGCCTGTCGGTATCTTATTCTGTTTTGAATACCTGGGGTTATCGCAAAGAGACCTTTACGCCGGAAAAGAATCCGGATTTCCCGGAAGAAAAAGAGAAGCGGCGCAGACTGTTTTATGAGCTGAAGGACGTGGCGGCGTTCATCGGAAACAAAAACCGCGCCTTCACCGGAAATCCCTTCGCCTTTACGTCTGTCACCCTGGAAAATACTCCGGTGATTTCCTGCATGATGAGTCTGGCAGGCTATGATCTGGACGGGGAAATGACGCAGGAGCTGGCGGGACTGCGGAGTTTCATGGATGTGCAGCAGCGTCAGGCCTTTTACCAGAACCTTCTTCAGCCGCAGAAAAAGGCGGACCACCGGGCCCTCCTGCGGGAAGCGCTGCAGGACCGTTCCGTGCAGGTGAAGGAGCGGGCCGTGCAGAGGCTGTCCGAATGCAGGCTGATCGGGGAAGATCTGGAAGCGCTGGCGGACAGCCTGCGGTCCAGAAGCAGCGGCCTGAGAAAGGCGGTGCTTTCCGTCCTGGAAAAGCAGGAGCCCCGGACGCTTACGGCGGTCATCGAAAAAATGCTTTCCGGCGGAGAGGAGTACCAGATCCAGGCGGCGGTGGAGCTGCTTCTGGGATTTTCGGAAAGCCATCCGGAGCTGGTGCAGGCCCAGTCGGAAGCGCTGGAAAGACTGAAAGGGGCTTCCCTTTCCACGCAGACCCGAATCCTGTTCGACCGCCTTGCCGCCGGGGAGAAAAAGGAGGAAGAGGCCTGGACGCAGGAAAACGGCTTCGGTCTGTATGATCCGAAGGCTCTGGCGGACGCGGCGGCCCGTCTGGAAGCGCGGGAGAGGGAGGAGGAAGAGAAGAAAGAGCAGGGGACGGCGGGCCGTCTGCTTTCCATCCGGCAGCTGAGCGGCCTGTTTCCCTCGAAGGAGGAATATCTTTCCCTGCTTTCCCGGATGAACGGGGTATTCATCCGCTACGCGGACTATGAGTACGAAACGGAAGCCTATGACGGAAGCCGCAGCAGGATTCTTTTCGGAGACGTGTCCCGGCAGTTTGTCCCGATCCCTTCATCCTTCGGAAACAGTGCAGTCCTTCGGTCGCAGCAGGCCGTTACGCCGGAAATGATCCCCTTCTGGGAGGAATTCCGGGAGGCTCTCGGAGAATATGGCAGGGACCCTTCCAGGATGCTGGGCCTCTGCTATACGGCATGCCGCTGGAACGGCCCGTATCTGTATGACAAAAAGACGGCGGACTGGTTTGTGAAGCTGGAAAAGGTTCTTTCGCCGGAATATCATAAGGCCGGTTACGACGCCTTTCAGGCGCGCTACTGGCAGATGGCGGACATCATCGGGCTGCTGCCTCAGTTTTTTCAGCCGGAGGAGGTCTTTCCCCTGGCGTTACAATACTATCGGAGCGTGCTGCATCTGATCGGCGAAGAAAATCTGTACCGGGAATATCTGGAGTCCATACGGGAATCCGGCTACATCTATCTGGGCGGGAGGAACGATTTTCCCGTCAACCACCGGATGGCGGGCTTCTGGAGGCGCGTTCTGAGAAGGACGGCGCAGACGCCGGAGGCTTTCCGGGAATGGTTCCTTCTGGAATACGCACTGGAACGCCGCGGAAAGGGAGCGGTTACGGAGGGGCTGACCCTGGAGGATGATTTCCGGGCCTGCGGAGAGAACATTCTGCCGAAGGATATCCTGTATGAACGGCTTCTGACAGGGAAGAACGCTGACCTGCGGATGCTCACCAACCCGACCCTGTTTCGCAGCAGGGGAAAAAAGATCCTGGAGGCCTGGCCCTGGGCCGGAGAGCTGGTGCGCAGCACGGTCCGTCGGATTGTAGAGGTGGAGGAGAAACGGGGAGAGCTTCCCACGCCCCTTACCGCTCCGGCCATGGCCATCGAGCGCTTTGAGGGAGCGGAGTATTTCTGCGGACTTCTGGCCGCGCTGGGAAAGGAGAACTTTTTCCGGGGCTATTATTATTCGTCGGAGACCACCAAACAGGCGGTGCTGAGCCATCTGTTAAAGCGCTGCTATCCGGCGGAGGGGGATACGCCCGAAAGGCTGAAGGAGCTGCTTGGGGCCACGGACATCAAAGAAAAACGGCTGGCGGAGGCGGTGATGTACGCACCCCAGTGGGCGGCCTTCGCGGAGGAGATCCTGCAATGGCCCGGCTTAAAGAAGGGCATCTGGTTCTTCCACGCCCACATCAACGAGACCTTTTCCGCGGAAAAGGAAACGGAAGTGGCTCTTTATTCGCCCATCAGCCCGCAGCAGTTCAACGACGGCGCCTTTGACCGGGAATGGTTCCTTGACGCTTACCGGGAGCTGGGAGAGAAACGGTTCCATATCCTCTACCAGTCCGCCAAATACATCACCTCCGGAAACAGCGCCCACCGCCGTTCCCAGTTATATGCGGACGCGGTTCTGGGAAAGCTGGACGCCAGAGAGCTGGAACGGGAGATCGAAGAAAAGCGGAATCAGGAAAAGCTTCGCTGCTATCCGCTGGTACCCATCCGGGAGGGAGATACAAAGGAAGCGCTCAGACGGTATGAATTCATTCAGAAATTCCTGAAGGAGAGCAGACAGTTCGGAAGCCAGCGCAGGGAGAGCGAGAAAAAGGCCGTTTCCACCGCCCTGGAAAATCTGGCGATGACCGCCGGCTTCTCCGACGTGAACCGGATGACCTGGTATCTGGAAAGCGAAAAGCTGGGAGAGCTTCAGCCCTTCTTTGACGGCGTGGAGCTGGAAGGCGTCCGCCTCCGCCTGGAAATCGACGGGGAGGGAACCGCCGCCCTTATCGTGGAAAAGGGAGGAAAGCCTCTGAAAACCTTGCCGAAGGCTCTGAATAAAAACGAAACGGTCCTTGCCATGAAGGAAACGGCAAAGGAACTGAAGGAGCAGAAGCGCCGCGCCAGGGAGAGCCTGGAGCGTGCGATGACGGAAAGCACCGTATTCCGGGTGGATGAGCTGGAAAAAATAGGGAACAGTCCCGTCCTTTCCCCTCTGGCCTGCGCGCTGGTCTGGACGCTGGAAGAGAGGGAGTCCGCGCACAGAAACGGATTTCTGCAAAGGACGGATGCCGGACTGGCGCTTTGTGACATCCGGGGCGGCCTGCACGCCCTTCCGGCGGAGGCAGGGCTGCGGGTATCCCATCCCCATGATCTGATCACGGCGGGGGAATGGGCGGACTACATGCACACCCTTTATGAGAAAGAGATAAAACAGCCCTTTAAACAGGTATTCCGGGAATATTATCCGATCACCGAAGAGGAGCGGAAGGAGCGGACCATTTCCAGACGCTACGCGGGCCACCAGGTGCAGCCGCAGAAAACGGCGGCGCTTCTGAAGGGCCGCGGCTGGACGGTGGACTATGAGGAAGGCCTGCAGAAGGTGTTCTACCGGGACAATCTGATCGTGCGCATGTACGCCATGGCGGACTGGTTTTCTCCGGCGGATATCGAAGCGCCCACCCTGGAAGAGATTCAGTTCTTTGACCGGCAGACGGGAAAGCCGGTGGAGCTGGAAGCGGTGCCGCCCGTCCTGTTTTCCGAAACCATGCGGGACATCGATCTGGCGGTGAGCGTGGCCCATGTGGGCGGCGTGGACCCGGAGGCCAGCCATTCCACCGTAGAGATGCGGACGGCCATCGCCAGAGAGCTGGTTTCCCTGCTGAGGCTTTCCAATGTTACCTTTATCGGGGCGCATGCGAAGATTCACGGGACGCTGGCAGATTATTCCGTCCATCTGGGCTCCGGCATCGTCCACGGGGAAGGCATCGGCATGATCGCCATTCTGCCCATCCATTCCCAGGCAAGGGGAAGGATCTTCCTGCCCTTTGCGGACGACGATCCCAAAACGGCGGAGATCATGTCCAAGATCATCCTGCTTTCGGAGGATCAAAAAATAAAGGATCCGGCCATCTTAAGCCAGATCCGTGGGTAACTGGGGGATACATAAAAAGCGAATCCGCCGGGGCCATGCGGATATCAGGAGGCCGCAGGCCCGGCGGATACCGGAACTTTCGGGCCTGCGGATGTGGAAGCTCCGACCCTGCAAAGCCTCAGGAATCCAGGGCCTCCAGAATATCCGGAAACGGCTGGAGGCTCCGCCGCAGCATGCCGTTCATGTGGGCGATGGCGATGCCGTAATTGACGATGGGGACATGCGCCTGCACCGCTTTCGCGATGCGGTTTTTCATCGCCGTTTCATTCAGCATGCAGCCGCCGCAGTGGACGATCAGCCGGTAGGAGGACAGATCCTCCGGGAACGTACCGCCGGAAGTGAAGGAAAATTCCGGCCGGGCCCCGCAGAATGCTTCGATCCAGCCGGGCAGCTTAACGGTTCCGATGTCATTGCACTGCCGGTGGTGGGTACAGCCTTCGGAAATCAGGACCCGGTCCCCCGCCTTCAGACTTTTCAGGGCGGAGGCGCCGCGGATCAGCGTTTTCAGATCCCCCTTATATCGGGCCATGAGGATGGAGAAGGAGGTGAGAGGGATTTCCTCCGGCGTATCCCGGCTGACCCGGCCGAAGGCCTGCGAGTCGGTAACCACCATGGCGGGCGGACGGGAAAGCCCGGCGAGCGTTTCCTTCAGCTCCGTATCCTGACAGCATACCGCGGCCGCGTGGGCGTCCAGAATGTCCCGGAGCGCCATCTGCTGCGGCAGGATCAGCCTTCCCTTCGGCGCGGATTCGTCGATGGGAATGACCAGAACCACAATATCCTGCGGATGGAGCAGATCCCGCAGCAGAAAACGGGGATTCTTCCGGCTGCGCGCGAAAGCGCCCAGCCGTTCTTTCAGTTCCCGGATGCCTTCGCCGGTGACAGCGCTTGTATAAATGGCGTTTTCCGGAAGCGCCGCCCTTTCTGCAATCAGGTCGGCCTTATTGCAGGCAGTCAGGCAGGGAATGTTTCGTTCCGCAAGCTGGCGGAGCAGTTCCTGTTCCAGCGCGGTCCTTTCCCGGGTGCCGTCCGTCACCAGAACGGCGATGTCCGTCTGATTGAAAATCTGTTTCGCCTTTTCCACTCTCAGCCGTCCCAGGTCCCCTTCGTCGTCCAGTCCCGGCGTGTCGATGATCACCACCGGTCCCAGCGGAAGAAGCTCCATCGCCTTTTTTACCGGATCGGTGGTGGTGCCTTTGACATCCGACACCACCGACAGGTTCTGTCCGGTGACCGCGTTGACGATGCTGGATTTCCCGGCATTTCTGACTCCGAAAAATCCGATATGAAGCCTTTCGGCAGAAGTTACATCATTCAGTCCCATAGCAATCTCCTTCAGAAACGGAAATCTCTTCGGTTGGAAGCCCGGATGGCTTCCATGTTCTGTACCGCGATGTCGTGCACCTTTTCGTTGGGAATGCGCTTCAGCTCCTTTTCAATGAGCCGGTAGCCGATTTCCCTGGTTTCCGGGGAAGCATAGTCCTCCAGGTATTCGGACAGGGTCATCAGTGCGTTGGGATGGCAGCAGTTGAGGATCTGGCCGCTCTTGCAGAGGCTCATGAAACGGTCCCCCGTGCGGCCTTCCCGGTAGCAGGCGGTGCAGAAGGAGGGGATGTGTCCGTTTTCCATCAGCCAGCGGACCACCTCGTCCAGGCTGCGCTGGTCGGAAACGTCGAACTGCTCCGTATCATGGGGCCGTTCCTTTTCGTCATAGCCGGCATAGCCTCCCACCGAGGTACGGGAACCGCCGGACACCTGAGAGATGCCGATGCGCAGCGCCTTGCTGCGGACCTTTTCGCTTTCCCGGGTGGAGATGATCATGCCGGTGTAGGGAACGGCCAGACGGATGCAGGCGATGATCTTTTCAAAGATTTCATCGCTGATGCCGTTGTCAAAATCGTCCGGATCGATATCATCGGCGCGTTTCAGGCGCGGCACGCTGATGGTATGGGGGCCGACGCCGTGAACGGCTTCCAGATGCTCGGCATGCATCAGAAGGCCGGCAAATTCGTATTTATACAGCTCCAGGCCGAACAGCACGCCCAGTCCCACATCGTCGATGCCGCCCTCCATGGCCCGGTCCATGGCCTCGGTGTGGTAGGCATAATCATGCTTGGGACCGGTGGGATGAAGGGTCAGATAGCTGTCCTTATGGTAGGTTTCCTGAAACAGAATATAGGTGCCGATTCCCGCTTCCTTCAGCTTCCTGTAATTTTCCACCGTGGTGGCGGCGATGTTCACATTGACCCGGCGGATGTCGCCGTTTTTGTGATGCACGCTGTAAATGGTATGGATGCAGTCGAGAATGTATTCGATGGGATTGTTGACTGGATCCTCGCCCGCTTCAATGGCCAGACGCTTATGGCCCATATCCTGCAGGGCGATGACCTCCTCGCGCACTTCCTCCTGGGTGAGTTTTTTGCGCGGGATATGTTTGTTTTTCAGGTGATAGGGACAGTACAGGCAGCCGTTTACGCAGTAGTTGGACAGATACAGCGGGGCGAAGAGCACGATGCGGTTTCCGTAGAAGGCCAGCTTGATCTCTTCCGCGATCCTGTACATTTCCTCGATTTTTTCCGGAATTTCGCAGGCCAGCAGAACGGACGCCTCCCGATGGGTGAGGCCCGCGCAGGTATAGCCTTTGCCGCTTTTTTTCGGCCGCGCCTTCTCCAGAAGCTGGTCGATCAGCTCCACATTATTTTTATTCGCCTCCGCATAGGCGAGGGTTTCGCGGATCTCTCCGTCATGGATGAATTCCTCCGCTTTCAGGGATCTGGGATCATAGGCTGTCATAGGTTTTCTCCTTTCTTTGAGTCAGATTTCTCTTTCTCTTCAGATGATGTCCGGCCCGTGCTTCCTGCTGCCGGAATGATTGTCTTTGGGATGTTTTCCGCAGTCCGGAGCGGACGGATATCGCCCCGGTCGGTTACGATCCGGTACCCGATGGCCGCCATCCGCTCTGCCAGGGAAGAGACGCACTGGGCGGATTCCGCGCCGTCGGATACCTTATTGTCATAAAGCATATACTTTTTCCGCACGGTGGCGGGAGACAGGTTGGGCATGACCACGTTGGCGCCTGCCAGAATTCCCTTTTCCCGGCCGGAAGGATCCAGGGTGCCCAGCGCCGTTGTGGCAGGCAGCAGGATATTGGGGCGGATCAGACGGATGATGGACAAAAGATAACAGGTCAGCTCCACCGTTCCGGGCGGCTCCTTGCCGAAGGGGGTATCCGCGTGCGGGATGAAGGGGCCGATGCCGCACATCTGAGGCTGGAACTCCTGAATGAAATACAGGTCCCGGGCGAGGTCGGCCGGCGTCTGGAAGGGAGAACCCACCATGAAGCCGCAGCCGGTCTGATAGCCGGTCTCCTTCAGATCCCGCAGGCAGCGCATGCGGTTTTCAAAGGACAGCTCCGGGGGATGGAGCTTTTCATAATGCTCCTTTGAAGCGGTCTCATGGCGCAGCAGATACCGGTCCGCCCCGGCGTCAAAAAGCCGCTGATAGCTTTCCCGGCTGCGTTCTCCCAGGGAAAGGGTGACGGCACAGTCGGGATGCGCCTTTTTGATCGCGTGAAGCAGCGCGCAGAGCCTGTCGTCCTGAAAAAAGCCGTCCTCCCCGCCCTGGAGGACGAAGGTGCGAAAGCCCAGGTCATACCCCTCCCGGCAGCATTCCAGAATTTCCTCCTCCGTCAGCCGGTAGCGCTGGCAGCGCGCGTTGCTTCTGCGGATCCCGCAGTACAGGCAGTCATTCCGGCAGATGTTGCTGATCTCGATCAGCCCCCGGATGAAAACGTCGTTTCCGTATATGCTCCTGCGCAGCCGCACAGCGCTTTCGGCCAGCCGTCCGGCCGCTTCGGGCGTGCGGCCGACGATGAGAAATTCATACTCGGATGTTTCCAGACTGCCTCCCTCTTCCAGCCTGCTGATGAGAAGAGCCAGCCGGTTATCCGCATTCATGGCTGATCACTCCGGAATAGGCCGTTTTCACGCTGACGCCGGACAGGTTCCCGATCTTTCCGGCCAGGGCGGAGATGGTATTCTGCGGCGCGTCCAGCGCAATGCTGATGATGCTGATATTCCGTTTCCGGTAGGGGAGCCCCATCCGGCCGATGATGAATTCCCCGTATTCATGAAGAAGCGCGTTGAGCTGCTCCACCGTTTCCGGGTTTTCCACGATGATGCTCATAACCGCCACGCGAGTGTCCATTGAAAACTCCTTTCCGCAGGCAGACCTCTGCAAAAAAAATTTGAATCCTTAACAAAAAAACCGCTTCCCGAAAGGAAGCGGAATCTGAACAGGACGGCGGACAGGCCGCCGAAAAGGCCGCCGGCCTCCTGGCCGCGTCCCTTCGCGTTCTGAAACAAAAACCGTTCCTTTCACGCAGCGTGCGCTTAATGTCAGGAGCATGGCCCAAGTATATCATTTTTTCAATCAGACTGTCAAACCGGAAAAACGCAGAAAAATACGGGTGAGATGCCGGATCATTGTTTCGGAACGGTCACGGATTTGGAGACGACGACCTCCACCCGCCGTCCGCGGATCCGTACAGTGACGTCATCCGCCAGGTTGGCGATGATGGATTTTTCCAGTTCGTCCCATTCTTCCGACTGCTTTTTACCGGAGACCACTTCAGTATAATTGCGCAGCGACCAGATCAGGGTACCTTCTCCGGTGATGCTGGCCGCATACATGTCATTCATGCCGGGCGGGCAGTTTTGGGCTTCCGTTTCACTGGAGCACAGCTCAAGAAAGGCCTGGATCTTTCCCATGATGCCTGCGGGAGGCTCATTTCTGCCGCTGGATGCCACGGATAAAAGCTGCTTTCTTCCTTCGGCGTCCAGATCGGCTTCCAGGCGGAGATGAAGCTTAAAATCTACGGTATGCACATTTTCCCAGTAACGGACGACATATTCCACAGGCTCTGCTTCCACCCAGAATTCCCCGCGGTATTTTCCGGCGATCGCATACAGCATTCCGGTCAGCTCTTCCGTCAGAAGCCTGAGCTGAAGCTGTGTTTTTGATGGAAGATCGAAGTACTGCGCCGATTTTCCACCTCTCTGAAAATCTGTTCCCTTACAAAACCATGCTTGATCAGATAAACATTGCTTTTCATTTTTTCAATCTTCCTTCCATACTGAATTATTTCATTATCCCATTTCAGCCGGCTGCTGTCCATAAAAAGGGACCGGATGGCAGAAAATCGGTACGGAATGCAGGCCAGAGGAAAAACCGCTTTTGTTCCCTTACAGTTTTGTAAGAAAAAAAACGGGAAAATCCGGATTCTTTTCAAAGAATCCGTGTTACAATCAGACAGAAGAATCTGGCCGGATGCAGAAAAGGGGAACGGATATGGAAAAAAACAGGATCCTGCTTTTGGAAGATGATGACAGTCTGATCGACGGACTGCAGTATTCACTGAAAAAGAACGGATTTCAGCTTACGACGGCGAGAACGCTGGAAGAGGGGAGGCGCCTGCTGTCCGGAGAAAACGGCGCGGCAGAAGGCGCGCGGAGAAACGGGAGCGGCGCGCAGGATAGAGGGGAAGGAGCGTTTCCGTCGCGGCGCTGTCCATGTATATGGAGATTCTGCAGGAGGAGCCGGAACGGGAGGAGACCGTCCGGGAATTTTCCGCAAAGGCCCTCCAGTCTCTGGAGCGGATGCAGCGTCTGATCGGCCTGCTTTTGAAAATCATGCGCCTGGACGCGGGAAGCGTCCGCTTCGAGCTGGAGGACTGCCAGGTTCCGGAGCTGGTCCGGGAAGCGGTGGAGGAGCTTTCCACCCGGGCGAAGCAGGAGGGGAAGCGCCTGATCGTGGAAGGGGATTCCCGGGACCGGGTGCGCTGCGATCCCGTATGGACGGCGGAGGCGCTGTCCAATCTGGTGAAAAACGCGCTGGATCATATGGACAGAGGAGGGACGGTGCGCGTTTCATGGTTACGGTCGCCGGGGCTTTTCCGGTTGCAGGTGGAGGACGACGGATGCGGGATCCTGCCGGAGGATATGCCGCATATTTTCAAACGGTTTTATCGAAGCAGCCGGGACCGGAATTCTCAGGGAATCGGTCTGGGCCTTCCCTTTGCCCGGGCGGTGGTGGAGGGACAGGGCGGCGTGCTGTCCGTAAACAGCTCGCCCGCGGAAGGACGGCTTTCGGAGGGGAAAGGTCCTTCCGGCGGAAGAACCGTTTTTTCCATTTCCTTTCTTTCAGAACTGTAAGGCAGGATTCACCGCAGCGTAAGGCTGCTGTGGTTTCATGAGGATGGACGCGGCCCGGACATTTGAGACGGGAACAACGTCCGGAGAAAAGCAATGGTCCATGTGCCGTACAGAGGTTACGGCGCGGCCTGCGCGGACAGAAGGAACGCTCAGAAAGAAAAGAAGGAGACTGCCATGGAAATTTTACGGGTGGAAAAGCTGTGTAAGGTATACGGGGCCGGAGAGGCCCGGGTGGACGCGCTTAGGGAAGTGTCCTTTTCCCTGGAAAAGGGAGAATTCGCCGCGGTGATCGGAGAATCCGGCTCAGGAAAGAGCACGCTTCTGTTATGAAGTGACTTTTGTCAAGAGGTAAATTCCGTTTCCAGGAAACTTTTTCTTGACAGTCACACTTGTGCGATCTGTCAGCATCTGGAAGGAGCTCTGATTTAACAGTTCCCGGCATGTGGCCA
>DWWH01000088.1 GCA_019119815.1 Candidatus Eisenbergiella intestinipullorum | reverse complement strand
CTCTCATAATCTGCAGCTGCTGCCATATCGGTCAGATCATACAGATAATCCTTGTAAACCGTAGCCATGTTGGAATCGGAATCTTCAAACAGATCGATCTTCTCGCCGGATTCCAGTGCAGCCATCACGATAGTCTTGATATCACGGCCCTTCCACTCGATATTGATGGTGGCTCCGGTCTGCTCGGAGAACGCATCCGCTGCTTCCTGAAGCACCTGTCCCTGAGGCTCGGTGTTGTTCCACATGGACCAGTATGTAAGCTCCACGCCGCTGTAATCCGGAAGAGCAGCCGTATCGCCCGTCGTCTCTGCTGCGGTCGTCTCCGCAGTTGTTTCTGCCGTAGTTTCTGCGGTGGTTTCTGCTGTAGTCTCCGCAGCAGCCTCAGAGCTTGCCGCAGGCGCCTCGGAACTTGCAGTCTCCGTACCTGACGAACTGCCGCAGCCAGCAACCATCGCCGCCGTCATGACAGCCGCCAACATTACGCTGACAATTTTCTTTTTCATTCTTTTCCTCCTTCTCTATGAAACGTGATTGGTAACCGTTCTTGATAAGCCAAGTATAGCTGTATTGGACAGGTTAAACAATCCATATGTTGCTTCGTTTTTTGTACATCTTGCTTTTCCCCGATAATTCTGTTAGTATAATTTTAGTGAATCAAACGAAAATTTTTGTTTTATTGCTTTTGTCTTCATCATTATAACCAATATTTGCTTCGTGGAACGTGGCAGTTTTTTGAATTTTTTCCAGTTTTCTGTCATATTATGCGTCAAACGGCTTTTTCCGCCGCCTATAGGCGCGCAGTATTTCTAAAAATGTACATTTTGGGGGATTTTATATGGGAATTTCAAGATATCCGCTGAATAATGACGAAACCGGCACGATTGATGCCAGGCTGCTCTATGTCACCTATTCAAAATTTGAAAACGACTGGCCCAGCCTTGTCCATACCCATCCTTTTGCGGAGCTTTGCTATATCAAAAGCGGAAAGGGCATTTATATGATCGAGGGCAGCCCCTACCCGGTCCGCGAGGACGACTTCATCATCATCAATGCCAACGTGGCGCACACGGAAATGTCGGACGGGGATTCGCCTCTGGAATATATTGTGCTCGGTGTGGAGGGAATGAATTTTTCCTTTGAAGGAAGCAGGGAGCACATCATTTTCAACTGCCGGAATGATCACGCGGACTTTCTCTTCTATATGAATGCGCTTTTAAAAGAAATGGAAGAAAAAAGAGAGGATTATGAGCTGGTCTGCCAGAATCTTCTTGAAGTGATGGTGGTCAAGCTGCTGAGGCGTTCCAATTTCTCCTTTGAATATGAATCCTCCGTCAAGTCCAGCCGGGAATGCATCAAGCTCAAGCAGTATATCGAAGCCAACTACAATCAGGACATCACCCTGGATATGCTGGCGGAGCTTTCCCATCTGAACAAATATTATCTGGTGCACACCTTCACCAGGTATTTCGGCCGTTCGCCCATCAACTATCTGTGCGAGGTCAGGATCAGAGCCAGCAAGGAGCTGCTGGCCAGCACGGACTACAGCATCACGGAGGTGGCGCAGTCCTCCGGCTTTTCTTCGCAGAGCTATTTTGCCCAGTGCTTTCAGAAATACTGCGGAATGACTGCCTCCGCCTACCGGAAAAGCTGCCGGATGAAGGCCCGCGGCGCGCACTGAACGCTTTGCGGCAAAAGGAACCGGCCAATGGCCGGTTCACGCTTTCCCGGAGCACGCAGTTCCGGCCAGATGCTCTGTCACCGCTTCAAACCCCATGCTGTGGGAGGCTTTCACAAGGATCATGTCTTCCGGCATCAGCAGGCTGTCGATCTTGCCGAGCAGCTTCTGTCTGTCCGGAAAATAATGAATGCCTCCGGAGGGCTGCCTGCCTTTTTCCTCTGCCGCTGCAAGCGCACCCTGATACATGGAGGCGGAAAGCGTTCCCGTACAAATGATGCAGTCCACTCCTTTTTCAATGAGATAACGCCCTATTCTCTCGTGGAGTTCGTTTTCTTTTTCTCCCAGCTCAAACATATCGCCGAGCACGGCGACGGTACGGCCCGCTTTCCCGTCCGGCCTTCCGCCCGCTCCGTTTCTGCCTGCTCCGGTCAGAAGATCGATGGCGGCCTCCATGGAAACCGGATTGGCATTATAACAGTCGTCGATGAGGATCCGGCTTCCCGCCCGTATCACACGGCTTCTTCCGCTGACGCTCCGGACGGATGCTATCCCCGCTGCGATCTCCTCCTGCGTCAATCCCATCTGAAAGCCCACAGCCGCTGCCGCCAGCGCATTGTACACCATATGCTCTCCCGGAAGCGGGATATGGACAGGGAAGCTTTCTCCATGGCGGCAGAATACCGCTTCGCTTCCCAGGATCCCCTGCATCCGGATATTTTCCGCATATACCTCATATTTTCCGTCTTCGTCCCGTCCATTGGCGGGGATGCCGTAGCATGCCGGCGCCTTTCCCTTCACCTGCACGAGCGTCGCCAGCATATCGTCGTCTCCGTTCAGGATGACGCTGCCATCCGGCCTCATAAAATCAAAGATCTCCGACTTGGCTTTCAGGATCCCTTCCCGGCTTCCCAGATATTCCAGATGGCACTGACCGATATTCGTCATCACACAGATGTCCGGCTGTGCGATGCGGCTCAGGCGGTGCATCTCTCCGAAATGGTTGATCCCCATTTCCAGGACCGCCGCCTCCGTCTCCTCCGGCATGGACAGGACGGTGAGCGGAACGCCGATCTCATTGTTATAATTGCCCTGCGTCTTATGTACCCGGTATTTCTGGGCGAGCACCGCCGCGACAAATTCCTTGGTGCTGGTCTTTCCCACGCTGCCCGTGATGCCCACCACCTTCGCCGGAAGCTGCTCTCTGTAAAATGCCGCGATCTGCCGGAAAGCCTTTAAGCTGTCCTCCACCAGGATGCAGGGACCGGCCGCATCCTCGGGAAGCTGTTCGCAGACTACGCCCAGCGCGCCCTTTGCGAACACATCCCGGATGAAGCGGTGACCGTCCGTCCGTTCTCCCTTCACCGCAAGAAACACACAGCCTTCCTTTGCCTTCCGGGAATCGATCACCACGCCGGAGGCTTCCCTTTCGGGCACCTGTCCCTTGCAGACAAGCTTTCCTTCACAGGCTGCGGCCAGATTCTCAAGGGTCATATTTTTCATAACGCTTCCATCCTTTCTGTCAGCGAAGCGACAGCTTCAGGATCCATTCGCACAGATCCTCAAAGCTCACGCCTATGGCCTTGGCCTCCTGGGGGATCAGAGAAGTGGGCGTCATGCCGGGCAGCGTATTCGCCTCCAGGCAGTAAACGCTTCCGTCCTTTGCCATCATGAAATCCATGCGCGCATAGTTCTTCAGGCGCAGCGCCTCATATGCCCGTTCCGAAAGCATCTGGATCTCCTTCGCCTTTTCCGGAGGGAGCTCGGCAGGGCAGGTCTCCACCGTGCTTCCGGCCTGATATTTGTTCTTATAATCATAAAAGCCGTGAAGAGGCGCGATCTCGATCACCGGGAGCGCCTTTCCGTCGATGACCGCGCAGGAAAACTCCCGTCCTTCGATGTACTGTTCCACCACAGCCTCATCATCATATCGAAACGCCTCTTCCACCGCCGTCCGGTACTCCTGCTCATCCCTCGCGATGCTCACGCCCACGCTGGAGCCGCCCCGGCAGGCCTTGACCACACAGGGAAGCGCCACCGGGCAGAGGCCGTCCGTCTTCTCCCTTCCCTTCCGGATCTGTACCCCCGCAGGAGTGGGGATCTGATGTACGGCAAACAGCTCCTTTGCCAGGCTCTTGTCCATGGAGAGAGCGGAGCTGACATAATCGGTTCCCGTGTAGCGAATGCCCAGCAGGTCAAACGCAGCCTGCACCTTTCCGTTCTCTCCGTCTTCTCCGTGCAGCCCCAGAAAGACCGCGTCGGCCATGCTGCAGATGGTCAGCACATTCGGCCCGAAAAAGCTTCTGCCGCCGTCCTTTCTCATCGCCCGGATCCTGCTGATGTCCGGATTGCTCTCCCGGATCCCGCCGATGTTCTTTCCCCAGTCACAGTCCTTTTCAAAAATATGTTCGATCTCCTCTTCGCTTCCCTCATATCCCAGGTAAACGTCCAGAAGCACCGTCTGATAACCCTTTTTCTTCAGCGCCTCGTAAATCATGCGGCTGGAGCTTAAGGACACATCCCGCTCCGTACTGATCCCGCCGCCTAGCACCACGATCTTCATAAATTACCTCCTTGATCCGGCCGCACGCTCCCAACAGCGCGGCTTTCCGGCCTGCGTTTCCTGTTATGACCACGTACAAAGAGAAGAAAGCGACGCCTCCGGCGGCATTTTCTTCTCCGTCCATAGCCTGCAGATACAATCCCCGCAAAGCGGGACGGCCTGATCCTGTCGGGCCGGATCGTGCTCTGCGCACTCATTGTAGCATATCCGGGCAAGAAGGGAAATGTATAAAATGCTTCTTTTCTGGCAGTTTGTGCAGTTCGCTGCAGTTCCGCTCCCTGTTCGCCTCCGTGCCGGCCGTCGGACGCTCAGCGCTGCGGACCGCGTTTGGGCCCGCCTGCGGCCCGGCAAAGCGCGCTCTGCCGGGCGCCATATCGGAAGGCCCGTCTTTCCGCCCGTGCATACCGGGCAGATTTCCGTCAGCTCAGCCTGCTCATGGGATCCACAGGAACGCCGTCCTTTGTCAGTTTAAAATAGACATTGGTGCCTTCCACACTGTAATACATGGTGGGAGCCGCCACATTTCCGATCAGATCGCCGGTCGCCACCATATCCCCCACATCCACGGCCAGATCGGTCAGCTGCCCGTAGGTCAGCTCGTAGCCGTCTCCCAGATTCATCACCACCGTGGTACCCGTCTCCGGGTCCTGATAAATATCCGTTACCTGCCCGTCAGCAGCGGCGGTGATCCCTTCTCCCTCCGTGGCGGCGATCACGATGGCCGGGCTGTATTTGTACTGATCCAGCGTGGCAAAATAAACGGTCTTGTCCATGCTGTAGCTGACCAGCACATTTCCCACGATGGGCCACACCAGCGTGTCCGAATCCGTAAAATCCAGAAGACTGGAAGCGCTCATGGCATCCGCATCCTCCGGTGTATCAGAGGATTTCGCTATGGCGTCGGAGGCATTGGCCGCCAAAGCCGCTTCTCCGGCTTCCGTCCGCTCCGGCTCATCTGCCCGGGCGCTGTCCGCCGCATCCGCCATCTCGCCGCCCGTTTCCGCGTCCGCTGCCGCTGCTTCCATGTCTGCGGCTCCATGCTCTGCCGCCGAAGCCTCCGCCTCCTCCGGCTCCGTTTCCAGGACTTCCGGACCGTCCATGAAATCCTGCGCTGCTCCTTCGGCCCCTGCGGCGTCCGCTTCCGGACCGTCCGCCGTCTGTCCGCCCGATGCCTGCCCATCCGCCCGGTCCTCTGTCTGGCTTCCCAGCATGGTCAGGCTTTCCTCCTCGTCCTCCAGCGCGGTAAAATCCACCACGTTTTCTTCCGGCTCCTCTTCCCCCAGGTTTCTTACGTACAGCCCCGTGACCGTCAGCGCTGTCAGTACAAGGCAGCTCGATGCCAGCATGATCATTTTTTCTTTTCTAAAGCTTGATCTCCTTCTTCTCATAGGTCCTTCCTTCTCTCTCCTATTACGTTTGCGGATCACTCCGCATGTGAATTCCTTCAAGCTTAGTCTTTCCGTTTCTTTCCCCTTTATTCAATTTTTACATGCCGGCTCAGCCGTTTTTATGAACATCGGCTCCTTCAAAAAAAATGGCCAGAAGCCCCAGATAATCCTCGCCCTCCGCCGCTCTTCTGTCCGCTTCATGCTGACAGAAGCCAAGTCCGTGCCCGACCCCTCTGCTGGTCAGGCAGATCTTCCCTTTTTCTTCACTGATGGTAAAGCAGGAGGAGGCCAGTCCGAACAGCTCCCGGAAGCTTTCTCCGGAAATGCGCCCGGCCCCGGTGTCCACATAAAGGACATAATCCGCGCTGTCCCTGGTCAGCGTGATCGTGTCGCCGCTTTCACACCCCAGCCGTCTCCGGAAATCTTCTTCCTCCAGGGCGACAGTCCTGATGTAGTCCTCCGCTTCGATGTCGTGGCTGCAGTCCACGCTCACAAGGTATTCGTAGCCCTCTCCCAGGACCTCGCTTCCGTCCCTCGTCTTTCCCGCGCTCAGCTGAAAATAGGCAGGCTCCAGGACCCTGCCGTCCAGCGTCAGATACATCCCTTCCGTCTGCCGCACGGCTTCCTCCATCCGCACCTCATTTTCCTCATACTCCTCTCCCCATAGCTGACGGCGCTGTGCCGCGTCCAGATACTTCTGCCCGGCCGCCTCTGCGGAAACGCGGTCCGCCGCCGTGAGGGATTTCAGCTGCTCCTCAGCTTCCGGATCCACGCCGTTTTCTTCCATCCATGCCCTCAGACACAGCGTCCGCAGGATCACGGCCTGCGCCTTCAGCGTCTCCGTCCCGCTCTCCGCGGAAATGCTGGCAGCAAGCGCTCCCTCCACATATTCCTCCAGCGGGACCAGCAGTCTTCCCGCATCTGTCCCGCAGATCACTCTCAGCCCGTCCTGTCCGGAGAGGGCGGCCGTTTCCTCCGCGATCTCTTCTTTTCCAAACAGCAGGGAGCAGGCATAAGGAAGCAGCAGCAAAAAAAGAAATACCGCACAAAGGTCTCTGAGTTTCTGCCTCCGTGCGGTATTCTGGAGCCTGCTGATACTGCCCGCTCCATTCCTGTTTCTGTTTCCTGCTCCTCGTGATCTCTCCATATCCGGCGCTCCTGTTCAATCAGAACCTGTCGGCCTGATATTCTATTTTACTCCGGAGAAGAAAGATTTATTCCTCCTGGTTCAGTCTTTCTTCGGGAATATCTGAAAAGCAGGCCGTTTCAGATATTCCCTCCATTCCTGCATGCAGTCCTTCTCTTTTCGGAACCACGCCTTCTTTCAGCGAACCGTCATCCCTCCACCCGGTTATAGTTGATCAGGCATCCGTCCAGAATGATCTGTCTCTCCTCGTCCGTCAGGTCCCCCAGCGTGAGAGTAAACGGCACGAGTCCGCCCTCCTTCACCACGTAAGCCGTGATGGAGGCCGCCTTCTCCTGCACCGCCTTACGGATCTCAGGGAAGAACAGGTAATCGTGGTTCTTGAAGGGGAGTTCTCCTTCTTCGATCACGAACGGAAGCATGCCCCAGTTGATCAGGTTGGAACGGTACCTCTTGGTGGCGTATTCGTTGGCGATGTTCGCCCAGCCGCCCAGCACCTTCTGGCAGCTTGCCGCCTGCTCTCTGGCGGAGCCGTCTCCCGGCTTCACGGCGAAAATGGTGGAACCGAAGCCCAGAAGCTTCTCATCCACACTGCCGTCCGCCTTCACCGCGTCTGCCGCCTGGGCAAACTGCTTTTTCACAGCATCCAGCACGGCGGAAAGCTCCGGCTTCACTTCGATGGCGGACTTTCCTTCCATGACCGCCGTCTGTGCCTTCTGCATATCCTTTGCCAGCCCCACATAGGCGGGATCCTTTCTGGAAAGGGTGAACTCCGCCAGTCCCAGCGGATTGGAACGGTAGGAAGAGGTCTCGCCGGAAGGAATCAGCTCATCCGTGGTGGTGACGGGATCGTGGATCTCGGAAACCACGCGCAGCACCAGATTTTCCGGAAGCGCGCACATGGCCGGCCAGTCCTTGATGTTGGGGCCGAAGTGGATTTCCACGTCCGGGTCGGCCACGCCGTGGGAGTCGAATACCCGGTTCGCATAGATGTTGGCGTCAAAATGATATTTATATTTTCCAAAGTCTCCGTCAAACTCCGTGGCAGGGGTCAGCACGCCCTTATTGGCCGCTGTCGCCGCGATGGAGCGCGCATCCATCAGGGCGACGGAAGCGATCTGGCCGCTCTGCAGCTTGCTTCCCTCTCTGTTCGGGAAGTTTCTGGTGGAATGACGGATGCTGAAGGCGTTGTTTGCCGGCGTGTCTCCCGCGCCGAAGCAGGGACCGCAGAAGGCCGTTTTCATGACCGCGCCCGTCTCCAGGATCGTGGCCGCCGCGCCGTTTTTGATCAGCTCCATGTAAATGGGCATGGAAGCCGGATATACGCTTAAGGTAAAGGCATCCGAACCGATGTAATGGCCCTTCAGGATGTCCGCCGCCGCACAGATATTCTCAAAGCCGCCGCCCGCGCAGCCCGCGATGATCCCCTGATCCACATGGAATTTTCCATCGCGCACCTTATCCATCAGGGAGTATTCCACCGCGCCGTCCAGGCTGACCAGAGCCTTCTGTTCCACATCATGAAGGATGTCGGTCAGATTTTCGTTCAGCTCCTCAATGGTATAGGTATTGCTGGGATGGAAGGGCATGGCGATCATGGGACGGATCCCGGAAAGGTCGATCATGATCATCCCGTCATAATAGGCGACCTGGCCGGGAGCGAGCTTCTGATACTCCTCCTTCCTGCCATGGATCTCATAGAACTCCTCGATGGTATCATCCGTCTCCCAGATGGAGGACAGGCAGGTGGTCTCCGTGGTCATCACGTCGATGCCAATGCGGAAATCCGCGCTTAAGGACGCGACGCCGGGGCCCACGAACTCCATCACTTTATTCTTCACATAGCCGTTTTTAAAGACCGCGCCGATGATGGCCAGCGCCACGTCCTGCGGGCCCACGCCCTTTACCGGCTCGCCGGTGAGGTAAACACCCACCACGCCGGGCATCTTGATGTCATAGGTCTGGTTCAGAAGCTGCTTTACCAGCTCCGGTCCACCCTCTCCCATGGCCATGGTTCCCAGAGCGCCGTAGCGGGTGTGGGAATCGGAGCCCAGGATCATCTTTCCGCCGCCTGCCATCATTTCTCTGGCAAACTGGTGGATGACCGCCTGATGCGGGGGCACATAGACGCCGCCATATTTCTTCGCGCAGGTCAGGCCGAACATGTGATCATCCTCGTTGATGGTGCCTCCCACCGCGCACAGGGAATTGTGGCAATTGGTGAGCACATAAGGGATGGGGAATTTCGTCAGTCCGGAAGCTCTCGCGGTCTGGATGATCCCCACAAAGGTGATGTCGTGGGAAGTCAGCTTGTCGAAGCGGATCTTCAGATTTTCCATATTTCCGGAAGTATTGTGGCTTTCCAGGATCCCATAGCTGATGGTTTCCTTTTTCGCCTCCTCCTTAACCGGTTTCCTTCCGGTCGCAGCCTCGACCGCCGCAGCAGCCTCCGGTCCGTCCGGAATCACCTGCGCTCCGTTAACCAGCCAGGCGCCTCCTTCTGATAATTGGATCATGGTTACCTCCTTATTTCACCGCCCGAAAGCGGCGTTACCCTTTTATGATGAATGAACGGTTTCTTTCGTACTTTTTTATTATAGAGGAAAGGGGATGCAGATGCAATCCCCTTCCCTTCAGTCCAGCCTGCGGCAGGAGCATCTGGCATGCAGTATGGCCTGCACGAGCTGGCTTGCCGGGACCTTTCGCCCTTCCGCCGCATCCACCGCCGTGCCGACCAGCTTCCGCGCCAGCTCCTTATAATCACAGGCAACGCTGGCTGCAGGCGGAGATACGATCCGGGAGATATAGGTATTGTCAAAGCCCACCACGGAAATATCCTCCGGCACGCGAAGGCCCTCTTCCCGGATGGCCTGCATCATGCCTGCCGTGAAAATATCGTTGATGCCGATCACGGCTGTCGGCCTTTTTCCCCGCAGCACCTTTTTCATCACGCGAAAGCCATCTTCAAAATTATAGTCCCCATACTGCATCCATTCTTCCCGGAATTCCAGCCCGTACTTTCTGAGAACACGCTGATAGGCCAGGCGCTTTTCCAGAGAAGAATAGATATTTTCCAGCCCTCCGAGAAAGGCGATCTCCCTGTGTCCCAGGCTGATCAGGTATTCCATGGCCGTTTCCATGGCTCCTGCCTCGTCGATGCGCACCTCATAGCAGGGGATCCCCTGAGACCTTCCCATCACCACCGTGGGTATGGTTTCCGCAACATAATTGATGATGGAAAGAGACTTTTCATCGATCACGATCCCGTCCATGCTGCCGCCGAGAATGATGACCGCATCCACACACTGCTCATACATTTTCTCCAGATGCCGCCTCTCCTGCTCCGGATCACTGGAAAAGCTGAACATCATGAGCGTATAGTCCCGCTCGTTCGTAGCGCGCTCGCATTCCGAGATCACCCGCCCGTAAAAAGGGCTGTCCACCCAGGCGGACAGGATGCCGAGCACTCTGCTTCTGGAATTGCTCAGTCCCTTTGCCAGCGCATTCGGCTTAAAGCCGTACTGATCGATCACCTTCAGAACCCTCTGCCTTTTCTCCTCGCTCACCTTTGCCGTCTGATTGATTACCCGCGACACGGTGGCGGGCGATACCCCTGCTTCTTTTGCAATTTCATAGATGCTGATTCGTTTTCTGTCCATTTTGGTCTCCATTTCAGAGCGTCAGCGGAAAAAGCCGGTCCCTCGCTGATTGCATTTCTCTTTTCTGTTTGAAACGGCATTGCTGCCGATCCAGACATCATCTTAACATAATTGAACCGAAATGAAAAGAAACCGGTTGCAGGAACCCTCCCTAAGGCCAAAAAAGGAGCGGTTTCTCCGCTCCTTTTTCCGGGATCCGTCCGGGACAGACGGCACAGCCGCCTGCCTCTTCCCTTTGCTTTACAGATATTTTTCCACAATCCCCTTCATCTCGTCCCATTTCTTCTCCATATCCGCCACCAGCCTGAACTGGGTCCGGCAGCGGTCCAGGTTATGTTCCGGACGGTGAATCTTGAAATATACGTCGCCCTGCAGGTAGTCCGCCAGGAAGCGCATGCCGCATTCCAGCGTCATCAGCTTCGCGCCCATGGGCATCATACGGATCTCCTTCTCCGTCAGGCTGCCGCCGCAGCCCTCCACATAACCCTTGGTGTAAATCCCGAACAGTCCCATGTCGCAGTTTACCAGCTCCAGATTTTTCTCGTCCTCCGCCCCCGTGCTCGCGCCGAAGCGGATGGAATCCCCGTAATCATACAGAGCAGAGCCGGGCATCACCGTATCCAGGTCGATGACGCAGATTCCCTTTCCGGTCTCATTGTCGATCATGATATTGTTCAGCTTGGTATCATTGTGGGTAACACGCAGCGGGATCTCTCCCTTTGCCAGCGCATCACAGATCACATGGGTGTCCGCCTCCCTTTCCAGCACGAAGCGAATCTCGTCCTGCACTTCCTTTGCCCGGCCGCACACATCCTCCTGCACTGCCTTTTTGAAATCTGCGAAGCGGCTCACCGTATTGTGGAAATTGGGGATCGTCTCATGCAGCGTAGCCGCCGGATAATCCTGCAGAAGGAGCTGGAAGTTGCCGAAGGATACCGCGCTGTTATAGAAGTCCTCCGGAGTTCTCACCATATCAAAGGAAGTGGCGTTTTCAATAAAAATATACATCCGCCAGAAATCCCCGTCCTCATCCTTCAGAAAATTCTCTCCGTCCGTCGTGCGGATCACATTCAGGGTTTCCCTCTCCGGATCGCCTCCCTTTTCCATGATCTTCTTTCTCAGAAAAGAGGTTACGTTCATAACATTTTCCATCAGCTCCACGGGATTTTTGAAAATATCGTCGTTCATGCGCTGCAGAATATAACGCTTCTGTCCGCCGTTTTCCAGTTCACAGGTCAGCCTTACGGTATCATTGATATGGCCGCTTCCATAGGGAACCGCCTCGATGAGTCTCCCCTCGATGGCAAATCTGGGAGCGATCTTTTCGCTGACCTTTTCCATACTCAGTGTTTCCATTTCTGCCCCTTTCCGACGCGCCGCCCGCTCTTTGGGAGCGCGTTCCTTCTCCTTTGCGGATTCCGCGCAGACTGCCGGAACCCTGAATCTGTCTTCATTATAGCATTCCTGACCGGTAATTCTTTGCACAATATTTTCGCTTTTTTATCTTTTCCTCCATTCCTCCGCAGGGCGGTCTGCCGTTTTTTCATGACGAGGTTGCCACACGGTTACTACTCAGCCAGGTCTGCGCATTCCCTGCGCAGACCGTATGAAAACAGACCGGCTGAAAGCATCCGGCCTGGCGCGAAGCGCTTGGAATGGCCGGATGCCGTTACAGCTCGGCCGAAGGCTGAGCTGTAACGCCGCACGAAAAAACCTCCCTGAAAAAGGATGCAGACAGGCTGAAAATTTGTTAAGATAGGGGTAGGCCCGGCCATCAGAAAGGGAACCGGGAAGAGAGGGGGAGGCCGAAATGGAAAACAGGACAGACAGCATCCGGACACAGGAGGATAGGGAAGCGGATTACAGCTTTGTTTCGCTTACCTCCTCCCTGCGGATCGACCGGATCTGTACGGTACACTATTTTGAATATATGAATGATTTTTCCTTTCCCGGAGAACGCCACGACTTCTGGGAATTTCTCTGCGTGGACAAGGGCGAGGCGGTGGTGACGGCGGGGGAGCGCAACTTCACGCTGAAAAAGGACGAGATCATCTTTCATCAGCCCGGAGAATTTCATGCCGTTCAGGCCAACGGAGAGATCGCTCCCAATCTGGTAGTCATCTCCTTTTCCTGCAGTGCGCCCGCCATGGAATTCTTCCGTTCCCGGATACTGCGTATCGGGGAAGAGGAACGCAGCCTGATCGCCAGCGTTCTGGCAGAAGCGGAAAAGGGCTTCTCCACGCCCCTGGACGATCCCTACACCAAAAAAATGGAGCTTTCCCCCGACGCGCCCTTCGGAAGCCTGCAGATGATGCAGCTCTATCTGGAGCAGCTTCTCATCCGTCTCATCCGCCGGAAGGAAGCCCCCTCCAGGCAGCGGATCCGGGCGGACGGAGATGTGTACGAAAAGCTGCTTTCCTATCTGGAGGACCATCTGACCTGCCAGCTTTCCATCGAGCAGATCTGCCGCGACAACCTGATCGGCCGTTCCCAGATGCAGAAGCTCTTCCGGGAGCGCAGCGGCTGCGGGATCATCGACTATTTCTCCCGCATGAAGATCGACGCGGCCAAGCAGCTCATCCGGGGCCAGCGGCTGAACTTCACTCAGATCGCGGACTCACTGGGCTACACTTCCGTCCACTATTTCTCCAGGCAGTTTAAAAAAGTGACCGGAATGACGCCCTCCGAATACTCCGTTTCCATCAAACGGCTGTCGGAGGAACCGGAATTCCGGAGATAACGGCGAGAAGCTCCGGGCACAGAAGTGGGGCTCGGAGCTTCCGGGGGCCTGGCCGCGGCAAGCCATGACGAAGCCGGAAAGCAGGATATTCGGGAACTCTGCCATTCACTCAGTATCCGTTCCACCGAAGGAACGCTGCGGAAATTGGGGGTATTCGGCGAATTGAATGTAGTCACGGGTTCCTTCCTCTTCTATTTTCCCTTCCCGGAGTACAATAATCCTGTCGGCCAGCTTTACGGCACCAAGCCGGTGCGTGATCAGGATCGCCGTTTTTCCTCAGCCCACTCTTCTCTCTTTAATTCCATAAAGCAGTCACATAACGGCTGAATAACATTGGAAATAATATTTCCGCTGTTTTCATTTAAAGTATTGACTCTAGCAACCTGCGGCACAATTGCAGTTGCCATAATTCGTTCCTCCTCGTATAATAAGTTTGTAAGCAAGAAAAACAGCTTACAGACTTATTCTTTTTTGGTATAGATGGTAAGGGCTTCTAAGAGGTACTCCCCTCATCCCAATTCCCATCTATACAGTTGATAGTTACATTTCCATATAGGTAGATCCTGTGGTATGATATCAGGCAGAGTCTGATGTCCGAAGGCACTGCTTATCCTCCTCAGGAATCATTTTTTTCATAAAAAAGTGGGGGATGCCCGGCAGCCTTTGCTGCGCGCATCCCCCGCCAGTCAGGTACCATATCCGAGTTGCTTACTGATACAGCGCCGCATTCACATCTTCAATACTGCTTCCCTTCTTTTCGCAGTATTCCTTGTACACCTTATCGTACTCGGCATCGATCGCTGTAATATCATAGCTGTTGAGCGTATCGATCATGTTCTGATATTCTGTTTCGAACTCCTCATCCGTAGCTGCCGTTGCGATCTTCGCCTTCTGGGATTCCAGATAGGTCTTTACCTGTGACAGCTTGATTCCCAGGTCGCTGGAGGGCTCGATCACAGTGCTGTTTTCAAAGCCGAGCAGAGAGGAATCATAAATGTAGGTATCCTCATATTTTCCAAGAGCGGGCATCAGTGCCGCTTCCACGCCTCTGTTGGAGGTGGGATCCGGAACGGGCTCCGTATTTCTCTCGAAGGAGGTGTTCGCAAAAGGCCAGAGCAGCATGTTGTTGTCGTAATCCTCTGCGTAGCGCTTCTCTCCGTCCTCCGTCCTCGTCACGATTCCGGCATCGTCGATGGTATAGTCCACACCCTCTTCTCCGTAGTAGTTCACGAGCAGGCCGTCTTTGCTGGAGGCCCAGGTCAGAAGCTGCGCGATCTTCTCAGGATTCTCACAGTCCTTGGATACCAGCGTCTGGATCCAGCCGGTTCCTGCGGACTGGTTGATGCCGGTCACAGGGCGGGCGCCGTTGGAAGCAAGGATCGGTCCGTAGGATACCCACGGCATATTGGTCTTATCCTGCTGTGCCTGATTGCCGATCCAGCAGAAGACTCTCTTCGCATCCAGATAGGTCTTCCATGCGGTCTCGTCAATGGTCAGGGTATTCACATCCAGATAGCCCTTCTGAATCAGGGTGTTCACAAATTTCAGCGCGTTCTTGTATCCGGGAGACAGCTCTTTATGACGGTAATTTCCGTTCTCATCCACCGGTACCACGCCGAAGTTTCTGACGAGCACACCGTCCAGGCTGGTGTCGATCCACAGGTTGCACTGCAGGCCTACCGGCAGCACGCTCTGTCCATCCACCTGATAGCCGGAATTCTTGACCTTTTCGCAGGCAGCATAGAAGCCTTCCTCGGTCTGTACATCTTCCTGGGTGATCCCCAGCGCATCCATGATCTCCTTGTTGAACATGATACAGCCGTTGTCGCCGTACTCTACGATGTCCACCCATACCTGGTCATCCGGCGGGAACAGTTCTCTGTTGTCCGCGGATTCCATGTGGCTGGGATAGGAATACCATCCGCCGTAGGTGTCGATCAGGGCCTGCTTGATGTCTTCCGGGAAATCCGTCAGCAGATGGGAATCCGGCGCATAGGTTTCCAGAAAGGTCTGCATATCCCATACCTTGTCCGCTTCCACGAGCTGCTTGTAAATATCAACGTCCGTGATGGACATCAGATCCGGCAGATCGCCGGATGCGATCATCAGTCCCAGCTTGGTCGCGGCATCCGTAGGAGGCTGTTCGATGTTCAGGGTCAGACCGAAATTTTCTTCAATGTACTTTGTCGCGGGAGATTCGTCCGTGGACCAGTTGGCCGTCGCCGGTCCCCAGCCGGTCACATCGGAAAACCAGTACAGCTCGCTGGTCTCTCCGGCAGATGCCGTATCCGACGCGGAAGCCGCATCCGTTCCGGCATTCTCTTCCGCAGCGGAAGCGTCCTGGGAGGCCGCCGTCTGGGAAGCCGCGGTATCCGTCTGAGAGCCGCAGGCCGCAAGTCCGAATACCATAGCGCCGGTCAGAGCCAGCGCGCATGCTTTTTGCACAATTCGTCTTTTCATAACTCCATACCTCGTTTCTTGCTGTTAACCTGTTACGTTTTCTATGTGCTATATTGTAGATTCCGGTGCGGTCAGATGGTATGGAAATTCTTTGAAAATCTTTGTCACATTTTTGGATAACCCATTCAAAAAGACAACAAAAGGCTGTGGTTTTTCATCCACAGCCAACATTTTTGTTCACTTCTTCTGTTTTTTTTCTCTTTTTTTATTCAAAATGACTTTCCCATTCGGAGGCATTCCGACCGGAAGCGCCTCACAGCTGTTTCCGGTAGGCCGTCGGGCTGATCCCTGTCATTTTTTTATATACCTTGGTGAAATAATAATAATCCGGATACCCCACTCTTGCAGCTATGGTCTCGATCCGGTCGTTGGTGGTCCGCAGAAGCTCCTGCGCTTTCTGTATCCGGATTTCCGTCAGCTGCTCACTGAAGCCCTTTCCCGTCTTTTTCTTGATCAGACTGCTGATATAGCTTTCATTCATGCCGAACTCCTCAGCCAGCACCTGCAGGGTCAGACTTTCCGCATAGTGCTCCTGCAGATACCGGACCATTTTCTGTACCTGTGCATGCTCGGAAAGGTACCCGTCCTCGTCTTCACTGTGTTTACCCCCCCTCACTCCTTTCGTCCAGGATCAGGCGGACACGCTTCAGCGCTTCCGTCAGCTCCTTTTCCTCCACGGGCTTCACCAGATAGCCCGCGCAGCCAAGCCGCATGGCTTTTCTGGCATATTCAAAATCCGTATAGCCGCTGACCAGAAGGACCTGCGTCCTTCTGCCCAGCTTCCGCAGCTTCTCCATCAGTGCCAGTCCGTCCATTCCGGGCATCCGGATGTCCGATATGATCAGATCCGGGTTCGTATGCTCTATGCGTTCCAGCGCCTGTTCCCCATCCTCCGCTTCCCCGCTGACGGAAAATCCGTAGTCGCTCCAGGCGATCATATTTTTCAGAACGACCAGCGCCCAGGGCTCATCGTCCACCAGAAATACCTGATACATTCTGCTCCTCCTGTTCCTTTACCGGAAATGCCAGGCGCACGCAGGTCCCTTCCCCCGCTCTGCCTGTGATCTCAAACTCCGCCTGTTCTCCATAAAAAAGCCGCAGCCTGCGATAGGCGTTCAGCACGCCGATCCCATGCTTCTTATCCGGAATGGTTCCGTTTCTGTCATACTGCTCCATGGCCTCCTTCAGGGAACGCAGTGTCTCCTCTCCGATCCCGCCCCCGTTGTCCTCGACCATCACGACCAGGCGGCGGGAGGGCAGACCGTAGGTTCCGTTTTCCAGCGCATTGCCCTTCTCCTCCAGCGTGATGCGAACGTATACTCTGCCGTTTCCCAGCTTCGTCTCCAGCCCGTGGAGCACCGCATTTTCCACCAGAGGCTGGATGAGCATCTTGGGAATCTTCATGGGGAAAACCTGTCTTGCAGCGTTCACCAGAACCTGATGCTTCCCATTGAAACGATATTGGATGATCCTGGCATAATGCTGCAGGTTGTCCAGCGCCTCCTGCACCGTGACCAGCTCCGCTCCGTTAATGCTGTAGCGGAAAAAGGAGGACAGAGACAGTGTGAGCTCGGCGATGTCCCTCTCTCCCTGCGCCAGCGCCATCCCGCGGATGCAGTTGAAGGTATTGGAAAGAAAATGCGGGTTCATCTGACTTCGGTATGCGATCATCTCCGTCTGTTTTTTGGCATATTCCAGTTCTAGAAGCTTTTTCTGGGAATCCATGATACGTCCGTTCAGCTCCTCAATATCGTCCAGCATCTGGTTCATCTTCCGGGCCAGCTCTCCGATCTCATTGTTCTGCGTCACTTCGATCCGGCGTCCCGTATCCTTGGTAAAGCCCGCCATGAAAGCGGTTTGACGGCTGATCGGCCGGATGATCCCGTTATAGACCAGAAAGCATACCAGGACCATCGCTCCGAAAACGATCAGATAGGTCGTATAAATGATCCTCTGCATCTGCGTAACGCCGGATGTCATGCTGGAACGGGGGACCACGCTCATCAGCCTCCAGCCGGTATCCCCCACCGGGTTCACATAGACCAGGTCCGTTCCCTTATCAGACGTCCTTGTCTCCCATCGGTAGGAGTCCCTCCATTTTCCGGCGCTCACCACCACACTCCCGTGCCGGTCCAGGATGGCCACGCCGGATTCCGGGTTCAGCAGGGCACCGTCCACGATCTCCTGCAGGCTGTCCGTCCTGAACAGAAGGCTCACAAAGCCGTTCTGCACAAACCCGTCCCCTTCCCGTTCTTCATAGATCGTCATCCCCACCTGAAAATAGATTTCTCCGGTCTTCCCGTCCACGATCCGGTCCGAGTAGACCGTCTCTCCTCCTGGAGGCTCCGTCTCCCCCCACGGGTAAAAAACATCTCCCTTGGCAGCGATCAGCTCTCCCCGTGTGTTGTAGAGGGAAACGTTTTCCAGGCTCCGGTTGATGCGCATGTTATTCCCCACCATTTGCTGGAAATTGTCCATGTTTTCCCATCTTCCGGGAAGCCCTGCGGCCGACAGGAATCCGCTCACAGAAGGATTGTACACCACATTCATGTACAGGCTGTCAATATCCTCCTCAAAAAGCTCCATCCGGTCCGCCGCCTGCTCGAAGATCACGTCCGCCGCCTGCAGGGCTTCTTCCATGGCCGAGTATCTGGCTATATAGCTGGTGAGGCCGAAGGATACCACAAGGATCGCCGTGATCGCTGCCAGCACCAGAAGATATTCATAGATCAGCTTTCCTTCCCGGCGCCTTCTTCCTTCCCAGAACCCTGAAAAAACTTTTTTCCCCGTACCTTTCATGCCTGCCAGCTCCGTCCTTTTTTCTTTCTCTTACAGTACTTTTTCCAGCTCCTCGATCACGATCTTCAGCGCCTTGATGCGGGCGTATTTCTTATCCACGGATTCCAGCACATGCCAGGGCGCATAGGTTGTGCTGGTTTTCTGCATCATCTCGTCAATGGCCGTTTCATATGCGTCCCATTTCTCCCGGTTGCGCCAATCCTCGTCCGTGATCTTCCAGCGCTTCTCCGGCGTATTTTCCCGTTCCTTGAACCGCGCAAGCTGGGTGTCCTTATCGATCTGCACCCAGAATTTGATCACCACGGCGCCCCAGTCCACCAGCTCCTTTTCAAACTCGTTGATCTCATTATAGGCCCGCTGCCAGTCGTTGGTGCTGCAGAAGCCCTCGATGCGCTCCACCATCACGCGGCCGTACCAGGTGCGGTCGAAAATGGCGATATGGCCGGTCTTGGGAAGCCGGGTCCAGAAACGCCAGAGGTAATGACGGGCCTTTTCCTTCGGCTCCGGGCTGGCGATGGGATGCACCTCAAAGCCCCTGGGATCCAGAGCGCCTGTGATGCGCTTGATGTTGCCGCCCTTTCCGGCCGCATCCCAGCCCTCATAGGCAATGATCAGAGGAATCCGCTTCCGATAAAGACGGTTGTGCAGTTCGCCCAGCTTTTTCTGCAGCCGGTCCAGCTCCTCCTCATATTCCGCATCCCCGATGGACTTATCCAGGGGAATCTCGGACAGCTTCGGCATCTTCACAAGCGGATAGGTATTCTGCAGGAGCGGCACCGCGAGACTGCTGTTCTGAAGCGCCACATCAATGCCCTGGACCAGCGTTTCCAGCACCTGGAGCTGGGCCCATCTGCGGGACTGCGCGTCGATCAGATACCAGGGAGCCGAGGAAGCGTTGGTATCATTCAGATAGCGGTCAAACACCTTCAAGCATTTGTCATAATGCTTATTCTGCCAGCGGTCATAGTCGCTCACCCTCCATTCGGTATCCTTTTCGTCCAGAAGAGCGTCGATCCGTTTCTTCTGCTCTTTTTCGCTGATGTGGAAGAAAAATTTGAGCACCAGATAGCCGTTGTCCGTCAGCTGCCTTTCAAAGCGCTTCACGCTGTCGATCCGCTTTGTGTATTCCTTATCAGACAGCTTCCCGTCCAGCACCTCCTTCGTGATCTCATCCATCCAGCCTCCGTCCAGGAAGGTGAACTTTCCGGCCTCCGGAATCTGAACAAAATACCGGTACAGAAACGGCCGCCGCAGCTCCTCCTCCGTAGGCGCAGACATGGTCGCCACCTTGAAAAACCGGGGATCGATGTTTTTTATGATCTTTCCGATGGTGCTTCCCTTTCCGGCCGCTCCCCACCCCTCAAACAGCACCAGCACAGGCAGCTTGTGCTCCTTCAGCTGCATCTGCCGGGCAGCCAGCTTTTTTTTCGCTTCCTCCAGCCTCGCATGAAGCTCCTCTTCCTGCGGCCTTTCCGCCACGATCATTTCCTTCAGCATACCTACCTCCTTCTGCCGCCTATGGCGGCGTTTGCATCCCGGCAGAATGGCAAAAGCCATTCTTCAGCACGAACTGTCGGTTCGTGCCCCTTTCTTTCTGCCGCCTATGGCGGCGTCCGTTTTGTGCTTATAATCCCAATTATACTGTATTTTTAAGCATTTTTCCACAAATTGCATTTTGGCCGGCTCCGGAAGCCTGATCTCCTTCGACCGCCATTTCCACCATTTGCCGGCTGGGTGCCTGCCGGAAAGGGCCACTGCCGAAAAAACGGCGGCCCTCCCGCAGGAAGCAGGACGGCCGCCGTTTTCTTTTTTATCCCTATTTACTTTTCGATTTCAAATTCCTGAATTCCCATGAAGCCGGGAGCCACCTCATACTCGCCGAAGCAGACCACCGGGTTTCCATCCGCGTTGATGTAGAAGTCCGTGTTTTCATCCACGGTCACAAAGCCGCCGATGGAGCTTTCATTCTCAGTCACCCCCCAGTAGACCAGGTTTTCGTCCGCAGCGGCGCGTTCCCTCATCTGCCGCGTGATGCTTTCGTTGGCGATGGTCACGTAATCCTCGCCCAGCAGATCCGCAAGGGTCAGCTCCCGGTTCTGCGCCACATCGATATTATAGTAATAGCGCAGCTCCTGCGCGGCTA
>DWWH01000087.1 GCA_019119815.1 Candidatus Eisenbergiella intestinipullorum | reverse complement strand
AGGAAACGGAGAAAGAGGGATTTGAACCCTCGCGCCGCTTGCGCGACCTACACCCTTAGCAGGGGCGCCTCTTCGGCCTCTTGAGTATTTCTCCACAAACCGAACTGCCCTTTACCAATATGAATACGGATGCGTCGCTTATCTGTGACGCATGAGTTATTATACATAAGCGAAAGCGCTTTGTCAATCACTTTTTTCTTACTTTTATACCGTCCGCTGTTCCATGTGAGCCGCTATGGCTGCATCGATCCGTCTTCTAACCTCTTCTGCAATCTGTGTGGTCTTCATATTCTGATACTCTTCATAATATAAAGGTTTCAGATAATACAGGCTTACGGTGACCGGACGAATGCTGTTTTCATCAAAGGGTACGAAGGAATCGATCAGAGCACAGGGTACGATGGGACATTTTGCCCGGACTGCGCTCTTAAAGGTTCCTCCCTTGAACTCCAGAGTGTGATTGCCCTGCCTGCTTCTGGTTCCTTCCGGGAAGATCAGAAAATTGCGTCCCTTTTTCACCTCTTCGGTCATGGTCTGGATGACCTTCATCGACTGGCGCAGGTCTTCTCTGTCCATGACCAGAGACCCCAGAGCCAGACGGACCTGCTTTAGGAGGATGATATTGGCGGCTTCCTTTTTAATAACGAAAGCAAAGGGTCTGGGACAGGATTCCAGAAAAACGAGGACATCAAACAGCCCCTGATGGTTGGGGAACATGATGAAGCCGTCCTTTTCCGGCAGGTTTTCCAACCCGTGGGCTTCAATCTTCACTCTTCCGGCTCTGTTGGCAAGGATCGTTGTCTTTTTGATCCACCGGAAGCCTTCTTCGTAACTGATGTCCTCTCTTGAGGCGCATTTGCTGATATGATAAAAGTAATAAGGGGCCTTATATAAAAGCCTGATCACCATCAGAGCGATTCTCCGCATATCCTTCCTCTCTATTCCCGCCGGTACTGTTCCAGCGCCGTTTTATAAAGATCATTTCCCCGGCTGTCCATCACGACGATCGCGGGAAAATCCCGGATGGTCAGCTTTCGGATCGCTTCCGTTCCCAGATCTTCATAGGCGATGATCTCCGAACGGAGAATGGACCTGGACAGGAGAGCTCCGGCCCCGCCGACAGCAGCAAAATAAACAGCGCCGTTTCTGATAACCGCTTCCTTTACGGCATCGCTCCTCTTTCCTTTTCCAATCATACCGCCAAGCCCCAGGTCGAGAAGGGCAGGGGTATATTTGTCCATCCGGCTGGCCGTCGTGGGACCGGCGGAGCCGATGGGCTGTCCCTCTTTTGCCGGAGAAGGTCCCATATAATAAATGATATTTCCTCTGATGTCAAAGGGGAGCGCTTCCCCTCTGTCCAGCGCTTCCTGCATTCTTTTATGTGCGGCGTCCCTTGCCGTATAAATGGTTCCGGTAAGAAGGACACAGTCTCCCGCCTTCAGTCCGGCGGCTGTTTTCCGGTCAAAGGGAACCGTATATCTTTTTTCCATGGCAGCCTCCTGCTATTTATGTTCAGATCCGCCCGCCTGCCGTGAGGCAGGATTCGGAACCGATCCGAAATGCTTTCTTTGTCTTTATCTCAGATCAGCCGGACCGCATGACGGTTTACGTGGCAGCAAATATTTACAGCCACAGGAAGTCCTGCGATGTGAGTCGGATAAGTATTGATATTGACGCCCAAAGCCGTCGTCGTGCCTCCCAGACCTCCAGGGCCGATCCCGGAGCGGTTGATCCTTTCCAAAAGCTCTTCCTCCATCGCCCGGACCCAGGGAATCTCTGAACGCTGATCCAGAGACCTGGTCAAAGCCTGCTTTGCGAGCAGAGCGCATTTTTCAAAGGTACCTCCGATCCCGACGCCTACCACCATGGGAGGACAGGCATTGGGCCCCGCTTCCTTTACGGCGGTAAGCACAGCATTTTTTACGCCTTCTTCTCCATCCGCCGGTTTCAGCATGAAAATCCTGCTCATGTTTTCACTGCCGAAGCCCTTGGGCGCCACCGTGAGCCTCACCCGGTCGCCGGGAACGATGGAATAATGGATGACTCCCGGCGTATTGTCCTTTGTATTTTCACGGATGAGCGGGTCGGAAACCACCGATTTGCGAAGACAACCTTCCACATATCCCTTCCGGATGCCTTCATTGACCGCCTCCTCCAGAGCACCGCCTTCAAAATGGACATCCTGACCCACTTCGAGAAAAACCACCGCCATTCCTGTATCCTGGCAGATGGGAATGGAATCTTCCCCTGCAATCCGAAGATTTTCTTCCAGCTGATCCAGCACGCTCTGTCCCAAAGGCGCTTCTTCCTCCTCCCGCGCCCGCTTCAGCGCGGCCTCCATATCCTTTGTGAGAAAAAGATTGGCTTCTATACACATTTCCTTCACCGCATCTCTGATCTGTGAAACAGGGATCGTTCTCATCCGTTTTTTCCGCCTTTCCTGAAAGGATTCATACCGTTTCCGTCAAACTGCATCCTTATTATAAAGCAGAAGCTCTCTTCTGTCACGTTCCTTCTGGATTTTCCTTTCTGAACGTGCTATGCTTGTTATTGGCTGTCGGACAGCCGCCGGCCTGGCGCCGGCAGTAGCGGTTCCCGGGAACGGACCTGAAGACGGAGGTAATCATGGAAAAAAGGTTGGAAAAATATGTGGATTATATGATGGAGCAGGCGCAGAAGCTCCTTGCCATTGACAGCCCTTCGGGCTATACGAAAAAGGCGGCGGAATATCTGTGCAGCGTTTACCGCGAAATGGGATATGAACCGGAAATGACCGTAAAGGGCGGCGTGCTGGTAAAGCTGTGCTCCGGTACGTCCTGCGGCCCGGAGGATTCGGATGGAGTCCGCCGTTCCGACGCTCCGGAGGCAGCCTGCAGCACGGAAGCTTTTGAAGAGCCCATCCTGCTGATGGCGCATACGGATACGCTGGGAGCAATGGTTTCTGGGATCACGCCGGAGGGCCGGCTGAAGCTGACACCTCTGGGCGGTCTGAATCCCAACAATACGGAAGCTGAAAACTGCCGGATCCTCACCAGAAAGGGGACTGTCTATACGGGCACCTTTCAGCTTTCAAACGCTTCCATCCATGTAAACGGCGAATTTAACGAAAAAAAGAGAAGCTATGATACCATGGAGGTTCTGGTGGACGAACCGGTAGAAAATGCGGAGGATGTAAAAAAGCTGGGTATCATGACCGGAGACATCGTCTGCTTCGATCCCAGAACGGTGGTCACGCCCTCCGGCTATATCAAGAGCCGTTTCCTGGACGATAAGCTGAGCACGGCCATCCTGCTGGGTTATGCCAGGTATCTGAAGGAGGAAAATATCTCCCCCTCCCGCACCATCTATCAGCATATCACCGTATTTGAAGAGGTGGGGCACGGAGCCTGCGCTTCCATTCCCGAAGGAGTGAAGGAGCTTCTGTCCGTGGATATGGGATGTGTGGGAGAAGGTCTTACCTGCACGGAACGTCAGGTCTCCATCTGCTCCAAGGACAGCCACGGCCCCTATCATTATGATGTGGTGAGCGGGCTGATCGATGCTGCCGAAAGAGCAGGTGTGGATTATGCCGTAGATGTATATCCCTACTACGGCTCCGACGCGGATGCCGCGCTGGGTGCAGGGATCGATGCCAGGCACGGTCTGATCGGCCCCGGCGTATATGCTTCCCACGGCTATGAGAGGTCCCACAGGGATGGCGTGGCGAATACCTTTTCTCTTCTGAAGTCCTATCTGGGGTAAGGCGGCTGCACCTTTGCGTCTCTCTTACTGTCGTCCGGAGAAAGCAAGGGGGGAATTTCAGATAAAAGCCATCCGGCTTTTATCTGAAATTCCCCTTTCCGTTTTTCTTCACTTCATACAGCTTATCATCTGCTTTTTTTAACAGCTGGTCAAAGTCACTGTTTCCATCTCCGACCGCGATCCCGATGCTGACGGAAAGCCGTACTTTATCATATTTTTTCCCTTCTCTGCAGAATTCAGAGCAGATCCTGTCCGCTTTTTTGCGAAGAATCTCCTCTTGTATGCAGCCGGGAAGAAAAAGAATGAATTCATCTCCTCCGATCCGGGCAATCACATCGTTCGCCCGGATATTCTTTCTCATCAGATCCGCAAGAAGCACCAGCACCTGATCCCCGGTCTGATGGCCGTAAGTATCGTTGAGATGCTTGAAATTGTCAATATCCAGCATCAGCATGGCACCCGGCTCATGATGCATCAAACAGTCTCCGATCCGGGAAACGGCTCCCTTCCGGTTAAGGATACCGGTCAGAGAATCCTCCATCACTTCCTTTTTCAGCTTTTCCTGGATCCTGACTCCCTCGCTGATGTCCAGCATAACGCTCACCATGGCCCTGCGTCCGTCTTCCGTTATGATCTCACGCCCTTTGTCATTGACCCACAGCCTGGTACCGTCTTTTCTCACCACCCGGTAGCGCACATCATATTCCCCGTTTTTCTCTATGCCGCTGAAAATCTCCGTTTTCACCCTGTCCCAGTCCTCCGGAGCGATCACCTTCTGCATCTCTTCTCCGGTCGCTTCTACGAGTTCTTCATAGGTATAGCCAAGATAATCCAGCATCGTATCGTTAATGATATAAAGGGGAAGGCCCTTTTCCAGGTATCCTCCCATTATTCCTCCCGGAAGCATGGAAAACATGAGCTCGATCAGTTTTCTTCCCGCCGTCGCGTCCAGCTTTCCGATCGCCCGGCGTCCGTACTTGATCGGGAAAAATTCCTCTCCCTCCTGCTGGTCTGACGGCGTGGACATATGGAGATTGAGGATCCTCCACTCCCCATCCAGTTTTGCGGCAGTCATCGTCAGCCTTGTCTGAAAAGACAGCTCTCCTCCGCTCCCGTCCGACATGGTAGTGGTCATATTGCAGAATACGCCGCTTAATCCTTCCCGATATTGTCTTTCGCAATACTTGCTGATCTCGTAACGAAAACCGTCGGGTATCTCCGCAAATTCCTTTAACATCAGCTTTCTCAGCCCGTCTTTGTCCAGGGCGATCTCCTGTGCGCCCGTTCCGAGACTGATCACGCCATCCGAAAGGCAGGCCATCGCGCTTTCCAGATCTCTCCTCACCAGATAAGCGTCAAAAAACCGTGTCAGCAATTCTTTCACCGCCATACCGTCGTCCCTCCCGTTTATTCCGTTTGACCAAAAGAGGATTTAACAATATCATATCAATAAATCTTCTATCGTACAACCTGTTCTGAAGGGAAATACGAAAAATCAGGCGACAATTTCTTCTTTATTATTTTTTCAGGCAAGATCCTTTACATTAAGCGGATGTCTCTGATGGAACCGCTTTCCTGGAAAAGCTCCCATTCCGCAATGTTCACCGCATGATCGCCGATCCTTTCCAGATATTTGGCGATCATCAGAACATCCACGCAGGCATCTACATCGGAAACTCCTTCCTGGAGTCTTCTCACCAGATCGTCCTTAACCTTGGAGAAAAGCTCATCCACCACGTCGTCATGCCGGATGACCTCGTCGGCAGCCTTGCTGTCCCGGTCCACGAAAGCGTCCACCGCATCGTGCACGATCTCCTTGGCAACGCCCAGCATTCCGGTGATATGTCTGGAATAGGCGTCCAGTTCGGTACCTTTCATGCGCAGCATCAGCTCTGCGATGTCGGCGGTCTGATCGCCGATGCGTTCAATATCCGTCACCACCTTCAGCGCTGCGGAGATCATGCGCAGATCTCCTGCGATAGGCTGCTGTCTGGTGATCAGGGACAGGCACCTGGATTCGATATTTCTTTCCATATCATTGATCACTCTGTCCCCACTGATGATCTTCATTTCCAGGTCCTCATCCTTGCTGTCAACAGCCGTTAAAAGCTGGTCGAAGGACGCCTCCACAGCCTCTCCCATTTCCTTCACGCTCTTTCTCAGGCTGTCCAGCTCTTCCATATAGATCGATCTCATTGCCATATCCGTTATTCCTCTCTGCTTTTCTTTTCGATCAGCCAAACCGGCCGGTGATATAATCCTCTGTCCTCTTATCCTTCGGTCTGGAGAAAATATTTCCGGTGGAATCCTTTTCCACAACCTCTCCCACCAGGAAGAATGCCGTATCGTCGGATACACGGGCAGCCTGCTGCATATTGTGAGTAACCACAACAACCGTATACTTTTTCTTTAGCTCTTCCATCAGATCCTCGATCTTCAGGGTGGAGATGGGGTCCAGAGCAGAGGTGGGCTCATCCATGAGAAGCACCTCGGGCTGCACGGCCAGAGCTCTTGCGATACAGAGCCTCTGCTGCTGTCCGCCGGAAAGGCCGAGCGCAGATTTTTTCAGGCGGTCCTTGACCTCGTCAAAGATGGCGGCTCCCTTCAGGCTCTCTTCTACGATCTGGTCAAGCTGGGATTTATTCTTAATGCCATGAATCCTGGGACCGTAGGCGATATTGTCATAGATGCTCATGGGGAAGGGGTTGGGCTGCTGGAACACCATACCGACCTTTTTTCTGAGCAGAGTAGTATCCACCTTCTCATCATAGATGTTTTCTCCGTCGATGGTGACCTCTCCTTCGATCTTCACACCTTCGACCAGATCATTCATGCGGTTGAGGGTCTTTAAAAAGGTAGACTTTCCGCAGCCGGAGGGACCGATGAAGGCGGTGATGGCATTGGGACGGATGTCCATGTCAATGTCCTTCAGCGCATGATTGGTCCCATAATATAAATTCAGCTTTCTGGTACTGATCTTTACGTTTTCCATTGCTTTCCCTTTCTGGTTCTTTAATCTCTCGTTTCCACGTTAAACTTTCTGGACAGATATTTTGTCAGCATGTTGATCGCAAGCACGAACACAAGGAGCACAAGCGCAATGCCGAACGATTCGTCATACTGGGCCTTCTGCATGCACAGGTAGAGCTGGATGGTCAGCGTTCCTCCGGACTGGAAGATCTTGTCAAAGAAGCCTGCCGCCGTCTTGGGAAGCAGGTAGCCGCTTCCCGCCGTGAACAGGAGCGCTGCGGATTCCCCCACGATACGTCCCACCGCAAGGATAATGCCGGTAATGATGCCGGGCATGGCGGAAGGAAGCAGGATGGTACGGATCATGTACCATTTGGTGGCTCCCATTCCGAGGGCTCCGCTGCGGTAGCTTTCCGGTACGGTTTTCAGCGCCTCCTGGGTGTTTCTGGTAATCAGGGGAAGCACCATCAGGGTCAGGGTCAGCGCCCCTGTCAGGATGGAATAGCCCAGGCCGAGCGTAGTCCCAAAGAATACCATTCCGAACAGGCCGAAGATGATGGAAGGAATACCGGAAAGGATCTCTGTGGTCAGCTCAATGGTACGGACGATCTTTCCCGGCTTTGCATATTCATTCAGGTAAATGGCGGATCCGACACCGATAGGTGTTGCGATCAGCAGGGTAATGATCACAATATAGAGGGTGTTCAGAAGATTTCCCGCAATACCGAAGGTTCCCTTCAGGGTACTGGGAACTGTGGTAAGGAATTCCACGCTGATGCTGGAAAAGCCTCTGACAAAGGTATAGCACATGATTCCGACCAGAAGCAGGATGGAAATGGATGCCGCAATATAGATCAGCACCTTCAGGACCAGATCAGATATTCTCACTCTTCTCACTAAAACACTCTGGTTCATAAGCTCACCGCTTCCTTTCTTTCCGTTTCACCGGAGATTCCTTCTTTGGCCAGCTTCGCAGCCTTTTTCTTTTCCCGTGCTTCCGGATCGCCGGACTTCAGGATCCTGGTAAGGGAAATGTTAATGATCATGATAAAGGCAAACAGCACCAGTCCGATGGTGAACAGAACCTGTCTGTGCAGACCGGACGCATAACCCATCTCGCTGACGATCGCCGTGGTCAGGAAACGCACGGAGTTGAACGGAAGCGGGAAATTGACCGAGCTTCCGGACACCAGCGTGATCGCCATGGCCTCGCCGATGGCCCTTCCCACTCCAAGCACGATGGCGGTCACGATGCCGGACTTTGCCGCAGGAAGCATGACCTTAAAGATTGTCTGAATATGGGAGGCTCCCAGTGCGAGGGAAGCGGATTTGTACTGCGCAGGCACTGCCTTCAGGGCGGATTCACTGATATTGATCACGGTCGGAAGAATCATGATGGCCAGCACGATCACGGCAGAGATCAGATTCGCTCCTCCCGTGAACTGATGGGTTTCGGAGCCTTTGAATATCGCCAGCTCCAGCTTGTACATCAGAGGATTCAGGATCATGATCCCCAGGAGTCCGTAAATGACAGAAGGGATTCCTGCCAGCAGTTCCACCGCGGGCTTTACGATAGCTGCGAGCTTTTTCGGTGCCACTTCCGCCAGAAACACAGCGGTCAGCACACCGATCGGCACGCCGATCAGGATGGCGAGAAACGTTCCAATAATGCTCGTAAGGATGATAAAAAGAATGCCGAAGGAAGGATCCTCAGCCGTCGGCTCCCAGACCGTTCCGAAAAGGATCTCTCCCAGGCCGACCTGAAATATGGCCGGAGTTCCGTTTACAATCATATAAATGGTAATGGAGAAAACTGCCAGAATGGCGAAAAAGGCACAAACGGTAAAAATCACCTTTGCGGTCTTCTCAACCGCACTTTTGGCATGTTTGCCATGTATAATGGAAAGAGGTTCGTTCATTTCATTACCTAACCTTTACTATGGAGGCTTACCCTCTTTGAGGCCCTGTTTTCACAGAGCCTCAAAAGTAGTCGTTTTATCTGTTCTTTTTTGAAGGATTTAGTCTACCGTGATGAGTCCTACGCTTTCGATCAGAGCCTTTCCTTCGTCAGAAGCCAGGTAGGTGAAGATCGCCTGCACCGCTTCCGTCTGCTCGGAAATCTCTCCCTTGGTAGCCATTACGAACGGTCTGCTCAGAGAGTAGTTGCCGGACTTGATGTTCTCAACAGTGGGCTCAACATCGTCTACGGAAATCGTCTTAACGGTATCATCCAGAACATCCAGAGATACATATCCGATCGCTCCAGGAGTGGAGGCTACCTTCGCCATAACTGCGCCGGTGCTGTCCAGCTCGTTCGCATACGCGCACTGATCTTCAATGGCAAGCAGCTCTTCAAAAGCGCTTCTGGTACCGGATCCCGCTTCTCTTCCCACTACAACGATGGGCTGATCAGCGCCGCCGACCTCACTCCAGTTGGTAACCTCGCCCTTGTAGATGGAAGCGAGCTGATCAGAGGTCAGACCTGCAACTTCGTTGGCCGTATCAACAACAACTGCGATACCGTCGATCGCTACAATATTTTCGGCAATACCTGCCGCCTTTTCTTCATCAGTCAGATTTCTGGAAGCGTTTCCGATGTCAACGCTGCCTGCCGTTACAGCCTCGATGCCCGCTCCGGAACCGGTGAACTCAGCCGTTACGGTAACTCCGGGATAGGCTGCCATAAAGCTCTCTGCCAGAGCATTTGCAAATTTCTCCATGGAAGTGGAACCGGACATGGAAACCGTTCCGCTCAGATCAGCAGGAATCTCAGCTAATGCCGCATCAGCAGAAGCTGCTTCCGTAGAAGCTTCGGTAGATGCTGCTTCCGTGGATGCTGCCTCACTGGAAGCCTCAGCAGATGCTGCTTCCGTAGAAGCCGCCTCACTGGAAGCTGCCTCAGAAGCGGTGCTCTCTGCAGGAGCAGAGCTTTCAGCCGTCGTGGCGGTGGAACCGCATCCTGCCAGCGCTGCCATAACAAGAGCAGCTGTCGCTGCAATCGCTACGAATTTCTTTTTCATAATTTTTCTCCTTTACACAAATCGTTTTCTCGTTTGCGATTGTTATCATAACTGTTTCCCCTGAAAGATAAAAGCAGGTTATGGTTTAGTCTTTGTAAGATTTGTGTAAAGTCACACGCTTTTTCATCATAAAAAAAGGAAACGACAGCATGGCCAGATGTCTGGCTGAACACGCTGTCGTTTCATTTCCGTTCTCCGCGGCACGATGCTTCCCGGCGCCGCAAGTACATGTTTTCTTTATTTAAAAGGAAGGATTCCCAGATGCTCCAGCAGGATCTTACAGCCCATCAGGATCAGGATAATCCCGCCGGCGAGTTCCGCCTTCGCCTTGAATTTCAGTCCGAACACATTTCCGATCTTTACTCCCGCGATGCCGAGCAGGAAGGTGATCACACCGATAAAGGAAACGGCGGGAACGATCTGTACATTCAGAAAAGCGAAGGTAACTCCGACTGCAAGCGCGTCGATGCTGGTGGCAACGGCGAGGGGAACCATGGTCTTTACATCAAAGGAATCGCTCTGTCCGGCTTCATCCTCTTCTCTTCCCAATGCTTCTTTTATCATACCCGCTCCGATCAGTCCCAGAAGAAGAAAGGCGATCCAGTGGTCGACGCTCGTGATCATGCCGCGGAAGCTGGTCCCCAGCAAGTAGCCGATCAGGGGCATGCCCCCCTGAAAACCTCCAAAATAGAGTCCGGTTATCACTGCGTTTTTCCAGCTCATTCTTTTCATGGAAAGTCCCTTACAGATCGCCACCGCGAAAGCGTCCATGGACAGGCCAAGCGCGATCACGAAAAGTTCCGGCATACTCATCTTCTTTTCCCTCCTGTGTGTACTTCAAATATTTTTCATCAGAACGGGGCGTTTGGGAGAAACAAAAAGACCTACCTGTCCCCGCGGACAGATAAGTCTCATTATTTCAAGCAAAGCCAGATAATCAATATCAGTATGTTGACTTCACTGCGCGGCAAACCGCGCCAACTACTCCCTTATCGTGGGTTACATCATACCATAATTGAGAAAATTATGTCAATAAGAATCCATCCCTTTTTCCTGGGAAGGCGTATGTCCCGTTTTATCTTTATAAGTACGCAGAAAATAGTTATATCCGTGGAAGCCGACTCTGTCCGCAATCGTTTTCAGATCCAGTTCTGTGTTTCTGATCAACTGACGCGCGCATTCAATCCGATAATTGACAAGATAGTCGATAAAGGAAACTCCCACTTCCTTGCTGAACAGTCTGGAAAGATGGGTCGGTGATATGTGCAGATATTCTGCCACAATGCTCAAAGATAAGTCCTGTGCAAAATTTTTATGGATATACTGAAGCGCTTTGCGGATATGCAGAGAATAATTTTCCTGGCTGTTTTCCGGCATCTCCTTCATAATCGCTTTGAAATAGCTCACCAGAAAAGAATAGACTTCTGCATCCGACATACGCGCGATGCCGCTCTTTTTCATTTCCATGTTCTCGTGGATATTAATTTTATAATCCTGCTGAAAACGGATCCCTATTTTTAAAATTTGCTCTATTACCTTCTGCGGCAGCTCTCCGGATGACAGACTGTGATTCTGAAAAATTTCATTCATGATTCTTTCCATCTGCTCTTCATCCCGTGCGATCAGGGCATCCATCAGTTTTTTCTCTTTTTCCATGCTGATGCTGTCCTGCCCGGAAAACGTAAGAGAGGACTGCGGGATAGGTTTGTGCTCCAGAAGATATTTCGTTTTCTGATACACTTCCGGAAGCCTGCCGATCTCATTAAATACATCACTGGTCTGGTACATACTGGTAAGCCCGTACAGTTTTCTGATGTTGGAAATGAACAGATTCATCGAACGGACGGCCTGATTCCAGATTTCCTGCGTGCTTGCCAGATCATCATAGTGAAACAATACAACAAACTGTCCATATTCCATGTACGTGATCAGCCCGTTATCCAGAGAAGAAAAAATATTATCTGCCATGGTAATGATCGAATCGATCAGCTTCTTTCGGTTCTGATCCGGCGAAAAATGCGTCACAAGAATAAAATTGGTTATCTGCATCACCGCAATACAGTAGCTTCCGCAGGAAAAATCCTTCTGCGTCAGCATGTGAGCATGCTCGTCCTGATTTGTGATCCCGGAGCGCAGAAGGCTGTTTAAGTATTTTCTCTTTGCGACCGTTGTAAAAAAGGACAGATGAGCGTTCAGTGTCCCTTCCTTTTCGATCAGGTCAGAAAGCTCTTTCAGGCGTGTCAGAAGAACCGTTTCGCTGATCTGATGTTTCAGCAGATAATCATAGGCTCCATAATGCAGAGCATCCCGCACGAAAGAAAAGGTATCGTAATTGCTCAGGATCAGAATCTTGACCGGCAGCTTCCTCTCATATATCTCTTTTGTAACTTCCACACCGTTTTTATCCGGCATATCAATATCGAGAATGAGAATATTAGGAAGACATTTTTGTACCAGGCGCAGACATTCGTTTCCGCCGTGAGCCTGGCCGATCACTTCATATCCATGGGCATTCCAGTCCAGCATCCCCATAAGCCGGTTTAATGTCAGGACATCATCATCTGCCAATAATATACTGATCATGGAATATTTACCCCCCCTGTATTTTCGATCATCCTCTCTTCCGGAAAAGAAATATGAACAGTCGTACCGCAGCCCGGCGCGCTGTTAATCAGAAATGACGTTCTGTCTCCATACTGCAGCTTCAGTCTGTCGATAATATTTTTAACCCCTACCCTTAAAAAAGTATTTCTGTACTTTTCCTGTCCGTTTAAAACTGACTGTACCAATTCCTCATCCATTCCTATCCCATTGTCAGAAACTGCGATCTCTATCATTCCGTTTATACGCTGAACCGATATGACGATCAGCCCTTCTTCCATCCGGTCGGAAAAACCGTGAATGATCGCATTTTCCACAATGGGCTGAAGAATCAGTTTCAGGATCCGACAATTCTGCGTTTCCGGTTCCACCTGATATTCTGTCTGTATGTCGCACAGGAGATTATATTTTTTTATCGCTATAAAGGATCTTACATATTCCAGCTCCTGTCCGATCGTGATAAATTCTCCCTGATTCGACAGAGAACGCAGAAGATATGCGAAAGAAGAAGAAACCTCTCTGATATTTTCCGCATTCTGAATTTCAGCCAGATATGTGATCGTATTCAAAGTATTGTATATCATGTGCGGATTGACCTGAGACTGCAGAGAGTTAAATTCCAGTATTCTTTTGTTCCGTTCGTTTTCCTGAACCTGACGCAGCAGCCTGTTGATCCGGCGCGACATAAAGATCACCCCTTCCGTAAGCTGGCCAACTTCATCGCAGGAACGGACCGGAAGTTCAATATCACTCCCTGCCTCATTGCCAAAGCGTGAAACCTCCGCATTCAGTTTTTTTATATCTTTTGTAAAGAAGGAGGTTAAAAGAGAAATTCCCACAATAGCTGCTGTTATCAGAGCAAAAAAAGCCGTAATAAAATTTCTGATAACCCGGGAAGATTCCCGGAATACGGAGTCGGCCGTTACCAGAGAAACAACGGACAGATTTTTCTGATCCATAGGGAGCTGTGAAAACAGATAGGAGGTTCCGTCCAGTTTTACCGATGTATCTCTTTTTTCGATAGCTTCTTTCAGCTCCTCCGGTATTTCAGGCTGATCCACTTCTGCCGAGGAATACAGAATTCTCTCATTCCCTTCCAGCACATATATCTGCGTAGACTGATCCTCAAATGGATTCATGATCTTATCCAGTATGCTGACCGGGACCTCCACAAGAATGGTTCCCAGATAATTCCCTTTCTCATAGACAGACCTTCCCAACGTTATCACCCGATTATCATCAAAGCCTTCCAGAGCGCGGTTAAATATGGCAGCATTTCCGTTTTTTCCGGTAATAAAAGCCAGTATGGGAGAATCTGCATTCAGAAGAGCATTGTACGATGCCCCGGAATGGTACAGCTTTCCATCGTGGCTGATCACAGTAATTCCGTATTGATAGTCCGCATTGGAATTCAGAAGCTCCAGAAGGCTGTTAAAGGATTTATAACTGGTAAACCATTCATAAGAAGGAGCTTTTGAAGCATCTTTTAAAATATCTGTAATCCGGTAATCCAGAATCAGGGAAATGGCGATCCTGTCCATATCGGAAAAAATGCGGTCGAGCTGAATCCCTGCGATGCTGACCTTTTCCATGATCGAATTCTGTTCTTTGTTTTTTAAGATCGTATGCAGTCTTGTAATAAAAATCTGTGTCAGAAAAAGCAGAGGAATGATCAATACAACAAGAAAGGTCACCAGAAATTTTATACTGATCGAGCTTCTTATTTTATATATTAAATGATTCAACATGGGTACTCTCCTTAATTTAAGATTCATTATAGGCGTATCTGTAAAAACAGGTCAAGCAGTTATGCAAATATGCTAAATTTTTGAACTATTTTGATAAATTCATGTAGTTTAACAATAAAATATTTTTGTTATACTCAATATCACAACAGGGAGGAACAGCAGTTAGTAAAGCTGCTGCAGAAAGTGTAAAAGGAGGAATCTTATGAAAAGGAAAAAATTATTGTCCATAGCGATAACCCTGTGCCTGTCCGTCGGGCTTCTGGCAGGATGTGGAAAGGGCAAAAATGAAGAAACTGTTTCAGAATCCGTGAGCACGGAGGCCGCATCCAATCTCAATCAGGAAGGCTTTCCCATTGTCAATGAACCGATCACATTGAAGGTATTCGGACAGCAGGGACCTGTACAGGAAGCCTGGGACGGCATGGGAATGTGGAAGTATTATCAGGATCTGACCAACATTCAGCTTGATTTTACAGATGTTCTTCCCGCCGAGGGTTATGATGAGAAAAAAAGTCTGATGTGGGCGAGCAATGATTATCCTGATATTTTTGTCCGCGCTTTTCTTTCCAACACGGAAATCGTCAAATATGGAAGCATGGGAATCCTCGCTCCCCTGGAAGATCTGATTCCGGAATATGCGCCTAATCTTCAAAAACTGATTGACGAAGATCCCGCTATTTTGTCAAGGATCACTGCTCCGGATGGTCACATTTACGCTCTGCCTGCCGTCTTCACCGTAACAGCTGCCAGGACTGATAAATTCTGGATCAACAAATCCTGGCTGGATCAGGTTGGAATGGAAATTCCGCAGACGATCGATGAGCTGGAAGAGGTGCTCCGGGCATTTAAGGGTGTTGATTTCAACGGAAACGGAGAAGCAGATGAATATCCGATGGGTATTTCCGATGCTCAGGCACTGATCCGCCGTTTTGCCGGAGTGTGGGGATACCAGTATCAGTTCGGAAGCTATCTGGAAGTAAAGGACGGAAAGGTATCCACCTATCTGACCGACGATGGGTTTAAGGATATGCTCCAATGGCTGGCAGGAATCTATGCAGAAGGGCTGATCGACCCTGAAATCTTTACGCAGGAATATGCAAAATATGCCGCAAAGATGGCCGGACAGCAGATGGGCCTGTTCTTTAATCAGGCAGATGATACCTTTGATTCCACCAATTTCGTAGGAATCTCTCCTTTCCAGGGAAAAGCGGAGCAGCCCTATGTAGAAGCCTCTCCCGCTGCACGTGACAATGGCGTTTTTGCCATCTGTGCAGACTGTGAAAATAAAGAGGCGGCAATGAGATGGGTTGATTATTTCTACAGCTATGAAGGCTCCATTCTGATGAGATACGGTGTCGAGGGTGAAAACATGTACTTTGACGAAGAAGGCAAGCCGCATTATAACGATGGTATTCTGGACAGTCCCGAAGGAAGCGGTACGGAAATCGGAAAATATACCATCTGGCCGGGAGGCGGAGCACCGCAGTGGGTAAATGAAGACAACTGCGAAGCCATCGCTTCTGCAAATGCTCTCGCAGCACAGGAAGCTCTTGATCCTTATGTTCCTGATCAGATTTATTCCGAACCTCTTCTGGAACAGGAGGTTTCCGACCGGCTTTCCGTTCTCTGGACCGACCTGCAGAGCTATATGAATGAAACGACTGCAAAGATGATCCGGGGAGAATTGAATTTTGAATCAGATTGGGATACTTATGTGGAAACCATGAATGAAATCGGTCTGGAGGAATGGGTTTCCATCTATCAGACCGCATACGATACTCTTTCCGCACAGTAATCGATACTCCACGATACAGGGGCTGCTGCCTGTGGCGGCAGTCCCTGCATCTATCAGAGAAAAATCTAAGAGGTGATTCAGAATGACAAAACAAAAGCGAAAGAGAGCTACTTGGAGGCTCATTAAAAACAAATGGCAGCTGCTGGTCATGTTTTCTCTGCCGCTCCTCTGGTATATTATTTTCTGTTATGTTCCCATGTACGGCATCCAGCTTGCCTTCAGGGATTATAACCCACGGCTCGGATACCTGGGAAGCCCTGTTGTAGGGTTGCGCTGGTTCGAGCAGTTTTTTTCCTCTTATTATTGGAAAAACATCATTTGGAATACGTTTTCCATCAGTCTCTATTCCATTATTTTCGGTTTCCCGGTGCCGATCATTCTGGCCATTATCATCAACGAACTGCCCGGAAGGAAATTTAAGAAGCTGCTGCAGAACATCACCTATATTCCGCATTTCATTTCCATTGTTGTATTATGCGGAATGCTCTACCTGTTTCTGTCTCCTCAGTACGGGATCATCAACACCATGCTGGAGACTCTGGGCTTCCAGCCTGTCGGGTTTCTGGAATCCTCAAAATATTTCAAAGGCGTATATGTTGTCTCTGAAATCTGGCAGGAAAGCGGATGGAGCTCCATCATCTATATCGCCGCGCTGGCAGGCATCGATCCTTCCCTTTATGAAGCTGCCAAGATTGACGGCGCAGGCCGGATGAAACGGATCATTCATATTTCCCTTCCCGGAATCATTCCGACCATTGTAACGCTGCTCATTCTGAAAATCGGACAGATCATGAGCATTGGCTTTGAAAAGGCCTATCTGCTTCAAAATGATCTGAACTTAAACTCCAGCGAAATTATTTCCACACTGGTATATAAGCAGGGTATCCTGCAGGGAAATATCGGATACGCAACGGCGGTCGGACTGATGAATTCCTGTCTGAACCTCCTGCTGATCGTATTTGCGAACCAGTTTTGTAAAAAATTCTTTGATACCAGTCTTTGGTAAAACAAAACGGAGGAAAAGGAAATGTGGAAAAAGAAAAGTAAAGGCGATAAAGCTTTTGATCTGGCTTTGATCCTGATCAGCCTGCTCATCATGGTCGTTATCGCATACCCACTGTATTTTGTCATTATCGCATCCTTCAGCCAGCCCGAGGCCGTGCTCGGAGGAAAGCTGAGATTTCTTCCGATCGGTTTTAACCTGGAATCCTACAAAATGGTCCTGCAGGAGCCAAAGGTATGGACCGGCTATCGGAATACCATTGTCTATACCCTTCTCGGAACCGCCATTAATCTGGTCCTGACCACCCTGGGAGCCTATGCGCTGTCGAGAAAGGATATGCCGTTCCGCACGCCGCTCACCTTTATCATTTCCTTTACCATGCTGTTTGGAGGGGGTATGATTCCTGTATATATGGTCGTGAGGGGGCTGCATCTGACAGATACGATATGGTCCATGGTCATTCCCAATGCCATAGCTACTTATAATCTTCTTGTCATGAAAAATTACTTCCAGAGCAGCATACCGGATGAGCTGCAGGAGGCCGCCGCTATAGACGGATGTGATCATTTTCAAACTCTTCTTAAGGTGGTTATCCCTCTTTCCACTCCCATCATGGCCGTCATTGTTCTCTTTTATGCCGTAGGTCATTGGAACGCCTTTTTTAATGCGGTCATCTATCTTCGGGATCAGGACCTGTTCCCTCTGCAGATCGTTCTGCGCGATATTCTCCTTCAGAACAGTCTGGAAGCTGTCGGAGGAGATCTGACAGGGATGTATGAAAAGGTGATGCGCGGAGAAACCATGAAATACGCGCTGATCATTGTTGCCAGCCTTCCGGTGATCATCATCTATCCTTTTGTTCAAAAATATTTTGTCAAGGGAATCATGGTTGGCGCTATTAAAGGATAAAACTTGGATTATAGAAAACAGGAGGAAGGAAATTATGTCAAAGCCAAATCTGATCTATGTATTCGCAGACCAGCTGCGTTATTTCAGCCTGGGGTACTCGGGTGATGCCAACGCTCTTACCCCAAACATCGATGCTCTCGCCAGAGAAAGTACTGATCTCTGCCAGGCCGTTTCCGGTCATCCGGTATGCGCACCCTATCGCGCCTCTCTTTTCACAGGAAAATATACCACCAGCACCGGCATGGTTATCAACGAGATCCGTATGAATCCTCATCATCATACCTTCGCGGACGTTCTCAATGAAAATGGATATGAAACGGCTTATATCGGAAAATGGCATCTGTATGCTGCCGAACTCGGCAATCATTATGATCCCAAAAATTCGTATATTCCAAAGGGACCTGACCGCCTCGGTTTCAACGACTATTTCGCCGCCTATAATTTCAGACACGAATATGAACCGGGTATCGCTTATTATCATCTGGACAGCCCGGAAAAGATCTTTTATGACAAGTATGAACCGGATGCTCAGGTCGATATGACAATAGAGCAGTTAAAAAGGCTTTCCTCTTCCGAAAAGCCCTTCGCTCTGTTTCTTTCCATCGGAACACCGCATGATCCCTGGGTTCCTGAGAATGTTCCCGCAGAGTATCTGGAAAGATTCCGGGATAAAGACTTCTCTCTTCCGCCTAACTATCTTCCTGACAATGATCCTCACGCCGATGCATGGGCACGCCTTTCTTACGAAGAGCGGCAGGAGCTTCCGGAGTGGATGAGAGTCTATTATGCAATGGTAGCCAATCTTGACGATAATATCGGCAGACTTCTTAATGCTATCCGGGAAATGGGGCTGGATCAGAATTCCATTATTGTCTTTACTTCCGATCATGGAGAGCTGTTTGGAGCGCATGGTAGAAGGGCAAAAAATATCTTCTACGATGAAGCGGTCCGGGTTCCTTTCCTGATCCGATGGAAAGATCATCTGAAGGAAGGTGTGAAGAGAGATTTCATTTTCAACACTGTGGATATTATGCCGAGTCTGCTCTCCATGATGGGCCTTCCTGTTCCCAAAGAGGTCGAGGGATGTGATCTCAGCTCCTGTATCAAAGGGGAATCTGATACGGAAGCGGGCGCTCTTATGATGTGTACGGGCCCTACCGCGATCTTCGGAGACGGTCAGGAATGGCGCGCCATCAGAACAAAGAAATATACCTATGCCGTTTTTAAATCCGACGGACAGGAGCTTCTGTTTGACGATCAGGAAGATCCTTTTCAGATGAACAATCTGGCCGAAAAGAAAGAATATCAAAGCATAAAGGAAGATCTGAAAAAACAGATGTATGGAAAAATGGACGCGATCAACGACCACTTTGAAAAGAATTCCTTTTATGAAAAGAACTGGATCCGGGATAGAATTATACTCCGTACGGCAACTCTCGATCCTGAAAACATCTCATGACTCCGAACCGAAAAGAAGAGGCTGGAATCTCTTTCGTTCCAGCCTCTTTTCAAAGTTCCTTATTCCCTGCACAGAAAGCTTCTAATCTGATTTTGTAAGGCCATAACCGACCCCTGCACCATGGGATTTCTTCCGCCTCCGCGGCCGTTCAGGGCCTCGTTGAACCTCTTTCCGAGAGATGCCACGTCTGTATTAGCCGAACACATGACGTATTTGTAGCCATCCGTATCGTTTCCGGAAAATACGGCGGCAAAGCCGGCCTTTTTTGCCAGGCGGTCGGCCAGCATGCGCACCTCTACCGGATTCAGATCCGGCTCAAAGACGACCGCCGTTTCCGTCCCTTCGGAAACCTCCTCCACCAGGCGGTCAAGATGCTTCTGGCGCAGCGCCACATTTGCGGCCTTCAGCTCCTGAAGCTGCTCCTGCAGCTTTCTTACCGCTCCAGCCGTCTCCTGAGGCGGCACGGAAAGCAGGGCGGAGATTTCCTTAATATTGCGATGCTTTTCTTCATAATCCTCCAGCGCCTTCCAGCCGATCTGCAGGCTGATCCGGATTCCGGCTTTGTAATGCTCCGAAGCGACCGCCCGGATGGGGCCGATCTCTCCGGTACGCTTCACATGGGTGCCGCAGCAGGCGCATACATCAGAGCCCGGAACGGTAATGATCCGCACCTGTCCCTCCAGCTCTTTTTTGCTCCGGTATTCCAGCCTTTCCAGCTCTTCGGCACAAGGATATGTCTCCAGGATTTCCCGATCGGCAAAGACCGCAGCATTCGCCTCCCGCTCCACCCGGGCGATGTCTTCTTCCGAAAGCAGTCCGGAAAAATCTACGGTGACACAGTCCTTTCCCATGTGGAAGCCGATGTTGTCATAGCCGAAGATCCGATGAACGATCCCGGAAAAAATGTGTTCTCCGGAATGCTGCTGCATGAAGCGGAAGCGGCGGTCCCAGTCCAGCGTTCCGGTTACGGCGCTTCCTGAAGGAAGCGGGCCGTCGCAGAAGTGGATGATCTCCTCGCCCCGTTCCTGCACATCAAGTACCCTTACGCCGCCAAGTCTTCCCTGGTCTGCAGGCTGACCGCCGCCTTCCGGATAGAAGGCGGTCTGATTTAAAACAACCTCCCAGCCCTTCTCTCCTTCCCGGCAGTCTGTTACTGCCGCATCAAACTCCCGGCAGTATGGATTTTCATAATAGAGTTTTCTCGTCATGTCCGTCCGCAATCCTTTCCGTTTCTGCTTCTTCCTTCTGACAGGCCTGATCCGCTTCAAGCGCCGCATGGGCTTCCATCACGCGTTTCCAGAAGCGGCGGAATCCGTTTTCCTCGTTCCAGAATTCCATGTTGTGATCCCCGTCTACGAAATACCGTCCTGTCTTCCTGTCCACAGAAATACAGTCCAGCGGAAAGCCCTTTTCCTTCTGGGGCTTCGCCTGAGAGACCAGCCAGAAGCTCTCTCCGCTGATGTCCTCTCCGTCGTATTCATACCGCTCCCGGTCGCTGAATATGAAGCAGATTCCGTTCTGGTAGCGGGCCAGGCACCTTCCGCCGAATCGGTCCGCAATACCGGAATAGTATTCCGTCATTTCCGAATCCGTCAGGATCCTTCCTTCGCGCCGTCTGACATGCACGCCGGGCTGTTCCTTTTGGGAAAGGCCTTCGATGATAAGCCCGCTGTCGCAGGAAAAGACGGGACGCTGCAGGATCTGATAATAATATTCCGCCTTTCCTCTGGCATTTTCCAGCGGCGTGCTCCCATATTCTCCCGGCTCTTCGGGCACTTCGGGGAGCTCGCTCAGGCCGATGATCTCAAGCCCGGTCCCGGAAAGAAATTCTCTCATCAGGTTCAGCTTTGCCGGATTGGTGGTTCCGTAGATCAGTTTCATGCCGGTTCCCTTTCTTCTGTGATTCTGTTTCATCATGCAGGCAGACCGTAATATGGCCGCTTTCTCTTTCCTGCCGCCTACACGTGGATCACCGCATACAGATATGAGTCCTGGATGCAGCCGTTTTTGAAAATGCTTTTTCTCTTGATCCCTTCCAGGGTGAAGCCTGCCTTTTCCAGTACGCCGCGGGAGGCGAGGTTGGTGGAAAAGGGCTCCGCGCTGATGCGGATCAGCTTATAGCGGCGGAAGGCCTCCTCGCACATTTTCTGGACAGCTTCCGTCATAATTCCCTTTCTCCAGAAGGGCTCTCCCAGCCAGTAGCCCAGTTCCGCGCTTCTGCTGTAAACATCGTCTCCGAACAGAAGGCTGATACTGCCCACCGCCTCTTTGTCAATGACGATAGCTCTGGAAAACTGAGTTTTTCCCTCCTTTTCCATGCAGTCCTTCACGAACCACTCCGCATCTTCCTTCGTATAAGGGTAGGGAAAGGAATCTCTCAGTCTTCCCGCGATTTTTTCATTATTTGCATATTTTTCCACCGACGGAATATAAGCTTCCGACCACTCTTCCAACGTGAATTTCATTTTCTTTCCTCCATTTTCCTGTATCTCTGATCTGGCTGTTCAGGAAACGCCGCGGCCCCGGGAATCGGGCTGCGGCTGCGGCATGGATGAAATTCCTCCGTTTTTTGCAGTTTCGGTTAAAATGGCGGGCAGTATTTCCTTCATGATCTTCTCCAAAAAAGAAAACCGCCGGATTCGTTTGAATATCTTCAAATCAATCCATGCGGTTTCCTGATCTCTCTTATTTTCAGACCACACAGACACAAGCCTCTCTCGTACCTGTATCTGTGATCCAGCTACAAGTACCGGAAGTTCCTAGACATGACCATGTGCATCATTCTATTCTGTTTTCCAATCGCCTTCTGTAAATCCATGTCCGTCTCCTGTCGGTATTCGTTAAGATTCAGTGTAGCAAAAGAACCGGGAAAGGTCAACCGGATTTGAAAAAAATCATCGGCGGCCAGCCGGTCTGCTTTCGTACGGTCTGCGCAGTGAATGCGCAGACCTGGCTGAGTAGTAACGGCGGCCATTTCAAAAAAGCGCGGTCATCCGGATGCCCTGGTTTCTGTTCTTCCGACGGCCGAACGGCAGCCTTCAGTCCGCAAACAGCAGGCAGACCACGGATCTGGCCTCATATTCTCCGGAAAGGCTCAGCAGGCCGGTCTTTTCATCCCGTTTCATAACCACAAGGTTTCCGCTGTCCTGATTCGCCGAAAGGAGCCATCTCCCGGAGGGAGAAAGGCAGAAGCCTCTGGGATTCCTGCCTCCCGACGGCGCCTGCTGCAGAGGAACGAGGCCGCTTTTTTCCACGGCGAAGACAGCGATGGTATCATATCCCCGGTTTCCCACATACAGGTATCTCTGGTCCGGAGAAAGCAGGATGCCGCCCACGTGATTTTTCATTTCCTCCCTTTGGATCACGTCCGTCCGCTTTTCATCCGGAAGGGCGGATATTTTCTGCAGAAGGGTCAGCTCCGCACCGTCGGATTCCAGAACGGCGACCTCGTTGGACAGCTCGCAGGAAACGAAGATCCTGTGAGCCAGAAAGGCCAGGCTGCGGGGACCGCAGCCCTCCGGAAGATGCAGGCGCAGAAGGGGACGGGGAGGCAGAAGCCGGGAACGGTCTGCGTGCGGAGAGGACTTTTCCGGATACCTGTTCTCAAAAAAATCCTCCGGCCGGTATGCTTCCACTGTGTCCAGCCCCAGATCAGTTATCCACAGAAGGCCTCCGAAAATACTGCTGCTGTGCACATGCGGCAGCTTCTGAGGGGCGCACTGTGGATAACTTCCATCCGAAAGAGAGCCAGAAAGCGGTTCGGGCGAATGCTGCAGAACATACTCCAGGCTTTCCAGACTGCCGTCCTCCTTCAGACGAAAGGCGCTCATGCTTCCTCCGTTGTAGTTTGCCGTATAGACCTGTTTTGCCCGCTGCCCCTTCGGTGCGCAGTCCACATGGCAGGGAGCCGCTCCCATAACGGGAAGGCGGTTTAAAAAACGCAGGCTTCCGTCCCGCTTCACCTCATAGGCGCTGAGCGCGCCGCCCTTCGTTCCTTCATAATCGTCCAGCTCATTCACCGCATACAGACGCTTTCCGTCAGAGGAAAGTGCCATCCAGGAAGCGTTCTGCGCCTCCGGAAGGCTTTCCCGTTCCAGAAGCTCTCCCGTGCTTTCATCAAACTCATAGCGGGTGATCCCTTTTCCGTCCCCGCAGAATATGGTACCGTCTCCCGTAAGCACGGGAGCATTGTAGCTTCCCGCATAAAGCTGCCGCACTTCTGTTTTGTGCTTTGTTTCCATCTTTACCTCCATGCCGAAGCGTTTTACGCTGAGGCCGCGAGGAGAAATCACGCATGTGATTTCTCCTCTGCGATCACAGCAGTTTTTTGCTTCGGCGCAAAACTGCCGATTGCAAAATAAGCCATCAGGCTTATTTTGCAATCTTCTCCCTTCCGGAACGCAGCAGCACTTCGCCTTGCTGCGTTCCCTTCCATAACCTCTTCTGCGGGGACACGCATTGCTTTTCCCTTATCCTTCCCTGACCCGGTACAGCCAGGCGTTCCCCTTTTTTCCCACCCGTTCCACCGCTCCTGTATCCATCAGGATCGGAAGCGCCAGCTGAGCCTGCGCGGGGCGGATATGCGCCTTCCCGGCAAATTCCCGGAAGGTGAAGGGCTCTTCCAGGTCCCAGGGGACGAACTGCATGTAATCCTGCGGGCAGTCGATACAGACCTCTTCTACCAGACGGGTGGGAATGCGGTCAAATCGGGTGGAGCCCTTCTTTTTATCCCGGCTCCAGCCGTTTAACAGTCGGTATTCCTCCATGTCCAGAAGCACCAGCCTCAGCCTCAGCCCATCACGAAGCAGGTATTTCCGGATCCGGTAGAGCTCCCGGAAGGCCATGTAGGGATTTCCGGTAAGGGGGGATTTTCTGGGGCTGGACAGCTCTCCGGTTTCCCCGTCGATCCAGATCAGCCTTTTTTCATGGGGAATGGGGTAGACAATGGTGACCGGGTACAGAGGGAGAAAGCGGTCCAGCTTTTCTCTAAGCCGGTCAAAGCTTCTGGTCTGGATCTCCAGGATCTCCTCTCCGGTGAAAATATCCGCCACGCAGCCGCCGACAGGAATCTCATGGGAGCTTTCGTCCGGCGCATAGTAAGCCTTCAGGACGGCGTGGACCGTCTTTTCCGAAAGCGTGCCGATCCCGTTTCTTTCTCTCGCCTTTCCCACTATTTTTTCTTTTGCCACAAGGAAACGTTTCTGATCGATCATTTTATTTTTCCGTGAAAATCATTTGCCATTTTCCGCCTGAGTGTTTATACTGTAAGAAAAGTAGCTTTATGCCGCTTCCGGGCGGCGGAAAGGAGTGCCCTATGAAAATGATATTAACAATCGTGCGCAACGAGGATGCACCCCTGCTTCTCAACGAGCTGAATGAGAAGAAGTACTACGTCACAAAGCTCGCCACGACAGGAGGATTCCTGAAAAAGGGAAACACCACCCTGCTTCTTGGAATCGAGGACGAAAAGGTGGAGGAGGTCTGTGAGATCATCCGGCAGCATTCCGGAAAACGCCAGCAGATCATGTACACGCCTCCGGCGCCCTCCAATGTCAGCGTATATAACTCGGTATCCTCCGTTCCCATCAATGTGGAAGTAGGCGGAGCCACCATTTTCATCCTGCCTGTGGAAGAACAGCGCAAGGTCTGAAGCCAGAAGAAGACGGCGGCAGATTCCGAAAGAGGGACTGCCGCCGTCAGTTTTTTCCTATGCCGGCTTCCCGTCCGCTTTCCGTAAGCCCGTCATAATCCGTCCGTATCTTCTCCGCGATCTGCGCCATTCTGCCAAGCTCTTCCTGCATGTTTTCCCGGGTCACGCGGTAATGGTCCTGCGCCATCTCCTCCACCATCCATCGGTTGATGTCCTCGCTGAAATGAATGGGATCCATATAGAGATCCAGATCCAGGATCACATCCTCCTCATTCTGGAAATAATACAGCCGCACATTCTCATAGGGGAGAAGGCGTTCCATGGAGGCTTTCGCCGCATACAGGCTCTGGTCCAGCTGCCCGCTCAAGATCATATTGTCCCACCAGAGCAGGGAATAGGGAGGATAGAAAATATAAAAAACCGTATCCGGATTCTCCCGCACCATCCGTTCCAGGATGTCCACATTTCCGTCGATATAAGGGCGGTACTCCTCCTCCGTCTTTTCCGGCGATCTCTCCCGGGGCCTTGCGTAGTTAGCCAGAGCGTCGTTTCTGGAAAAGCTGTGGTACTGCGCCCAGTTGTAGGAAGCGCCCTCGTCGTAATCGTCCAGAAAGGTCTCTGCGAGCAGATAGGGAATATCCTCAAAGATCACATCCCCGTTCAGCAGGTAATTCACGTCCGTAAAAGGATTTTCGTCATACAGATAGAGGGGCATGCTCTCATCCGGAAACTCCGTGTCAGGATCGCCGGAAAGAGCGAACAGGTCCAGACTGTAGAATACGTAGTCCAGCGTCCTCTTCTCCGTCGCCATGCGGATATAATAATCCAACTGGGCGGTGACGCCGGAGCTCTTGATCGCCTTGACGGACCGGGTGTCAAAGGCCTCGTCAAACCAGCGGTTATTGAAGTTCTCCGCGGTGGAGGATCCAGCGATCACGCTGTCGTATGCAAAGTTTTTCAGAGTTCCCGGCACCTGGTATTCCTTTTTGGTGAGCACCGCCTTCAGCGGGCCCAGAGGTTCGTGATAATGAAAAAAGGGATCAAACAGGAACACCAACCCTGCCGCGAGGAGCAGAAGGACCGCCGCCGCCGTAAAAAAACGTCTGATAAATGTTTCATATATGTCGTTCTTTTTTTCCAATTCCGCCGCATGCCGGTATGGCATGCCCTCCGTTTAGACGTTAAAAATTAAAGTAGACAAAGGTACTGACCCCGGACAGGGAGATCACCGACCAGGCGAACAGGAACGCAAGTCCCAGGGTAAAGCGCAGCCCCGGCCTGCTCTGTTCGATGATCTGAGCCGTGTTTTTCCGGGTGAGCACGAAGAAGCCTGCAGCAAAAACCAGAAGCATGGCCGCAAGCTGGGCGGCTCCCACCAGAGAGGGCGCCGCTAAAGACAGCGCCTTGGTCACCACATAGATTTCAGAAGGCTCCATGGCCGCCGCCATCAGCACAAGCTGTCCCTCTGCCCGGAAGGTAAAGATCCGGGAAAGGAGCAGAAAGCCGTCCCCGATGCTGTCCGCCCGGAAAAAGACGAAAGCCAGACAGACGTAGGCAAAGGTGGCAGCCTGGCACAGCAGACGCCGCCCCCTGCCGGAAGGCGCCGTATCCCGCGAAGCGCTTCCTTTTGACGCCGTCCTTCTTCCGGATCCTGTAAGCCCTGCGGCCGCAACACCCAGCCCGTGCAGAAAGCCCCAGAACACGAAGGTCCAGTTTGCCCCGTGCCACAGACCGCTCACCAGAAAGGTGATCATGGTATTCACAAAGGTTCGAAACCTCCCCTTCCGGCTGCCTCCCAGAGGAAAGTACACGTAGGTCTGCAGGAAACGGCTCAGCGTGATATGCCAGCGTCTCCAGAAATCCTTCACGGAAACCGCACGATAGGGTGAATTGAAGTTTTCCGGAAGATCGATCCCAAACATTTTTCCTATGCCGACGGCCATATCGGAATAGCCGCTGAAATCAAAGTACAGCTCCAGGGTATAGCCCACCGCCGCCGCCAGTGCCGCAGGAGCATCCAGGGAGGCAATATTTTCATAACCGTAATTGACCGCAAGGGCCAGAGTGTCCGCAAGCAGCACTTTTTTCCCGAGTCCGATGGTAAACTGCATCACACCCTTCGCAAATCCCTCCGCCCAAAAGCGGCGTCTTGAATGATCCTGAAACTGGGCGACCGTAGAGGCGTGAAGGACGATGGGGCCCGAGATCAGAGACGGGAAAAAGGTAACGAAGCTCAGATAGTCAAGCAGTCCGTAATGGGGAGCCTCCCCGCGGCAGCGGTCGATGAGGAAGGAAAGCTGCTGGAAGGTAAAAAAGCTGATCCCAAGAGGAAGCAGGATATTTCTGGTCTGAAAATCCGCTCCGAAGACTGCGTTGATATTCTCCACGAAAAAATTATAGTACTTGAAAACACCCAGCGCTCCGATGTTGACCGCACAGCCGACGGCCAGCAGAGCCTTCCTCATCCGCAGAGTATCCCGCCTGGAAAGAAGGAAGCTGATCCCGAAATGGAACAGACAGCTTCCCAGGATGACCCAGAGGAAGCTGACATTATACCAGGCATAAAACCACAGGGACATCCCGATGAGATACCCCTGTGCCAGAGAAAACCGCTTCAGCCTGTTCAACAGATACCAGCCTCCCAGGCTGAGCGGAAGAAATACAAAGATGAAAAAATAGGATTGAAACAGCATCTGTGGCTCCGATCTACTTTCTCGATTCGAGGAACCGCTTCACCTCGTCCGGATGGGGCATGACGCGAAGGGCTCCCTTTCTGGTGGTGATGATGGAGGCCGCCGCGTTGGCGAAGGTGAGCATGTCCCGAAGCCTCTCTTCATTCAGGTTTTCCAGGCCGTATTCCAGCACGTAATGCAGGCAGCAGCCTCCGAAGGTATCGCCCGCTCCTGTGGTTTCGATGGTTTCCTTCTGGAGAAAAGAGGGAACCTCCACGCGCAGGTCCTTATAATAGGCCCGGCTTCCGTCCTTTCCCATGGAAAGCAGGATCAGGGGAATATCATATTCCCGGCGCAGCTTTCCGATTCCGCAGTCATAATCCTCCTCACCCGTAAACCACTGGATCTCATTGTCAGAAATCTTCAGCACGTCGCACCGGGTCAGTCCATAGGCCACCTGCTCCTTCGCATCGTCCAGGGATTTCCAGAGAGGAGGACGGAGGTTCGGATCAAAGGAAACGACCGCACCGCTCTCCTTTGCGAGGCGGACCGCCTTCTTTGTGGCCTCCCTCACACCTTCGTGGGTCATGGAAAGGGTTCCGAAGTGGAAGAGCCTTGCACTCTTTACCAGATCATCGTTCACCTCATCCGCCGTCAGGAGCATGTCCGCTCCGGGATTGCGGTAGAAGGAGAAATCCCTGTCTCCATCTGCCATGGTCTGGACAAAAGCCAGTGTGGTCCTTGCCTCCTCGTCCACGATCAGGTTGGAAATGTCGATTCCCACCTCTTGCAGGACGGATTTCAGCTTCAGGCCGAAGATGTCCTTTCCCACCTTGCCGATAAAGGCCGTAGAATGGCCGAGCCTGTTGAGCATGGCAAGCACGTTGCAGGGCGCGCCGCCGGGGTTAGCCTCAAACAGTGTGTTTCCCTGTTCACTCTTTCCATTGTCCGTAAAATCAATCAGAAGCTCTCCGAGCGTCACCACATCGAATTCTTTCATACCTTCCTCCATCTCTTCCGCCGCAGGCAGCATTGTTATTGCCAAGGAACGGCCTGCCCTTCTGAAGCAGAAGACGACCGATCTCTGTCACAGCTTTATTGTAACAGCAACCCTTCAAAAAGGAAACCTCTTTTTCATATTGTATATGTCAAGGCAGTTCGTTTTAAAGCCATCCGTCCCGTTATGGTCCATTTCCGACCACCAGGAAGGGGTATCTCCCAGATTGGAAAACACCAGGATCCCTTTTTCGTGGAGAAAATCCGTTTCTTTTTTTCCATAGGTGCCCGCGTTCAGGCCCACCTCATACAGGTCCCAGTCGTCCAGAAGGGGAAGGGTCTCGTCGTTCAGGAAGCGGAGGTTGGCGCCGAAGCGCAGGCCCTCCGGCTTTGCGTGCAGCCGGTAGAAGCTCTGGATCTCCCGGTTGCAGCTTTCAATCCCGGAAAACAGGATGCAGCGGCGGGCTGTGCCCGTGCTCCGCAGAAGTCGGTCCGTCTCTTCGATCAGCCCGTCCTCTTTGCATTCGATCTCCGCAAAAAAGCCTTCAGGCAGCGTGTCGAGCCATTTCAGAAACGTTTCCAGCGGGACATAATGCTCCTGCCTTCCATCCCGCTTCCTTAAGATCCGGTATACATCCCGGTAGTTTTCATGGAACCAGGAAAACATTCTGTTCAGCCTCTCCTCTCCGGGAAGTCCCTCCGACGCGTTCAGGCACTGCATGGCTCTGGCTCTGATGGTTTCCCTGTCGTCCAGGTCCCAGGGAAAATAAGCATACAGCTCGTTTTCAAGGCCATTTTCCGGAAACCAGTCCAGCAGATGGCCCGCAAAGGGAAGGGAAACACGGCATACCTGTTCCAGCGTCATCTCATGGATGGATCGCTTCTCCGGCTCCGAAGCGCCGCACATCACTCTGGCAAAGCCCGCATCGTGGGCTACCACTATTTTCCCGTCGGCAGTCTTTCGGATGTCCGTCTCGATTCCCTCACAGCCCCTGGTTACCGCGCCCCGGAAGGCCGACATGGTATTTTCCGGGCCGGACCATATATCGCCTCTGTGGGCGATCCTGGCCGGTCTGTGCCGGAAGTCTGACCGGCGTGAGAAGGCGGCCTGTCCGGCCGCCCCCTCGTTGTATTTTTTCTTTTTTATTTCTTTTTCTATTTCTTTTCCCATTCCTGCTCCTTCATGTTGGTATGGATATAAACCGCAGCCGATATGGCCGAAAAAAGGAAAATGATGACAGACAGCGCCGCCGCCTTTTCGTAGTGGAAATTGTTGAACAGGCTGTACAGAGCGATTCCCAGCATCTGCGGATTGTTTCCGTCCATCAGATAGGGAGTGGTAAAGGAACCGATGTTGCTCATAAAAATAAAGGTGACGGCGATGAACACGTCCTTATAGGTCAGCGGCAGGATCATGTTGAAAAACAGCTTCGCCTTTCCCGCTCCCGCGTCCTGGGCCGCCTCGATGATGGAGTCCGGAATAGCGGACATGGCAGAAGCGAGCAGCATGGTGGCAAAGGGGATGTTGAACCAGAGGTTCATCATGATCACGCCCTTTTCATTGTACATCAGCCCAAGCTGCAGGTTCAGACCGAACAGCTGACCGATGCGGTTGATCAGGCCGGAATCGTTTCTCCTGTCTTTCTTTTCCCGAGCCTTCGTCCGGGTCCGCATATTATCTTATCAGAGCGTCCGGAAGCATATCACCATATTCATTTATTGTTTCTGTAAAAAGAAATCGTTTCCCATTTTCCTTTCCTGCCCTTTTTTGTAAAATAACCGTTCCGGACTTTAAATCTCTGCAAAGTCTCTATCTTTTTATTGTTTGCAAAGGTAAACTGTTTGCCGGAGCCGGAAATGAGACGGTCTGTCTTCCTTTCCGGCAGAATGACAGAATCAGAAAGGAAGGGATCTATATGAATATGGTTACGGTTTTTAAAGGCACCCTGCAAAAAAATTTTCTTGGGAACATCATCTTTCAGTTTCAGCTTCCCGCTCCCTGCCTGGAGCTTCATATCTGTCTCACCTGTCATGCCGGAGACCGGGAACGCGCCGCAGCCCTGCATGATAAGGAAGCAGAGGAGGCCTTTCTTTCTCACTTCGGAAGACTTCCCGACGCGCTGGAAACAAAAGAACTGCTTTCTCATATGAAAACGGAGATCCAGCTCGCCGCCTTTCTTTCGGGGCGGTTTCTGGGAAATGTGCACCGGCCCGGGAACATCAAGGAGATGCATTTTGCGCCGGATGCAGAGCGCACCCCAGGTTGTATGGAAACGGCCGGGATGTATCACGGACTTTTAAAGCTGGTCGTCAATTCCTTTGGAGTTCTGGAAGAAGAAATTTCCTATGAATTAAAGATCATCTGCGTTCCCGTCAAAGGCGGCAGAGAAGAAAAAAACATGGCATCTCAGAATACATGGAGGAAAATATGCTGAAAAGAATCGAGCTTCACAATCACAGTATCGAATCGGACGGGCGCATGAGTGTGCCCGAGCTCTGCTCCTGGCTGCTCTCTCAGGGTGTCACCGCCTTTTCCCTGACAGATCATAACACCGTTTCCGGATTTCCCCTGCTGCGGCACTTCCACGAAGCCCATCCCGTCTTTGAATACCTGACCGGATATGAGCTGACCTCCTGGTACGGTCATATCCTCTGTCAGAACGTGAAGGGATATATCCCATGGGAGGATCTGGACCGGGAAAACGGGGATCTGTTTCTGGAGCGGGTGCACGCACAGGGCGGCCTTGCCGGAATCGCCCATCCGGCCAGCTTTCCGCATCCGGTTTCCAACGGTCTGTTCTTTGAATTTGAGATCCGGGACTGGTCTTCGGTGGATTTCATCGAGATCGTCAATCACGCTCATCCGGCATTTCCGGATAATGCAAAGGGCATTCTGTTCTGGGAAGAGCGGCTGCTTCAGGGCTTTTCCCGCGGTGTTCATCCCGCTCAGGTATCCGGAATGGACCTGCACGCTCCCGTAGATATGAGCAGCAGCTACCGCACCTGGATGGAGCTTGACGGTCCTGTGGAAACGGCCCCGCTTTCCGAGCAGTTCTCTTACGCGATAAAGAAGAACAGGACCATTGTTTCCAACGGTCCTGTTCTTCTGCAGGAAAGAAAGGGAGACAGTCTCTCCCTTCAGATCGATCTGAAAACGGACGAACGGGCGCGGACGCTTCCGGAAGACACTCCATTCCTGCTTTTCCTGCGCTCCCCCGCTGCCTCCTTTTCCCGCAGGATCCAGCGAAACGCCTCTCTCTCCCTTTCCGCCTGCGGCATCCGGGAGGACGAGCCCGTAATCCTGAAGCTGTATCCGGAAACAGCTTCTTTTGCAAAATCACCCTGCGGGCATTCTCTTCCGGAGCATATCCTGCCCTCCTGCATCCGCCTGAGCCTGCCTGAGTAGGCAGAAAGACCCTCCCGAATGGCAGAAGGACAGCTTTTTCAGTCGATCCGGTAAATGTCCACGGCAGCCTTTCCGGCTACTTCTACCGTCACATTCCCCCGTTTCCGGTCTGAAGGCAGTTCCATGACCGCAAGGATCAGACCGTTCTGCGCGGAAACCTCCAGGATTTCTCCATCCGCAAGGATGGAAAAATCATTCAGGCCCTTTCCGATCTCGCAGACCTCCGCCCCCGTTCCCAGCTTTCCGCAGGAGGAAACATAAGTGACAGGCGTTCCGTAGAGATCGATGGAAAAATCAGCAGGCTTTTCCATATGGATGCAGATCTCCAGAGCGCCGTCCCTCTGGGACATACAAAACACTTTTCCCTCTCCGTCAGAGGAATGGACAGCGCTTTTCGTCTGTTCAAAGCTTTCTACCGGAACCTGTCTGAGCCGGTATCCTTCCTCCGTCTTCACCAGACTGAGCTTTCTGGGAAGTCCCATGGCTCCTGTATACAGCTTACCCGGATTCTTCATGCGCAGCCAGGGGATCAGGATCACATCCTGCGTTCCCCATATGGTCTGTGCCGCATAGGGAATAGTGGTTTTCCAGGCCTTCCGGCGCGGGCTGTCCGGATGAAATTCGTAGCCGTCGAATTCCCCGGTAAAATAGTAGCCGTCGGCGCTGTAGAACACCCACTTCTCTCCTCCTCCTTCCACGGGGATCCTTCTCAGATCCGGACACTCCCAGGCTTTTTCCAGCGTAATGGTCTGGGACCGCTTCCAGTTCTTCAGATCCTTCGAGCGCAGAATGGCAAAATCATTTTCCCGCAGATAGAGGACCATATAATAAGCATTGCTCTCCTCGTGCCAGTAGACCTTGGGATCCCGGTTTCCCTCCGCCAGCTGTCTGACCGCCACGCCCTCCATTCTGGTCACGGTCCCGCCGCCGTCCGTGCTGACGGCAATGCGCTGGGTAAAGGTCTTTCCCCGGCTCCATTCCGATTTGCTCCCCGCACAGGTATAGAAGTAGATCTGCGCATTCGCATCCAGTCCCAGGAGTCCTTTTTCGTTCACGATGCCGCTTCCGGAATAAACGGTGCCGTCCGCGTCCGGATACAGCGCGGTCTCCTTTCTCTCCCAGTGGAGCAGGTCATGGCTCACCGCATGGCCCCAGCACATGTTTTCCCAGCGGGTGTCGAAGGGATTATTCTGATAAAACAGATGATAGACGCCGTTCTGAAAGATCAGACCGTTGGGATCGTTGATCCATCCCGTATCCGCCGTAAAATGGATCAGCGGATGGGACTGGCAGACCTGCGGAATGCTGTCTGAGAGGCAGAGCGCATCCAGGAAGCCGGCTGGAACATCTCCCTCCACCAGCATTCTGCTTCCCGCATATTTCTCCACGTTCAGCGGCGCATAGTAGTGAAAGCTATAGAAGCCTTCCTTCTCCTCGCTGACCGGGATCTGAAACTCAAAGACCTTTTCCTTCTGCACGGAAAAATTTACGGTCCTGTTCTTTTCCTCTGCACATACAGGGATCAGAAGATATTTTCCGGTGATGCGGATATACTTTTTCATTTTCCCAGCTTTTCCTCCCATTCCTTTTCCCGAAAGCCCGTCAGCACATAATCCTCAGCCACGATCAAAGGGCGCTTCACCAGCATCCCGTCCGTGGCAAGAAGCCGGATCTGTTCCTCCTCGCTCATGGCAGGAAGTCTGTCTTTCAGGTTCAGCTCCTTATACTTCATACCGCTGGTATTGAAAAACCGCTTCAGCGGCAGACCGCTTCTTTTGACCCAGAGCTTCAGTTCCTCCTCCGAAGGATTTTTCTCCACGATATGCCTGTCCTCATAGCTGATCTTCCTTACATCCAGCCATTTTTTCGCTTTCTGGCAGGTGGAGCATTTCGGATATTCCACAAATAAGATCATGTCTTTCCTCTTCCTTTTCCTTTTCCTCTAAGCTTCCGTTCTCCGGCTGCTACAGCTGGGGAACGATCACGTCCATGCACCGCTTCATCATGCTTCCCGCATCCCGGCTCTCCGCATTGACGGCGATCACCGCATTTTTGTGCGGAAGCACGATGGAAAGCTGACCATATTTTCCGTCCGCCCGGAAGCTGTCATATGGCCCTCTCCAGAACAGATAGCCATAGCCCTCCGCTCCGTTTTCCACCTGCACGCGGGAAGCCTCCCTGACATATTCTGCCGGGATGAGCTGCTTTCCATTCCAGTTTCCTTCCTGGAGCAGGAGCTGTCCGAACCTCATCAGTTCCGTTACGCACAAAAACAGTCCGCCCGCCCCGAACGTAAATCCCTGAGGATCCACCTCCCAGACCGTGCGCCGGATGCCCAACGGCGAAAACAGCCGCGGCATCAGATAATCCACCAGATCGCAGCCAGCTCTTCTCTGTACCAGGATCCCGGCCAGATAGGGTCCCACATTGTTATAGACAAATTCCGTCCCCGGCTCTGCCTCAAAGGGACGGGAGAGACAGAAACGCACCCAGTCCTCCTCCTGCATACGGGGCCGCTGCTCTCCCATCAGCCAGGCCTCCTTCTGTCCCAGACACATGGTAAGCAGGTCCCTTACCGTGGCCTTCTGCAGATTTTCCGAAGGATTCTCCGGAAGCTCTCCGGCAAAAGCATCGCACAGCCTCTCCTCCAGATCCAGAAGCCCCTCCCTGCAGGCGATCCCCACCGCCGCGCTGGTAAAGCTCTTGCTGGCAGAATACTGATTCCTGCGCATCTCATCGTCCCAGTCCCTTTTCAGGATCACTTCCCCGTTCCTGCATACCCGCAGATTCAGGATCCGCATTTCTTCCGCATACAGTTCAATTTCCCGAATATCCATCTTACCCTCCATTCCGAAGCGCCAGTCTCCCTTCCTATTCTGAAACGCCCCTGTATTTTTGAGAAAATTATACTCTGAACCCGTAAAATACGCAATTATGGAAAAGCAAATTGTGGAAGGAGGAACGGAACTTTATTACTACTCGGCCAGGTCTTGCGCATTCCCTGCGCAGACCGTACGAAAACAGACCGGCTGGAAGCATCCGGCCTGGCGCGAAGCGCTTGGAATGGCCGGATGCCGTTACACCTCTTCCGAAGGCTGAGCCGTAACGGAACTTTAAAAAATCATATGGAGAATTTCTTTACAATATCACATTAGCATGCTAAAATGTGAAAGCAATGGTTTTTTTAATGATGAATTTCGGGAGGTTTTAATCGTATGAAAAGAATGATGTCTCTTTCTCTGGCCTTACTTCTGGCATTTTCCCTGACCGCCTGCACAAACGGCGGCTCTGCCGCCTCTGCGGATGCTCCGGCAGCCGCTCCTTCTCAGGCGGAAAGTACGGCTGCCGAAAAGGAAACGACTGCGGAAACGGCTTCCGTTCCGGCTGCTTCAGAATCTGCAGCGGCCGAAGCAGAGACTGCCGAAGCTTCTGCCGGCGGTGAAAGCGACCTTGCCGCCGTTCAGGAAAAGGGAACCCTGGTTGTGGGAATCACCAATTTCGAGCCCATGGACTATCAGGATGAAAACGGCGAATGGATCGGTTTTGACGCTGACCTGGCCAGGCAGTTTGCCGAATACATCGGCGTAGAGGTGGAATTTTCCGAGATCACCTGGGATTATAAGGTGATGGAGCTGGAAGCCGGAAACGTGGACTGCCTGTGGAACGGTATGACTCTTACTGATGAAGTTACCTCTTCTATGGCAACCTCTATCCCTTACTGCACCAATTATCAGGTTCTGGTATATCCTGCCGCTTCCGCCGCTGATTTTGAGGGGCTCACCTCTCTTGAGGGTCTGAATGTGGCTGTGGAATCCGGCTCTGCCGGAGAGGACGCTGCCGAGGCGCTGGGCGCTTCCACGGTTCCCGTTCAGTCGCAGGCAAACACTCTGATGGAGGTATCTGCCGGAACTTCCGACGCTGCTGTGATCGATGTTCTGATGGCCGCCGCAATGACCGGAGAAGGAACCAGCTATGCGGACCTTTCCTACAGTGTCAATCTGAACGAAGTCCAGGGCCTGGAGTCTGAACAGTATGGCGTAGGCTTTCGGAAAGGTTCCGATCTGACAGAGGCATTCAACACCTTCTGGGAAGAAAAGGTGGCTGACGGAACGGTGGAAGAAATTGCTGACACCTACGGACTGCAGGATGCGGTTATTCTGGAGTGATCCGCTGTCCGGCCGATCCTGAATTTTTTCAAAGCAAAGGCAGAGGTCTGTTTCCTCTGCCTTTGAGCGGCTTTTTCCTCACTTTGACATATCCGTGTTCCGTCGCTGCGGCAGATGTCAGGAGACGGAATACAGTGACAAATGAATCCTAAACGGGAGGACGATCTCATGTTTTTCCTTTCTGATGAATTTCAAACGGTAGTGTCGGCTCTGAATGAAGGGTTTGTAAAAACGGTCCAGCTCTTTTTTCTCACGCTGATCGGCGCCCTTCCCCTGGGCCTCATCATCTCCTTCGGCTCCATGAGCCGTTTCACACCGCTCCGCTGGCTGACCCGTACAGTGGTCTGGATCGTGAGGGGAACCCCTCTGGTTCTGCAGATCCTGATCCTTTACTATGTTCCTCCGCTGATGAAACTGTTCACCTGGGGAGGCGGAGAAACCGGACGTTTTACTGCGGTTACCACAGCCTTTATCCTTAACTATGCCTTCTACTTTTCAGAAATTTACAGGGGAGGAATCCAGGGCGTGCCGGCAGGCCAACAAGAAGCCGGGCAGGTGCTCGGCATGACGAAGTCCCAGATCTTTTTCCGAGTCACTCTGCTGCAGATGATCAAACGCATCGTCCCTCCCATGTCCAACGAGATCATCACCCTGGTCAAGGATACCTCCCTCGCCCGGGTTATTGCCCTGCAGGAGGTCATCTGGATGGGCGAATCCTTCATGAAGGGAAACCGCGGATATGCCGGTCTGATCTGGCCCCTCTTTTTTACTGCGGTCTATTACCTGGCCTTCAGCGGCATTGTGACCATTCTTCTGAACCGTCTGGAAAAGAAGCTCAGCTTCTTTCACGGATGAGCTTCTTTTTGCGGATCGAGATCCGTTGAACGGATATGTAACCGGCAGATTACTACTCAGCCAGGTCTGCACATTTACTGCGCAGAACGTACAAAACAGACCGGCTGGAAGCATCCGGCCTGGCGCGAAGCGCCTGGAATGGCCGGACGCCGTTACAGCTCAGCCTTCGGCAGAGCTGTAACACCGGCAGATTTCAAAAGGAAAAACGGAGATTGACATGGCTATTTTAGAAGTAAAAAACATAGAAAAGCATTTCGGTTCCACCAGAGTGCTGGAAAATATCAGCTTCCATCTTGAACAAGGACAGGCTCTTGCCATCATCGGTTCCTCCGGCAGCGGAAAAACTACTCTGTTAAGATGCCTGAACTTTCTGGAAACTCCGGATCAGGGACAGATCGTCGTTCACGGAAAGACTCTGTTCGATGCGGCAGATCCTTCCACACAGAAGGAAAGCGAGATCCGAAGGAAACGTCTTCACTTCGGACTGGTCTTTCAGTCCTTCAATCTGTTCCCCCAGTATACCGCTCTGAAAAATGTTACCCTGGCAAGGGAGCTCCTGGCTCAGGAGCAGCCTGACTTTAAGAGCAGGAAAAAGCAGATCTTTGCTCAGATCGAAGAGGAAGGAAAGGAACTCCTTTCCAGGATGGGCCTTGCAGACCGGGCGGGGCACTATCCTCATCAGCTTTCCGGCGGCCAGCAGCAGCGCGTGGCGATTGCCCGTGCGCTTGCCCTCCATCCGGATATTCTGTGTTTCGACGAGCCCACCTCGGCTCTGGATCCGGAGCTTACCGGAGAGGTCCTGAAGGTCATCCGTTCTCTGGCAGAAGAAAAAACCACCATGATCATCGTCACTCACGAGATGGCCTTTGCCAGAGATGTAGCGGATCAGGTAATCTTCATGGATGGTGGTCTCATTGTAGAGCAGGGGGATGCCAGACAGGTCATCGAGCATCCCAGGCAGGAGCGCACCAGGCAGTTTTTATCCCGGTATTCCGGAAGCTGACGGAACGGTCCGTTATAGGAAAAAGTTCGGAATTGGAAAAAGAAGGGACCAAGATCACAGAGGAAAGATCGTGCAGATGATTTTTTCTCGTGGCCTCAGCGTAGAACGCTTCGGCATGGAGGGAAAAATGAAGTATCCATAAGGTCCTGATGTGCTGTGACAGGGATAACATCGGCTCCGCAAAGTCCATCATAAATAATGGAGGAATTCTGGAAAATGAAGGGGAGGAAGACGGGCATATCGAACAGCGTTACTGGATTCCGTTATAGCAGTTAAATCAACCCAGGGGAAGCTACCGAGAAAAACAAAAAAGCCGAAAACCCTGTAAATCAAGGCTTTCGGCGAGCTTTCTGGCGTCCGCGAGGTGATTCGAACACCCGACCTACCGCTTAGGAGGCGGTCGCTCTATCCTGCTGAGCTACGCAGACTTATATAAAATTCTTCGGATGGTGCCTGACAAAAAGGGAACATTTCAGGTTCTCTTAGGAGGCGTATGCTCTATTCAGCTGAGCCGTGTGGATATAGTACGCTCTCTGCTGTCTTTTGTATAACAAAGCTATAAAACGTACTATGTTATTTTAACTCAATCTGAGATAAAAGTCCACTATTTTGTGATACAAATTTAAGTTTACTTTTTATCGTTTTTACATTTTATTCCTGTGGATAATTCACTGCTCCCTGCAGCCATATAACGCCCTTGAACCGTCTCCCTTCCATCGGTTCACCAAACAGATCCTTTTCATTGATGCAGACATCGAAATTCAGCTCGTTACATTCCAGCGTCATGATCCATACATTTTCACCGGTCATGCGGTTCTTCACCCTGTGGCATTCCTGGATCTCTCCCAGGATGGAATACTGGTCACACTCCACACCATATGGCATAAAATAGGTATCCACAAGGCTGAATACATCCTCCTTCTGGATTTTTCTGGAAATAGCGGTATAGGTATCCATATCTTCCAGAGTAAGACTTTCAATGGCATCCTCATCCCCTCTTCTCGCCGCTTCGATCAGCTGATTGCGGGTGATGGTGGAACGCTGGATCTTCTTTTTCTGCTTTTCGCTCTTGCTGATCGGCATCATGATCGACCCCTGATCAGCAAGTGCGGAAAGTGTCAGACTGGTTCCTTTTACAGGAAGCGCATCCCGGTTCCGATATTTGATATAAGAAATCATGTTCTGCAGGTAGAAGATCATGGTGACGCCAACCTTGATGTCGTCACATACTCCCGCATAGGATTCCGTAGCGGCATGCCTTTCAATGCTGATGTCCTCCAGGGAACTGATCCCGGTTCCTCTCAGATAAGGATAGAAGTAATAATATATGAAATGATCTTCCTCATCCAGCTCACCGCATACGGCAATCCCCATATTTTCTGCGAAATTCCTGCTGAATTCCACCAGCACCGTATCCCCGTTTTCTCTGTCTGTCGTATAATTTCTGTTGTCTGCATTCAGGATCACATCCTTTACCAGGTTCTGAACCTCTTTTGTGGATGTAAGGGAACTGAATCCAATGGATCTTAAAAATCTGTGCAAGAATTTCACCCCGCATTTCATTCTGGTTTTCATCCGGAGCCGTTAAAATCCGGGTCCGCTTTTTCTTTATTTCTTTTCTCTGATCTCGGTCATCCCTCCCATATAAGGGCGAAGGACTTCGGGAATTCTTACTGAACCGTCAGCCTGCAGATTATTCTCCAGGAATGCGATCAGCATTCTGGGAGGGGCAACCACCGTATTGTTCAGCGTATGAGCGAAGTATTTTCCATTTTCTCCGTTTACACGGATCTTCAGTCTTCTGGCCTGAGCGTCTCCCAGATTGGAGCAGCTTCCCACCTCAAAATATTTCTTCTGTCTGGGAGACCAGGCTTCTACATCTATGGACTTCACCTTAAGATCGGCCAGATCTCCGGAACAGCATTCCAGCGTTCTTACCGGAATATCCATGGAACGGAACAGATCCACCGTATTCTGCCACAGTCTGTCAAACCACATCGGAGAATCTTCAGGCTTGCAGACTACGATCATCTCCTGCTTCTCAAACTGATGAATCCTGTAAACGCCTCTTTCCTCCAGACCATGTGCACCCTTTTCCTTCCGGAAGCAGGGAGAATAGCTTGTCAGCGTCTTGGGCAGCTCTTCTTCCGGAATAATGGTATCGATGAATTTTCCAATCATGGAATGTTCACTGGTACCGATCAGATAGAGATCTTCTCCCTCTATTTTATACATCATGGCATCCATTTCAGCAAAGCTCATGACTCCGGTCACTACATTACTTCTGATCATAAAAGGCGGGACACAGTAAGTAAAGCCTCTGTCGATCATGAAATCTCTTGCATATGCCAGCACTGCGGAATGCAGTCTTGCAATGTCCCCCATCAGATAATAGAATCCGTTTCCTGCTACTCTTCTTGCGCTGTCCAAGTCAATTCCGTTGAAGCGTTCCATGATCTCGGTATGATAAGGAATTTCAAAATCAGGAACGACTGGCTCTCCATATCTTTTCACTTCCACATTTTCGCTGTCATTCTTTCCGATCGGGACGGAAGGATCGATGATATTCGGAATGACCATCATATCCTTCAGGATTTTCTCCTGCAGTTCAGTTTCCTTCTTTTCCAGCTCTTCCAGACGTTTTGCCCCTGCAGCCACTTCTGCTTTTTTTGCTTCCGCCTCTTCCTTCTTTCCTGCCTTCATCAGCATGCCGATCTCCTTGGAGATCTTATTTCTGGATGCGCGGAGATCATCCGCCTCCTGCTGGGTCTGTCTGCTCTCTTTATCCAGTGCGATCACCTCATCCACCAGAGGAAGCTTTTCATCCTGAAATTTTTTTCTGATATTTTCCTTTACGGCTTCGGGATTTTCCCTTAAAAATTTAATGTCGATCATGATTTTCTCCTCTCTTCTGATTGATCTTATGACGTTCTTTTTAATATCCGATCGCCTGGTCCAGAGCCTTTTTTTCTTCCTCTCCCAGAGTGATGGCACATTCGCCTTTCTTCACTTCTTTCGTATATGTATAACAGCCCTCACTGCTCTGAACCGAATTCAAAATAAATCCATCATCCTTTTCATTCAAAAGTGCCAGACAAAAACTGAGCTGCCCTCCCATCTGGCTAAAAGCATCATATTTTACAATGCCAAGCTTCTGATAGCAATATTCCAATTTTTTCTGAATATCTTTAATATCTTTTCTGTTTTTCTCCGCTTCCTGCTTAATATGATCGTTGTCGTCGTAAAGTCCTTCAATCGCCTTCTCCAGACTTTTCGCGTCTTTTCCTTTCATAAATTTTGCGTATTTCTTCTGAAGCTTATTCAGCTTGCTGAACTGAACAATGATAAGGACAAGCAGAATGATGATCAGAACCAGCATGCCGATCAGCACATATGCAATGTCCAGTCCCCCCAGTCCAATGCTCTGCAGTAAATTACTCGTCATATTTTTTCCTCTCATTGTTGGAGCCGAAATTTTTTTCAAATTTCAGTGATAAAGTTTTTCCTGTAACAGTCTGTAAAGAATCTGCATTCAACCATTTTTCTGCAAATCCTCATTGTGCCTGTGTCAGATACTCCATCAGTCTGTCCAGATCTTCATGTCCATAAAATTCAATCTCTATTTTTCCATTTCCATTTTCCCTGGAAGAGATAGAAACCTTTCTTCCCAATGATTCCTTCAGCTTTTCCTCCAGATTCTGATAGATCAGTGTAAGTGATTCATTTTCCTTCTTTTTCGGTTTTTCCGGCTTATGCAGATTTTTTACCAGCTTTTCTACTTCCCGCACGCTGAGTTTTTCATCAAAGACTTTCTGGGCAATGCGGTACTGCTCTTCCGGATCCTCAATGGCAAGCAGCGCTCTCGCATGTCCCGTCGTCAGCATTTCATTGACTACCATCTGCTGCACTTCGTCACAGAGCTTCAGGAGGCGCATGGAATTGGTCACTGCCGTTCTGCTTTTTGAAACCCTCTCTGCTACTTCATCCTGTTTCAGGTTGAATTCTGTCAGCAGTCTCCGGTATGCCTGTGCTTCTTCAATCGGATTCAGGTTCTCACGCTGAATATTTTCGATCAGAGAGATTTCCACTACTTCCTGATCCGTCAGTTTTTTAATAATAACAGGAATCTCCTTCAGGCCGGCTATCTTTGCCGCTCTCCACCTTCTCTCTCCTGCTATAATTTCATAATGATCCTTTTTGTCCTGCACCAGAATGGGCTGGAGCAATCCAAACTGACGGATGGACTCCGCCAGTTCCATGAGGGAGTCCTCATCAAAATTTTTTCTGGGCTGTCCGCCGTTTGGTTCCACCATGGTTATCTTCACCATAGTTTCAGACTTTTTCTCTTCTGTCTTCTGTGCGGACGGTTCTGCAATCGTTTTGGGGATCAGTGAATCCAGTCCTTTTCCCAGTCCTCTTGCCGCCATTTCATCTTTCCTTTCTTCCTATAACCTCTTTTGCAAGTGCCATATAGCTTTCCGCCCCTGTCGATTTCGGATCATACAGATTGATCGGCAAACCGTAACTGGGCGCCTCCGCAAGCCTGATATTTCTGGGAATTACTGTTTTAAATATTTTCAGGTCCAGATTGTTTCTGACATTTTCGACCACCTGCATGGAAAGGTTCGTTCTGGCATCATACATGGTAAAGAGAATCCCTTCGATCTGAAGATTGGGATTTAGTCTTTCTCTCACCAGATTTACGGTATGAATCAGCTGACTGAGCCCTTCCAGCGCATAATATTCACACTGAATCGGAACGAGAACCGTATCCGCTGTCGTCATAGCATTTACAGTGAGCATATTCAGGGAAGGCGGGCAATCGATCACGATGAAATCGTACTGGTCCTTTACCCAATCCACTTCGTTTTTTAAAATGTACTCTTTTTTTTCTACTCCAATTAATTCTATTTCGGCAGCCGCAAGATTTACGTTTGAGGGAAGAACCGTAAGATTAGGAACCACTTCCTTGATCAGGCAGTCCTGAATGCTGCACTCTCCAAGAATCAGCTCGTAGATTGTATTCTCCAGATTATTTTTATCAATATTAAACCCACTCGTAGTATTTCCCTGAGGATCGGTATCAATCACCAGGACTTTTTTCTTTCTTGCTGCAAGTGCAGCCGACAGATTGATGGCAGTCGTTGTTTTTCCCACTCCACCCTTCTGATTTGCTATTGCTATAATTCTTCCCATTCTATTTTCCTTTCATTTGTACCTTGCGGACATTTTTCTGTCTGAGTACTTAACGATTATAACACCTTTTTTTCATATATTCTATATGAAAAATATTTTCTTTTGTTCATCCTGTGCTGTTGAAATTATTTTTCTGGCTTTTGCTAATGTTTCACGTGAAACATCTTCATCGCATAAATGCAATAAATGTTTCACGTGAAACATTACAGGCCATTGATAAAACTCTGAACCGATAACCAATGCTATCATTCAGATTTTCTTCAGCGATAAACAGATTTAATACAGAACACGATACACCTCCTCCATATCAATCAACTATTGTAGTTACAGCTCAGCCTTCGGCAGAGCTGATAACGGCATCCGACCATTCCAAGCGCTTCGCGCCAGGCCGGATACTTCCAGCCGGTCTGCTTTCGTACGGTCTGCGCAGGGAATGCGCAAGCCTGGCTGAGTAGTACCTATTGTATACAATAGTATTGCTTGTATCTTTATATTCCTTGGCTTATAATAAATATAGTCGAAAATCATATCCCAAACAAAGCTTAAATTTATAACTTTTCACATAGAATGAACATTGATCTGACAATTGAAATGGAGGATGTATGACGAAAAAAACAGGAACTTTCATTGCTCTCACCGGTCTGGCTGCCCTGACCATGCACATCATCAACCGGGTAGAATTTTCCCTCAGCACCGTGAATAATACGCTTTCCAATCCAAACAACAAATATTATGAATGGCGGTTTGGGAAAATCAGATATACGCAGAAGGGAACCGGAACTCCTCTCCTGCTGCTCCATGACCTCACGGCCGGAAGCAGCAGCTACGAATTCAGCAAGATTATCGACGAACTGGCTGAAGATCACGAAGTATTTGCCATCGATCTGCTTGGATATGGTCTGTCAGATAAACCGAACATAACCTATACGAGTTATCTCTATGTGCAGTCCATCGTTGACTTCATTAAAAACGTCATTGGAAGAAAAACAAGTATACTTGCTACCGGAGACTCCGCTTCCGTCGCAGTTATGTCTGCACACAATGACGGAGAAATGATCGACAGACTGGTGCTGATCAATCCGCAGAGCCTGTGTCAGATGAACCGGATTCCAAGCAAAAGGACGAAGCTGCTCAAGCTGCTCATTGATACACCTGTGCTCGGAACCTTCGTCTATAATATGCTCACAACAAAGGAAGCCTTCCGCAGAAGCTTTGCGGAAAAGTACTTCTACAATCCGGGAATGGTGAGTGAAAACATTCTGGACGCCTACCGGGAAGCGTCTCATCAGCCGGACTGTACCGCTAAATATTCCTTTGCAAGTTATATGGGAAGATATATGAATACGAACATTCTTCACGCACTGAAGCAGATCGATCACAGTATTTATATCATATATGGAACGGAGAAAAAGGATAACCAGCCGGCGATCGACTCCTATATTTCCTATAATCCTTCCATAGAAGCCTTCCCGATCTCTTATACCAGACAGTATCCTCATCTGGAAAAATCGAAAGCGGTCCTGGAACAGCTGGAAATCCTTTTATAGAAGTTCAGAAATGATTCTGAAAATGTTCACCCATGGATTGGCTCCTTCGCCGGAAGTCCCGCCTTACGCGGATACTTTGCAGGTGTAGGAGCTTTTTTTCTGATTACATAAAAATTTCTCCCCATGTCCGTGCCGGGAAGGCAGAAGGAAAATACCTCCGGTTCCGCTCCTCCAAGAATTTTGACAGCTTCTCCGGCAGCAGCAGCCTCCTCTTCCGCTCCGGCACTTTTATAAGAAATAAAGCTTCCCCCCTTTTTCACAAAAGGAATACAGTATTCCGAAAGGGTGGAAAGATTTGCAACCGCTCTGGAAACACAAAAGTCAAAACGTTCTCTCATCTTACCGGGTTTTGCCAGATCCTCTGCCCTTCCGTGAACTGCCGTAATTTTGGAAAGAGAAAGCATTTCGATCACCGCATTCAAAAAGCTGACCCGTTTCTGCAGAGAATCCAGAAGGGTGATTTCCAGCTCCGGAAAGGCGATCTTCAAAGGGATTCCCGGAAATCCCGCACCCGTTCCCACATCGATCAGAGTATATGCTTTTCCGGAAGCCCCTTCCTTTCCGAGTTCAGGAAGAACCTTTACCAGAGAAAGGCTGTCCACAAAATGCTTTTTTACCACTTCGTCAAATTCTGTGATCGCAGTAAGGTTCATAAAGCTGTTCCATTCCGTCAGCAGCTCATAAAAGGAAAGAAACTGTCTCTCCTGTTCTCCACTCAGCCGGATGTTCAGTTCTCCCAGATCCTGCCGGAAAGAAGTCAGGTCATATTTTTCAAAATCGTATTCCATATTGCCTCCGTTAAATTCTCTCTTTCAGCCCTCTCTCTTTTTCCGGTGATGCTCCAGAAAAACGAGAAGAACGGAAATATCTGCAGGAGAAACTCCTGAGATCCTGGAAGCCTGTCCAACAGATACGGGAAGAAATTCCTTCAGCTTCTGCCTCGCTTCCAGCCTCAGGCTCGGTACCTCATCATAGTCCACCCAGTCCGGAATCTTTTTTTCTTCCATTTTCTGAAACTGCTCCACCTGCTTTTTTTGTCTTCCAATATAGCCCTCATACTTCAGTTCAATCTCAACCTGTTCAATCACATCAGCAGGAAGCGCTTCTCTTTCCGGATCGATTCCGGAAAGAAGCTCATAATTCAGTTCCGGACGGCAGATCAGCTCAGCCAGACTGGCTGCCGTTTTCAGAGGAGAACTCCCGTGATCGGAAAGGAATTGCTGAACCGGAGCGGACGCTCCGACCATGGCAGTCTTCAGCCGGGCTATCTCCCGTGTTATCATTTCCTTCTTTCTGCAGGTGTGCAGATATTCCTCTTCTGATACCAGACCAACCCGATACCCAATCTCTCTCAGCCTAAGATCCGCATTGTCCTGCCGCAGAAGAAGGCGGTATTCCGCACGGGAAGTCATCATCCGGTAAGGCTCTCTGTTATCCTTTGTAATGAGGTCATCGATCAGGACTCCGATATAGGCCTGAGAACGGTCCAGCACCACGGCCTCTCTCCCTTTGATCTGAAGTGCCGCGTTCATGCCCGCGATCAGTCCCTGTGCAGCCGCCTCCTCATATCCGCTGCTTCCGTTAAACTGTCCGGCACTGAACAGCCCGGAAATATTTCTGAACTCTAATGAGGGATAGAGCTGTCTGGCATCAATGCAGTCGTATTCAATAGCATAGGCATTGCGGACAATTTTACAGTGTTCCAAACCAGGAACACTTCTGTACATAGCAAGCTGAACATCCTCCGGAAGAGAAGAAGACATACCGCCCACATACATCTCATTGGTGGATAGGCCCTCCGGCTCCAGAAAAACCTGATGTCTGGGCTTGTCTGCAAATTTTACCACCTTGTCCTCGATGGAAGGACAGTATCTGGGGCCTGTTCCTTCGATGATCCCCGCATAAATAGGGGACCGATCCAGATTGGCCCGGATGATCTCATGGGTTTTTTCATTGGTATAGGTCAGCCAGCAGGAAACCTGCGGCTTCTGCACGCTTTCCGGATCTGTGGAAAAAGAAAAGGGAACCACACGTTCATCTCCCGGCTGTTCCTCCATTCTGGAATAATCAATGCTCCTGCCGTCCATTCTCGCTGGTGTTCCTGTTTTGAAACGCTTCATGCGGATTCCCAGATTTTTCAGGCATTCGGTCAGATGAACAGCCGGCTGAAGACCATTCGGCCCTGTATAAGTAATAGCCTCCCCACACAGGCATCTGGCATTCAGATAGGTACCCGTACACAGAATGACCGCGCGGCATTCATAGATCATTCCCGTAAAAATGCGCACGCCGGTGATCCTCTTTTTTCCCGGTCTTTCTTTATCGTCCTCTGTCAGAATCTCACAGACCTCTGCCTGCTTGATGGTAAGATGTTTCTGATTTTCCAGCACCTGGCGCATCTGTCCCGTATACGCCGCCTTATCAGCCTGTGCGCGCAGGGAATGGACAGCAGGTCCCTTGGAAACATTCAGCATCTTGGACTGAATGAAGGTTTTATCGATATTTTTCCCCATCTCTCCGCCCAGAGCATCCAATTCTCTTACCAGATGCCCCTTGGAAGAACCGCCGATATTGGGATTGCAGGGCATCAGGGCGATGCTGTCCGCACTCACCGTAAAAATCACGGTCTCCAGTCCCATCCTCGCGCAGGCCAGCGCCGCCTCGCAGCCCGCATGTCCCGCGCCAACCACACATACATCCACTCGTTCCATGACCTGCGCCATTTTTGTTTCCACTCCTTCTGTTCTTTCCTGCTTTACTTCTTCTTCTTTTTCTTCTTATCTTTTTTCTTTTCCGGCTTTTCCGAAGACGGATCCGTTCTATCCTTTCCCTTCGGATCTTCTTCCTCCGATGACGGACCGTCCGCCTTCTTCCCGCTCCGGTCATCCAGGTACAAATGAGAGCTGCCGTCCGGCATGATGATCACACCGTCCGCCCTGCTGATCTCCTCTTCTTCCTCAAAGGGAAACCGCTCTTTTCCGCCGGCATACTGCGGACAGGAGGACTGCTGCGGCCCGGCAGACGGCGCCTCATATCTCATCGGCATCCCGGCTGCATAATCCTTTCCATATTCCCCGTATCCTGCCTCTGATTCTGACCTTCTCCCCCTTCCTTCATGCTCCGGCATACGGGTCTCCTGCACCTTTCCCCATGCCTGATCCCACAGCGACCGGACCGGCTTCCAGAACAGCTCCAGGAGACGCAGAAAAGCGATGATCAGAACAGCCCAGCAGATCATATGGTAAAGCTGAAGTTCCCCATGACTGTACTCCTTCGCCGCTCCGAAATACAGGCCAAGTCCCACGATGCCCACGGCCAGCAGAAAAAACAGTCCCCCATTTGATTCCTTTTTCATTCCGTACACCCCATTTCTCTTCTTCTGACAGTGACTTTTTTTCATCTTAACACAAAGCCGGACATATGAAAAGCATCCGCCTCATCGCGAAGCGATCGAAATGAAAGAGCGGTTCCTATTCGCTGGCTTGTCAGTGAACAGGAACAAAGAGCGGATCAGGGAAGCTGTTCCGCTTTCCAGGCGAGAATCTTCTCCAGCTTCTTTTTTGTTTCCGCTTCCTTTCCCTGCTCAGAAGGAAAATAGTATCTTTTTCCCTTCAAAGCGTCCGGAAGGCACTGCATGGCGGCAACCTTTTCTCTGGTGCTGTGGGCATAGACATACCCCTCTCCATAATGGAGCTCCTCCATCAGACTGGTAGGAGCGTTGCGGATCTGAAGAGGAACGGGCTGAGCGAGCATCTTGACCGCATCCTCCTTACATTCCTCATAAGCCATGTAAAGGGAATTGGATTTGGGCGCCATGGAAAGATAGACCACCGCATGAGTCAGATTCACATTGCATTCCGGCATTCCTATGAAATGGCAGGCCTGATAGGCGGAAACCGCAACCGTAAGCGCATTGCTGTCCGCCATTCCCACATCCTCACTGGCGAATCGGATCAGACGCCTCGCCACATACAGCGGATCCTCTCCCGCCTCCAGCATGCGCGCCAGCCAGTAAACGGCAGCGTCCGGATCGGTATTTCTCATGGATTTATGAAGAGCAGAGATCAGATTGTAATGCTCCTCTCCCTTCTTATCGTAGAGAAGAGAGCGTCTGCTGGTACACTGTTCCAGCGTCTCCTCCGTAATGCGGATGGTACCGTCCGTCAGAATCTGTCCGTTCAGCACCATCATTTCCAGCGTGTTCAGCGCAGTCCTCGCATCCCCGTTGGCAAACACGGCCGCAGCTTCCAGAACAGGATCCGGCACCTCTATCTTCTGTCCGCCGTATCCGGACTTTGCGGTGAGCGCATGCCGGAGAAGCTCCCCGATGTCCTCTTTGGAAAGAGCCTGCAGGACGAATACTTTGCAGCGGGAAAGCAGAGCGGAATTAATCTCAAAGGAAGGATTTTCCGTAGTAGCTCCGATGAGAATGATACTTCCTTTTTCCACAAAGGGGAGAAAGGCATCCTGCTGCGCTTTGTTGAAACGATGGATCTCATCCACAAATACGATGGTCCTGCGTCCTGTCATACGCGCCTGCTCCGCCTGCTGCATCACCTGACGGATCTCTTTGATGCCGCTGGTAACGGCGCTGAAATCAATGAAATCCGCCTTTGTTTTCCGGGCGATGATCCGGGCCAGAGTCGTCTTTCCCACGCCGGGCGGTCCCCAGAAGATCATGGAACAGATGCTGTCCTGATCGATCAGGCGGCGCAGCACCTTTCCCTCTCCCACCAGATGTTTCTGCCCCACAAATTCCTCCAGGCTTTCCGGACGGAGTCTGCTCGCCAGCGGATCAGAGGCGGAAATCCCGCCGTTTCCCCAGCCGGAAGATCCTGTGTCAAACAATGACATCTGTTCCATTCACAACCATCTCCATTCTATTCTCCATTCCGGAGCACAGCAACTCTTCTGCCATCAGAACTGTCTGAGGCGTTTCTCCTCTATTTTCCCATACAGAATTTACTGAAAATTTCGTTGACCAGATCCTCTCCCACCTCTTCTCCGATGATCTCTCCCAGAGAAGCGTATGCGCTCATCAGATCAATAGAGAAGAAATCCTCGGGCATGCCGGCCTCCAGGCTTTTTTTCACCTCAAGCAGGCTTTCACAGGCATTCTGCAGCGCTTCCTTGTGCCGCATGCTGGTAATGATGACCTCTTCGTTGAAGCTGAGCTTTCCGGCAAAAAACAGATCTGTCAGAGTTCTTTCCAATTCATCCAGTCCCTTTTTTTCCTTCACGGACACAGAAATTACCGGAACGCCTTCCGGGAGCCTGCCTTGCAGCTCTTCCTTTGTCAGGACGGCAGTCAGGTCCGACTTGTTCAGCAGGGCGATACATTTCTTTCCCTTCAGAAGCTTCAGAATACGCTCATCGCTGTCATCCATGGGAATGGAGGAATCCGCCATGTACAGGATCAGATCCGCTTCCTTTGCATACTGCTCCGCCCTCTGCACGCCCATTTTTTCCACCAGGTCCGAGGTGGAACGGATGCCGGCCGTATCGATCACGTTCAGACTGATCCCATGGAGGCTCACCGGCTCTTCCAGCACATCTCTGGTAGTTCCTGCAATATCGGTCACGATGGCCCTCTCTTTTCCGGCAAGCAGATTCAGAAGGGAGGATTTTCCCGCGTTCGGCTTTCCCACAATGACGGTATTGATTCCTTCTTTCAGAAGCCTTCCGTTCTCTGCGGAGTCGATCAGCCTGCGGCACGCTCCGATCAGCTCGTCCACCGTTTTGGAAAGCCGTTCCGGGTATCCTTCCGTACTGATATGCTCCGGATCGTCCAGAGCGGATTCAATAAAAGCGAGCTCCGTCAGGATCTTCTGTCTCAGCTGCCTGATCCTGTCGGAGACAGAACCCTCCAGCTGGCTGAAGGAAGCCTTTCTTGCATAATCGCTTCGGGAACGGATCAGATCCATCACCGCCTCCGCCTTTGCCAGATCGATCCTGCCGTTCAGAAAAGCCCGCCTGGTAAATTCTCCGGGTTCGGCAAGTCTCGCACCGTTTCTGAGAACAGCCTCCAGGATCCGGCGCATCACCAGAACACCGCCGTGACAGTTGATCTCAACGGTATCCTCTCTTGTATAGGTTTTCGGCGCCTTCATGACCGATACCATGACCTCATCCAGAATTTCATCCCCATCCACAATAAATCCGTAATGAATGGTATGGCTGCCATAATCTTTCAGACTATGGCAGCCATTCTTAGACCGGTATATGCGGTCACCGACCGGTATCGCTTCGCTCCCGCTGATGCGGATGATCCCGATGCCGGAATCGGAAAGCGCCGTTGCAATCGCTGCAATCGTCTCGGTCTGTTTCATACTTTCTCTTACCTCAGCCGCCGAATGGCGGCATTTTCATCATTTCTTCAGCGTAACCACCACATGACGGAAGGGCTCCTCTCCTTCGCTGTGGGTCACTACAAACTTATCATTCTGAAGCGCGGAATGGATGATCCTTCTCTCATAGGGATTCATCGGCTCAAGGGATACGCTCCTCTTCGTCCGCTTCACTTTGTAGGCGATGTTTTTTGCCAGATTTTCCAGCGTTTCCTTCCTTCTCTTCCGGTAATTTTCCGTATCCACCTTCACGCGGATATAATCGTCACTGTCCCGGTTCACCACCAGTGATGCCAGATACTGAAGGGAATCTAGGGTCTGTCCTCTCTTTCCGATCAGCACACCCATATCGTCTCCCTTAAGCTCAATATCCATCACGTTTTCCGCTTCATCATAGCTTACTTCTACCAGGACCGTCATATGCATGGCAGCGAACACATCATCCAGAAACGCCTTCGCCTTATCCTCCACGGTCTCCTTCACCTTCGCCCTGATCCTTGCGGGCTTGGCATTAAATCCAAGAAAGCCGGAGGAACCTTCTTCGATCACCTCATATTCCAGCCTGTCGCTGGTGACAAGAAATTTCTGGCACGCCGCCGTAATGGCATCATCCACTGTCTTTGCAGTAAATTCCATGAATTCCATAATTACCTCCAATCCGAAGCCGCTGCCGGATGGTGCGGCTTCCACCCCATTTCACCCTTACAGCACAGACTTCTTTTATTATCTCTGATCGGATTTTTCCTCTGACGTACTCTTTCCAGACGCTTTTCCCTTTCCGGACGACGCCTTTGAAGAACCTGTCCGGTTCGTCTTTTCCGGTTTATTATTATTCTCGTTATAGATCCTGACCATATTCGCCTTCGCTGTAATGCTTCCGGGCTTCGGAGCCTTTTTGTTATACATCTCTGTAGACCTTCTGACCGCTTCCTCCCTCTCTTCCGGAGTGAGTGCCGGCGCCGAGGCCGCCTTCTGGGAAATGCTGCGCTTTGGCTTCGGAGCCTGTGTCTGCACATTTCTGGTATTCATGTTCGCATACTGGTTGATGGTCTTGGGATCAATCCCGGCCTTTTCCATCCGCTTGATGCGCTTCTCCATTTTCTCCTTGGCCTTGTCCTTATTCTTTTCAATGATCTGGTCCAGATCCATCCGGTCAATGTGCTTGTTCACCAGTACCTGCTGGATGCTTCTGACTACGGAACTGGCCACCCAGTACAGGCCCACGCCGGCAGGAAGAGAGAAACAGAATACTGCGGAGAAGATCGGCATGATAGTGTTCATCATCTTCATGGAAGCCATCATGCTGTTCTGCTGATCGTTTCCCTGCGAGGTGGACGCCTGAGGCATCAGCTTCACGTTGATCCACTGCGTCACGGCCGAAAGCACCGGGATGGCCAGAGCCGCGATGATCAGAAGAATGCTTCCCTGGGCAACTGCATTGGAAAAATAATAAGAAGGGGAATCCCCGATATTCATGCCGAGGAAATTGTTATATTCCGCAAGCTTCGCCGTCGTATTCTGAATATCCGCGGCAAGACTGGGAAATTTTTCTGCCAGGCTGGCCCACTCGGGCGTGGATGCCTTATTCAGCACATCGATAAAGGCGTTCTGCACATAGGTCGTATTTCCTGCCAGATACTGCTCGTTGGTAAAACGGTTCGCATACATGGCAGCATTCTGAAAGCCCTGGATAAAATCCGCGCTTCCTTCCATGGAGATCAGCTTGTCCACCAGAGGGAAAAATGCATCTCTCACCTGGCTGATGTAGGCAGGGATCGCATAGATCACGCGGTACAGCGCATACAGGATGGGCAGCTGGATCAGAAGCTGTACGCAGCTTCCCATGGGGGAAACCCCGTATTTCGCATAGACAGCCTGCGTTTCATTCTGCATGGCCATCATGGACTCATTGTCCTTCCTGTCCTTATACTTTTTCTGAATCGCCTGCAGCTCAGGGTTCATCTTGTTGCTGAGCTTGGAAAACTTCTGCTGCTTGATCGTCAGCGGAAGCATCAGAGAGTAGACAACGATGGTGAAAATGATAATGGCAAGACCGATATTGGGGATTCCGATCAGATTCAGCAGATCGAAGATCCATTCCATGATCTGTCCCAAAACGACAGCGATCCATCCTATCACAGGGGTGCCGTCTTTCGTCAAAAGTATTGCAGACAAAACTTAAATCCTCCTTCTCCCGTTTCCTCAGGGAACCGGGTCATAGCCTCCCCTGGAAAAGGGATTGCATCTTATGATCCTCCAAAGGGCGAGCAGTCCTCCCTTCAGAGCTCCGTATTTTTCCACCGCTTCCAGCCCGTATTCGCTGCAGGTGGGGAAATAGGGACACTTCGTCCGTTTCATGGGCGAAATATATTTTCTGTAGCCTTTGATCCACAGAATAAGAAGAGCTTTCATGCGCAAGTCTCCTTCCCGGATAAAACCTCTTCCCTTTATTTGCTCTCTCAATCCGATCCGGCTTTTCCGGACATCCTCAGGATCCGGTGAAGCCTTCCCAAATGAAGCAGCGCGCTCTCAACCTCCCTGAAGGACGCCGAAGCGGCATTCGATCTGGCCACGATCACAATATCCAAACCACTATTGAATACCTTTTCCTGCAACCGGTAGCCTTCCCGAACCAGTCTTGTAATATGGTGCCTTACAACGCTGTTTCCGACCTTTTTGCTCACGGATATTCCGACCCTGTTTTTCTCGCCGTTATTTTCCAACACATACATCACAAACAACCGGTTTGCAAAGGATCTTCCTTTGCGGTACACAGTGCGGAAATCCTCATTTTTTTTCAAGCTTTCTGAAAATTCCATCTTGAAGGAACCCTTTTTTCACCAGGACAGGCGGTGCTCCGGGCCCGCCTGCGCCCATAAAGAGAAAAAGGCCACATTGCTGCGGCCTATGCGGATAATACCTTTCTTCCCTTTGCTCTTCTTGCTGCCAGTACCTTTCTTCCTCCCGGAGTACTCATTCTGGCTCTGAAGCCGTGGACTTTATTTCTCTGCCTGTTCTTGGGCTGAAACGTCATCTTCATGAAACTGCACCTCCTTCATTTCAAAAAATATGCGTAAAACATACACGGTACAGTGCCGTCTGATGTGATACGCGCACACAAAATATCTGTGTTGGAAAATATCATTTCAGATTATATAGGAAGAAATCCTGTCAGTCAAGCCAAAAAACGCATTTTTGCCAGGAAAAAAAACGCTGAAAAAACCTGAAAAAAATCGTTGTTTTCACTAATACAACATATTGTTACTTATTTTTCATTTTATCTACAACATCTGGTAGCCCCAAAAACATCCACATTCTGAAAACAAAATTGTCCACCGCTCGAAATCTTATCCACAATTTGTGTATAACTTGTGGATAACTTGAGGTTTTCCACCCCCTTTTCCACAGGAAATGAGATGAAAAGTCCCATTTTATGTGCATGTGTAAATGTTGATGGCTTATTTCCACTTATCCACATTTACACATCAAAATCAGAATTTCTGTTGATAACTCCCCCTCATTTTCACACAATGTGGAAAAAACTTATCCCCAGAATTAACATTTGATATTTGCTGTCTTTTAGAGTAAGATAAGGTAGACGTATTTTCCACATAAGGAAATACCCTACAGGAGGTTCAGAAATGCAGTCAATTGGGGATAAATGGGACGAAATTAAGGAAAATATCCGCAGAGAGTACGATCTCTCCGACGTTTCTTTTCACACATGGGTGGAACCCTTACGGTTTTTCGACGTTCAGGATGATGTGGTCACCATTCTGATCCCGTCCGATCAGTCCCATGCGCTCAATTACATTTCTTCCAAATATAAGGACTTTTTCCACGTGATCATCTCCGAAATGATGGATCATGAATATGAGATTGCCTTTATACTGGAAAAAGACGCAAAAAAGAAGGAGGCCGCACAGGAGGAAGACCTGAAGACCCCCTTCAATCCCGTCTATAATATCAATTATGAAAATGCGAATCTGAATCCCAAGTACAAATTCGACACCTTTGTCGTGGGAAGCAACAACAAATTCGCCCATTCCGCCTCTCTGGCGGTCGCCGAATCTCCGGGAGAAGCCTACAATCCGCTCTATCTTTACGGAGGAGCCGGTCTTGGAAAAACCCACCTGATGCACTCCATCGGGCATTTTGTGCTGGAGAAAAATCCCGACATGAAGGTGATCTACGTCACTTCCGAATCCTTCACCAACGAAGTGATCGATTCCATCCGTGGCGGAAACGCTGCTGCCATGACCAACCTGCGGGACAAGTACCGGACTGTGGACGTGCTCATGATCGACGATATTCAATTTATAATAGGAAAAGAAAGCACGCAGGAGGAATTTTTCCACACCTTTAACGTGCTGCACGGCGCCGGAAAACAAATCGTCCTGTCCTCCGATAAGCCGCCGAAGGAGATGGAAACTCTGGATGAGCGCTTCCGCTCCCGGTTTGAATGGGGCCTGATCGCAGACATCCAGCCGCCGGACTATGAAACCAGGATGGCGATCTTACGGAAAAATGCGGAAAATTACGACAAAAAGATCGACGACTCCATCTTCCAGTATATCGCCACCAATATCAAATCCAACATTCGGGAACTGGAAGGCGCTTTCAACCGGATCATCGCCAAATCCAAGATCGAAAACCAGCCGGAGATCACGCTTGAGCTGGCCGAAGACGCACTGAAGGACATCATCAACCCGGACAGACCCGACAAGATCACGCCGGAACTCATCATCCGCGTGGTGGCAGAGCACTACGGCGTCAGTCCGGAAGACATCACCTCCAAGAAGAGGAACTCGGAATTCGTTCTTCCCCGGCAGGTGGTCATGTATCTGTGCCGTGACCTGACGGAAACTTCTCTTGCCAACATCGGAAAGCTCCTCGGCAAAAAGGATCATACCACTGTCATTCACGGAGCGAACAAGATCGCGGACGAGCTGTCTTCCAATGAAGAGCTGAAGAACAACATCGAGATCATCAAAAAGAAAATATGTGTATAACTTTGTTCATGAACGGTTGACGGCCTGTTAAAGGGCTGGGGAAAGGCTGTGAACAGCTTCAGAACCGGTCTGAATGTGGAAAACTCCTCCGAAAAACCGCCGTGAATAACCTCAGAATTAACCTCAGCCCATCCGGAGGTTGTTAACAGGTTATTCCATGTGGATAACCGGGCTCCTGGCGGGTTTGGAACAGTTATCCACATATTGACAGCCCCTATTAATAAGATTACTAAATAATTATATTTATATATTACCTGGCGCGCCCGCGCCCGAAGCCGGGAGGTTCCCGGCACGATGTGAATTCACAGAAGGGAGTTTATGCACAAATGAAATTAGTCTGTTCCAAAGGAAATCTGCTGAACGGTCTTCAGGTCGTATCCAAGGCCGTCCCCAATAAAACCACCATGTCCATCCTGGAATGCATTCTGATCGACTCCACACAGGGACAGATCAAGCTGACCGCCAATGATATGGAGCTCGGCATCGAAACCATCATTGAAGGAGAGATCCTGGAAAAGGGAATCATCGCTTTGGATGCAAAGATCTTTCTGGATATTGTCCGGAAGCTTCCCGATAATGACATTACCATTACCACAGATGCCAACTTCAATACCTGTATCACCTGTGAAAAGGCGAAATTCAATATCATCGGCAAATCCGGAGAGGATTTTTCCTATCTCCCCGTGATCGAACGCAATGATTCCATCCTGCTTTCACAGTTTACCCTGAAGGAAGTCATCCGGCAGACCATTTTTTCCATCTCGGATAATGACAGCAACCGGATCATGAGCGGTGAACTGTTTGAGATCAACGAAGATACCCTGCGTGTAGCTTCCCTGGACGGACACCGCATTTCCATCCGCAAGATCGCTCTGAAAGAAAGTTATCCGGCCAGAAAAGTGATCGTTCCCGGAAAGACACTGAACGAGATCAGCAAGATCTTAAGCGGTGATGCGGACAGAGATGTGACCATCTTCTTCACCGATAAACATATCGTCTTTGAATTTGACAATACGACAGTGGTATCCAGGCTGATCGAAGGAGAATACTTCAAGATCGATCAGATGCTTTCCAGCGATTATGAGACAAAAGTCTCCATCAACAAAAAAGAGCTCCTTGACTGTATCGACCGCGCAACCCTGCTCATCAAGGAAGGCGACAAAAAACCCATCATCATCAATATCACCGATCATGCGATGGAGTTAAAGATCAATTCCACCGTGGGAAGCATGGATGAAGAGATTGACATTGAGAAGCTGGGAAAGGATCTGATGATCGGATTCAATCCCAGATTCCTGATTGATGCCCTGCGCGTGATTGATGATGAAACGATTACCATTTATCTGGTAAATCCCAAGGCTCCCTGTTTCATCCGGGATGATGAAAACAGCTATATTTACCTGATCCTTCCGGTGAACTTCACAGCAGTAGCCTGATACGGCCGTAAGAACAGGACGGAACTCTGCGGGGAAAAAATCTTTCTTTCCCCGCAGGAAGAGCATGCAGAAAAGAGGAAAAACATGAGCGAGATCCAGACTTTTCATATCAAGGACGAGCATATCAAGCTGGGGCAGGTATTGAAGGCAGCCGGACTTGCGGAGTCAGGAGTGGATGCCAAATATGCTGTCCAGGACGGACTGGTAAAAGTAAACGGGGCCGTAGAGCTTCAGCGGGGAAAGAAGCTTTTTCCCGGAGATGTGGTGGAATATCAGGGAAATACGCTGAAGATCGAGTGAGGGCTGTGAATGGTTATCAAATCACTGGAGCTGTCCAATTTCAGAAATTTTCAGCTTCTTGATATGAATTTTGATAAAAAAACGAATATTCTGTACGGAGACAACGCACAGGGAAAAACCAATATCCTGGAGGCCATTTATCTGTGTGCCACGACCAGATCCCACCGGGGAACGAAGGATAAGGACATCGTGGCTTTTGAGGAACAGGAGGCTCACATCCGTATTTTTCTGGACAAAAAGGGAGACGAGGTCCGCATCGACATGCACCTGAGAAAGAACGGGTCCAAGGGGATCGCCATCGACGGGCAGAAGCTGAAGCGGGCCTCCCAGCTTCTCGGTGTGATGAACGTGGTCTTTTTCTCGCCGGAGGATCTGTCCATCATCAAAAATGGGCCGGCAGAAAGAAGACGGTTCGTGGATATGGAGCTGTGTCAGCTGGATCCGGTCTATCTGCGGGACTTGAACAGCTACAATAAGATCGTCAATCAGAGAAACCGGCTTTTGAAGGATATTTCCTTTCAGCCGGAGCTTGCCGGAACGCTGGATGTCTGGGACATGCAGCTTGCGGGTTATGCGAAACGGATCATCCGAAGAAGGACCGCCTTTGCGCAGGAGCTGGACAGCATCATCCGTGAGGTTCATGAAAGCCTTTCAGGCGGGAAGGAAAGGCTTGAGGTGATTTATGAACCCCATGTGAAAGAGGATGAAATAGAAGATCGGATGAAAAAAAACCGGGAACGGGACATCCGTCTTAAGCAGACCACCACAGGGCCGCATCGGGATGATTTTGCCTTTGCGGCAAACGGCATCGACATCCGGCGGTTCGGTTCGCAGGGACAGCAGCGCACAGCCGCACTTTCTCTGAAGCTTTCGGAGATCGAACTGGTAAAGCGGGTGACAAAGGACACGCCCCTTCTTCTTCTGGATGATGTGCTTTCCGAGCTGGACAGCAGCCGGCAGAACTATCTTCTGAACAGCATCGGAGACGTTCAGACCATTGTTACCTGCACCGGTCTGGACGAATTCGTCAACAGCCGGTTTGAGATCAACAGGGTCTTTCATGTGTCAAAGGGACAGGTTGCGGTGCAGACCCGTAACGGTCATCCGGAGGACTGTCAGTGAACTGCAGATATTGTTCGCTGGCTTGCCAGTGAACAGCAGCCTGCGGAAGATCGGGGGAAAGACACATTGGATTTTTTTATTGTGGATAACCCGGATTTATGCTATACTGAAACTGATTTTTTATGAACATTTTTCGTTTTTGAAATCCCACAGAAGGAAAAAATGAGGCGAAACAGCTTCTTGGACCAAAGAAAAAGCATACGGTCTTTCCGGATGCGATCTCTCTTTGGGGTGTCTTTCTGTGACGGATTTTTCAGTCGTTCTTCTGAAAAATGGGCGCGGGCCTGTTTGGCTGAATGGCGGAATGGAGGAAGCTATGAGTACATTTGATGCGGAAAATACAGAGAGCCACGGCGAATATGGCGCAGACCAGATCCAGATCCTGGAGGGCCTGGAGGCAGTTCGGAAAAGGCCGGGCATGTACATCGGATCGACCTCCAGCAGGGGCCTTCACCATCTGGTCTATGAGATCGTGGATAACGCGGTGGACGAGGCGCTCGCCGGCTACTGCGATACCATCGAGGTGGTCATCAATCCGGACAATTCGGTAACGGTAACAGACAACGGCCGTGGCATTCCCGTGGGAATCAATCATAAGGCGGGGATTCCTGCGGTTGAAGTGGTATTCACCATTCTGCACGCGGGCGGAAAATTCGGCGGCGGGGGATATAAGGTCTCCGGCGGCCTGCATGGCGTGGGCGCTTCCGTCGTAAACGCCCTCTCCGACTGGCTGGAGGTGGACATCTGCTCCGAAGGAAAAATATACAGACAGCGCTATGAGCGCGGAAAGACCATGTACCCTCTGAAGGTGGTGGGAGAATGTCCTCCGGACAAAACGGGAAGTAAGGTTACGTTCAAGCCGGATGCGACGATCTTTCAGGAAACCACCGTTTATGATTTTGACATTTTAAAGCAGCGGCTCCGGGAGATGGCCTTTCTGACGAAGGGGTTAAAAATCATTCTCCGGGATACGAGGCCGGAGCACCCTCAGGAAAAGATCTTTCACTATGAGGGCGGAATCCGGGAATTCGTCAGCTACTTAAACCGCAGCAAAACCCCTCTGTACGATGAGATCCTGTATTTTGAGGGAGAAAAGAACAACGTGTTCGTGGAGGTGGCGCTGCAGCACAACGACTCCTATACGGAAAGCGTATACAGCTTTGTCAACAACATCAATACGCCGGAGGGCGGCACCCATCTGGTGGGCTTCCGCAATGCCATTACCAAAACCTTCAACGATTACGCCAGAAACAACAAGCTGCTGAAGGACAGCGAGGCGAATCTGACCGGAGAGGATATCCGGGAAGGCATGACCGCCATCATCAGCGTGAAGATCGAGGATCCCCAGTTTGAGGGACAGACCAAGCAGAAGCTGGGAAATTCCGAGGCGAGAGGGGCCGTTGACAGCGTGGTCAGCGAGCAGCTCACCTACTTCCTGGAGCAGAATCCTGCGGTGGCCAAAACGATCTGCGAGAAATCCATCCTGGCCCAGCGTGCCAGAGAAGCGGCCAGAAAGGCCAGAGAACTGACCCGCAGAAAGACGGCGCTGGAAGGCATGTCCCTTCCCGGAAAGCTGGCAGACTGTTCGGACAAGGACCCGAAAAACTGTGAAATCTATATCGTGGAGGGAGATTCCGCAGGCGGCTCCGCGAAAAAGGCGAGAAGCCGCGCCACGCAGGCCATTCTTCCCCTGCGCGGAAAAATCCTGAACGTGGAAAAGGCGAGGCTGGACAAGGTCTATGCCAACGCGGAGATCAAGGCCATGATCACGGCCTTCGGCACGGGAATTCATGAGGATTTCGATATTTCGAAGCTTCGTTATCATAAGATCATCATCATGACGGATGCGGATGTGGACGGCGCGCACATTGCCACCCTGCTTCTGACCTTCATCTACCGCTTCATGCCGGAGCTGATCAAGCAGGGCTATGTGTATCTGGCACAGCCTCCGCTGTACAAGCTGGAGAAGAACAAGAACGTCTGGTATGCCTACAGCGACGAGGAGCTGGACCGGATCCTGAAGGAAGTGGGAAGGGATCAGAACAATAAGATCCAGCGCTATAAGGGACTGGGAGAAATGGATGCCGAACAGCTCTGGGAAACCACCATGGATCCGGAAAAGAGGATCCTGCTCCGAGTCAACATGGATGAAGAAACGGAATCCGAGGTGGACCTGACCTTCACCACCCTGATGGGGGACAAGGTGGAGCCCAGACGGGAATTCATCGAAGAAAACGCCAAGTATGCGAAGAACCTGGATATTTGACGGACGGGAGCGGCAGCGGGCTGACACGCCGACACGGATTCCGGCGCAGCCTGCCTGAAATGCAGCATGAGAAGGAGCAGACATGGAAGATAATATTTTTGATAAAATTCATGACGTAGACTTAAAGGAGACCATGGAAAATTCCTATATCGACTACGCCATGAGCGTCATCGCATCCAGAGCGCTTCCGGATGTGAGAGATGGTCTGAAGCCGGTGCAGAGGCGCGTGCTTTATTCCATGATCGAGCTGAACAACGGCCCGGATAAGCCGCACAGAAAATGTGCCCGTATCGTCGGTGATACCATGGGTAAATATCATCCCCACGGAGACAGCTCCATTTACGGAGCGCTGGTCAATATGGCGCAGGAATGGTCTACCCGTTATCCGCTTGTGGACGGACACGGAAACTTCGGATCCGAGGACGGGGACGGCGCGGCTGCCATGCGTTACACCGAAGCCAGGCTGTCCAAGATCTCCATGGAGATGCTCGCGGACATCAACAAGGATACCGTAGACTTTGTTCCCAACTTCGATGAGACAGAAAAAGAGCCCGTGGTCCTTCCCAGCCGTTACCCGAATCTTCTGGTGAACGGAACCAGCGGAATCGCCGTGGGAATGGCGACCAATATCCCGCCGCACAACCTGCGCGAGGTGATAAACGCCGTGGTGAAGATCATTGACAACCGGGTGAACGAGGATCGGGATACGGATATTGAAGAGGTGCTTTCTCTGGTAAAGGCCCCCGATTTTCCCACTGGGGGAGTCATCCTCGGAACCAGAGGCTGCGAACAGGCTTACCGTACCGGCCGGGGAAAAATCCGCGTGAGAGCGGTAACCAATATCGAAACCCTTCCCAATGGAAAGAGCCAGATCATCGTGACCGAGCTTCCCTACATGGTGAACAAGGCCCGGCTGATCGAGAAGATCGCCGAGCTTCACAAGGAGAAAAAGATCGACGGCATCACCGACCTGCGGGATGAATCCAACAGGGAAGGAACCCGCGTGGTGATCGAGCTGCGCCGGGACGCCAATGCCAATGTGGTGTTAAACCGCCTGTACAAGCATACGCAGATGCAGGATACCTTCGGCGTCATCATGCTGGCGCTGGTGAACAATGAGCCGAAAATCCTGAACCTTCTGGAAATGCTCAAGCTTTATCTGAAGCATCAGGAGGATGTGGTCACCAGAAGGACGAAATATGATCTCAACAAGGCGGAGGAAAGGGATCACATTTTACAGGGACTGCTGATCGCGCTGGATCACATCGATGAGGTGATTCACATCATCCGTTCCAGCCGTACCACCCAGATCGCCAAGGAAAGCCTGATGAACCGCTTCGAGCTTTCCGACGCCCAGGCCCAGGCCATCGTGGACATGAGGCTGCGCGCTCTCACCGGTCTGGAAAGAGAGAAGCTGGAAAACGAGCACAAGGAGCTGCTTGCCAGAATCGCAGAACTGAAAGCGATCCTGGGAGATGAAAAGCTGCTGCTCGGCGTGATACGGGAAGAAATTTCCATCATCGGCATCAAATACGGTGACGACAGAAGAAGCAAAATAGGTTATGACGAAGTGGACATCAGCATGGAGGATATGGTCCCCAGACAGAATACCATCATCGCCATGACCAATCTTGGATATATCAAACGGATGACCGTGGACAATTTCAAGGCGCAGAACCGGGGCGGCAAGGGAATCAAGGGCATGCAGACCATTGAGGACGATTTCATTGCCGACCTGCTGATGACGACTACCCATCACTATGTGATGTTCTTCACCAATTACGGACGGGTGTACCGCCTGAAGGCCTATGAGATTCCGGAGGCGGGAAGGACCGCGAGAGGAACGGCCATCATCAACCTGCTGCAGCTTTCACCCGGAGAAAAGATTTCAGCCATCATTCCGGTGAAGGACTATGAGGATAACAAGAATCTGTTCATGGTGACCCGAAACGGCATCGTGAAGAAAACGCCCGTTGTGGAATACAGCAATGTGAGAAAGAACGGCCTTGCGGCCATTGTTCTCAGGGACGACGACGAGCTGATCGAGGTGAAGATCACCGATGCAGATACAGAGATCTTCCTGGTGACGAAGCACGGCATGTGCATCCGCTTTAATGAAACGGACGTGCGGGCGACCGGACGTTCCTCCATGGGCGTAATCGGCATGAACCTGGACGATGGAGACGAGATCATCGGCATGCAGCTGGACAGCCAGGGAGAATGCCTGCTGATCGTTTCCGAAAATGGCATGGGCAAGCGCACGGAGCTGAACGAATTTTCCGTCCAGAAGCGCGGCGGCAAGGGCGTCAAGTGCTATAAGATCACGGAAAAGACCGGCTATGTGGTCGGCGTCAAGGCGGTCAACGATGAGCATGAGATCATGCTCATCACCACGGAGGGCGTGATCATCCAGCTTCGGGCCGAGGATATTTCCATTCTGGGACGAATTACCTCGGGCGTGAAGCTGATCAATCTGGATGAAGGCGTAAAGGTGGCCCAGATCGCCAAGGTCAGGGAAAAGGTATCCGACGGAAGCCGGGAATTCGAGCAGCCGGAGGACGCGATGGAAGAGATCGGGCCGGAGGAAAACGACGGCGATGAACTGACCGAAGAAGAGCTGATCGAGGAAGAACTTTCCGGGAACGGAGATGACGAGGCTTCCGGGGAAGAAGACGAATAAGACAGGAGAACATAATCCGGTAAAAAGCATTCCATAGGATTGAAAAGAACCGGGGTGGAAGAAAGAGGCAGATGATCAAAGGTCTGCCTCTTTCTATGCCGGAAGGTGCCGGCTACAGAGAACATTCCTGAAAGAGCTGTCCCTGAAAATCCCTGTCCATCACGGCTCTGGAAATTTCATCGGAACGCCATTTGAGGAAATGAGATAAAACAAAGGCATTTGCTGTGAATGTAAATATACGAACAGACCCATGCCGGTAGTCAGAAGGGGGAAGAAAGAAAAAATGGTTCTTTTGACAATCAATGATTTGTTTAAAGAATGAAAAGTTAGAAAGGATGCCATGGCAGTCATGGAAAAGGAGATCAGAAAAGATGCAGACGCAGAGTGAGCAGAGATTCGCAACGGAAAGTATTCCGAAGCTGATGGTGACGATGGCGATTCCGCCTGTCATCGCGCAGGTCATCAATATTCTTTATAATATCGTGGACCGGATTTATATAGGGCATATTGAAGGAGTGGCGCGGCGGCGCTGACAGGAGTGGGCGTGACTTTTCCCATCATCACGCTGATTTCCGCATTTTCCGCCTTTGTCGGAAGAGGAGGCGCGCCGCTGGCGGCCATCTGGATGGGAAAGGGAGATCAGAAGCACGCGGAAAAAATTCTGGGAAACGGCGCGCTTCTGCTTACGATTTTCAGCGTGCTGCTGATGGCGGTGTTTCTGATCTGGCAGAGGCCGCTTCTCTATCTGTTCGGGGCCAGCGACGCCACGATCGGATATGCCTGTGATTATCTGACCATTTATCTGCTGGGAACCTGGTTCGTACAGCTGGCGCTGGGACTGAATCCCTTTATCATCTGTCAGGGAAAGCCGAGGACCGCCATGCTTTCCATCGTGATCGGGGCGGTGATCAATATTGTGCTGGATCCGATTTTTATTTTTGTGTTCGGCTGGGGTGTTCAGGGAGCGGCCATTGCGACGGTGATTTCCCAGGCGATGAGCGCGGCATGGAACGTGGGATTTCTGATGAGCGGGCAATCTTCCATCCGCCTTATGCTGAAAAATCTGAAGCCGGAGCCGAGGATCATCGGGCAGACCTTTTCTCTGGGAATCTCTCCTTTCATCATGACCTCCACGGAAAGCCTTGTGACCATCGTACTGAACAGCGGCATGCAGAGATACGGCGGGGATCTGTATGTGGGTTCCATCACGATCATGCAGAGCGTGCTGCAGCTGTTTTCCGCGCCGCTTACCGGATTTACTCAGGGTGTGCAGCCCATCATCAGCTACAACTATGGGGCCGGGAATTTCGCTCGCACGAAGAAAATCTGTCTGAGCATGGTCGGCGTGAGCTTCACCATTTCTTTCCTGGCGAATATGACGGCCATGATCTTTCCGGGTGTCTATGCGTCCCTGTTCAGCAACGATCCGGAGCTGATCGCTCTGGTGGGAAAGGTGATGCCGGTCTTTCTGTTCGGCATGCTGTTTTTCGGGCTGCAGAACGGAATCCAGCCTTCGTTTCTGTCGCTGGGACAGGCCGGGATCTCGCTGTTCATCGCCATGTTCCGAAAGGTCATCCTGCTGGTACCGCTGGCCCTTATCCTGCCGCGTTTCTTCGGCGTGATGGGAATCTATTATGCGGAGCCGGTTTCTGATATTATTTCCGCGGCGACGGCGACAGTGCTGTTTGCGCTGAATATCAACCGGATCCTGTCCAAAGAGTATCTGGAAAGGATCCGCTGAGCCAAAGCAGGAGGGAAATCCTTACGGTTCCGTCTTCGGGGCCTTTACACCTTCGTTTCCTGGGAAAAGGCTGGCACGCGCGTAGGCGCCGGGAGCGGTGCCGGTGTACTTTTTAAATACCCGGGAAAAATAGTAGATATTTTCAAAACCGCATCGTTCCGCGATTTCTGACAGGCTGCAGCCGCCGACGGACAGATACTGCCGCGCATGGGAGATCCTGAGCCGGTTCAGATAATCCAGAATGGTATGTCCTACCGCCTTTTTAAAAAGCCGGTTCACGTAATCGTAATTGCAGCCGAATTTCTGCTCGATCATACTTCCTGTGATCCTCTGGCGGTATTCCGTCTGCAGATAGGAAAGAATATCGGATATGATGCGGCTGGAACGGCTGGTCAGAGAAGTCTCCCTGTAAAAAAGGGAATCCGTCATGGCACGGGAAAAGGAAAGGAGAAGTTCGGCAAACACAAGCGAGGTCATGAGCTGAAAATGCTCCATGCGGTTATAATGGGAGGCCTGAATACGTTCCAGGAGCCCGATGCACTCTGCAGAGATGCCGGGAGCGGAGAGAGACAGATGCTTGGGAACAAAAACAGGCTCTTGTGGAATCGACCGGATGGAGCATTCATCCGTTTTCTGCGCTGCAAGACGGGTCTGAACGAGAGAAGCGCGGAAGTCCTCCTCCTGTTTGGGACTGCAGGAAAAGGCTTCCATCGTCGGAAAGTAGAAATGAACGTAGAAATAAGAACAGTCAGAGGGAGCCGTTCCATAGTGTTCTTCCTGGGGATCCAGGATCAGCATTTCATTCTGATCCAGTACGAATCGCCGGTCTCCTTCTCCAATATACATGCGGCCGCTCAGGATATAGTATAGGATGAATTCCTCCGTCCGTCTGCGGACGTGGATCTGGGGGGGTGTAAGGCTGGTCTGGCTGATATATTTTACACTGGGAAGAGAAGTGGGACAAAAGCGGTAACAGAGAATGTTGTCCATGCAAAAATCCTCCTTTTTCAAACAAATCTGCAGAAAGTCTTTAACAACGGTTTTGTATAAAAGAAATATTCTATTTTTATATAATATCATATTTGAAAACGTTTTTGTATAAAAAAACAAGCTATCCTGAATTGCATTCCCCAAAGAGAGTCTTTATGATAAAAAAGAAAAAGCGCTTTTTCAATCCGGATTTGTAACGCTTCGGCATGGAGGGAAGATTGAAAAATAAGCCTGATGGCTTATTTTTCAATCGGCAGTTTTGCGCCGAAGCACAAAACTGCTGTGATCGCAGAGGAGAAATCACATGCGTGATTTCTCCTCGCGGCCTCAGCATAAAATGCTTCGGCATGGAGGGAAAAATGAGAATCGACTGGACAAAAGGAGAATTGAGAAATGCATCGATGCAGGAAGGGGGAAAGGATTCCTGCGTGATCTGTCTGAAAAGCTCTGGAGGCGGGATCAGCCTGCCGCAGCTTCTGGAAACAGAGGACCGGTATGTGATCGGAGATGTGGAGGTGCTGGAGGAACACTCCGCGGCCATGATGTTCCGGTGCTTTGCAAAGGGGGAGGAAAAGGAACGGCTCTATCTGCGCTTCGGCCTTCTTCCCCGATTTCAGACCAGGATCTGTCTGGATCTGAGCCTTCTTGACAACAGCACCATTTATACCAACCGGACGCCGGGAACGCTGAAGCTGGTCTGTCATGGCCACCGGATGAAGCGGGAGGAAGCTGTGAGATTCGAGCTTGGGATCGAGAAGGTATTTCATGATGTGAAGGTGCGCCTGAGCGGCTTTTATACCTCCAATGAGATGCCGGAGGAATTTCCGATCCCGGATAAAAAGGTGGTGGATGAATTCGGTCAGTGGAAGGAAAAGGAATGGCCGGGAAAGATCCATTCCCTGGAGGAGCTGAAAAAAGAGCTGCAGGCACAGGAGGGACCGGCAGCTTATCCGTTTCCGTCCTGGAACCGCTGGGGAGGAGACAGCACAAGAAAGCTGAAGGAGGGAAGCGGCTTCTTCTCTACCATCAAAACAGAGGATGGGAGGTGGCATCTGACAGATCCGGACGGCTGCGACTATTTTTCGCTCGGACCCTGCGGAACCAGGCCCGGAGACGGCTGCCGGGTGGACGGTTTTGAGACGGTGTGCGACTGGCTTCCGGATCAGGATGATCCCGAATGGAAGGAATTTTATCAGGAGGGCGTGCGGCAGAGAACGGCCTATATGAAGCCGGAGCATTTTAAACTGTTGAATTTTGCAGGTGTGAATTTAAAGAGGGTATATGGGGAGGACTGGAAGAAAAAATGGGAAGAGATCGCCATGCGTTCCCTGAAGGGAAACGGAATCAATTCCCAGGGTAATTTTCCGGGACTGCATGTGAACGATGGTCATGACAGCCTGCCCTATGTGCGGGAGCTGCCCGGCTTCCCCATGACGAAGACGCTGATCTTCCGGGATTTTCCGGATGTGCTGTCGGAGGAATACAAAGAAAACGCGGAAATCTATGCGAAGCAGCTGGAGGACTGGAAGGACGATCCCTGGCTGATCGGCTATTTCCTGCGCAATGAGCCGGAGTTCAATTTTGTGGAGAATCTTGCCATCGCGGACGAGGTACTGAGAAATCCCGCCGATACCTGCTGCAGGAGAGGACTGATCGGTTTTCTGAAGGAGCGCTATGAAAATATCCATGCGCTGAATGAAGCATGGGGAGCTTCCTTTGAGGACTTTTCTGATCTGGAAAAGCCCATTGACGGCTGCCTGCAGCATTATCCCGGTTCGAAAGGAGATCTGCGGGAATATTCGGTATTTCTGATCCGGGAGTACAGCCGGGTTCCTGCAGAGGCCTGCCGGAAGGTGGACCCCAATCATCTGAATCTGGGGCTTCGCTGGTCCAAGGCAAACAACCGGGATATGATGGCCGGATGGGAATATTTTGATGTATTTTCCATTAACTGTTATGATTTTGATCCCACGAGGGACATGGATTTTGTGAAAAATGCGGGCGTGGATCTTCCCATCCTGATGGGAGAGTTCCACTGCGGCGCGCTGGACAGAGGACTGACAGCTACCGGCTTAAAGGGTGTGACCGATCAGGAGCAGAGAGCCGTGATGTTCCGCCATTATGTGGAGAAGGTGGCAGAGCACCCTTACGGCGTGGGCGCGCACTGGTTCCAGTACAACGACCAGTTCTGTCTGGGGCGCTTTGACGGAGAAAATTATCAGATCGGAATGACGGACATCTGCATGCAGCCGGAACAGGAGCTGATGGAGGCGGCCAGGCAGACTGCAGAGGTCCTGTATGCGGTAAAGAACGGAGAAAAGCCCGCATATGAGCAGACACCGGTATCCATACCGATGATCGGCTATTAAGGATGAGATATGAAATTCCGGAGGCACATGAGAAAATGATGACAGCACGAAAAGGCATAAAGCAACTGGACATGACACAGGGAAGGCCCGCCGGTCTTCTGATTTCCTTTGCCATTCCGATCTTTTTGGGCAATGTGTTTCAACAGCTCTATAATATCATGGATTCCGTCATCGTAGGACGTTTCGTGGGAGCGGACGCGCTGGCGGCGGTGGGGGTCTGCAGCGGCCCCTATTCCGTGTTTGTGGGGCTGAATATGGGACTTTCCACAGGTGTAGGCATTCTGGTGGCGCAGCTGCACGGGGCGGGAAAGAAAGAACAGATCAAAAAAGTGGTGGCGAACGCGCTGATCCTCCTGATGGCGTCTGCCCTGATCACAGGAGGGCTGGGATTCGTGCTGGCAGAAAAGCTGCTGGTATTGTTGGGAACGCCGGAATCCGTCATGGATCGGGCGCTCATCTACATGAGGACCGTCTTTGTGAGCATCCTGGGAATGGCGCTGTATCACTGTGTGAACGGCATCCTGCGGGCTCTGGGAGATTCCAGGACGCCTCTTTTCTTTCTCGCGCTCTCCAGCGTGCTGAATATTGTGCTGGACGTATGCTTTGTCACCGTCGTCAGATGGGATGTGTTCGGTGTGGCCTTCGCCACATTGCTTTCCCAGCTGATTGCGGCAGGAGCGGGACTGATCTACGCCAGAAAAAAATACGAATGCTTCCGCTTTCCCCTGTCTCAGCTCCGGCCCCACAGGGCGGTACTGCAGAAGCTTCTGTACACCGGACTGCCTCTGGCGCTGCAGAGTTCTACCATCAATATTTCAGCCGCCGTGCTGCAGGGCTTTGTGAACAGCTTCGGAGAGACGGTGGTTGCGGCCAACACGATCATCAACAAATTCGATAATCTGAACAATATGCCGCTTTCTTCGCTTTCCATGGCGCTGTCCACCTATACGGGACAGAATGTGGGAGCCGGGCAGAAAAAACGGGTTCAGAGCGGCTATCGGGTCGGATGGATGATGGCCATTGCCTACAGTGTGTTCGTATTCGTGGTCGGTCATGTCTTCGGCGGGATGTTTGCCGATTTTTTCGTTCAGGGGGAGCCGGAAGTGAGAAGCTACAGCGTGCTGGGAATCGGAATCCTTTCCTGCGGTGTGCTGGCGCTGAGCATGATCTATGTGAACCGCAGTATCTTAAACGGGGCGGGAGACACGGGATTTGCCCTCTTTAACGGAACGGTGGAGATCGTCGGCAGGATCGGCTTCGCCTGGCTCTATACTGTCGTGCTTCAGATCGGCCCTGCCGGACTGTGGCTGACCGCCGTTTCCAACTGGCTCCTTACCGGACTGGTCTGCCAGGCAAGATACCTGTCCGGCGTCTGGAAAAGGAAGGGAGAGGCGCAGCAGGAAGGCTGAGCCGCCACAGGCCGGCCTTTCCGTTTCAGTTTTTCCGGCTGAGCTTTTCCCGGATCTCCTTCACGTCCTGAAAAATCCAGGTGGGTTCCCCGTCCCATTCCCGGATGTCCTCCATGGAGGCCTCTCCGGAAAGGACGCAGATGGTATCCACGCCGGCATTTGTCCCGGTGGCGATGTCGGTGTAGAGGCGGTCTCCCACAATGACGGCGTCCTGCCGGGAACAGCCCGTATTTTTCAGCACGCAGTCCACCATGATGGGCTGGGGCTTGCCGATGAAGAAGGGTTCCTTTCCGGTGGCGTTTTTGAGCATGATGCTCATGGATCCGCAGTCCGGGATGAAGCCGAAGCTGACCGGGCAGACCAGATCCGGATTGGTGGCGAGGTAGGCCACATCTTTTCCCAGCATGATGCAGGTATTGCGGATTTTTTCCGAGGTGTTTTCCGTATCGAAGCCGATGAGAACGACGGAAGCAGTGTCGTCCGGTTCCGTAACGACGGAAAGGCCGCTTTCCCGAAGTTCCTGTACCAGGGAACGGGTGCCCATGCAGTAGACGGTCTGTCCCGGATAGTGTTCCTGGATATACATGGCCGTGGCCTGGCTGGAGGTATAGAAATCCTCCGGTCCGGCGTCAATTCCCATGTCGGTGACCTTTTTCACATAATCAGCCACGGAACGGGAGGAATTGTTGGTGATGAAAATATAACGCCCTCCGCTCTGTCTGATCTGTTTCAGGAAATCCAGCGTTCCCTCAAAAATCTGATTTTCATTGTAAATCGTGCCGTCCATGTCCAGAAGCCACAGCTTCTTGTCCTTCAGGGCATCGGCATTCTTTCCGGTCAGGTCTGTTATCATTCCGGTATCTCCTGTTCTGTCTGTGATGGGATAAAATCCGGCGAGGGCGGATAAAGCTGTTCCGCCCTGCCCTTTTTACTATAACGGACATTGCCGGGGGCGTCAATTCATTCCCTGTTCTGTTACAGGAAATGGTAAAGATTCCACGTTTTTGGTCGCGATGACGGGGACGCCGGTTCCGGCCGCGTTTTCCAGAACGATGTCGCCGATGTGGACGGGAGCGGTGAGAGTGAGCTGCTTCAGCTGTCTGACGCATTCCTTCATTTTTTCCTTCGGAATATCGGAAGCGGTTTTGACGGAGACGACGGGCAGGATTCCTCCTGTAAGGCGGACCGTGCTGGTGACGATTCTGGTCGGATGGGTGCATTCCTTCCGGCCGTAGGCTTCGCCGCGGGGACAGGTGTTGCCCGTGACGCTGACGACGTCTGTTCCATCCAGGGTGACGGTGAGCGCGCAGCCCAGCGGACAGTTGATGCAGATCAGTTTGCGTTCTTCCAGTTTCTTTTCCATGAAAACCTCCATTCCGGAGCGGAGCAAAGCTTTGCAGTGCCGGGCTCCGGCAGTATGAAAACCTTATTCGGACAAAACCTGAATGGTGACAGAGGACAGCGGCTTTTTGGATTCCTGAGGGGTAAAAAGCAGTTCCTCCTTTTTCAGAACGACCTGTTCCATCTCACCGGGGGCCAGCCTGGGCCTGGAGATGCTGCGAAGGAGACGGTCGTTGAGAAATACGCCGATCCGGCAGTTTCGGTATACGTCTCCCACACGGAAGCGGATGGTAAGGCTGTCCTCCATATGGGAAGGGCGGATGGACTGGGGAACGGTGTAGCGCACGCCGGTTCCGGTGCGAATCGGAACAGAAAAGTCCTCTTTCCCGTTTTCGACAGCTGTTTCCGGTCTGTCCGGCCGTGTCCGGGAAAGAATGTAGCGTGCCGCACAGGAGCCTGCCTTTGCGGCTTCCTGAGAGACATAATCCACCAGGTCATGGACATGGAGCACATTTCCGCAGGCGAAAACGCCGGGAACGGAGGTTTCCAGACTTTCGTTGACCGAAGGGCCTCCGGTGACAGGGGCCATACGCACGCCCAGCCTGCCGGAAAGCTCATTTTCCGGAATCAGGCCGACGGAAAGCAGAAGCGTATCGCAGGAGATAAATTCCTCTGTTCCCGGTATGGGCTTTCTGTTTTCATCCACCCGGGCCAGCGTCACGCCCTGAACCCGTTCTTTTCCGTGAATATCGACAACCGTATGGCTCAGCTTCAGAGGAATGCCGAAATCCTCCAGACACTGAACGATGTTTCTCTGCAGGCCGCCGGAATAGGGCATCAGCTCCGCAACCACCTTCACCTTCGCGCCCTCCAGCGTCATGCGTCTTGCCATGATCAGGCCGATGTCTCCGGAGCCAAGGATGACGATCTCCTTTCCCGGCAGAAAGCCTTCCATGTTGACCAGACGCTGGGCGGTTCCGGCGGAATAGATGCCGGCCGGCCGGTATCCGGGAATGTTCAGCGCGCCGCGGGGGCGTTCCCGGCATCCCATGGCCAGAATCACGGCTCTGGCGCGAAGCTGCATCAGACCCTCCGTCCGGTTCATGGCGGTAACGGTTTTGATGCAGAAGCCGTTTTCATCCGGCTCATCTGCGCCAAGATCCAGAACCATGGTATGAAGACGGCAGGGGATGTTTCGTTCCTTTACCTGCGTAAGAAAACGGCCGGCGTATTCGGGGCCGGTCAGCTCCTCCTGAAAGGTATGCAGGCCGAATCCGTTGTGAATGCACTGATTCAGGATGCCGCCGGCTTCGGCGTCCCTCTCCAGAATCAGAATGTCCCGTATGCCGCTGTCAAAAGCGGAAACTGCGGCGGCGAGGCCGGCAGGGCCTGCGCCGATGATGATCAGATCATATTCTTTCATAAAAATCTCCGTTCCGTATAAAATGCTTCCCTGAAAAAATTCTTTTCAGAAACTTTTTGAATAAAGGCGTGTTCCGGGCCATATGCGGCAGGTGCAGGCCGTCAGACATCCTCTCCGGTCAGGCCGGAGAGAAGGAAGGAGGAACCGCCGGATTTGGTAAGGGTAAGAGGAGAGACGCCCAGTTCCCGGGAAAGGATTTCCATGACTTTCGGAGAACAGAAGCCGGACTGACAGCGTCCCATGCCCGCCCGGGTGCGGCGCTTGACGCCGTCCAGACTTCTGGCGCCCAGAGGCCGGCGGATGGCGTTGACAATTTCCCCTTCCGTCACCGTCTCGCACCGGCAGATCACGTTTCCATAGGCCGGATCGGAGGCGATGAGAGCGGCGATTTCCTCCGGCGTGCTGTTGGCGATACAGGGAATGTCCTTTCTGCGCTCATGAAAGATTTCCTTCCTGGAGGCGTGCAGCGTCCCGGCAATTTGGCCGGCCAGCATCACCCCGATGGCCGGAGCGCTGGAAAGGCCGGGAGAGTCGATGCCTGCGGCATTGAAAAAGCCGGGCGCGTCCTCCGCTTCTCCCAGGACGAAATCTCCCTTTTCCTCGCAGGCGCGCAGGCCGCAGAAGGAGGTGATGGCCATGTTCAGAGGAATGCGGGAGGCGCTGATCCGGGCCTTTTCCATCACCTGAGAAAGGCCGGCGGCCGTGGTATTGGTCGCTTCCCTGTCGTTAATATCCTCCGCCGTGGGGCCTGCCAGCAGGTTGCCGTGTATGGTGGGTGTGACCAGAATGCCCTTTCCCAGACGGGTGGGCTGCTGGAATATGGTATGGGATACAAAATTTCCCGCCTTTTTATCCATCAGGATGTATTCTCCGCGACGGGGCGTGATGTGAAGGGGGATGGAACTCACCATGTTGTTGAACACATCCGCATAGACGCCGGCGGCATTGACCACGGCCCTGCATTCGTATTCCGCGTCAACCGTCCGGACCCGGTAGCCGCCCGGCATTTTGGAATCCTTTTTTTCAGAAAAGGGGATTGGGGTAATCTTTTTTACTTCTGTCTGAAAACGGAAATTCACGCCGTTTTCAAAGGCATTTTCCGCCAGGGCGATGGTCATTTTAAAGGGACAGACGATGCCGCCGGTGGGCGCATAAAGCATGGCATACACATCCGGCGAAAGGTTTGGCTCGATCTGATGGATCTCTTCCCCCTTTACGATGCGCAGACCGGGAACGCCGTTGGCGATGCCGCGCTGATACAGCTCTTCCAGCCCGCCGATCTGATCCTCGGAAAAACAGAGAACCAGGGAACCGTTCCGGCGGAAAGGAAAATCCAGTTCTTCGGACAGGGCATCCATCATCCGGTTCCCTTCCACGTTCAGCCTGGCCTTCCAGGTGCCGGGAACCGCGTCAAAGCCTGCGTGCACGATGGCGCTGTTGGCCTTTGAGGTGCCGCAGCAGACGTCCTCCTCCCGTTCCAGAACCAGAACGTCCAGATCATAGCGGGACAGTTCTCTTGCGATGGCACAGCCCGTTACGCCTGCGCCGATGATAATCACATCTTTCATGGCAATCTCCATTCCGGAGCACGAATGAGAAAAAAAGGAAAACAGGGAAATGGAAATCACGGCGTTTTCTCTTTCTGATCATGCCCCTTATTTTTTAGAAAAAAAGACAGCAAAACCAACGCGCCCTGCGGCGCGGCGGGTCTGCTGTCTCATCTCTCCTGCAAACAACATATTCCATTGTCATCCGGAAATTTTTTTCCGGATTGTCCGGCCGATTTTCTGATGGGGGCGGCCGTTCCCCTTTACAAAGGATGTCAGTCCCGAAAGCGTTACATGAACCAGACCTTCCGGTTGGTGGTGGATATGGAAACGGCGCCCGCCTGAAGCGCCGCCATGATATCCTCCCGTTCGGTGATCAGGCCGCCTGCGATTACGGGAATCAGACTGTCCCGGCAGATTTTTCGGATAACCTTCGGCATCAGGCCGGGAAGCACTTCGATCACATCGGGACGAACCGCTTCGGACTGTCTGCGGATGTTGTCGAAGGCCATGGAATCAATGGCAAAGAAACGCATGACGGTACGCATTCCAAGCTCCTTTGCCTGCCGGATCAGGGCAGGTTTTGTGGATATGATGCCGTCGGCTTCGGTATTGCTGTGGATAAAGTTTACCGCGACCTCTTTTCCGGAAAGCCCGGCGATCAGGTCGATATGGACGATCACCGTTTTTTCTCTTTCCTTCAGCTTCCGGACGATTTCCGGAATGGTGCAGATGTCTCCGAAGAGGACGAAAACAATGCCGATTTCCGAGTCCAGACAGGCCTGCAGTCCTTCCTCATCCTTTACCGCGGCGATCACCGGGCAGTCCTCCAGCTGTTGTATCAATTCTTTTCTGTTCATCATGAATGCCTGCTTTTTTCAAATATGCCATATGCCGGAAGCAATAAAAAAAGACAAACAAAACAGGGCTGTCATCCCAAGCCCGCTTCCTTTGTCTCCTGTCTCCTTCTGTATTGTAGCACAGCGGGGGAGGATGTGCAAATGAAATCTGTTCAGAAAGAACGTTACCGTTCACTCCGCGTTACTCTCAAAGCTACGCTCTCCGCTGTTATGCAGCTTTGCTTATGAGACGAGTGCTGCACAGTAGAACGGACTAACACGATTCCCTTTACATAATCCTTGAAACAGAATATACTGAAAAAAATTTCTGTTTTTTGAATGAAGAGTGCCAGAAGGCAGTTGTAGAAAGGAAACTCGCATGAAAACAATCATCACGATTCAACATACGCAATCGGTTCATCATACAAATGGTATGGTTGGTTCATGGACAGACTGGGAATTATCGGAACTGGGAGTGAAACAGGCGAATCGAATTGGGGAACGGTTAAAAACTGAGCTGTCCGAAAAAGGGTTTGTCATGTATTCCTCTGATCTGCTGCGGGCAAGGCAGACAGCTGAAATCATTGGAAACGATTTGGGTCTGACACCTGTTCTCAAAACGGAATTAAGGGAAAGGAACCTTGGCAGGTGCTGTGGAAAATCCGTGCAGTGGATGCGTGAAAATATGGAAATGCAGGAGAAAACCATTGATGACAGAATGTTTTCTGACGCGGAAAGCCGCAGAGATGAGTGGAACAGATTAAGGCCTTTTTTTGATGAAATGATGAGCAGTAAAGAGGATAATATCATCATTGTTTCTCATGGGGACTTATTGAGCGTTTTTTATACCATGTTCCTGGGATTAAGCGTTGAGACGATCAATGCAGGTGAAATATTTGGACTGACCGGAGGAGTTTCCCATATGTTTGAAAATGAGGAAGGGAAACGGTTTATAAAGAGAATCAGTGATATGTCTTATATAAAATAGTGGCTGATTTTATGGTGGATGGTTGACCAAAGAAGGGTTCCATCCACTATTTTTTTGAATTTTAAAATAAGTATTTGATTATATAATGTTTGCTATTATTGACGTTATTTTAATTTTTGTTTATAATAGAAAACAAAAATAGCGCAGGTGAATATAGATGAAAAAAGCAGCCTATAATATAATGCCTTCAACAGAAGAGATTTTGAAAACGCTTGGGGAGCAGATCAAACTTGCAAGACTGAGAAGAGATCTTTCAGCTGTACTTGTGGCAGAGCGGGCTGGAATCAGTCGTTCCACCCTGTGGAAGGTGGAAGCTGGAAATCCGGCAGTTGCCATGGGGATTTATGCCGCTGTGCTGCATGCTCTGAATAATATGGATAAGGATCTGCTGCTTGTGGCGAAAGATGATGTAATTGGTAAAAAGATGCAGGATTTGGAATTGCTTACCAGAAAGCGTGCGTCAGGAAAACGTGCAGGAGGCAGGAACCATGTCGGCTAATCAGAAAACGATATATGTGTATGATGACTTCAGCCAGGAAGAACCAATTCTTCTGGGAATGCTTTACGTAAATGTTATAAAGGGAGGAGAAACCTATTCGTTTGAATACAGCAATGGATGGCTCAAACAAACGAATTTATCTGTCAGTCTGGATCCGGAACTGATTCCTTATGGTGGCAGGCAGTTTTCGAATGGAAAAAATATTTTTGGAATGTTTGCAGATGCCTCTCCGGATCGCTGGGGACGTGTTCTCATGAATAAGCGTGAGCGTATTCGTGCGCAGAAAGAAGCCCGTAAACCTCGTAAGCTATATGACAGTGATTACCTGCTGGGAGTCTATGATGAAACCAGAATGGGCGGCATCAGATTTAAGCTGGATCCGAGGGGGACATTTCTGTCGGATGACAGAGAAACGCAAGTACCTCCATGGGCAACACTTCGCACATTGGAAGAAGCGTCACGTAACTTTGAAAATGATGAAAGCGGTCTTTCTGAAAAGTGGCTGAATCAGTTGATTAAACCGGGATCATCCCTTGGTGGTGCCAGACCCAAGGCGACTGTTGTTGATACCATGGGGCAACTCTGGATCGCAAAGTTTCCATCAAAGAATGATGAAAATGATACGGGCGCATGGGAAATGGTTACACATGATCTCGCAAAATTATGCGGCTTGAATGTATCGGATGCGAAGCTGGAAAAATTTTCAAAGCTGGGGAGCACATATCTTGTGAAACGTTTTGACCGGAATGGAAAGAAGAGAATTCATTTTGCATCCGCAATGACTTTGCTTGGAAAAACCGATGGCGCTTCTGCTGCGGACGGAACGAGTTATCTGGATATGGCTGATTTCATTAAGTCCAATGGAGCCAGCCCCAAAGCGGATCTGGTCGAATTATGGAAACGTATTGTTTTTAATATGGCTGTTTCTAATACAGATGATCATCTTCGCAATCATGCCTTTATTCTTATGGAAAAAGGATGGATTCTTTCTCCTCTTTATGATGTAAACCCAGTTCCGTATGGAGATGAGCTTTCTCTGAACGTTGACGAATATGACAACAGTATTCGTATTGATCTTGCTGTAGAAACTGCGGTGCGTTTTGGTCTGACCAGGGCTGATGCTGAGAAATCCGCCGGGAATGTGTTGAAAACTGTGAGAGAAAACTGGCAGCCTCTGGCTGTAAAGTATGGCCTGACCCGCGGTCAGATGGAAGAAATGCGCCCTGCATTCAGTGCGTGCTTTGAATAAATAATTTGTGTAGAAGAGAGGGGGTATTATGTTGGAAGCTGAAAGTAAAAAATATACCCTGCTGGATTATATAAAAATCAACTGGGAAATCTCCCGCCCCTGGGTTGTGGTCAGAGCAATGGAGAAGATGATCCGGGGTTCCCTTCCGTCGCTTTAGATTCTGGCTACGGCATCCTTCGTGAATACGGCGCTTTCCGTTTTCAACGGGCAGAAGGAAAGCAGAGCCATCTTTCTGCCGCTGTTTTCGATTTTCCTCATCATTCTCTATCAGTATATGAGTGAAGCGGTCATTAACCTGATTAAAGAAAAGAAATTGAACCGGCTGATGGAAACAGAAAATATGTCAGGGCGTAAATGAAGGATAAAAAATTGAATTCGTGCAAAAAAAGCGGTTAAAAAATCTTGAATTTGTGATTTAAAGGGAGGCAGCATGAAAAAACTCTACTACGCCGAGGACGATATGACCATCGCCCGCCTGGTACAGGAATATCTGAACCGGCTGGATTACAGCACGGAGATTTATCCCACGATAGCGCAGGCAAAGCGGGCGCTTGAGGAAAAGGTTCCAGATCTTCTGATGGTGGACTGGAACATGCCGGACGGCAGCGGGGACGAGCTGTGCCGGTGGGTCCGGCGCAGATGGGAGAAACTTCCGGTTCTCTTTCTCACCGTCCGCAGTGATGCCAAAGATGTGGTATCCGGTTTTGATAACGGAGCGGATGATTATGTGACGAAGCCCTTTGAACTGGAAATTCTCGCATCCCGGATCCGGGCGCTTCTGAGGCGCACTGCCATGGACGGACAGAATCCCAAAGAGGAGGGCGTCCTGCGCTGCGGGCAGATCACGCTGGATGAAGGAAAAACGGCGGTTTTTTATGGACAGGAGGAGGTACACTTAAGCCGTCCGGAATACGGAATCCTCCTGATTCTGATGAAAAACCGGGGAGGAACCGTGACGAGAAGGCAGCTTCTGGAGCAGGTCTGGGACAGCGGAGGAAATTTTGTGAACGACAACACCCTGACCGTTACGATGAAGCGGCTTCGGGAAAAGCTGCATAATCCTGCCTGCCTGAAGACCATCCGCAGCTTCGGGTACCGCATGGAGGATGTTTGAAGCAGGAGGTAGTTTTGCTGCGCTCCGGAATGAGGTAAGATCATGAAAAAAAACCAGGTTTTCTTTTATGTGGTTCCGGCCCTGTTCTGTCTGGCTGGGATGCTTCTTCTGATTTTTATCTGGCAGAATGTCTGTCAGAGAGCTGCCTTTACGCAGATGTCCGCTTTCTGCCGGACGCTGCTGGAAGAAAATCCGGAGTTTAAAACAGAAGTGCTTTCTGCCCTGCAACACTATGAGGGAAGTATGACCGGGGACAGCTTTCTGGCCCGCTATGGATATGGGGCGGCAGCTTTTGCCCCGAAAATGAAGGAAATCCGGTATCCGCTGCTTCTTTCCGCCGGACTGACCGCTGCCGTTTCGGCGGCTGTTTTTTTCCTGAACCGAAAAGAAAAGCAGAGAATCAGAAGAAAAATATCCGGAGTGACCGGTTATCTGGAGCAGATCAACATGGGAGCGCGCGGCATCAACGGCTCCGTTTCAAAGGGTACCGGCATCTTGCTTCCGGAAGAGGAGGATGAATTCTCCCATCTGAGGGATGAGATTTATAAGACGGTCACCCATTTGTATGCCACAAGGGACGATGCGCTGCGGGCGAAGAAGGAATTTGCGGAAAATTTGGCCAACATCGCGCATCAGCTCAAAACGCCGCTGACTGCCGCCCTCCTTTCTCTGCAGCTGATGGAAGAAAAGACGCCGAACCCCTATGCGGAGCCGGTCAGAAAGCAGATGGAACGGCTGAACCGTCTGGAAGAGGCCCTGCTTTCCCTCTCCCGGATCGATTCCGGCTCCATTCTTCTGGAGCGCGTTCCTGTGGATGTGTATACGGTGCTGAACCTTGCCGCTGAAAACCTTGCGGGCCTGCTGGAAGAGGCGCGGATTCAGGTGGAGATTCCGGACCGGGGAAGGGTTGCTTTTTTGGGAGATATGGAATGGACCATGGAAGCGCTTATGAACCTGATGAAAAACTGTCTGGAGCATTCCCCGGCAGGCGGGCGTATTTTCTGTGATTATTCGGAAAATCCGCTGTACGTACAGATCCTCATCCGGGATGAGGGAGAAGGGTTTGAGAAGGAAGATCTGCCCCATCTTTTTGAACGATTTTTCAGGGGAAAAAACGCGTCGGAGGGAAGTCTGGGAATCGGCCTTTCCCTGGCCCGCGCCGTTGTGGAGCGGCAGAACGGAACCCTGACGGCACGGAATGTAACGAAAAATGGAAAGACAGCCGGAGCCTGCTTTGAGATTCATATTTACGGAAATTGAGAAAAAAAGAATGTGTCACCGTCCTGTCACTTTCCTCTGCCAGAATAAGGATAATCCGATGATGGAAAAATCGGGAGTTCAGAATACCGGCAGAACACTTTGAGGACGGCAGCGTTTCTGCCGCGGGAGAGAGAAAGGAGACAGTTTTGGAAATTTTACGTTGTGAGAAACTGACAAAGGTATATGGTTCCGGGGCCGGGCAGGTCACCGCGGTGAACGGCATCGATCTGTCTGTGGAACAGGGAGAATTCGTGGCGATCGTCGGGGCTTCCGGATCGGGAAAATCCACCCTGCTTCATATTCTGGGAAGTGTGGATCAGCCTACCTCCGGAAAGGTGATCGTGGAGGGGACGGACATTGCCGGCTTAAGTCCGACGAAGGCGGCCATTTTCCGCCGCAGAAAGGTGGGACTGGTCTATCAGTTTTATAATCTGATTCCCACGCTGACCATTCGGAAAAATATTCTGATGCCTCTGCTTCTGGATAAAAGGAAGCCCAATTCCGACTATTTTGACCAGGTTGTTACAACGCTGGGGATTCAGGATAAGCTGGAAGCCCTGCCGGGCCAGCTTTCCGGCGGCCAGCAGCAGCGGGCGGCCATTTCCAGATCGCTGATCTACCGCCCGGCCATTTTACTGGCGGATGAGCCAACGGGAAACCTGGACCGGAAAAATTCGGAGGAGATCATGGATCTTCTTAAAATCTCCAACCGGAATCTGAAGCAGACGATTCTCATGGTTACCCATGATGAAAAAATCGCGCTGGAGGCTGGCCGTATTGTGACCATGGAGGACGGCCGCATCATCAGCGACCGGAAACTGAGCTGAGGGAGGGCGGCGTATCATGTGGAATTTTGGTAAGGATTATTCTCTGAGCTATATCAGAAAAAACCGCGCTTCCAGCGCTTCGATGATGGCTGCCGCCCTGATTTCTGCGCTTCTTCTGTCTTTGCTGTTAAGCCTGCTCTACAGTATGTGGGCCTATGAAAAGGTGCGGATCACGGCAGAAGAGGGAGATTATCATGCCAGGCTTGTCGGAGCATTTGACGAAGAGGATCTGGAGCTTCTGAAAAGCCTTGGCAATGTGGAAAGCGCAGAAATCAATGAAGAGGAATCCGACGGGGAAAACACGGCTGTGGATATCCGGCTGAAAAATACGGCGGATATCTATGAGGAAATGCCCGAAATCGCAGAGCTGTTTGGGATTCGTGAAGAAAACGTGGTCTATAACGATCAGCTGCTGTCCCTGTATCTGGTACGAAATCCCCGCGATCCGGACGGAGCGATGCTTCTGATGCTGTTTGGAGGCGTGACGGCCTTTGCCTGCATTTCCCTGATTCTGGTCATCCATAACGCGTTTGCGGTATTTATGAACGACCGGGTGCATCAGTTCGGCATTCTTTCCAGCGTCGGCGCCACGCCGGGCCAGATCCGCTTCTTTCTGCTCCAGGAGGCGGGAATGCTGTGCGCGATTCCGATTCTCGCGGGAAATCTTCTTGGCATGGCCGCGGCAGCCGGGATTCTGGAGGGACTCAACGTATTTCTGAGAGGGGCGGCGCCGGACCGGATGGAGTCTCATTTTGTGTTTCATCCTCTGATTTTGGCAGGTTCCATTCTGTGCGCGGCGGCGACGGTGGGAATTTCCGCCTGGCTGCCTGCGCGGAAGCTGAGCAGACTGACCCCTCTGGAAGCCATCCGGGGGATGGACGGTTTTCTTTTGAAAAGAAAAAAGAATTCCCGTATTTTGGCCCTTCTGTTCGGCATGGAAGGGGAGCTTGCGGGAAATGCGCTGAAGGCCCAGAGGAAAGCCCTGCGGGCTGCCGCGCTTTCTCTGACCCTTTCCCTTCTTGCTTTTACTCTGATGGAATGCTTTTTCGCGCTCTCCCGTCTCAGCACGCAGATCACCTACTGGGACAGATATGCGAATGCCTGGGATATCATGGTGACGGTGAAGGATGCTCCGATTGACTCCTTTGCCAAAACACAGGAACTTCCAAAGATTCGGGCCGTTTCCGGAATTCAGGATGTTCTTGCTTATCAGCGGGCGGAAGCGGAGCGGTTTCTGACCGATGAAGAGCTGAGCGATGAATTTGCGGCTGCGGGAGGCTTTCAGGATGGGCAGGATGGCCGTACGGTTTCCGTTCCTGTCATCATACTGGATGACGAGGCCTTTCTTTCCTACTGCAGGCAGATCGGCGCGCCGGAACGGCTGGACGGGGCTGTGATCTACAATGAGGTGAGGGACGACAGGGACCCCAACTTCCGGAAGCGAAACTACCTTCCCTACCTGCAGGAGGATGAGGAAGCCACTGTCCTGATCAGGCCGGGACAGGAGGAAAAGGTGGAGCTTCCCGTGACCGCCTATGCCCATCAGACCCCGGTATTCCGGGAGCAGTTCGGCGTGGAGGACTATCATGAGCTGGCCCATTTTATTCCCACATCCCTGTGGGAGAAAATCGGCGGTCAGCTGGGAGATGCCGGACCGGATCTGACCATCCGCATTCTCACGGAAGACAGGGACTCCCTGGAGACACTGGACAGCCTGGAACAAAAGGTTGATACGCTGCTTGAAAAGTATGATGTGGAAAGTGAAAACCGGATTCGCGCGGAGCTGGAAAGCGACAGAGCCTACGACGCTCTCATGACAATCTTCGGAAGCTTCTGTGTCCTTCTTGCCATTTTTGGCATCAGCAGTGTGTTTCTCAATACTTTAAGCTTCGTGCGCCAGAGGCAGCGTGAGGTTGCCAGATATCTGTCTGTGGGAATGACGCCGGAGGGAGTCCGGAAAATGTTCTGCGTGGAGGCTCTTGTTCTGGCAGGCCGCCCGGTACTGATTACGCTTCCGGCTGCAATCCTTCTGACAGGCTGGTTTCTGAAAACAAATTATCTGAATATCGGCCTGTTTTTACAGAACGCGCCCATTGTACCCGTTCTCACCTTTATCCTCGCCATTTTCATCTCTGTCGGCCTGGCCTATTACCTGGGCGGAAGGAAGCTTCTGCGATACAGTCTTTCGGAGATGCTGCGGGATGAGACCATGCTCTGATGCCGGATCATTGTTCGGTGATTGGCCGGTGAACAGCGTAGAGTGAACGATAGCGATTGTTTCGAGCCCGTTATCGGAGGAGGCTTTTTCTCTTGCGCCCCTTTTGGGGACATGTTAGAGTAATAAATAAAGAAAACAGAATTTCCAAAGACCGGAGAACATCTTCAGAAAGGGGATTCCAATGTGGGCGGATGCAGATCATACAGAAAAGAAAAAGCTTCCTGTTGGAATAGAGAGTTTTGAAAAGATAAGAAGAGAAGGGTTTTATTATGTAGATAAGACGGCAATGCTTCGGGATCTGCTCCGGCAATGGGGAGAAGTGAATCTGTTTACCAGGCCCCGAAGGTTTGGAAAGTCTCTGAATATGAGCATGCTGAAAGCTTTTCTGGAGCTGGGCTGTGACAGAACTCTGTTTGAAGGACTGGAAATTTCAAAGGAGACGGCTCTGTGCGAAAAGTATATGGGACAGTTTCCCGTGATTTCGATCAGTCTGAAGGGGACCGGCGCTTCTGATTTTGAGACGGCCCGTGCGCTGATGTGTTCCGTGATAGGTAATGAGGCGCTTCGGTTTCTTTTCCTTCTGGACAGCGACAGGCTGTCTGAACAGGAAAAGGAAATGTACCGGAAGCTGGTTCGTGTGGTGCCGGAGAGTCCGGATAATTTTGAAATGTCGGACGATGTTCTGATGCGGAGCATCCGCACGCTTTCCGAACTGCTTCAGAAGCATTTTGAGAAAAAGACGATCATTCTGATCGATGAATATGATGTGCCTCTGGCGAAGGCGAATGAAGAGGGATACTACGAACAGATGATGCTGCTGATCCGCAATCTGTTTGAGCAGGCGCTGAAAACCAATGACAGCCTTTATTTTGCCGTGCTGACGGGATGCCTGCGTGTGGCGAAGGAAAGTATTTTCACAGGGCTGAATAATCCCAAAATTCTTTCCATTACAACGGTCCGTTTTGATGAGTATTTCGGTTTTACCGACGCAGAGGTTCGGGAAATGCTGAAATATTACGGGCTGGAGGACAGATACGATACGGTAAAGGAATGGTATGATGGATACCGCTTCGGGAACGTGGATGTCTACTGTCCGTGGGATGTGATCAGCTACGTCGATGATCTGACGGATGATCCGGACATTCCGCCAAAGGATTACTGGTCCAATACCAGCAGCAATGATGTGGTGCGCCATTTTATTGAAAAGATCGGAGACGGGCTGACAAAAAGTGAGATTGAAATGCTGGCTGCCGGAGAAACGGTAACCAGAGAAATCCATGAGGAGCTGACCTATAACAGGCTGTATGATTCCATTGATAACATTTGGAGCGTGCTCTTTATGACCGGTTATTTGACGCAGCGAGGAAAGCCGGATGGAAACGGAATCCGGCTGACGATACCCAACCGGGAAATCAGAAAAATATTTACCGGACAGATTATGGAGATGTTTAAGGCGCAGGCCGGAAGGGATGGGGCAGCTCTGAACGCTTTCTGCAATGCGCTGAAAAGCGGCAACGTGGAGGAAGCGGAGAGGCTGTTTGAGTCCTATCTGGGACGTACGGTCAGCATTCGTGATACGTTTGTCAGAAAACCAACCAAAGAGAATTTTTACCATGGCATCCTGCTGGGAATTCTGGGATTTAAGGACGGCTGGTTCATAAGATCGAATCAGGAAGCAGGAGACGGATATGCAGATATTCTGATTAAAATCGAAAGCGAAGACATCGGAATTATCATGGAAGTAAAGTATGCGGAAGATGGAGATTATGATTCCGTATGCCGGAGAGAGCTGGAGCAGATCCGGAAAAAGGATTATACTGCCGCTTTGGAAGAGGAGGGCTGCCGGATCATTTACAGCTATGGAGTCGCCTGCCGGCGGAAGAAATGCCGGATTATGGTGGAAATGACAGAAATGGGATGATACAAAAGGAAAAAGGAAGCATCTGCGGGATCTGTTTCCGGCAGATGCTTCCTTCCCGTATGATCGGCAGAGATTATAATGGGCATCCGTACAAAAAAAGCACCAACCCCGGAGCTCATATGTCTCCAAAATCGGTACTTTCAATGCGCCTTCAGGGGCTCGAACCCTGGACACCCTGATTAAGAGTCAGGTGCTCTACCAACTGAGCTAAAGGCGCATGTCTTTTGTTTGCTGTTCCCTCAGCGCGAAACTTATTATATTATATTCTTTTTTATTTTGCAACACTTTTTTTGAAAAATTTTATAATTTTTTTCGGATGCTTTAAGAATACTGAAAAGTATGGTATTTTAGATTTGTGCCGCAGGACTGGAAGTGTCCGGAAAGGAACCGGATATCCCATCGGCAGAAGCGATGGGAGCGGACAGCTGAATGAGGCACATGGAGGTAATTATGATTTTTGACAGCCATGCCCATTATGATGACAGGGCATTTGACGGGGACCGGGACGAGCTGCTTTCCTCTCTTCCGGAAAAGGGAATCGAAGGTGTGGTGAATGCGGGAGCGAGCATCCGGTCCATATGGAAAACGCTGGAGCTGGCGGAAAAGTATCCCCATGTCTATGCGGCGGTGGGAATCCATCCGGAGCATGTGGGAGAGCTTCGCGCGGAGGATATGGAGTGGCTGCGGGGGCTTCTTGCCGGGGCAAGAGTGGTAGCCGTGGGAGAGATCGGACTGGACTATTACTGGGACCAGCCGGAAAGAGAGATTCAGAAAAAATGGTTTGCGGCGCAGCTTGCGCTCGCCCGTGAGGAAAAGCTCCCCGTGGTGATTCATTCCAGGGACGCGGCGGCCGACACGCTGGAAATCATGAAGTCGGAATATGGGGCCGGAAATCCCGCTTACATTCACTGTTTTTCCTATTCAAAGGAAATGGCGGCGGAATTTCTGAAGCTGGGCTGTATGATCGGTATCGGAGGCGTCGTCACGTTTAAGAACGCGAAGAAGGTCAGGGAGGCTGTGGAATCCATTCCCCTTGACCGGATTCTTCTGGAGACGGACTGCCCCTATCTGTCTCCGGAGCCGCACCGGGGAGAGCGCAATTCTTCCCTGAATCTGCCTTATGTCATCCGGCAGATCGCGGAAATCAGGGGAGTGGAGCCGGAAGAGGTGGAGGAGATCACCTGCCGGAACGCGAAGAAATTTTTTGGAATTGATAAGATTTAGGAAAAAAATAAGTCTGACAGCTTATTTTTCAGTCTGCAGTTTTGTGCTTCGGCATGGAGGAAAATATGCCAAAACTTGGAACGCCCACAGGAACCCTGGAGGTCCTGCGGAAGTATGACTTTCATTTTCAGAAAAAATACGGTCAGAATTTTCTGATCGACCCGAATAAACTGGAGGCGATCGTGGACGCGGCCGGTGTGGAAAAAACGGACTGTGTGCTGGAGATCGGGCCGGGAATCGGCACCCTGACCCAGTATCTGGCGGAGCGGGCGGGAAGCGTGATCGCCGTGGAGATCGATCAGGCGCTCATCCCGATCCTTTCGGATACTCTTTCCGATTATCCCAATGTGACCGTGATCAATGAGGACATCCTGAAGGTGGATATCGCCCGTCTTTCCCGGGAGAAAAACGGAGGAAAGCCCTTTAAGGTAGTGGCGAATCTGCCCTATTACATCACTACGCCCATCGTCATGAAGCTGTTTGAAAGCCACGCGCCGATTGACCTCATCACCATCATGGTGCAGACGGAGGTTGCGGAGCGGATGCAGGAGGGGCCGGGAAGCAAGGAGTACGGCGCGCTTTCCCTGGCCGTCCAGTATTATTCCAGACCGGAGATCGTGGCGTATGTGCCCGCGGACTGCTTCATTCCGGCCCCGAAGGTAGGAAGCAGCGTAATCCGTCTGACCCGGTATGAGGAGCCGCCGGTAAAGGCAGAAGATGAGGCGTTTCTGTTCCGTCTGATCCGTGCGTCGTTCAATCAGCGCAGAAAGACTCTGATCAACGGGCTGGGAAACGCGGAGGGGCTGGCAGTTACCAAAGCGGAGGCGGCGGAAGCGCTCCGGACGCTCGGAATTCCCGAAAATGTGAGGGGAGAGGCGTTATCGCTGGAGCAGTTTGCCCGTCTGTCCGACCTGCTCTGCCGCAGGGAAACGGAGAAAAAGACGCCGGCGGAACGGGAAACGAAAGAAACTGCACCGGCTGACCGGCAGACGAAGGAAAAGGCGCCGGCTGACCGGCGGGAGGACGAATGAGCATGGAAGCGGTGATTTTTGACATGGACGGCGTCCTGTTCGACACGGAACGGCTGAGCATTTCCTGCTGGCTGGAAACGGCGGAACGGATGGGGCTGGGAGACATCCGGGAGGGCGCATACGGCTGTATCGGCCTGAACCGGACGGACAGCAGAATTTTTATCAGAAAGCTGTATGGCGAAGCTTTTCCCTATGATGAATTTCGGGCCAGCAATTCCGCGCTTTTTCAGGAAAAAATAGAGAAGGACGGCCTTCCCGTAAAAAAGGGGGCCAGGGAAATTCTTTCCTGGCTGAAGGAGAAGGGAGTAAAAACGGCCGTCGCCTCATCCACCAATACGCAGACGGTAAAGAGCCACATGGAGCGGGCCGGTTTTCTTCCGTATTTTCAGGAGATCATCGGCGGAGATATGGTGGAGCACAGCAAGCCCAGACCGGACATTTATCTGATGGCATGCCGAAGGCTCGGAGTGGAGCCGGAAAAGGCGGCGGCCATCGAGGATTCTCCGAACGGCATCAAAAGCGCCCATGCGGCGGGCATGCTGCCCATTATGGTTCCGGACATGGTGGAACCCACGGCGGAAATCGAGGCTTTATTATACCGGAAATGCGGGGATCTTTGCGAAGTGAAGGCATTTCTGGAGAAAGGAAATTGAATCGGAATGATGATACAGTCGCTGCAATGGGCGGCCAGCGGAACAGGATTTACCTTCCTGATGACCACGCTGGGCTCCGCCATGGTTTTTCTGTTCCGGGGAAGGGTGAATGAAAAGGTTCAGAGAATCTTCCTCGGCTTTGCCGCAGGCGTCATGATCGCGGCATCCGTCTGGTCTCTTCTGATCCCTGCCATTGACAGGGCGGAGGAGGCGGGACAGGTGGGATGGATTCCGGCGGCGGGAGGCTTCCTGCTTGGAATTCTGTTCCTGCTTCTGATGGATCAGTTTCTCCCGCACCTGCATGCGGGTTCCAGGGAGCCGGAGGGCGTTGGCACCTCCTGGAAGCGCACCACCCTTCTGGTGATGGCCGTCACGCTCCATAATATTCCGGAGGGAATGGCCGTGGGGCTTTCCTTTGCCCTTGCCGCTCAGGAGGCGGGAGCGGGCGCCAGTCTGATGGCGGCCTTTGCGCTTGCCATCGGAATCGGCATTCAGAATTTTCCGGAAGGAGCGGCCATTTCCCTTCCGCTGCGCCAGGAAGGGATGCCAGCCTGGAAGGCTTTTATCCGGGGAAGCCTTTCCGGCATTGTGGAACCCATATTCGGCATTCTGGTGGTGCTCGCGGCGGGCGGCATTGAGCCGATGATGCCCTGGCTGTTAAGCTTTGCCGCAGGGGCCATGATGTATGTGGTAGTGGAGGAGCTGATTCCGGAGGCCCATCTGGGGGAACATTCCAACATCGGCACAATGGGCGTGATGGCGGGATTTCTCATCATGATGATTCTGGATGTGGCGCTTGGATAACAGAAAAACAGCATTGATATCTGGAGGAGGAAACAAAAGTGGAGAAATCAAAGGTTTATTTTACCAGCATGAAAACGTCCTTTTCAGAAAACCTTCCGCAGAAGCTGGAGCGGCTGATCAGGACGGCAGGAATCGGCAGCATCGATTTCAAGAATAAATATGCCGCCATTAAGATTCATTTCGGAGAGCCTGGAAATCTGGCGTTCCTGCGGCCCAACTACGCGGCCGTTGTGGTAAAGGTGGTAAAGGAGCTGGGCGGAAAGGCATTTCTGACCGACTGCAACACCCTGTATGTGGGCGGCCGGAAAAACGCGTTGGATCACATGGACGCGGCGTATCAGAACGGCTTTTCTCCCTTTTCCACAGGCTGTCACGTGATCATCGCGGACGGCCTGAAGGGAACGGATGAGGCGCTGGTTCCGGTGGAAGGCGGGGAGTATGTAAAGGAGGCCAAGATCGGCCGGGCCATCATGGACGCGGATGTGTTCATCACCCTGAACCATTTCAAGGGACATGAGGCGACGGGCTTCGGCGGCGCGCTGAAGAACATCGGCATGGGCTGCGGTTCCCGCGCCGGAAAGATGGAGATGCACAGCGCCGGAAAGCCTCATGTGGATCAGTCCCTCTGTGTGGGCTGCGGCCGCTGCATCAAGATCTGTGCCCACGACGCGCCTTCCATCACGGACGGAAAGGCTTCTATTGACCATGACAAATGCGTGGGCTGCGGCCGCTGTATCGGAGTCTGCCCCATGGACGCGGTCTGCCCGGCCAGCGATGAAAGCAACGATATTCTCAACTGCAAGATCGCGGAATACAGCAAGGCGGTGGTTTCCGGAAGGCCGAACTTCCATATCAGTCTGGTCATCGACGTATCTCCGAACTGCGACTGCCATGCGGAAAACGATATTCCCATCGTTCCGGATGTGGGCATGTTCGCTTCCTTCGATCCCGTGGCGCTGGATGTGGCCTGTGCGGATGCGGTCAACCGCCAGCCTGTGATCAGCGGAAGCCAGCTGGACCGGATGCCTCATACCCATCACGATCATTTCATTGATTCCGCGCCGGAGACCAACTGGCATTCCTGCATCGATCATGCGGTGAAGATCGGGCTCGGCTCGGATCAGTATGAGCTGATTGAGATTTAACCCTGATCGGGAATGAACTCGAAAAAAGAGAATCAGAATCGGCAGTGAATCAAAAAGAGCGTATCGCGGCAGCAGTTTTAAAAGCTGCGCCGCAATACGCTCTGTTCATGACGGGGACCGTTATTCGGCCGCGTACTTCTGCGCCTGCTCCTGAATCAGAGCGGCGTCCTCAAAGTAGTTGATCTTCATGGCGCGCTTCACCTCCGAAAGGGTGACGGCCGCCACCGCTTCCGCTTCCTCGCTTCCCTTTTTCAGAATCTCGTAGATGGCGGGAATGTCTTTGGCGAATTCTTTTCTGCGGGTGCGGATGGGTTCCAGAACCTCCTGCATCACGTTGTTAAGGAATTTCTTCACCTTCACGTCGCCCAGGCCGCCGCGTGCATAATGATCCTCCAGCTCCTGCAGGTTCGCGTAGTCCGGAAGGTAACGCTCAAAATGCTCCGGCGTGGAGAAGGCTTCCAGATACATGAATACCGGATTTCCTTCCACCTTTCCGGGATCCTGTACGCGCAGATGGCCGGGATCGGTGAACATGGACATGATTTTCTTTTTCACATCGTCCGCGCTGTCGGCCAGATAGATGCAGTTGTTCAGAGACTTGCTCATCTTCGCCTTTCCGTCAATGCCCGGAAGACGCATGCAGGCCTTATTGTCCGGAAGCAGGATGGAAGGATCGGTGAGGGTTTCCCCGTAAATGGAATTGAACTTGTGCACGATTTCCTTCGTCTGCTCGATCATGGGAGCCTGGTCCTCGCCCACGGGAACCGTGGTGGCATGGAAGGCGGTGATGTCCGCCGCCTGGCTGATGGGATAGGTGAAAAAGCCCACCGGGATGCTGGTCTCAAAGTTGCGCATCTGGATCTCGGATTTCACCGTAGGATTTCTCTGGAGCCTGGATACCGTGACCAGATTCATATAATAGAAGGAAAGCTCGCACAGCTCCGGAATCTGTGACTGGATCAGCAGGGTGGATTTTGCCGGGTCCAGGCCGCAGGCCAGGTAATCCAGAGCCACCTCGACGATGTTCTGGCGCACCTTTTCCGGATTGTCCGCGTTGTCGGTGAGCGCCTGCGCGTCCGCGATCATGATGAAAATTTTGTCATACTCGCCGGAATTCTGAAGCTCCACCCGGCGCCTTAAGGAGCCCACATAATGTCCCACATGAAGCTGGCCGGTGGGGCGGTCTCCGGTTAAAATGATTTTCTCTTTCTTTTCCATATTTCTGTCTCCTGACTTTTTGATTTTTAATAAAAAACGTCCCAAATCCTGAAATTTCAGGATTTGAGACGGTAATAAACGTACATTTATTATCGCGGTGCCACTCAAATTGACGGAACGTCCACTTTTGCCATACTCGCGTATGCGCGCACTGCCATGCGTGCCGGTCTGATAACGGGTCCGGTCTCCCGCCGGCTCCTACTTCGTTCAGGCCGGCCTCAAAAGTCCATTCGGCAAAAGCTCCTGTACCGCTTTCCAGCTTCCGCGGCTCTCTGAGACATTCCCTTCTGCTTACTACTCTTTCTCACAGGTTTGAAATCTTAGATAAATGATACAAATATAAGATATAGCAAAACGGGAGAGGCTGTCAACCTTAATTTTAGTTGCGGAAATCTTCTCCATAAATCTTTCACTGTAACAGTTCACTCATCCGGCACTTCCGGACAGCCAGCCTCGGACAACGTTTTCGTTGACCTTTGCCGCCATGGCAATCTTTTCCACAGACATTCCCATGGCGGAAAGAGAGACTGCCATTTCCTGTTTTCCGGCCAGAATGCCTTTCTGCATCCCTTTCTGAATCCCTTCCTGTATTCCTTTCTGGAGTCCATCCTTTAATCCTTTCTGAATTCCTTCCTGTATCATTCCATCGAGTCCTTTACACATATTAAATCCTCCCTTCTTTGTCTGGTATTGAGGCGTCAGAATCCCCAGCAGCTGGGGAGAATGGGTCAGCTCCGCCAGCGCATTCACCGCCGTTTTGGAAACGTTATTAAAATGTCCCGGGTTGGCTGCGATAAATCGGTCGAGCCGTTCTCTGTCATCCGCATATTTCCGAAAGCCGAATACGGTCCGCAGCTCGCCGGCATAGCGGCAGATTTCCTCGTCCGTCATCCGGCAGACATCCAGAAGCTTCACATCCAGCTGTACCGAATGGGCAAAGCTCCTGTTTCCCTGAAAAAGATCCGACAGCCGCAAAGGGCCGTCCCAGGGCTCTTCTCCCCAGTAGACCACCAGCGTTGTGCAGCAGATGATCCGGTCTTTCTTTAAGAATCTGCCGAGATATTCTCCTGTGCTGATGCTGCCCGGCACATGCAGGTTCCCCTTTTCATCCCGCCATTCTCTGTCGTGCCGGTCCCGGATGATCTGGACCTGGCGGGCGTAATTGATGAAGTCCAGCTCCAGCACGCGGAAGGGCATGGCATAATCGATCTCAGACTGGTGCTCGATTCCGAGAACGGCAAAGATTCTGCCATTTTTGGCGCTTTTGACCACGTCCCGGTACTGGACAAGAGCGGTTCCGCCGTCCTCCTTTGTGATCCTAAGGTAAGCGGTTTCCTTAATGTCCTCTTCCCTCAGATCTTCCGGGTGGATCTGTTCCAAATCCGGCATGGTCCGGTTGAACAGTTCGGCGAAATTTTCATTGCACGTTTTAAACAGAAGGGTTGTGGCGGAGTCCTTTTTCATGCTCTGCCCGGCGATCCTTCCCCGGCGCCGATGTTTCTTTTTTTCAGATGTGTTTTCTTTCACAGACAGGCTCCTTTCCGGCGGCAAAAGCGCCGATTTCCGGCAGAGACCTCTGGATACAGTCACTCCTGCCGGTTCTGATTTTAAATAAAAAGTAATTGGGAATCTGGCATAGAGTTTCTGAAAGCTCGTCAGAAAGGACGAAAAGAAATGTCCTGACGAAAGCCGAACGGCTTTGAAAAACAGAATTTTATGCTTATTTGGATTGTAGCATTTTTTGACCGGGCAGGCAAGCAGAATTTCAGAATGGGAAAAGATATGCAGAAGTATGGAAAATGTGTTATGATTTCTAAAGTAATGTAAAAATACGGATGAAAAAATGGGAGAAGGCAGTTTTGTTCTTCAGCAGGGAGGAGGCAAATATGCAGCAGATAGCGGAAACAGTGGTAAATGTGATCAACGCGGTGGATGAAGCGGTATGGGGCTGGCCCATGATCATTCTTCTTCTGGGAACCCATCTGGTAATGACCATCTGTACCGGAGGCATTCAGAAGAAAATCGGGACGGCCATCCGTCTTTCGTTCACGCCGGATCCGGACGCGGAAGGAGAGGTGAGCCAGTTCGGCGCGCTGGTGACGGCGCTGGCCTCCACTATCGGCACGGGAAACATCATCGGCGTGGGAACGGCCATTGTGCTGGGCGGCCCCGGAGCTGTGTTCTGGTGCTGGCTGACGGGAGTATTCGGAATCGCCACCAAATATGCGGAATCCCTGATCGCGGTGAAGTACCGGGTGAAAACAAAGGACGGCAGGATGCAGGGCGGGGCCATGTACGCGCTGGAAAGAGGGCTTCATATGAAATGGCTGGGAGTGATTTTCGCCTTTCTCGCGGCGTTCGCTTCCTTTGGAATCGGCTGCGCCACGCAGGTGAACGCCATCGCCACGGTATGCGAGGCGAATCTGGGAATTCCGGTGTGGCCTGTGGGGCTTGTGGTTGCGGCGCTTACGGCGGCGATCATCTTCGGCGGAATCAAGTCCATCGCCCAGGTCTGTGAAAAGCTGGTTCCCTTCATGGCGCTCTTTTACTGCATCGGCTGTATTATCATCCTCGGCATAAATTATGATTTTCTCATTCCGGCTCTGCAGACCATCGTGACCATGGCCTTCCGTCCCGGCGCGGCGGCGGGCGGTCTGGTTGGCGGCGGCATCATGCTGGCTCTGCATTACGGCGTGGCCCGCGGCCTGTTTTCCAATGAATCCGGTATGGGAAGCGCGCCCATCGCGGCCGCGGCCGCTCAGACCAGAAATCCGGTGAGACAGGCCCTGGTTTCCTCCACGGGAACTTTCTGGGATACGGTTGTGGTCTGTGCCATGACCGGTCTGGTGCTGGTTACCAGCATCCTGAAAAATCCGGAGATCGATATTGCGGCGGCAGGAAACGGCGGAACACTGACCACCCTTGCCTTCAACCAGATCCCTTATCTGGGACCGGTAATTCTGGTGCTCGGCATCGTCCTGTTCGCTTTCTCCACCGTGCTGGGCTGGGCCTATTACGGGGAGCGCTGCGTGGAATACTGTTTCGGCCATAAGGCGCTGATTCCCTATCGGCTCCTTTATATCGCGGTGGCAGCCATAGCGCCTGTTGTGGCGTTGGATCTGGTGTGGACGATTGCGGATATCCTGAACGCGTTCATGGCGGTTCCCAACCTGATCGCCGTGCTGCTGCTGATCCCGGTGATCCGCAGGGAGACGAAGAAATATCTGAAAGATCTGGATGCGAAAGCGGAGGATGAGGTTCCGGTGGTGGAAAAAAACGCGGGCGGAAGAAAAAAGGCTTCTGCGGCGGAGTAAGGCTGAAAAATAAGTCCGATGGCTTATTTTTCAATCGGCAGTTTTGCGCCGAAGCACAAAACTGCTGTGATCGCAGTGCTTCAGCGTAGAACGCTTCGGCATGGAGGAAAAAATATCAGATGAATCCCAAGAGAAAAATCCTTCTGGTAAACGACGACGGAATCCGGGCGGACGGTATTATCCTGCTTGCCCGGCTTGCTTCCCGTCTGGGCGAAGTGACGGTGGCGGCTCCGGACGGCCAGTGCAGTGCCATGAGCCACCGGATCACGGTACATGGAGAACTGCGGGTGAAAAAGTCGGATTTTCCGGTGGAGGGCGTGACGGCATACAGCATAAGCGGCACCCCGGCAGACTGCGTCAAGGTTGCGCTGCATTACCTGCTTTCCGAAAAGCCGGATATCGTTTTTTCCGGCATCAACCGGGGCTATAACGCCGGCGTGGACATCCTGTATTCCGGCACTGTGGGCGCGGCGATGGAAGCGCTGGTAAACGGCATCCCGGCCATCGCCTTTTCCAATCAGGCGAACGACGTCTGGGATGTGGCAGAGGAATACCTCCTTCCCATCACGGAGAAGCTTCTGGGAATGCCCATCGCCCGGAACCGGATCTGGAACGTCAACTTTCCCGGCTGCGGTCCGGAGAAAATCAGGGGGATTCTCTGGGACCGCGTTCCTTCTCAGGAGGAATATTATCAGGATCATTATGTCAGAAAGGAGCTGCCGGACGGAAGCTTCTTGCTGACAGAGGACGGCATTCCCGCCCTGACCGCGCCGGAGGGCACGGATATGCGGGCTCTGCTGGACGGCTATATTTCTGTGGGACAGGTGAGGAATATGGTGCTGGAAGCAGATGAAAATAATACACGAATTTAATTATAATCAATCTCATGATTTTTTTTCGAGGCCCGCGGGGATTAGAATGAAGACAGGAAACTGTTGAAGGCTGATCCCGGCGGGATTTGTATTCTTGTGTAGACGATGAACTGGAGGTTCGGTGAACGTGCCTCAGCGTAAAGCGCTTCGGCATGGAAGAAAGAGGGAGGGAGAAGATGAAAAATCATGAAATACTGGAAATCATGAAAGACCCCATTCTGAAAAACCGGGGGAAATTCCTGGCGCTTGCGTTAATTCTTGTGGGAGAATCGGCTCTGTCGCTTCTTCTTCCGCGGATTCTCAGCGTCTACATTGACGGCATTGCGGATGGGACAGGAACTGCCGCCAAAATCGGGAGCATTCTTTCTTTCGGAGGGGCGGAAAACGGGATGCTTTCTGCCCTTGCCCTCTGCGCGGCCAGCTATTGTGTCATAGCGCTTCTGAAGGGAGCGGTCAGCGCCCTCAACATCCGGATTGGAGAGAGGCTTTCCTGGAGCATGTGCGACCATCTGCGGGTGAAACTGTTCGGCAGGATTTTTTCCTTTGATCTGCAGTACCATCGAATGTCCGCGCAGGGAAGCTTCCTGGAGCGGCTGGAAGGAGACATTGGCCTGCTGTCTGGTTTCTTTTCCTCCATGATGATCGATATTGCGGGGAGCCTCCTGACGGTGGCGGGGGTGCTGATCGCTTTTTATCTGAGCTTTCCGGCCTTCGGGCTGTTCTTTACCGGGCTGTCCGCCGGAATCCTGATCCTGTTTCTGAAAACGCAGGAACCGATCGCCAGACTGTGGAAGGCGGAACGGGATATGGAAAATGAACTCCTTGGAGATTTTTCTCAGGACATTGCGGCATACGAGGATATTGCCGGGCTGAAAAAACAGAATTTCGTTCTGAACGAGATGGAGAAAAAATTCGGAAGGCTTGAAAAACAGTATGAAAAAGCGGCCTTTCTGGGAAATCTCCCTTCCACCGCCTTCTATTCCCTTCTCAACGTGGCGGAGGCGTTCGTATTTTTCCTGGGAATTCATCTGATCGGGACGGGTCGGATGACGCTGGGAGGCCTGTACCTCATTCTAAGCTATGCGGAGCTTCTGAACACGCCCTTTCTGTACCTGAAGCAGGAATTTGCAAATATGCCGAAGGTGCTCGCCGCGCTGCGGCGCATCCGGGAGGCATATGACGGAGAAAAGGAAGACGGGACGGAGAAAGCACGTGAACCGGAGAATCCATGCGGCACGGGGAAGGCAGGTGAAGCAGGAAGGCTTTTCGTGCCGGAGGATAACAGCATCCGGTTTGAAGGGGTCACTTTCGGATATCGGACGGACGCGCCGGTTCTTCGCGGGGTAAGCTTCCGGATTCCCGGCGGAAGCCGGGTGCAGATAGAGGGGCGTACCGGGAGCGGCAAGAGCACCATCCTGCAGCTTGCCGCGGGATTCTGCCGTCCGCAGGAAGGAACGGTCCGGATTGGGGGAAGAACCATTTCAGAACATGAGGAAGAAAGCTTCCGGCGTTTTCTTTTTTACATCCAGCAGTCGCCTCCGGTTCTGGAGGACACCGTGAGAAATCAGGTGACCGGATTTGATGCGGATATTCCGGAAGAAAAAATCCGGGAAGCGTTGAACAGAACCGGGCTGAAAGGATGGGTGGACAGCCTTCCGCGGGGGCTGGAGGAAAAGCTGAGGCCTTCGGAAATCACAGCGGAGACGGCCCAGCTTCTGGCGTGGACAGCTGCCGTTCTGAGAAAGCCGGGGATTCTGCTGGTGGATGAATTTGACGCCATGATCGGGGAAGAGACGTTGTCCGTCATAGACGGACTCATGGAACGGGAATTTGCCGGAACTTCTATTTTGCTTGTCACGCACCGGAAACGCAGCGGGATAAGAGCAGATATGCGGCTCATGGTGGATAAGGGGAGGGTGCATATTTTTCCTGAGACAGCGTTCGCAGAACAGACGTGCGCCATACCGATTCAGGGGGAGGAAGAGTCATGAAAAGAAAAACGCTGTCCGGCAGGGATGCCTGGTCTTTCGGAGCGGTCATCCTGATGGAAACGGTCACCTATACCGCGAGCTTTCTGCTCAGCGGCCTTGCGAAAAAGGATATTTTCAACCGCCTGGAGGGAAAGGAAACCACGCTTGGAATCTCTTCCCTGTCCATACTGATTCTGCTGAATACCACGATTCCGCTCGTTATCAATCTGGTGAAGCAGGTCAACGCCGGACTGGCGGCGAAGGTGGAAAGCCGGATGAGAAAAAATGCGAAGCTGGAGCTGCTTTCCAGAGTTCTGAACCGTCGGCAGGGCGTTATGGAAGGCAGGAAATACGGGGAAACCGTCAGTCTGTACCGAAATGAATGCGAGGATCTGGTTTCCTGCCGGATGGAATATTACTACCAGCTCCCCCATCTGGTTCTCAGTGCGGCCATTCTTGTGGTGATGCTCGGGATCAATCCTCTGTTTGCCGCCATCAGCCTGATTCCGGCCATGCTGATTTTGGTTCTGATCCGGCGGCTGGACAGATGGATTCTCATGTGGAGAGAGACGGCCAGAAAATCCACGTCGGAGGTAACGGAATTTCTGGAAAACGTATTCGGCCATATGGAGTATTTCCGCCTTACGGCGGGTCGGGAGAAAATGGAGGAGCTGTTTCGGGAAAAATGTGAAAGAAGGGCGGACCGGGAAATCAGGGACAGGCTGCTGGACGGCATTTTAAGCGTGATCTCCGAAAACGCTTCCGCCTTTGTTCTGGGAATCGTGCTCCTGACGGCGCTGCCCCTGTATCAGAGCGGACGGCTCAGCGTGGGCGAGCTGGTGATGTTTGAATACTATTATGCTTTTCTCGCTTCTCTGCCGGATTCCGCAGGCCGGCTGATCCGGAGGCGCAGACAGGCGGAGGTCGCAGAGCGGAGGCTGGAGAGCGCGGAAACAGAGATGCGGCATATCGAATGCGGAAAAGCGGAAGGAAAATTGCCGGAACGCGGTATTCTGTCCGCCCGTCCGGGAGAAACCGTTCTGATCTGCGGAGGACAGGAAGGGGACAGAAGCCGGATGCTGCGGCGTCTGTTTCAGCTCTGTACAGAGCAGCTTCCGGAAATCCCCGCCGCTTACGTGCCCGCGGAACCGGTTCTTTTTCAGATGTCCATCCGGGACAATATCTGTTTTGGGGAATCCTTTTCACAGGACAGGATGGATTATGTTATGGAACTGACCGGGCTGAATCAGGATTTTGGAACAGACCGGAGTGAAATGGAAAGAAAAGCCGGGAAAATGGGCGCGGCTCTCTCTGGCGGCCAGAAGAAACGGATCGGCATCGCCAGAGCGCTTTATGCCTGTATGAGCCGATGCGCTTCTCAAAATGGTGCGGACGGGTATTTTCTTTTCATCGACGGACTTACGGAAGCGGTGGATGAACGAACAGGGGAGTATCTGATTTCTCATGTCCTGAACCGCCCGGACGCTGTTGTTATTGTGGCTTCGGATTCGGAGAGGCTGCGCGGATGCGCGACGCAGATCCTTCCGGTGGAGTGACTGTACGGCGGCGGGAAAGCGTGATATGATGGATGGGACTGGCATCAGCGGCTCTTTCAGGGCACTACAGAACGCTGAGACCGCTCGGAGCTACTCATATGACAGGGGGATGCAGTCCGTTCTACGAAAAGATTGGTTATGGAAAAGGGATTCACTGGTATTGCTGGAAGAGGAAGTAAAGGAATATATCGTAAAAATGGAAAATAACATTTCCTGGCATAATGGATAAAAAACGGGATTTTTAAAGATGTTATCAGCGGTTGACAAATTGACAGGAATGGTTGGTTGAAGAAAAGGAAGGCTTCTGCAATACTTATCCTGTAATCGCGGTTACAATCTGAAAAATGTCAGGAGAAATGTGATATGAATTTTAATGAAAAGCTGATCAATTTAAGAAAGTCCAAAGGACTGACGCTGGATGAACTGGTAAAAGACATAGATGTGCAGGAGGTCAGAGATAAAAATATCAGCAGTGAAAAAATCAATTCCATTTACAATGATGTGAACACGGCGAAAAGCTTCATAAAATGGTATCTGATTATCGCGGGTGCCGTAGGGGGAATTGTGCTGATACTTCTTTTGTATTATCTCATCAATATAATATTTGTATGGTAAGAAACGACGGAATCAGGTGTGGACGCAGGATGCGGGGATATGTCTGGAAATGATCTAGGGTTACTACTCAGCCAGGTCTGCGCATTCCCTGCGCAGACCGTACGAAAACAGACCGGCTGGAAGCATCCGGCCTGGCGCGAAGCGCTTGGAATGGCCGGATGCCGTTACAGCTCGGCCGAAGGCTGAGCTGTAACGAT
>DWWH01000086.1 GCA_019119815.1 Candidatus Eisenbergiella intestinipullorum | reverse complement strand
AAGGAGCTGAAGCGCCTCATTGACAAATATCACGTTTCCCTGATTTCCGTAGGAAACGGAACCGCTTCCCGGGAATCCGAGCAGGTGATTGTGGAACTGATCAAGGAGCTTTCCACACCCGTGCAGTATGTGATTGTAAATGAAGCGGGCGCTTCCGTGTATTCGGCGAGCAAGCTTGCCACGGAGGAATTTCCCAATTTTGACGTGGGACAGCGCAGCGCCGCCTCCATCGCGAGACGCCTGCAGGACCCGCTGGCGGAGCTGGTAAAAATCGATCCCAAGTCCATCGGCGTGGGCCAGTATCAGCACGACATGAACCAGAAAAAGCTGTCGGAAGCACTGGAGGGCGTGGTGGAGAACTGCGTGAACCGGGTGGGCGTGGATCTGAACACGGCCTCCGCATCCCTGCTGGAATACATTTCAGGAATCACGAAGACCATCGCAAAAAATATTGTAGAATACAGAGAAGCCAACGGCAGGTTCACCAACCGGAAACAGCTTCTCAAGGTGCCCAAGCTGGGTCCGAAGGCTTTTGAACAGTGTGCCGGCTTCCTGCGCATTCAGGATGGGGAAAATCCTCTGGACGCCACCAGCGTGCATCCGGAATCCTATGAAGCGACCATGAAGCTTCTGGACCGACTGGGCATGACGTTTGATGATGTGAAGAAGCTGCAGGCGCAGGCGGCCGCCGCGAAGAAGAACGGAAAGGGCGGCTTACGGACGGCGGCCGGAGCGGGCGGCGGAACCGATGCGAAGGGCGCAGCTTCCGGCGGGAGCAGTAATGCCTCCGGCATGACCGGCAATGCCGCCGGACAGGGCGGAAAAGGATCCGCGCAGAACGGCTCTGACAGAAAGGGAAGCCGGATGGTAATCCGCAACACGAACACCGCCATGGGCCGGGCTCTCGCGGCGGCCATGGGAGGCATTTCTCTGGAAGAAGGCGGACAGAACGCGAAGAAGCAGGCGGCGCGGCAGGATGCCGGAAAGCAGGCGAAAAAGCAGACGGAGCAGTCCGGGCATGGACAGGAAAACACTTCCGGACTCTCCGCCTCCGGCCTGGAACGCAGAGTCGGCGATAAGGCGAAGCTGGCGCAGGAGCTTGGCATCGGGGAGATCACCCTGACGGATATCTTAAAAGAGCTGGAGAAGCCCGCAAGAGATCCCAGAGAGGATATGCCCGCCCCGATCTTAAGAAGCGACGTGCTGGATATGAAGGATTTAAGGCCCGGCATGATCCTGAAGGGAACCGTGAGGAACGTCATCGATTTCGGCGCTTTCGTGGATATCGGCGTGCATCAGGACGGCCTGGTCCACATTTCTCAGATCACCGACCGCTTCATTAAGCATCCGCTGGAGGCGGTCAGCGTGGGAGACGTTGTGGACGTGAAGGTTCTGGATGTGGATGTGGCGAAGAAGCGGATCTCCCTCACCATGCGCCTGGATCAGGAGGCGAAGCCGAAGGACAGACAGAAAAAGTGAGAAGGGAAGCGCCGCTGAGACAGGAAAGGGATATGGAAAAGGAGCAATCGGATAGGGGAAGGAACTTCCTCTATCCGATTTCGCGATACGCACAGCTTATGACATGCCGCTCGCTGTACTTGCCCGGCAGAAGGAGCCTTCTTCAATATTTTGCACGGAGAAAGCCGGTACTGACGGAGAAACAAAATTGTGCGGTTGAAGGGGAGCTGGATTCCGGGGTATAGTAGAAACAGGAAAAACAGAACCGGGGATGAACCGGAAAAGGGAGGGGTTTCAGTATGGCAAAAACGGAAAAAGAGCTCTGCGCACTGATGGAACGGGTGAACGATTACTGGATCGGGCAGAATCCGGAAACGGGGGACTGCGCCTGGGAGCGGGCCGCTTATTTTCTGGGGAATATGGCGGCGTACGAGATTCTGAAAAAACCGGAATATCTGGAATATGCCGTCCGGTGGGCAGAAAACAACGACTGGAATTTTTACAGAAATCCGCAGGATCAGGCGACCAACGCGGATGATTTAAGCTGCGGGGAGACCTATCTGGACCTGATGGAAAAATACGGCGTAAAGGGCAGCATGGAGCATATCAGAGAAACCATGGAATGGACGGCGCAGGATCCGCAGAATGATTACTGGTGGTGGATAGACGCCATCTACATGGCCCTTCATTTTTACAATCGCGCGGGACTCTGCCTGAAGGAGGAAAAACTGTTCGATAAGGCGTACCGGCTGTTTCTGAATACGAAAAAAGAACGGGGCCTGTATGACGAACAGGAGGGTCTGTGGTTCCGGGATGAAAACTATCTTCCGGACCGGGCGCGGACGGCGGACGGGAAAAAGGTATTCTGGTCCCGGGGAAACGGCTGGGTATTCGCCGGTCTTGCCAGGACGCTCGAGATCCTTCCGGAGGAGCACGCTTATTACAGGGAATATGAACAGACCTTTCGCAGGATGGCTCAGGCTCTGCGAAGCTGCCAGCAGGAAGATGGCTTCTGGCATACGAGCCTCCTTTCTCCGCAGGAGTTTGACATGCCGGAAACCTCCGGAACGGTGCTCAATGTGCTTGGCATGCTGATGGGAATCCGGTTGGGGATCCTGCCGGAGGATTACAGGGACTGCGCCATAAGGGGATTTGATGCCCTGGTGAGGGAAGCGGTGCAGGAGGATGGAAGGATCGCCTGGGTGCAGACGGTCGCGGCGGCTCCGGGCCCGGTGAGAAAGGAATGTACGAATGATTATGCGGTGGGAACCTTCCTTCTGGTATGCCGGGAACTGATTTATGAAATGCGGGCGGAATGATGAAAAGAAAAAGATATCGGTATCTGTACCGGCTGACCCTCATCATTTTTCTGATGCTTGCTCTTCCTGTCATTCTGATTACCTGGTTTTTCTGGAATCGTTCCTTTGAAGAGATGCGAAAAGGGAACGAAGCCTATTATGAAAAGATGACGGAGTCCTTCATGAACGGCTTCAACAGGGAGCTGACGGAGCTGAAGGATCACGCGTCCCGGCTGAGTGTGGGCAGCAGGAAGACGGACAGTGCTTTTTTCCGGGGAGAGGAAAGCTTTCAGGAGAACGCCTACTGGTATTATGAGGCGGTGGAGGAGCTGAAGGAGAATGCCAATTTCGATGTCAGCGACTGGGGGATCTATTATTATGGAATAGACAGCGTGATCACCAGAAGCGGAAACCGGCCTTTGAAGCAGTATGTGGAAAACACGCTGCTTCAGGATGGAGGAGACGCTGAGCAGGCGATGCATTTTTTCTCCGAAGGGAACTACCGGCAGATGAAGATGGTGTTCGCAACGACGAACACCGCGGACAGCCATGAGGGAAAAATGCTGGCGGGCTACTGCACCACCCTGGGAAGCGGCGGAGACAAAGCCCTGATCTTCTATGTGATCGACCCGCAGAATTATAAGGATCTGTGGAATGTGGGCTATGATGAGGAGGGCGTATACTTTTATGTGTTAAACAGCCTGACGGATCAGGTTTTCCTTGCCTTTGGGGATGCGGCCGGGGCAGAGGAACTCAGACTGGAAGAAACCGAGAGAACGACGCACGGGATCAGGCAGAAGGTGCTGTATCAAAGCAGCAACAGCCTGATGCCCCTTTCCTTTGCCGTGTATGTGACGGAAGATTCGCTGCAAAATAATATCACGGAATTTTATCAGAATATGCGTCTGCTGTCCGTGTTTCTGGTGCTGTTTCTCCTGGCGCTGTGTGTGGCGGCCCTGTATATGGAATACCGTCCGGTGCACCGGCTGCTTGCGGGAATGGAGAATTATGAGGAGTATGAGGGAGGCGAATTCGAGACGATCCAGAACGCCCTGCATGACAGGAGCGTGAAGATTCAGGAACAGGAAATGCTCGTCCTGGACCTCCTTGTCAGCCACCTGCTTTACGGCGTCCCGGTGTCTGCCGGAAAGCTGGAACGCCTGGTGGCGGGAGCGCCCGCGACCGGTTACTGCGTCTATCTTCTGGAGGGACATGTGCTTTTGAGCAGCGAGGCGTCGCAGTTTGCGAAAGAGGCGGAAAAACGGTTTTCCGCGAGGCTGTTCGTAACCGACCTGCAGGAGGAAGATCAGAACGTCATCATCGCCTTTCTGAAAGAAGCAAATGCCGGGGAGCTGGAGGCATGGATGGAAGGATGGTTCCGGGAGAGGTTTGTTTCGGATTATTCTTTTTATCCGGGAAAGGTGGTGGAATCTCCCGATGAGATCCGCTCCAGCTATCTGTACTGCTGTGAAAAAAAGAAGGAACGGGAGACGAAGCTGGCTCTGGAATTGGAGGATCAGAAGGCGCAGCAGTCCAGGAAAGAGCAGCAGAAAAGGAAGAGGGACGAGATCCTTGCCTATCTGGAAGGCCATTACAGGGATACGGATCTCAGCCAGACCCAGGTGGCGGACGCCTTTCAGATTTCCAGCTATACCTTGAGCAGGATGTTTAAAAGTCAGGTAGGAATCGGCTTTACGGAATACGTGAACGCAAAGCGCCTGGATTACGCGAAGGAGCTGCTGCTGACAACCTCTTACTCCATCCGGGAGATTTCCATCCTGTCGGGCTTTGGCAACGACAACTATTTTTCCAGAATTTTTAAAGCGTCAACTGGCGTTTCCCCGACCCGGTTCCGGGAGGGATAAGATTGACCGGCCTGCTTCAGAAGCGGCAGGCGGCGGCTTCCGGCTGCAGAACGATGCGGCCGGAGGCCTTTTCTTTTTTATAGGATGTGTGACAAATCGCATAAAAACCCGCTTCAAAATTTTGCTTTCGATACAAAGTGCATGAAATGGCAAAAAAGTATTCTTGAACAGAAGAAATATGCACAATACAATCGCATTAACGAGAACGGAATTATACAAAATCACAAAAATGAAAATCGCAAAAGGAGATGGTGGATGATGAAAAAGAAAAAACGAACGGTTTCCTCAAACGTCAGTCTGAAGAACCGGATCTGGAAAAACAGGCAGTATTATCTGCTGATCCTGCCTGCCGTGATCTATGTGCTGATCTTCTGCTACGCGCCGATGTACGGCCTGCAGATCGCGTTTAAGGATTATAAGGTTTCCCTGGGGATTCTGGGAAGCCGGTGGGTGGGCTTCCGGAATTTTACGGATTTCTTCAACGGATATTATTTCTGGAATCTGATCCGCAATACCTTCGCCCTGTCCCTGTATACGCTGCTTGTGGGGTTCCCGGTGCCGATCCTTGTGGCGCTGGTCGTCAACGAGCTGAGCGGAGGATTTAAGCGGGTGACGCAGACCGTGCTGTACGCGCCGCACTTTATTTCCACCGTGGTTATCGTGGGTATGATTACCATATTGTTTTCCCCTTCCATGGGGGTGGTCAATACGGTTCTGAACGCGCTGGGGATGGACAGCGTGTACTTCCTTGGGGATCCGAAATATTTCAGGCACCTGTATGTGTGGTCCGGCGTGTGGCAGGATATGGGGTGGGGAGCCATCATCTACATCGCGGCGCTTTCCGGGATCGATCCGTGTCTGCATGAGGCGGCGTCCATCGACGGCGCGTCCCGGCTCCAGAGGATCCTTCATATTAACATTCCGGGCATCCTTCCCACGATCATCATCATGCTGATCCTGCAGATCGGCAATATCGCCTCCGTGGGCTATGAAAAGGTATATCTGCTTCAGAACGACCTGAACATGGAGGTGGCGGAGGTGATCTCCACCTACGTGTATAAACGGGGTATCGTCAATACGAGCTACAGCTTTTCCACGGCGGTGGGACTTTTCAACAACGTGGTCAATGTGGTCATGCTGCTGATCGCCAACGCGATTTCCAGAAAATACAGCGAAACGAGTCTCTTTTAAGGCGGAAGGGGAGGAAAGAAAATGACCGGGAAAACGAAAAGAAAAAAGCTGACGCCGTTTGACGTCGTGGTACATATCATTGCCCTGTTCCTGCTTGCTATCGTCGTCTATCCGCTGATCCTGGTGCTGTCCAGCTCCATCAGCGATCCGCAGATGGTGGCGACGGGAAAGGTCCTGCTGCTGCCGAAGGGGATCACCTTTGACGGATACGCGCAGATCTTTCAGAATCAGGACATCCTGATCGGCTATGCCAATACCATTTTTTACACGGTGATCGGAACCCTGCTGAATCTGCTAGTCACCGTGCCGGCGGGATATGTGCTGTCGAAAAAAACGGTTCCGGGAAACCGCTTTTTCATGACGCTGTTCATGATCACCATGTATTTTTCAGGCGGAATGATCCCCACCTTCCTGTGGGTGAACAGCCTTGGCCTGTACAACAGCAGGCTGGTGCTCATCATTCTCGGAGCCTTCAATACCTATAACTGTATCATCTGCCGTTCCTTCTTTTCTTCCATGCCGGTGGAGCTGGAGGAGGCGGCGTCCATCGACGGCTGTTCCGTGATCGGGACGTTTGTGAAAATCATCCTGCCGCTGTCGAAGGCGCTTCTGGGCGTGATGGTCCTGTATTTTGCCGTTGTGCACTGGAATTCCTATTTTGACGCCATGATCTACATCCGGGACGACGCCAAACAGCCGCTGCAGGTATTTCTGCGGCGGATCCTGATCCTGGCGCAGACGCAGGCGGACATGGAGGAGGCGGCGGGCTACGGGCAGACGCTCGCCAATCTGGAAGCGCTGATGCGCTACGCGGTCATCGTGGTATCTTCGCTGCCGCTTTTGATCGTCTATCCGTTCCTGCAGAAATATTTTGACAAGGGAGTTATGATCGGCTCGGTCAAGGGGTGACTTCGCCCTGAGAAAGCCGGATTTAATTCAAAAAAATGCCGCGAAAAAGCGGCGGAAAGGGTGTTGTTATGAAGAAAAAACTGGTATCATTGATCCTGACGGCGGCCATGGTTCTGTCCCTTGGCGCATGCGGACAGACCGGAGGAGAGACCGCTTCGTCTGCTCCGGCCGCGGCGGAAACGCAGGAAGCCGCTTCGGAGGCCTCTTCCGGGGAGGAGACGGCCGCTTCGCAGGAGGCCGCAGCGGAAACGGCTGCAGCGGAAACGGCTGCCGCGGCGGAAGCCGGCACTTATCCGATCGTGGATGAGCCCATTACCGTGACGGGTCTGGTGGTTGGAAAGGACACCGCGACCAGAAGCGACCGTCTGGTGTGGAACAAGGTTTCCGAAGTGACCGGGATCAACATCGAATGGGAGGTCATCGACGCGGACGCTCTGGCCACCTATCTGGCGGGCGGCGACTGGCCGGATTTCATCCATTATAATCTGGATTCCAGCATGGTAAACGATTATGGCGTTGTGGGCGGAAGGTTCGTCAACTATCTGGATTATCTGGACCTGATGCCCAACCTTGTCCAGAGCTTTGAGGACTATCCGATAGCGAAAAAGGCTTCCATCGAGATCAACGGGGAAATGTACAGCCTGCCCGGCATCGAGGTTTCGGCGACCACGGCTTCGGCAAGGCCCTATGTGAGAACGGACGTGCTGGATGCGGCGGGCCTGAGCATGCCGACGACGGTGGAGGAATTCCACGACGCGCTGGCCGTGCTGAAGGAAAAGAACGGGGAAGCGAGCTTCATCCCGGATCTGTCAAACGACGAATCCTACTGGGGCCCCATGCTGTTCGCGGCCTTCGGCCCTCTGACCAACATGAACTTCGACGACGACGGCACGGGAAAGGTGATTTTCAACCGTACCTCCGAGCAGATGAAGCTTTATCTGACCTACATGAACCAGCTGTATGAAGAGGGACTGATCGATCAGGAATATCTGACCATGGACGGGACGGTCCGGTTTGACCGGGCAAAATCCGGAAAGGTGGCGTTCATCGGCGGAGGAGAGGGAAATTCCCTGGAGGCTTCCGATTTCGCGGACAGAACCTTCCATCTGGACTGCATGGCTCCTCTGACCTCGGAATATGATTCCACTCAGGAAATCCTCGGAAAATCCGTTTATTTCCCCAACGGCGGTTTCTATATGAACGCCGAGAGCGAATATGTGGAAGAGCTCTGCCGGATGTTCGATATCATGTACGCCACGGAAGAGGTAGTGGAGGGAAGCGGCCTGTATGGAGAATCCTTCTGCTATGGCATGGAAGGCGTGGACTGGGATTACGGCGAGGAAGGCTCCGGCGTCTACGTGTTCCACTGCCCGGAAGAGTATGACGGCGCTTTTACCAATTATCAGTATGGAGAACTGATCTGGGAGGGCGCAGGACGTCAGGACGCTCTTGCCGGCCTGACGACGGAAACGGAAGGAAACAGCAAGGCGAGACAGCAGGGCTTTGTGAATAACGTGATCCCTTATCAGTCCGACCTGTATTTCCCTGTGAACCTTCTGACCTTTACGGAGGACGAGCAGTACACGCTGGATAACCGGCTGACGGATATCAAGACCTACTATAAGGAAATGGAAGGCAAGTTCATCACCGGCGTGGCGGACATTGAGACCGAATGGGATACCTACTGCCAGACGCTGGATCAGATGGGCATCAACGAAGTGCTGGAGGTCTATCAGGCATCCTATGACAGGTGGAACAGCCAGTAAAAAAGATGGTTCATGCCGCCCGCGCGGCAGCGGAGCATACGGAAGCTTTCGGAGGGCCGGCCTTTTGGCCGGCCCTCCGTGGGTTGGGGCGATGAAACAGAAGAAACAGGTGAAAAAGGAGAGGCAGATGGAGGAATGGATCAGAAAAGTCAGGTTGCGCGAAGGCTTCTGGAAACAACGGAGCGACAAAAATCGGGAGATCACCATGCGCGCTGTCTGGGACCGGTTCGCGGATACGGGAAGGATCGGGGCCTTCCGCTGTGACTGGAAGGAAGGGATGGGGCATAAACCGGATGTGTACTGGGACTCCGATGTAGCGAAATGGATGGAGGCGGCAGCATATCTTCTGGGCAAGGAGGAGATCCCCTGGATCAGAGAACGGCTGGAATGGCTGATCGACCGGATCGAGGAGAACCAGGAGCCGTGCGGCTATTTTAATACTCATTTTATGACAGTGGAGCCCGGGAGGCGCTTCACGGACCAGGACGCCCATGAGCTGTACTGCGCGGGACATCTCATGGAAGCGGCCGCCGCATACCGGGAGTGCTGCGGGGAAACAAGATTTTTAAACGCCATGTGCAGATATGCGGACTATATTTATGAGATTTTTTATGTACAGAAATCGGCCGCCTTTTCCGTGCCCGGCCATGAGGAGATCGAGCTCGCGCTCATCCGTCTGTACCGGGTGACGGGAGAACGCAGATATCTGGAGCTTGGCCTGCATTTTCTGAACACCAGAGGGACCGTGCCCCCCTTTGACAGACAGAGGCAGAACCACCTTCCCGTGCGCAGCCAGAAGACCGCGCAGGGGCATTGTGTCCGCGCGCTCTATCTTTATTCGGCGATGGCGGACGCCGTCCTGGAAACGGGGGATGAGGAGCTTCATGAGGCCTGCCGGAGCCTGTTTCTGGATATTACGCGGCATAAAATGTATCTGACGGGAGGCGTCGGCTCCACCTACACGGGAGAATGCTTTACGGAAAATTATGATCTGCCCAATGAAACGGCCTATGCGGAAACCTGCGCTTCCATCGCCATGATCCTGTTCTGCGAGCGCCTGCTTCGGCTGGAGCATTCTTCGGTGTATGCGGATATCATCGAGCGGGAGCTTTATAACGGAATGCTCTCCGGGATCTCCCTGAACGGAAAGGCCTTTTTCTATGAAAATCCGCTGGAGATCACGCTGGCGAAAAGGCTGGAGTATGACGAAGGGATGGTGAAGCTGCTGGGTAAGGTCAGACTGCCCATCACGCAGAGACAGGAGGTCTTTACCTGCTCCTGCTGCCCGCCGAACCTGAACAGAACCCTCGCTTCTCTGGAAAGACTTCTGTACAGCGTGGAGGGGCGGACGGTCTGCATTCATCAGTTCGCGGACAGCGAATTGTCCTGCGGCGGCATGACGGTGAGGGTGAAGACGGACTATCCGGTTTCCGGCAGGGTGGAGGTCTCCGCCGCGGGAACGGAGTGTGTCCGTATCCGGATCCCCGGCTGGTGCCGACATTTTTCCATCGACAGGGAATGGACGATGGAGAACGGCTACGCCTGTGTGAAGGCGGAAGCGTTCACGGTGGAATTTGATATGACCCCGGAATACCGGATGGCAAATGAAAATGTCTGGGAGGACGCCGGAAAGGCCGCGGTCATGAGAGGGCCTGTGGTTTACTGCGCGGAAGGACTGGATCAGGAAGAGAGCCTGCACAAGCTCTGGCTGGATACCGGGGCGGCGCCGGCGGAAGAGGACAGCGGATATTTCGGCCTTCCCATCCTGAAAACGAAGGGATGGATCCGAAGGACAGGCTCGGGACTCTATGAAAAATGGGAGCGGCGGATGGAGGAAACGGAGATCACGCTGATCCCCTACTATGGATTCGCGAACCGGGGAGAAACGGATATGCGGGTCTGGATGAACGCGCTGTGAAGCGCGGCGTTCCGACATGGAGGGAAGATTGAAAAATGCGCTCGATAGCGCATTTTTCAATCAGGATTTGCGCCGAAGCGTCGCAAATCCCGTTATCGCAGCGCCGAACTGGAGGTTCGGCGCGCGTGCCTCAGCGTAAAACGCTTCGGCATGGAGGAAAAAATGAGAGCAGAGTATCAGGGAATTGTGGACGATATGCTTCGTCTGGTGGAAAAGAGGCAGTTGAAGGACCGCGGCCTGTGGAAACTGGTGTCCGGACAGTTCGCGGGGACGCCGGATGATGCGGATCACGGCTGGAGGGGAGAATACTGGGGAAAGCTCATGCGGGGAGCCTGCATGACCTGGCAGTATACCCGGGACGAAGAGCTATATGAGATTTTAACGGAAACGGTGAGGGACCTGCTGTCCTGCCAGGAGGAGGACGGCCGGATCTCCACCTACAGCCGGAAGGAGGAATTTCACGGCTGGGACCTCTGGTGCCGGAAATATGTGCTCCTCGGCCTGATCCATTTTTATGAGATCTGCCGGGACGAAGCGTTCCGGCGTCAGGTCCTGGAAGCGGCGGGGCGGCATCTGGATCATATCATCCGCCATATCGGAAAGGAGCAGGGAAAGCTTTCGATCACGCAGGCTTCGGACAACTGGCTCGGGATCAACTCCAGCTCCATCCTGGAGCCGGTGGTGCGGCTGTATCTTTTGAAACCGGAGAAACGGTATCTGGATTTTGCCGACTACATCGTGGAAAACGGCGGGGCGGAGGGCTTTCCCATTTTTGAGGCCGCGTATGAGGATCAGCTCAGCCCGTATGAGTATCCGGTGACGAAGGCCTACGAGCTGATGTCCTGCTTTGAGGGCCTGCTTTTCTACGCGGAGGCCAGAAAAAGCGAAAAATGGAGACAGGCGGTGGTGCGCTTTGCGGACCGACTGCTGGAGACGGAGGCCACCGTTGTGGGAGGCTCCGGCTGTCGGCATGAGCTGTTCAATCATTCCGCGCTGATGCAGAGCGGGACGAAATACGACGGCCTGATGCTGGAAACCTGCGTCACGGTGACCTGGATGAAGCTGATGGAGCGGGTATACCGCCTGACCGGGGAGATGAAATATCTGGAAGAAGCGGAACGCTCTGCCTTCAACGCCCTTTACGGGGCGGTGAATACGGAAAACGCTGCCTGCGGGCCGGAGGCCGTGTTCGACGAGCCGTATTACCGGGAGGTCTATGACCGGGCGACCGGACGGCCTGTTGGACAGGAAGCGGCCCTGGCAGTTGGCAGACCGGCCGCCGGCGGTCCGGCCGGAAACAGCGGCGGACAGGGCCAGATGTTCGACAGCTACAGCCCTCTGATGGCAGGGATACGGGGACGCGCGGTGGGCGGCTTTAAGAGCATGAAGGGAAATACCGCATACTGCGGCTGCTGCATCGCCATCGGAGCGGCGGGCTGTGCGCTGGCGACGCTGATGGCGGCGAGAGACACCAGGGAAGGCGTGGAGATCGACCTCTGCCTGCCCGGAACGATTCGGACAGAGGTTCATGGCGTTCCCGTGGAGCTGAAGATGGAAAGCCCCTATCCAAAGCCGGGAGAGATCCTTCTGTCCGTGAAAGCGGAGAAGGAAACCGAATGGGAGCTGCGTCTGCGGATTCCGTCCTTTGTGGAGGAGGGAAGCGTGCGGATCAACGAAGAGGAGCCGGAGAAAATACCGGATCAGGTGCGGCCGGGAAGCTTTGCTGCCATAAAGCGGCTGTGGAAGACGAAAGATACCGTCCGCCTTTCCCTGAACTGGGGACTCCGATATGTCCACGGGATGGAGAATCCGGAGGATGAAGACAGCGCCCGGCAGACGGCGGTCCTGTACGGCCCGCTTACGCTGGCAAGGGACAGGAGGCTGGAGGATGGCGCACCGGAAGACATTCCCTGCCAGTGCCGCATGGAGGTGCCGTTTGGAGGAAAGAAAATACCGATGATCGATTACGCCTCCGCCGGAAAGACCTGGCGGCAGGATTCCCGGATGTCGGTCTGGGTGACGGAACCGGGTTTCACGGGAACATCCGGATGCAGTGATGATGCGCGATTTCCAGAGGAGGGATAACAGAAGATGAAAATTTCAGATATCAGCCTGAAGGATTTTGAAATATCAGGCAATGCTCAGATCCGCATGGAGGGGAGCGGTCTGAGCGTAACGGCCGGGGAACACGGCGGAATCCGCACACCCAAATGGAGCTCGTTTGCGGAAAAAGTGACGTTATGCATGTCCGGCAGGATGAGGAACGGTATTGCCGCGTATTCTGTCCTTTCCTTTGATGGACAGGGAAATGAAAGCACGGTGCAGACAGAAGAAATTACTACGGATGACAACGGGAGATTTTCAGTCCGCTGCAGTTTTGATCCGATCAGCCTTGCCGTCTATCAGAATGCGGCCTGTTTTCAGATCGCTGTAACCGCCGTTTCGTCAGGGCTGGAAATGGAGCTGGCTCAGTTTTCCCTGTCCGAAGAGACTCACAGTCAGAGTCGGAAAACGGAAGAGCGGAAACCGGAGCAAAAGGAAGGGATGGTTCATTGGGATATTTTACGGACACCCCAGAAAATTTTGTTCGTGGGAAATTCCCTGCTTTTAGGGGTTCTGAATCAATATGGAATGTGCGCCAGTTCCCCGCAAAAGGACTACGCCTTTCTTGTCATGCAGGAAATCCGGAAGCATAACCCCAACTGCGCCTTTGAAAAGCTTCAGGGAAGCGGATGGGAACATGCGGAAAGCATGGAAGCGTTTGAAAACTGGTTTTGGAGGGAAGAAAACATTTATACGCACAGGCCGGCAGCGGAAAGCTTTACAAAGGATCTGACGCTGATCCTGATCCAGCTGACGGATAATGTAAATACGGAAAAGAAAATCAGAAATTTTGAAAAAACGCTGGATCCTTTTATCCGATACATCAGGGAGCTTTCACCCGGGGCGGCGATCCTCTGGATCCATGGCTGGTACAACCGGGAAAATACCTGCGACGTACTGGCGGAAGCATGTAACCGGTGGGAAATCGCAAGGATCGATATTTCTGACCTGAACGTTCCGGAAAACCAGGCGTCTGCCGGACAGATGTGCGAAGATCCGGAAGGCGGGGCATTTCCCGCCCCGGACATCTGGCTGACGCATCCGGGAGACCGGGGAATGGAAAAAATTGCGGAAAGAATCCTGAAGGCCCTGGAATCAGACGAAAAGAATTAGATAGGGAAGGAAGAAATACCCATGATTATTCATCTCAGTGATTATCAACACCTGTTTCAGGAAGATGACGCCACTCTGGCCGTTCAGGAAGCGCTTTATGTCTGCAGGAAACATCCGGGAAGCATATTGAAGCTTGGCGGCGGGCAGCTTCATTTCCATCCCCGGTATGCCTTTCAGAAGGAATACTATATTTCCAACAATGATTACAGCAGAAAATCCATCATCTTTCCGTTGATCGGTATGCAGGGTCTGACGATAGACGGGGAGGGAGCGGAACTTCTTTTTCACGGGGAAGTGCTCCCTTTTGTGCTGGATCACAGCGAAAATATCGAATTGAAAAATTTTACCATGGACTACCCGCGTCCTTTTTTCTTCCAGGCACAGGTTGCCTCAGCCTCCGAAAAAAGAATTGAATTGCGCTATGATCCTGGAGAATTCGCAGTTTCAATAAAAGACGGAAAATTTGTTTTTTTCAGTGAGGAAGACGGATGGAGCGTGACAAGAGACAGGGTGCTGTGCTGTGAATTTGATCAGGAAACAGGGATGCCATCCGCTTTTATCCCGCCCTATTTTGCCTGCCTGAAACAGGAGCGTGATACGTCTTTCCTGAGCCACATGTACCGTTATCTTACCGCCAGCCAGACCGCGGAAAACCGGATATGCCTGGAAGGGGAATTCGGACATCTGCATCAGGTGGGAAATGAATGGGTATGTACCTTTTCTGATCGGAAAAATCCCGGAATTTTCTGTAACAGGACAAAAGACATCATGCTCCGGGACATTACAGTATATGCGGCGGCTTCCATGGGACTGATCTGCCAGCTCTGTGAAAATATCACTCTGGATCATTTTAATACACAGCCCCGCAAAGGCTCCGGAAGATTTCTGTCCGTAAACGCGGACGCCACTCACTTTGTAAACTGTTGTGGGTTTGTCCGGTATGAGGGCTGTACCTTCGTGAATATGTTGGATGATGCAGGGAACATTCACGGAAATTATCTGAGATGCGCTTCCGTAATCAATGAACATACCCTGCTTCTTACATTCGGACATCCGCAGCAGAAAGGGGTAAATCTCTTTGATCCGGGAGACCGGGTTCATCTGATCGACAGCAGAGATATGTCCAATGCAGCTGCGCTCACCGTAAAGAGCGCGGAACTGCTCTCTCCGGATTATCTCCGGCTGGAGCTGGAAGAAGAGCTGCCAACGCTCCGGGAGCATATCCTGGAAGGGCATGCTCTGGAGAAAGAACCGGAAAGATATGCGGTAGAGAATTTTTCAAAAATGCCGGAATTGTATATTCACAACTGTATCTGCGGCGCAAACCGTCCGAGAGGATTTCTCCCGGCCACCTGGAAGAAAACGGTCATTACGAATAATACTTTCTACAATATGCATTGCGCCCTTCATTTTACGGGCGACTGCACGGACTGGTTTGAAAGCGGGCCGGTCGGGAATGTCATTGTGAGCAAAAACAGTTTTAAGAATTCGGCTTATGCCGGCGGGGCTGCCATTTCAGTCAGCCCGCATATCGAAGATCAGGATGCAGTGTATCACAGAAATATCATCATTGAGGATAATACCTTTGAGATGCACGAGAAAAGATTCTTATATGCGGCCAATGTGGAAAATCTGATCTTCCGCAAGAACCATTTTCTGGAAAATCCGGCTCTGCCTGCGCATGGAAAGCTGGGTACAGACGGTGTTCTGATTGGGGAAGGCTGCAGGAATATTGAAATTGAACCGGTTTAAATAAACTCCCCCTCATGCTTTTTGAAAATCCGGAGCCGTTTCCGCCATACAGAATCGTAACCGGTTCAAAGTCCAGCATCCTCAGACGGCGCCGCCTGGAGGCGCCGTTTGGAGGGAAGAAAATACCGATGATCGATTACGCCTCCGCCGGAAAGACCTGGAGACAGGATTCCCGGATGGCGGTCTGGGCGACGGAACCGGGAATCCCTCCATTTTAGGAAACTTTGATTTTAGAAAACCTTAATTTCAGAACATTTCAAATGACCGTTACCCGTTGTGAAAAGGCCGATGCAGCCGGTATCACAGCAGTTTTCTTCATCCTCAAAAAACAGCGGCGCTTCCCCGTTGATCTGCGCCCGGATGGAGCTTCCCTCCACGGTGATCCTGAGAGAAAACCTGTCACCGGGCTCCCAGGAGAAGGGGATGCTCTTTAAGCGCCGCCAGCCGTTTTCGTTTTTCAGGAGGGCTGCGCCGCCCTCGCAGAGGCCGAACGCATATCCCCGCATGGCGCCCTGCGCCCGGAACAGGATATAGTGGCCGGAGCCGGATAAGGGGGTGATCTCCGCTTCCACGGTATAATCCTTCCACAGGACGTCTCCGGTGAAAGCGGCGGAATCCCCAGCGCCGGTCAGATGAAGCTCTCCGTTTTCCAGAAACAGGATCCCCTTCCATCTGGTAAACTGGGAGATCTCAAAATGCGGGCCGGGATGCGTCCCGATGCGCCAGTCCTCCAGATTTTCCCGCTCGAAACGGATTTCATAGTCCGGCGTACCCGTCCAGTAAAAATCATCCAGAAAGAACCGGATCTCTCCGGCCGCAGTCCGGTCCAGAGACAGCCCCGCTTCGTCGATCAGGGCAAGCCCCCGGTCGGCCGGAATCTTCCAGACCAGCTCATGCCACTTCCCGGCGGAAAGAGAGACGGAATCGCTTTTTTGCAGGATGCCCTGCCTGCTGTCTCTGACAAAGAGAGAAACAGCGGTTCCCTCCTGCTCGGACAGGAAGGCGAGACGGAGCGTCTGGCCGGGATACAGGATGGGAGAAAAGGCGGGATCGTAGCGGCTGTCGCTGAAATCCGACGGAAAATAGTAGGTTTTCTGATAGATTTCGCCCTGCAGCCCATTCCCGGAAGTACCGGCAATACACAGGGAACC
>DWWH01000008.1 GCA_019119815.1 Candidatus Eisenbergiella intestinipullorum | reverse complement strand
GCCTGACCAGCAAAAATAACTCCCCCTTTCATTTTCAATTTGAAATCAGCATCACTCCTTTCCAAAACCAGGCCATAAAAAAACGTCGCTTTTCACAAAGAAACAGCGACGTTTTAGTGTAGGTTGGCTCGGTTTTTGTAGTGATTTATGATTATGCCTTTGTAAAGAAACCTAAAGGAAAAGGGTTCCAAAAGTTTCCTCTCGCTTTTGGAACCCCTTTTCTTTACAATTCTTTTCGCATTTTTTCTCTGTACTGCCCCGGCGTCACGCCTTCATAATTCTTAAATTTCCTTACAAAGTTTGCCACGTCAATATACCCAGACTCAGCAACCACATCTTTAACCGGCATCTCACTGTTGATCAGAAGATCTTTTGCTCTGTCCATCCGTATCATGGTAACATACTGGATAAAAGTGCACCCTGTTTCCTGTTTGAAAAACCGGCTCAGATAATTTGCCGTTATTCCAAATTCGTCCGCTACTGCTTCCAGTCCCATACTGCTTTCCATAAAGTGACTGTTCACATAATTAAGGATGCCTTTTTTTAATTCCGTACTTTTATTGTCCTTGAATCGGGAAAACTGTCTGCATATTTCGGAAACCAGGCCGGAGGTCTTTTCCTTAAAATCCGAAAGGCTGTTAAAAGCACATATCTTTTTTAAATCCACATTCTCCAACTGAAAGCCTTTCATCTGATCCAGTGTACGAATCGTAATATTGATAATGTCAAAGCAGAGGCACTGTGTGATCACAAAGGATTTCAGAGGTTCTATTTCCTGAATCATATTATCCAACGCCTTCAGCGCTGCTGTTTCATTTGCCTGTTTCAGACATTGAATGTATACGGCCTGTTCTAAAATCGGATAGCGGATATTCTTTTCCTCCACCGCAATTTCTTCAAACAAATAAGCTCTCTGTTTTCCCACACTTTTATAATCATCTGCGATTGCACAGGCTTCGATAAATGATCTGCTTATATCTCTCCATTTTTCATAGATACGTCCTATATACAGAGAAACCCTGATTCCATAAGCTGAATCCAGCTTGTCCAGAAGCTGGTTTGCCACCAGCAGACGAATATCCTTCTTTTCCGGCCCCGCTGTTTTTTCTCTGCAGTTCACGATCGCTACAATGCTGTCATCCTTCAGCATATCCAGTCCATATACATGAAGAGATGGATGCAGTTCATTCGTAAGAACAGAAAGGATCTTTACATTCTTTTCCTGGTTCAGTTCTTCATCTGCCGGGATTGGAATCAGAATAACAAAGCTGCAGGGATAGTTTAAATGAATAGCAGCTGATTTCATTGCAGCCTCCATTTCTTCCTCCGTCTGAAAAGCTCCCTTCAGAATCCTTCGGAGGCAGGATGCCACAACCATGGGTCTCTGTCGGTTTACCAGAATACTGAGTTCTTCATTTTTGCTTCTAATATCCGCCCATCGGCTGTTCAGGATCTCAAATTCATTCCCTTCCGGAGCATCTGAAAATGCTGTCTCATCCTCACCCGCTACTTTTTCCAGCAAATTTTGAATGGGTCTGTATGAATTTTTGGACAGCATCAGCGACAATGCTACGCCGCAGAAGAACAAAACCGCTATCAGAAAGATATACCAATATACAAATTTATTTTCGTGTCGGTAAAAAACATCTTTTCTTGTAACCGTAACGATGGTAAAACCTGAATTAGCCGAAATTTCTCTTAATACAATATATTTCTTTCCATTCGCTTTTTCTTCTGTCATCCGTCCCCCGCCTCTCGGATATTTCAGAAGCTGTTCCTCCACCATATCTGCCTCCTGCCATTGTCCCTCCGGGGCATAGACAAAGATATTCTGAAGCTGGTCATTAAATATAAAAATCATGGAATCCAGATTATAATATGTCTTGATCATATTTTTTATTGCTTCAAAATCCAGACCAAATCCCAAAGTGGCAACAGGAATATTATTCATATATGGAACCGGGTACAGAAAAAATGTGATCGTATTCTGTTTTTTCTGCTCTTTCCCTCCAATTTTAACAGACACACCCTTCTTAAAAGAACTGATTGTGCTGTAAAATTTTAATTCATTCAAATCTCCATACTGGTTCATTTCATTTTCAAAATCAGCATATTCCACCCTTCCATCGGGCGTATAAATATAATGATCTCCCCTCAGATAAAGCATCATATATGCCGGATTTTCCGTATCGCTGACTATATCCGAATAGGTTTCCATCTGCGACAGGATAACCCCTTCCTCCATATCCACTTTTTGATTGCGTACATCATCCAGCTGTTCTGCCAGTTCTGTTCCTGAAAAATGCAGTGATGCGCTGTTCATCTTTTCTGTAACATAATCCATCTTCTGCATTGCCTGGGACAGCATGGCCGTATTATTTTTCTCAATTTCCTGTTCGACCGACACCCTGTAACCGGAATAAAAAAGCCCTCCCAGGACGAGAATCGGAATCACTCCGACAAAAATATAAGAAAGAAATAATCTTTTTTTCCAACTCATCCCTCTCATGGCTTCTTCCCTCCCGTTATCAACCGGATACACGGTTTATATCCCTCATTTCTTCCACTCCTCTATATCGGAATGTTCCTGTAAAAAGGCAAAATAATCCTGCCTCATATACAAATCAGTTTAGCATGGAATTTTCAACGATTCAATTTGTACATTTTGCCTGATATGTAAAAAAATCCCATCTTCAGATTTTCTTCATGAAAATCATTATTTTATCTTTACCCACAGAAAAAAGGCGCATTCCTGCGCCTTCTGAAAATGCATGTCACGATATGATACATCTAAATGTCACTTTACCTCTCTCTAGGTTTCTTCCTCCAAGTGTCTGCGGCGTAATTGACCGCAGGCCCCGTCAATATCCCTTCCCATTTCCCTTCTTATAGTAACATTTATTCCGTTTTTTTCAAGCTTATTTTTGAATGCCTCAATCTGCGGGCGCCCTGACTGCCTGTAATCCCGCTCTTTAATGGGGTTGACGGGAATCAGATTGATATGGGCGGAAAGCGGCTTCGCAAGGGCGGAAAGCCGTGCCGCGTCCTCGATGGTATCGTTTACGCCTCCCACCAGGGCGTACTCAAAGGTCATTCTTCTTCCGGTCCGTTCAAAATAGTATGCGCACGCCTCCATCAGCTCATCCAGCTGCCAGCGGAATGCCACCGGCATCAGCTCCCGGCGCTTCTCATCCGTGGCCGCGTGGAGAGACAGCGCCAGGGTGATGGCAAGATGCTCGTCCGCAAGCCGCCGGATCTGAGGCACCAGTCCGCAGGTGGAGACGGTCACGTTCCTCTGGCTGATGTGAAGGCCGTTTTCATCGGTCAGAAGCCGGATGAAGCGGAGGAGATTGTCATAATTGTCCAGCGGCTCGCCCGTTCCCATCACCACCACGTTGGAAACCCGCTCCCCCGTAATGCGGGTGATGGCGTAGATCTGGTCCAGCATTTCGGAGGGGAGGAGGTTTCTCTCCCAGCCGTCCAGCGTGGAAGCGCAGAAGCGGCAGCCCATTCTGCATCCCACCTGGGAGGAAATGCAGACGGAATTGCCGTGCTTATACTTCATCCATACGCTCTCCACCAGATTGCCGTCCGGAAGGGCGAACAGAAATTTTCTGGTACCGTCGATTCCGGACTGCTGCATATCAACCAGCTTCAGGGCTGTCAGCGGCCAGCTCTCCTTCATCTTTTCCCGGAAGGCGGCGGGAAGATTCGTCATCTGTCCGTAATCCTCCGCCAGCTTCCTGTGCATCCAGTCATAGAGCTGGGCGGCGCGGAAGGGCTTCTCCCCTTCCTTTACCACCGTCTCCTTCAGTTCTTCCAGTGTCATGGATTTCATGTCCATCCGGTCGTTCCTTCCTTCGTCATGATAACCTGCCGGCTGTAAATCGTAACTGCCGGCTCTAAAAAATGCGCGGTCGGGTGTTTTTTCAATCCTTTCGCCGAAAAACCGCGATAAAGAAGCCGTCCGTTCCGTTTTCTCCCGGCAGGAAACGCACGCAGCCCTCCGGTTCTCCTTCCCGGCAGGAGGCCGGAAGCGCCATGGCCGGCTCCTGAGGTTCAAAGGGGAACTGCCGCAGGAACCAGGCCGCCATGTCCTCATTCTCCTCCCGGTTGACGGTGCAGGTGCTGTAAAGGAGAAGTCCTCCCGGCTTCACATATTTCCATACGGTGCTGAGAATTCTTCTCTGCAGCCCCGCCACCTCCGAAAGGCCTTCCGGGCTTACCCGGTAACGAATGTCCGCCTTTCTTCCCATCACGCCGAGGCCGGAACAGGGAAGGTCTGCCAGCACCACGTCCGCCCGCTCCAGAAGGGTTTCATCCGGCGTCTGCGCGTCCCATATCTGGGCGTGGAGATTGGGAAGCCGCAGTCTCGCGGCATTGTCCCTTATGTAGGAAATTTTCCCTTCCGTCAGGTCGCGGGCCAGCACCATTCCCGCTCCGTCCAGAAGCTCCGCCGCCTGGCAGGCCTTGCCGCCCGGCGCTGCGCAGACATCCAGAACGAACAGGCCGGCCTTTTCTTCTTTTTCCTGCTTCCGGAGCCGGACAAGCTCACGGATTCCCGCGCATTCCGCCACCGCCATGCTGGCGGCGTCCTGTACGGTAAAGGCCCCTTCCGCAAAACCGGGAAGGGAAGCGACGCCCTCCGCGCCCTCCAGCACATATCCCAGGAGAGGATGGGGCGTAACCCGGCAGCCCGCCTTCCGGAGCGCTTCCAGCAGGGCTTTTTTCTCCTCTTCCGACAGGCGCTCCGAAAGGCGGATGGTCAGCGGCCGCCGTTCCAGAAGGGCCGCCAGCATGGACTGCGTTCTTTCCATGCCGTACTCCTTCACCCAGCTTTCCACGATCCACTCCGGCATGGAATAGCGGACGGAAAGGAAGCGCACAGGCTCCTCTTCCCGGTCCGGCCAGACGATGGCGTCCTTTTTGGCGCACAGCTTTCTGAGCACTCCGTTCACAAAGCCGGAAAGCTGGGAGAAACGACGCTTTTTCGCCAGCTTCACCGCCTCGTTGCAGGCGGCGGAATCCGGCACCCCGTCCATGAACAGGATCTGGTAGGCCCCCATGCGCAGTATGCAGCGGATGAGAGGCTTCATCTTCCGCGCGGGAAGGGAGGAAAACTGATCCAGGATATAGTCCAGCTGCAGGCGGCGCTCCGTCACGCCGTCCACCAGACGCTTGAAAAAGGCCTTCTCCCTTCCGTCCAGGTAATCGTATTTTTCCAGCGTGTCCTTCAACAGCCGGTTTTCATAATCCGTTCCCCGCTCCGCTTCCAGAAGCAGATCCAGGGCCAGCGCCCGTAAGTCCACGCTTCCCGTTCCTCTGGTCTTTGTTTCCATGCGGAATCTCCTTTCCCGCCCGCTTTCGCATGTTTCATCGGTCCGATTCCGGGCTTTCCGCCGGCCGGATGCCGTTTTCGTCCGTCAGCCGGATACTGTTTTCCATCCGGCGGATGCTTCTTTTTCCGGCCGGCGGACGGCTGCCCTTCGGTCCGTCAGTCGTCCCTTCTGTTTCCTCCGGCGAGGATCCACAGCCGAAGCAGCTGAAGCACGCTGGAGGCTGCCGCCGCCACATAGGTAAGGGCCGCCGCGCCCAGCACCTTTTTCACCAGTCCGGTCTCCTGTTCGCTGAGAATGTGATAGCTCTGCAGCATCCGAAGCGCCCGTCCGGAGGCGTTGTACTCCACCGGAAGAGTCACGATCTGAAACAGCACGGAAATGGCGAAGATCCACACGCCGATCATGGCCAGCGTGCTGTTCAGGCCCAGGATCAGGCCCAGGATCACCAGCGGAATGCCCAGCCTGCAGCCCAGGTTGGCCGCGGGCACCAGCGCCGTGCGGATGCGAAGCGGCGCGTAGCCCTCCTTATCCTGCACCGCATGGCCGCACTCATGAGCGGCAACGCCGATGGCCGCCACGCTTCCCGACGCGAAGGTGGCGTCCGACAGGCGCAGCACCTTGGCCGAAGGGTCATAATGGTCCGTCAGATTTCCGCGCACATGCTCGATGCGCACATTGGTCAGTCCGTTATAATCCAGAATCCGTCTGGCTGCTTCCGCGCCGGTCATGCCCGTCATGCTGCGCACCCGGGAATATCTGGAATAGGTGCCGTTCACCCGGCTGCTGGCCCAGATCGACAGAATCGCGCCGATGATGACGAGTATATAGGTGGGGTCAAAATAGTAACCGTATCCGTATCCTAACATCCTAACATGTCTCCTTTTTCCATCCTGCAGCCCAGCAGAAAGTCCTTCACCTGCATCCGCTTCTTGCCTTCCAGCTGAAGCTGCGTCACTTTCAGAATACCCTTTCCGGTATTCACATATACGGCATCCTTCTCCACCCGCTCAATGCTTCCGGGTTCTCCGCCCGCCTCTTCCGAAAGCGGAACGGCCTCCCAGAGCTTCAATGTTTTTCCCTTATAAGAAGTAAATGTGCCCGGCCAGGGATACAGGCCCCGGATCATCCGGTCGATTTCCGCCGCGGAACGTGAGAAATCGATCCGTCCCATTTCCTTATCGATCATGGAAACATAGCTGCTTTCCGCCTCATTCTGCGGGACGGCCTTCAGCTCCCCCCGCTCCAGAAGCTCAAGGGCTTCCACGATGGCCTCTCCTCCCGCCTGTTCCAGCTTATCCGAAAGGCTTTCCGCCGTATCGGATGGAAGGATGGGAACCTCTTTTTTCAGAAGCATGTCTCCCGTGTCGATTCCGGCATCCATCTGCATGATCGTCACGCCCGTCTTTTCTTCCCCGTTGAGGATGCACCACTGAATGGGCGCGGAGCCCCGGTAGGCGGGAAGCAGGGAGGCATGGACGTTGAGGCAGCCGTATTTCGGCATATCCAGAATCTCCTGCGAAAGGATCTGGCCGAAGGCGGCCACCACGAACACCTCCGCATCAAATGTTTTCAGCTTCTCCACCGCCTCGGGCTTTCGGATGCGGGCCGGCTGAAATACCTCGATGCCCTTTTCAAGCGCATATTCCTTCACCGGAGACATCTGCAGAGCCTTACTTCTGCCTTTTGGCTTATCCGGCTGGGTCACTGCCGCTGCGATCTCATGCCCCGCCTCATACAACGCCCGAAGCACGCCCGCCGCCAGCTTTGGCGTTCCCATAAAAACAATTTTCATTCTTACCTCCCTGCCGAAGCGTTTTATGCTGAGGCCGCGAGGAGAAATCACGTATGTGATTTCTCCTCTGCGATCACAGCAGTTTTGTGCTTCGGCGCAAAACTGCCGATTGAAAAATAAGCCATCGGGCTTATTTTTCATTCTTCCTCCTCATTCTCCACGTCTGCCAGTTCGCCCTCCACCTTCTC
>DWWH01000085.1 GCA_019119815.1 Candidatus Eisenbergiella intestinipullorum | reverse complement strand
AGATCGTGGGAAGGGACCTGCTGAAGGATCCCGGTCTGCATCGTTCCCTGTTCGGAGACAATTTCTCCACCATGATCTCCGGTCTGGTGGGTTCCGTCCCCACCACAACCTACGGTGAGAACATCGGCGTTATGGCGGTGACCAAGGTGTACAGTGTGCGCGTGATCGGAGGCGCGGCAGTACTCTCCATCGTCTGCTCCTTCATCGGAAAGCTGTCCACTCTGATCCAGACCGTGCCCGGCCCGGTCATCGGCGGAATTTCCTTCCTGCTTTACGGCATGATCGGAACCTCCGGCATCCGCATCCTGGTGGATTCCCAGGTGGACTACAGCAAGTCCCGGAATCTGATCCTGACCTCTGTCATCTTTGTGGCAGGACTTTCCGGAATCACGGTGACGATCGGAAGCGTACAGCTGACCGGTATGGTTCTGGCCTGCGTGGTAGGCATGATCCTGGGACTGACCTTCTATCTGCTGGACAGGTTCCATCTGACCAATGAGGACTGACAGAGCGGACACTGCGGCAAAGCGTCGGCCGGATCAAGTCCGGCCCGAAGCTTGACCAAACGGAAATACGAAAGAAACACGGATACGAAGGGCTTCCGCACGAAAGCATGCGGAAGCCTTTCTTTTTTTGCGCGAAAACCTGCAGGCGGCGCCGGATCAGAACAGCGGACAGGGACGGAGGCGGGACATATTCCCGCCTGTCCCGTCATAGACTTGGACAAAGGGACAGGTATGAGACCGGCATATGGCCGGAGGGGACGGCGCCGAAAGCGCCGGAACCCGGTTCCGGTCCGCATGGGTGTGTATGTCTCATAGGAAAAAGCTTTGGTGCGGAGGGAAATATGGCGGAAAGATTTGAAACAAAAACAATCCGGGAGGCGTGTGCACTGCTGGGGACGGACCCGGACCGCGGGCTTTCTGAAAAGGAGGCAGAGCTGCGGCTTGCGGCAAACGGGCCGAATGAGCTGCGGCAGGCGAAGAAAAAAAGCGTTGTGGAGGCCTTCCTGGAGCAGCTGAACGATCCGCTGATCTATGTGCTGATGGCGGCGGCCGTGATCTCCCTGCTGCTGCATGAACTCAGCGATGCGGTGATCATCGCTGTGGTGGTCTGCATGAACGCGGTGGTGGGGGTACTGCAGGAGGGAAAGGCACAGAAGGCCCTGGATTCCCTGAAAAAGCTGACCAGCCCGCGGGCTTACTGCATCCGGGACGGCAAAGAGCGTGAGATCGCGGCGTCACAGCTGGTCTGCGGAGATGTGGTCTGTCTGGAGGCGGGCTGTCAGATCCCCGCGGATCTGCGGCTGACCAGGAGCAGCGCCCTGAAGGTGGATGAGGCAGCGCTGACCGGGGAGGCCGTGCCGGTGGAAAAGGAAGCAGGCTGTGTCCAGACGCAGGAAAAGGAAACGGCTTTGGGAGACCGGAAAAATATGGCTTACATGTCCACCATTGTCACAGGCGGAAGGGGAGAAGGCATCGTGACTGCGGTGGGGATGGAGACGCAGATCGGAAAGATCGCGTCCATGATCGAGGAAAGCCCCCAGGAGCCGACACCTCTGCAGAAACGGCTGGGGGAGCTGGGAACCTGGCTGAGCATTCTTTCCCTGTTCCTCTGCGGCGCTCTGTTTTTGATCGCTCTGATCCAGAAAAGGAATGTTGCGGAAATGCTGATCACCGCCATTTCTCTGGCGGTAGCGGCGGTACCGGAGGGGCTTCCTGCGGTGGTCACCATCTGCCTTGCCCTGAGTGTGACGAAGATGGTACGGGTGCATACCATTGTAAGAAAGCTTCCGGCGGTGGAGACGCTGGGGGCGGTGAGCGTGGTCTGCTCCGATAAGACCGGAACCCTGACCCGGAACCGGATGACGGTGGAGAAATGCTTTCTGAACCAGAAGCTTCTGGAAGCGAAGGCACTGGCAGGGCTGCCGCAGGGAACGGGACAGGAAGAGTTTTTAAAGGGGATGGTTCTGTGCAACGATGCCGTTGTGGAGAAAGAAGACCGGTTTGGAGATCCGACGGAGCTGGCCCTTCTGGATCTGGCCGCCGCCTGCGGCATCCGACGGCCGGCTCTGGAAAAGCGGCTTCCCAGAACGGCAGAGCTTCCCTTTGATTCCGCACGCAAGATGATGACCACCTTTCACCGGAACGGAGGAGAAAGCGTTTCCTATACAAAAGGAGCGCCGGATGTGGTGCTGGACAGATGCAGCCATATCCTGCTTTACGGCAGGCAGGTTCCGATGCAGGAATTGTACCGAAGGCAGATTCTTTCTGCATTGGAGGTCATGTCCGGGCAGGCACTCCGCACCCTGGCAGTGGCCATGCGCCGGGGAGCGGGAGGGCCCGGGGAGGAGGAGCTTACCTTTGTGGGCCTGGTGGGAATGAAGGACCCGCCGAGGCCGGAAGCCGCGGGCGCTGTGGACCGATTCCGCAGGGCGGGCGTCGCTACGGTGATGATTACGGGAGACCATGTGGATACCGCGTATGCCATCGCGTCGCAGCTGGGGATTGTGAAGCGCAGGGAGCAGTGCATGACGGAGACGCAGCTGAGGCGGCTTCCGGATAAGGAATTTCTGCGGGCTCTGGATGAGGTCCGGGTATTCGCCCGGGTTTCTCCCCAGTCCAAGGTCCGGATTGTGAAGGGATTTAAGGCAAAGGGAAAGATCGTGGCCATGACGGGAGACGGCGTGAACGATGCTCCGTCCCTGAAGGCCGCGGACATCGGCATCGCGATGGGACAGAACGGGACGGACGTGGCAAAGCAGGCTTCCGAGATCATCCTGACGGACGACAATTTTGCCACCATTGAAAAGGCCATCGAAGAGGGCAGGGGCGTCTATGAAAACATCAAAAAATCGGTGATCTTCCTGCTTTCCTCCAATCTGGGAGAGATTCTGACCATGTTTACGGCGGTGCTCATGGGACTCGCTTCGCCGTTAAAGTCCAGCCATATCCTCTGGATCAATCTGATCACCGACTCCCTTCCGGCCCTGGCGCTGGGAGCCGACGACAACGACGCGGACAGCCTGATGGAAAAGCCGCCGAGAGATCCGAAGGAGAGCCTGTTTGCGGGCGGAGGCCTGGCCCGGACCTGTTTTTACGGCGTGCTGATCGCGGGAATCAGCCTGACCGCCTTTTTCACCATTCCGTACGGAATCATGCGGGAGAGAGGGATCGTCTTTTCGCCGGCAGCCTTCGCCACGATCCTGCAGAATGAGGCGGTGCTGAGCCGGGCGCAGACCTATGCCTTTACGGTCCTCGGCATGTCGCAGCTCTTTCATGCCATCGGCATGCGGGATGTGGAAAAGTCGGTTCTGCGCATGAACCATCTGAAAAACAGGCTGATGCTGCTGGCGCTTGCGGCGGGCTTCCTGCTGCAGTTTGCCGTAACGGAGATTCCCTTCCTCACGGCAGCCTTCGGAACGGCCCACCTTTCCCTGCGGGAATGGCTGCGGCTGCTGATACTGGCGGCCTTTCCTCTTCTGGCGCATGAGCTGCTGGTGATGCTGGCCGGAGCGGGAAGAAGCGGGAGGGCGGCCTGCCGGCCTGCGGCGGGCAGGCCCTCCCGGGAATGAAAAGAGGCACGAAAATTGCTGTTTCACAGAAAAACCTCCGCTTTCGCGGAGGTTTTTCTGTCTTATGAGGGGGGAGATAGTGTAACAATAGGTGTTGTTCATCTATCTGTCATTTATGATACAGGGAAAATGTGTCGGGAATGTGTCCGATTTCAAAAAAACCTATAAAATTTCTGAAGGATTTCTAATAAAAAAGGAAAAAGAAAATGATTTCGACGGGCAGGGAGGTAAAAGGTTACTGCTCAGCCAGGTCTGCGCATTCCCTGCGCAGACCGTACGAAAACAGACCGGATGGAAGCGGGTGCGGGGAGGTACGGGATTGACGGAAGCATAAAATACGGATAAGATGGTCATAAGTTCGGGCATGCCGGAAAGCGTAAGACGGAAACGGCAGAGAAAACCGGAAAATGAAAAAGGAAGGAGCCGCGCTGACGCCGGAACGGAGAACCGGTACGCGTTTTCAGCGCGGGAACGCTTCAGAATGGAGGAGAAAATGAAGGAAAAACCCAATATTTTATTTATTCTGCTGGATGACATGGGCTGGAAGGATCTGGCCTGTACGGGAAGCACCTTTTATGAGACGCCGAACATCGACCGGCTGGCCAGGGAGGGCATGAGCTTTGCGAACGCCTATGCCTCCTGTCCGGTCTGTTCTCCCTCCAGGGCCAGCTTTCTGACGGGAAAATATCCGGCAAGGCTGAAGCTGACGGACTGGATTGACATGGAGGGGACCTGCCATCCGCTGCGCGGCAGGGTGATCGACGCGCCTTATATCAAACATCTTCCGGAGGGAGAATATACGGTGGCGCAGGCGCTGAAGGACGGAGGCTATGCCACGTGGCATGTGGGAAAATGGCATCTGGGCGGACAGCCGTATTATCCGGATCATGTGGGCTTTGACCTCAATATCGGAGGCTGCTCCTGGGGGCACCCTCATCAGGGATATTTCGCTCCCTACGGCATCGAAACGCTTCCGGAGGGACCGGACGGAGAATATCTGACGGACCGCATCACGGACGAAGCCATCCAGCTGATCCGCTCCCACGACGGGGAAAAGCCCTTTTTCCTGAATCTGTGCCACTATGCGGTGCATGAGCCCATCCAGGTGAAGCCGGAGGATCGGGAGAGATTCGTGAGAAAAGCGAAGGAGCTGGGCCTGGATCAGGAAACGGCTCTGGTAGAAGGGGAGCTGATGCATACCGAGGACAAGAAGGGAAAAAGAGTGATGCGCCGCGTTATCCAGTCCGACCCGGACTACGCGGCCATGATCTGGAACCTGGACTGGAATATCGGAAGGCTGATGAAGGCTCTTGAGGAGAGCGGGCAGGCGGAAAACACGGTGGTGATCTTCACCTCGGACAACGGCGGTCTGTCCACCAGCGAGGGCTCTCCCACCTGCAATCTCCCGGCAAGGGAAGGAAAGGGCTGGACGGAAGAGGGAGGAGTCCGCGTGCCGCTGCTGATCCGTTTCCCGGGCAGGATAAAGCCGGGAACCCGCTGCGACGTGCCTGTGACCACGCCGGATTTCTATCCCACCTTCCTGGAGCTCGCGGGACTTCCGGAAAGAAAGGAACAGCACTGCGACGGCAGGAGCATCGTTCCCCTTCTTCGCGGAGAAGCTCTGCCGGAGCATCCTCTGTTCTGGCACTATCCTCATTATGGAAACCAGGGCGGCGTGCCGGCATCGGCTGTACGGCTGGGACGGTACAAGCTGATCGAGTCCCTGGAAGATCACAGCCTGAGACTGTACGATCTGGAAACGGACTTCGGAGAAACCAGGAATCTGGCAGAAGAAAAGCCGGAGCTTGCGGCAAAGCTCCTTCTCATGCTTCACGGCTGGCAGCAGGATGTGAAGGCCGCATTCCCTTCGCCGAATCCGGACTGGAAGGGGCAGTTTCCAGACTGATCCGGGAGCCCGGACGAAAGCAATCAGGACAGACAAAAGGCCTCTGCGCAGTGCAGAGGCCCTTTTGTCTTATGAGGGGGGAGATAGTGTAACGATAGATGTTGTTCATCTATCTGTCCTATATGATACACAGAAAATGTGTCCGGAATATGTCTGAATTCAAAAATTGCCATAAAATTTATGAAGGTTTTCTTTATTTTCCCTTAAATGAAGCAAAAGATGGAAGGCAGAAGCTGGAAACAGTTACCGTTCAGGCCGGAAGCAGATGAAAATTGACACGGTGTCAAAACGATGCTATAGTAAAAACAGTGACACATTGTCAGAATACGGCTTCCGGCCGTAAAACGAAAAGGAAAGGAAGAAAACTGTGATGAAGGCAAAGGTTTATTTTACCCGTGAGATCACACCGGAAAAGGTGGTGGAGCTGTACCGCCGCCTGGGCGTGGAGCTTCCCGGAAAGGTGGCAGTGAAGGTACATTCCGGAGAGAAGGGAAATCAGAATTTCCTGCGCCCGGAATTCTGGAAGCCCATGGTGGAGGAAGTGAAGGGAACCATCGTGGAATGCAACACCGCTTACGGAGACGCTTCCGGCGGCGTGCGCGACCATACGGAAGCACACCGGAAGCTGATGGAGGAGCACGGATGGACGAAGTATTTTGACGTGGATATTATGGATGCCGAAGGGCCGGACGTGATCTGGCCGATTCCGAACGGAAAAGTGCTGAAGGAGAACCATCTGGGAAAGAACATCCTGAACTATGATTCCATGCTTGTGCTGGCCCATTTTAAGGGACATCCCATGGGAGGCTACGGCGGAGCGCTCAAGCAGCTTTCCATCGGCTGCGCCAGCCGGGCGGGCAAGGCGCTGATCCATTCGGCAGGCAAAACGGACGACCGCTTTGAAACCTGGAAGCAGCATGCGAGCAGCGTGGAGTTTCCGGAAGCGATGGCTGACGCTGCCAAGAGCGTGGTGGAGCATTTTCAGGGAAAAATCGCCTTCATCAACGTGATGAAGAATCTGTCCGTGGACTGTGACTGCTGCGCCGTGGCGGAGGATCCCTGCATGAAGGATATCGGTATGCTGGCGTCTCTCGATCCGGTGGCCGTCGATCAGGCCTGCATGGACCTGATCCTGAACTCCGACGACCCGGGACGGGAGCATTTCATGGAGCGGGTGAACAGCCGGAACGGCATCCACACCATCGAGGCGGCCGCGGAACTGGGATATGGAACCAGAGAGTATGAGCTGACAGAGATCTGAAAGAAAAAAGATGCCTTATGAGGAGAAAGACAGCCTGAACGAAAGGCTGTCTTTCTTTCTCAGCGGCTGTTCCGGTATGTTTGGAGCAGGGAAGAATCCGGACCTGCATCGGGGAAACATGTCTGCTGTAAATCCGTATGAATCTGTATGAAACGTTTCGTAATTTATATTTCTCTCTGTTTCCGCGTGGTTCCCCCGTATTCGTACCGGGTGGGCAGCAGGGTGAGACTGGGGACGCTCGACCGGTCTTCTGCCAGGACCAGTTCCACGCATTTGGACGCGAGCTGGCGGACGGGCTGGCAGATGGAGGAGATGAAAAGGGACTCCTGTTCCCCGCCGAATTTCCGGATGCCGTCAAAACCGATGATCTGGACGTCCTCCGGGACCCGGTAGCCTTCCTGCCGCAGAAGATTCAGGAACATATAACCGTGATAATCGGTATGAGCGAATACCCCGTCGAAGGTCAGGCTCCCGTCCGGACGGCGGTGCCTGTTCAGAAAATCCAGAAGCATGGACGAGGCGTCGGGATTGTCCACTTCGTCCAGAAAATCGGGCTTCAGGCCATATTTTTCACAGGCATGCAGATAACCGTCTTTCCGTTTATCTGACTCTCCGGGGAAAACAGAATGAAACCGGATATAAACGGGATGGCGGCAGCCAAACTCCAGCAGCTTTTCCACAGCGAGGCAGCCGCCGGAGAAATTGTCGGAGGCCACCCTGGGAATGACGCGGTTTTCAAAAAAACGGTCAAGCACCACAATGGGAAAGCCGTCCGCGATATGGCTGCCGATATCGGAATAGGTCAGGGCGATGACGCCGTCCACCTTGTTCTGCATGGCCATGGTCAGATAGGCGATTTCCTTATCCGGATCGCCGTCCGCGCAGCACAGCAGCGTCTTATATCCTTTTTCATAAAGAGCGGCTTCCACATGGTCAGTGAAGGCGGCAAAAAAGGGATTCAGCGTATTGGGAATGATCAGGGCGATCAGATTGCTTTTCCGGATCTTCAGGCCCCGGGCATAGGTGTTGACTTCATAATTGAGCTTCCGGATGGCATCCTCCACCTTCTGGCGGTAGGGCTGCCTGACGTTCCGGCCGTTGATGACCTTGGAAACCGTACCGACGGCGACGCCGGCCTCTCTGGCTACATCCTTGATGGTTGGAGCATTTTTTTTGGTCATATTCAGATGTACTCCTTTCCGATTCATGCGATCTATGAAAAGACAAAGCATTTCAGCATTTTCTTCAGAACCGCGGAAATCCCGCGGTCATCGTGAAATGAGTGAAACAAAATGAAATCTGTTCACGATTTTCCTTTTTATTATAATCCATAACGTGAAACGTTGCAATTAAATATTTTATACAACCTGCACAAGCTAAAATTGTCTATAATTAACAAAATACGATTTTCACGCAAAAATTATGGCATAAATGCTTGACATTATGAAGGCATGGCACTATGATGATTTTACAAAAACGTGAAACGTTACACGATAAGAGCGAGAAAACAGAGAATTGAGGAGGAAAGGGAAATGAGAAGTTTTACAAAAAACGGTACGACGACTGTAAAACAGACCGCCCGGGAAAAATGGAGGTACGTGATAAAAAACTGGCAGCTCTATG
>DWWH01000084.1 GCA_019119815.1 Candidatus Eisenbergiella intestinipullorum | reverse complement strand
GGAATCCCCTTTCTGATTCTTTTCATAACCGAGGGAGGCATCGAGTTCCGCTTCCATCAGCTCCTGGAGGATATCCTTAAAACTGTCCCTGAGGAGGGAATAGACATCAGCAACACTGGATAAGTTGTTATCAGCAATAATCTGTCGAATCTGTTCCTTAGCTACCGGCATAAAAATACTCCTTTTCGATAAGAATTTTCATATCGTAATTCTTACCAAAAAGGAGTCATTTTCTTCCAAAGACACAAACTTTTTTACACTACCAAAACAAAAGAAGAATAAACCGCCCGCATAGTAAATGAGTGAAAACAGTAACGCGGCCGGGCACATCGAACCCGACCGCGTTACTCGTCTTTCTGGAAGGCTTCCGCCTGTTTGCAGAGCGCGATAAATTTTTTGACCTCTGTTTCACTTTTCCCGTCAAAGAAGTCCACCACTGTTTTTGAGACTGCCTTGTTTACCATTTCCAGAAAGATGGCGGCGTCCACGCTGATATTCAATTCTTTGACAACAAGGACCACCGTTTCAAATTTCGGATTACGCTTACTAGTCTCCAGATCTATGATCGTGCGGGAGTTCATGCTGAGGCGTTCAGCCAACTGTTTTTGTGTCAGATGCTGCCGCTTCCGTTCTGACCGCACCTTCCATGCAAATAGATCCAGCGGATTGTTCACTGCACATCATCTCTACATCATTGTAGGATGTGCTTCAGCTCATATAAATGACCATGTAACTCATATTTTGGAGTAAAGGGCGATATGGATGAGAGCAAAAACACAAAGGAGGTCAAAATAAGGCGGGGCTTACCGCTTATGCGGCGGATTCCCATGCCACTACGAGCACAAGCAGTACGCCTTTGACAGCTACTGCAAGAAGATCCTGAAATGCGAGGCGTGCAACGGCTATCGTCAGATCAGCCGCCGCCAGAAGCGTTTCGCTTCTTTGGAGGAACTGTCCGAGGCTGATTTGGCCCAGCTTGCGGTATATGACCGCTACTCGTGAGAATACACGACCTTCCCTGTGAAGGGCGCTGTGATCCTGATCGAGGACGACCGGCTGGCCAAGGCGCTTCTGGGGCTGTCCCAAGAGAACCGGGAAATCTTTATGATGCACTGGTTCCTGCGGATGACCGATGAACAGATCGCCAAGTACATGGACATAGCCCGCCGGACGGTCAATACCCGCAGGCAGAAAGCCTATCGGCTGCTGAAGGGGCTGATGGGAGGTGAAGCGGATGACTAAATCTGCGTGCACGCGGGCATCACTGATCCCTTACCCGGTGATCGCCGCCGCTGTCGGAGGAGACCCGGTCGCGGTGAGACGGATAATCCGGCACTATTCCGACTACATCGCCGCGCTGTCTACACGGACGAGCTATGGCCCTGACGGCTATCCCCGTCCCCAGGTGGACGAAGATCTACGCGGTCGGCTGGAAGCAAAGCTGATTATCTCCATCCTAGATTTTGACCTAAGCTGATCCAGGGCCGGGGTGAGATTCCCGTGGAGCCGCAGCCGGCGGCCATCCGTTTTCTGCTTCTTATTTTTGCAACACCGTCCTCTTGAAAGGGGACGCGCAAATTTTTAGGAGGTGTTGTATTTGAACACAAACGATATTCCTATCTGGCAAAAATACACGCTCTCCATCGAGGAGGCGTCCAGATGTTTCCGTATTGGGGAAAAAAGCTCCGTAGGTTAGCCGAGGAAAACTCTGACGCAAACTTGCTCATTATGAACGGCAACCGCCTCCAGATCAAACGAAAGCAGTTTGAGAAAGTCATCGACGAACTGGAGGTCATTTAACGAAGCCGGCTGACAATGGGCCAAGGGCGCGGTATAATAATGGTAGCGTATCGAGGCTCATTCCAGCGATGGAAGGAAGCTTTACATCATGTCAGAGAAAAGACGCGATAGCAAAGGTCGAATTTTAAGAACTGGAGAGAGCCAGAGAAAAGACGGAAGATACGCTTACAAGTACACGGACGCCTGCGGAAAAACTCAATTTGTGTATGCCTGGAAACTTGTTCCCACCGACAAGACCCCCACGGGCAAGCGGGATGACATCTCACTCCGCGAGAAGGTCAAGGAAATCCTGCGGGACCTGAACGATGGGATCGACACCATCGGCAAGAAGATGACGGTCTGCCAGCTTTATGCCCGGCAGAACAGTCACCGGAAGAATGTCAAGCGGAGTACCGAGAAGGGCTACGCCTACAAGACCATCAGCAACTGGAAACGGTCTTTGAAGGCCGCCTTTTACACAGCGATCGAGGATGACTGCATCCGCAAAAACCCGTTCAACTTCGCCATCGCCGATGTCCTGGAGGATGACACGGAGGAAAAAGCCGCACTGACCCAGGAGCAGGAGGACCGCCTCCTGGCCTTCGCCGGCAGCGACCCGGTCTACCGGAAGTATTGTGATGAGATCATAATTCTGCTGGGGACCGGTCTCCGCGTTTCCGAGCTATGTGGTCTGACAACGGACCTGGATTTTGAAAACCGCTGCATCCATGTGGACCGTCAGCTCCTGCGGGACAGCGAGCTCGGCTACTATGTAGACGAACCCAAGACCAAAAAGGGTGTGCGGCAGATCCCCATGAGCGAGAAGGTCTACCAGGCGTTGAAGCGGGCTGTGAAGAACAGAGGCAAAGCCGCCCCGGTCAATATCGGGGGCTACACCAATTTCCTGTTCCTCAACCAGAGCGGCCTTCCCAAAACGACGTCCTGTTACGAAAGTATGTTCCAGGGGCTTGTCAGAAAGTATAACAAGAACCATAAATCTGAGGAGGCCCTGCCGAACATCACGCCCCATACCATGCGCCATACATTCTGCACTCGCCTTGCCCACGCTGGGATGAACCCCAAAGACCTGCAGTACATCATGGGACATTCCAATATTACCATGACGCTGAACTATTACGCTCACGCGGATTATGCTTCCGCAAAGGCGGCAATGGACAGGCTGGCGGCATAGTAGTAAGCCGCCGTTTCTACTACGGTTTTACTACTTTTCAATGCCAAATGAGGCTCCGAAATGCCATGATATGCGGGGTATCTTCCGAAACGCAAAATGCCGGAAATGCTTGATATAACAAGTCTTTCCAGCATTTGCGGAGATATGAAAAGATAATCAGAAAATCGGTAGAACTTTTAAATAAAAAAATCCCGCTTGCGGGATTCTCCCGGCAAGCGAAGATTGCCTGCGCGGCGGGCCGCGTAAGCGGCATCTTCCTTTCCGCCGCAGTGCGATCCAGCGAATGTTTTTATAGGATATAAAATACAATTTTCTATCGTATAAAAAATCTGACTCAGCCAGAGACTAAAGTCAGATTTCGATCAAGCAAGTGCTGGTAGCCGGACTTGAACCGGCACGGGATCGCTCCCGAAGGATTTTAAGTCCTTTGTGTCTGCCTATTCCACCATACCAGCAAAATTATGAAGTTAACATTCCTTTCCTTGCGCCTTGCCGTTCTTCCGGGAACGCAGCGCCATGGAAATGGATGGAGGTGGATTCGAACCACCGAAGCAATTTGCAGCAGATTTACAGTCTGTCCCCTTTGGCCACTCGGGAATCCATCCATGTCTGTCGGGAAACGGCTTATCAGGATCTGATGCCATGCCGCCTTCTCCGATCAGGATACGGGTGAGTATCCGCCCCGATATTCACCCGTGCCCGTCAGCATATCTATTTAATCATAGTTTTACGTGAATTGCAAGAAATTTTTTCTGCTGTTCAGTCTGCCCCCGGCATGCGCATCCTCCCGCTTCCCGTGAACCGGATCCCGGTATTGAAGGACGATGCCGGATTCGGGAGGCAGCGTGACCGTCACCTTTCCCGCTCTGAGCGGATAGAATACCGGCTCCGTGGAAAACCCGGTCCGGTCCGTCAGCATCAGCCTCGTCATCTTTGCATCCCTGGGAATGCCCAGCTCCCAGACGGAAAGCTCCTTCGTCACCTCATAGTCATTGTTGTTGATGAGGATGGCGGAATGGTTGTCATGGGTAAATCTGGCATAACCGATCATATTGTAATCCGAGAGCATCCATTTGATGGATCCGGTCCTGAATTCCTCGTTTTCCTTATGCATCCGGATCACCGCCTTATGGTAAGCGATCAGTTCCTGATCCTCTCTGCCCCAGGGATAGGTCCTGCGGTTATCCGGGTCAGTGAAGCCACAGAGCCCGGCTTCATCGCCGTAATAGATGGTGGGCGCGCCGGGCCAGGTCATCTGGATCAGCACGGCCTCCCGCATCACCGCACGGTTCACGCCCTCATTCGCTGCTTCCGGGCCGAGCGTGTTCATGCGCCCCACCTTCCTGTTGGTCCGGGTGAGGAAACGGGAATGATCGTGGTTGGACAGCTCATTCATCGCCACCTGAAGGGAAGGCGTCGCAAAGCAGGCCGTGTGATAGCCCATCGCTCCCCAGAAGCTCTCTGCATTTCCCAGAAGATCCTGACGATAATCATCGCTGTGCTTCTGCATTCCTGTCAGGAACCAGGTCACCGGTTCCATGAAGGCGTCGTAATTCATCACCGTATCCCACTGATCTCCCTGGAGCCAGGCGGAAGGATCGCCGTAATGCTCCGCCAGAATGATGGCATTGGGATTGGCATTTTTCACCGCCCGGCGAAAATCTCTCCAGAAACGGTGGTTGAACTCCGGAGACCGTCCCAGATCCGCCGCCACATCCAGTCTCCAGCCATCCGCATTGAAGGGCGGAGAAACCCACTTTGCCCCTATCTTCATGATATATTCGTAGAGCTGTCTGGAATTTTCATAATTCAGCTTGGGGAGAGTATCATGCCCCCACCAGCCGTCATAGGTGGTGTTGTAGGGGAACCGGTTTTCATCATGGAACATAAAATAGCTGTGATACGGACTGTCTCTGTCGATGAAGGCACCCTTTTCATAGCCTTCCCTGCCCTCGTAGATCCGCTCCCTGTCCAGCCACTTGTTGAAAGAACCGCAGTGGTTGAACACGCCGTCGATGATGACCCGCATTCCGCGCCGATGCGCCTCTTCCACCAGTTCGATGAAAAGCTGATTGCTCGCCTCCAGATTCTTCGGGTTCGCCACCCGGTCGATATAGCGGGTAGCATACCGGTTTTCCGTCTGCCAGTCCGCAAGAAGCTCTCCCTCATCGCTGACGATCTTTCCCTTGTGGGGATCAATGTTGTCATAGTCCTGAATGTCATAGCCGTGGTTGGAGGGAGAAACAAACAGGGGATTGAAATAGATCACATCGATCCCCAGATCCTGCAGGTAATCCATCTTATCCAGGACTCCCTGCAGATCTCCGCCGTAAAAATTGCGCACATCCATCTGTGCCGGATAACGGTACCAGTCCTCCACCCGCACGGACTTATCGCCGATATACTGGTACTCCCCCGTGAGCACGTCGTTGGAAGGGTCTCCGTTGCAGAACCGGTCTACCATGATCTGGTACATGACGGCCCCCTTCGCCCAGTCAGGAGTGGAAAATCCCGGAATAATGCAGAAATAGTAATGCGCCTCCGTCTGCTTTACCACGCCCCTGGTATCGTAGTAACATCTGGCCCTTCCGGCCTGTATTTCAAAATAATAGGTGATCTTCTCATTATCGAGCTGGTATTTTACTTCATAATAGTCAAAAAGGGAATCTGACGAAACCTTAAACATCAGATTCCTCTCTCCCTGACATACCAGAAATACCCGGTCCAGATTGTTTTTCTTTGCCCGGAACCGTATGGTCACTTCGCTGTATGGCGCCGGCTCAGCCGGTGATATGAAATTTCCTGTCGTATCGCTGAATAAAGCCCTTTTACTGAGAACAGGACGCATGCTCGTGATGTACTGATGCTGTTCTCCGCGTAAAAATCTTTCAAAGTTCATATCCATTACACCCTTTCCCTCTCATTTTAACTGGTTCCCATCTGACAATCAAGCATTTACATCCTAAAAGTAAAAAAGACAGCCAAGGCTGTCTTTTTTAGAGAAGGTATTTCTTATGGGGTATAGCAAAAACTATATAATGTATTGGGGGGGGGTTACGCATATTATAATAGCAAACCGAACCCGTTTTGTACATTCTCAGAATTCACAAACTTCACAAATCCGTCTTCTAATTTTTGCACAATATGCACAATAATCTGATCCTTCAAAACTTCCGGCTGTCAGATCACACGTTCTCGAAAAAGGGCTTTTCTTCCTCAAACAGCGCCTCGAATTCCGCTCTGCTGATCTTTTCCTTCTGCAGAAGAAGATTCGCACACTTGTGAAGCACCTCCATGTTTTCACGGATGAGTTCCGTCGCTCTCGCATAGCAGCCGTCAATGATCTGCTTGACTTCCTTATCGATCTCACCGCTGATCATCTCGCTGTGGGCCTTGGCATGAGCCAGGTCCCGGCCGATGAACACCTCGTCGTCATCATCGTCATAGCAGACCACTCCGATGTTCTCGGACATGCCGAAACGGGTGACCATCATTCTCGCCATCTTGGTGGCCTTCTTGATGTCGCTGGAGGCTCCCGTGGTGATGTCATCAAAAATGAGCTGTTCTGCGATACGGCCGCCCAGGGATACCATGATCTCCTGCTCCATCCTCCCTCTGGTCATGAACATCTCATCCCGTTCCGGAAGCGGCATGGTATAGCCTGCCGCTCCATTGCCGGTGGGAATGATGGAAACCGTGTATACCGGCCCCACATCCGGAAGCACATGGAACAGAATCGCATGTCCGGCCTCATGAAAAGCGGTGATCTTCTTTTCCTTGTCTGTAATGATACGGCTCTTCTTTTCGGTGCCGATCCCCACCTTGACAAAAGCCCGCCGGATGTCTTCCTGGGAAATATAGGCCCGGTCCGCGCCTGCGGCGAGGATGGCCGCTTCATTCAGCAGATTCTCCAGATCCGCCCCGGTAAAGCCGGCCGTGGTCTGCGCCACCTGCTTCAGATCCACATCCTCCGCCAGGGGTTTGTTTCTGGCATGCAGCTTCAGGATGTCCTCTCTTCCTCCCACATCCGGAGCGCCCACCGCAATCTTGCGGTCAAAGCGTCCCGGACGCAGAATTGCGGGATCCAGAATGTCCACCCGGTTCGTTGCCGCCAGCACGATGATGCCCTCGTTCACGCCGAAGCCGTCCATCTCCACCAGCAGCTGGTTCAGGGTCTGCTCCCTCTCGTCATGGCCGCCGCCCATGCCCGTTCCGCGCCGTCTCGCTACGGCGTCGATCTCGTCGATGAACACGATACAGGGCGAATTCTTCTTCGCTTCTTCAAACAGATCGCGCACGCGGGATGCGCCCACGCCCACGAACATTTCTACGAAATCGGAACCGGAAATGCTGAAAAACGGCACATTCGCTTCCCCGGCTATGGCCTTGGCCAACAGCGTCTTACCCGTTCCGGGAGGTCCCTCCAGAAGCACGCCCTTGGGAATCCGTGCTCCCACCTTTGTATATTTGGAGGGTTCCTTCAGAAAATCGATGATCTCCTCCAGATCCTCCTTCTCCTCCTTCAGCCCGGCCACGTCCTTCAGGGTGATCTTGTTATCCTTTCCGGTACTCATCCTGGCGCGGCTCTTGCCAAAGTTCATCATTTTGTTGCCGCTGGCTCCCGCTCCGGCATTCTGGGCATTCATCATCATGAAAAAAAAGATCATGATCACAGCCGCCATCACGAGCACCGGAAGCATGTAGTTCATAAACCAGCTTTCCTGCGGCACGTCGCGTACCAGAGGGTCGATGTCATACTGCTCAAGCAGTCCGACCGCATCCTGTACGTCGGTCACATAGGCCGTTCTGCTGCGGCCATCCGAAAGGGACACCGTGACCGATCCCGTCGGCGTTTCCCGGTTCTGCCCGATCACTGCGCCGGTCACAAGACCCTCTTCCAGATCCTTCTGCAGCGCTCCGATCGTATAATTGTCCTGTACCTGATTCAGGGAGCTGGTCCATACCATGACCAGAAGCGCTCCCAGCAGCAGAATGAAAATCAGGTTGATGCCTCTGCTGTTCCTAACCAAATCCTGTCCTCCTTTTGCCGCGTTTTTTCTCCCTTTACCCATCCTTTTTCCGGATGTCAAAGAGGATCCTTTGATGCGGCAAAATTTATGAAAGATGGCCTCTCAGAAAAGCCGTCCTTCATTCTGCGCGGCCCATCCGTGACAGACCGCCTTCTGCTTTTTTGCGGACGCTCTCCTGCGTCCCTTCTCAGTCGTCAAACTCCACTACTCCGATGTAGGGGAGGTTGCGGTATCTCTGGTCATAATCCAGTCCGTAGCCGACCACGAATTCATCCGGGATCTGGAAGCCCGTATAGTCCACCTTTACGTCCACCACTCTTCGTTCCGGCTTATCCAGAAGCGTGCAGAGCTTCAGGCTCTTCGGCCCGCGGTCCCGCATCATCTCCATCAGATAGCTCAGCGTCCTTCCGGAATCCACAATATCCTCCACGATGATCACGTCCTTATCCTTCAGCGGCTCATCCAGATCCTTCACGATCTTAACGACCCCGCTGGACTTGGTGGAGCTTCCATAGCTGGAAACCGACATGAAATCCAGGGAAACCGGAACTGTGATCCGCTTTGCCAGCTCACACATGAAAAAGCTTCCGCCCTTCAGCACGCAGAGCAGATGCACCTGTTTTCCTGCATAGTCCTTACTGATCTGTTCTCCGATCTGCTGGATGCGCGCATCCACCTCTTCCTCTGTCAGCAGCACTCTTACTCTCTCAGCCATTCTCTTTTCCTCCTCTTATGTGTATCCGAAGCACCCTTTCGGTAGATCCCGTTACCTTGACCGCGCTGCTGATGCGGTGTCCGATCACCCACACAATGTGGCTTCCGTCCGCGAGCAGGGGCAGAGCTTCTCTTTCCGCCGCCGGGACCTTTTCCTGGATCAGATACTCCTTCAGGCTCTTTTTCTGAAGCCTGTCATTGATCGCAAGATAGTCCCCCGGCCTTCTGGTACGAAGTACCAGAGACTTCATTCTATCATAATCAAGCCATTTCGTATACGTTTTTTGTTCAATTCCGTGAGATTTTTCCCATGGAAAAAGGCTGATCTCCAGCGTTCCCAGACCCGCAGCGGGCACCTGTGCATATCCGTTCTTCCGCACTTCCTCCAGCAGATCTTTTTCTGCCGGAAATGCCTGCGGAGTCCCTTCTTCGCTCCTGCCCAGAACGACCTGACCGAATTCGCGTCTGGCTGCAAGCCCGCCCGGAAGCGTCAGACGCCGCCCGCTCCGGCGAAAAAACAGCTCCTGCACAGCCCGGATATGGCGCTGCCCAATGTCCCTTCCGCCTTCCGAAAGCTCCTCCAGCAGCAGCCGGAGCATCTGGGTCTGCAAAAGGTCCTCCCTGCCGCAGAAAGCCTGTACGTCCAGCCTTGCTTCCCTTCCTTTGTAGGAAATCAGGCACTGATCCAGCGCATCACGCGCCTGCCGGTCCACATAGTCCGATGTCCGGGCCAGCAGCTCTGCCGCCCGTGCCAGATGCAGCCCGGCCTCCGCGCATATTTCCTTTTCCGCATAGGGAAGCACCTGCCGGCGGATGCGGTTTCTGGCATAGGTATCCGTCTCATTGCTGGCATCCGTACGCCAGGAAAAGCCGTTCTTTTTCAGCCATGCCTCGATCTCATCCCGCCCGGTATCCAGAAGAGGGCGGATGATGTTTCCCCGTACCGGCCGGATGGATCCCATCCCCTTCAGTCCCGTTCCCCGGAACAGATGAAACAGCAGTGTTTCCGCCCGGTCGTTCCGATTATGGGCCACAGCGATCCGGTCCGCTCCGAAGCGCTCTGCCGCTTCCTCAAAAGCCTGATAGCGCACCGTTCTTCCGGCTTCCTCTTCGGACATATGCCATTCTGCCGCTTTCCCGCGCACATCCTCTTCTTTCAGGAAAAAAGAGACGCTCCACTTTTCACACAGCTCCTTCACGAACGCAGCATCTTCTCCCGCTTCTTTTCTGATGCGGTGATTCACATGGACCGCTCCGATCTGCCAGCCGTATATCTCCCGGAGCCGGACCAGCAGCATGAGAAGACAGACGGAGTCGGCTCCGCCGGATACGGCAGCCAGGATCCTGCTTCCCCGGCACGCCATTTTTTCCTTTTCCATATACAGACGGATCCTCTCCGCAAACCGATCCGACTGTCCGTACTCTGCCGGCCGTTTTGCGCAGTCCGCCTTCTGCAGCAGGGCCTTTTCTTTGGTATCCACCGCCTCTGCCGAGCCTCCTTCCTGTTTTGGACTCCCGATAGGCCTGAGAGATCCTGTCCTTCACTATATCCAAAATCCCCCCGGAAGTCAAATGGCGTCTTCCCGGTCTTTTTCCCAGATTCCGGCACAGAGCACGGTCATATCGTCCCGTATTCTGCCGCCCCGCTGTTCGATGGCAGACCGCAGGAGAATGCCGGCCATTTCCGCCGGAGAGATGCCGTTCATTCCGGAAAGCAGCATTTCCAGCCGCTTCTGCGCATCTCCCTCCGGCCAGCCCTCCAGCAGGCCGTCTGTCATCATGATGATATAGTCGCCGTCCGATACGCTCCTTTGTACCGGCTGAGGCTGCATCTCGCCAAAGGCCCCAAGCGGGAGCGCCGCACCCGTGATCTTTTCCACCGCGCTGCCCCGCTTGATAAAGCTGGCGGCAGCTCCCGCTTTCAGGAAGGTGCATTCCCCCTCATACAGATCCAGGCAGCAAAGATCCAGCGTGGGAAGGTTTTCCGCACTTCCTTCTCCCACCATGGCGCTGTTCATCAGCCGGACCGTCATCTGCGCGTCGAGTCCCGCTTCCAGCATGCTTTCTGCCATATCCACAACGGTCTCGCTGTCCCGGCACGCATCCTCTCCGGAACCCATGCCGTCCGACAGGGCGAGCACCAGACTGGCATCTCCCGCTTCAAAAAAGGCGAAATTATCTCCCGACATCGTCTCCGTTTCCTTCACTGCCCTGGCAGTTCCGGTCAGATACACATAGGACGGCTCCTCCTCGAAGAAGCAGCACACCGGCTCCGAACCGATAAAAAACGGATTCCGCTTCGCCGAAACCAGCCGCATATCCAGAAGTACGGAAAGGAGTCCCGCGGCCTCATCCGCCGTGTGCGTTCCCCTTTCCCGGACAGATCTTGCAGATAACAGGACAGACAGCTCCATGCGCCCATTCCCTCTCTGCACCAGATAAATTTCATTCGCGTTCAGCCCTTCTCTGGCAAGTCCCCTGACGATCTGCTTCTGCCTTCTGCTTCCCAGTCTGAGAAACCGGACGGATTCCTGTGCCGCCCGGTTCATCAGCTCTGCCATTTCCCTCAGGTTCCCCGCAAAAAGCTGGCGTTCCTTCACCAGACTTTTTTTCAGGAAGAAAAAGGTCCTCTCCGGCTGTTCTTCTTCCCCGTCCCTTTCCTCTGCAAAAATCTGCGCGAGATTCTGAAAGGTATCCGCACATACCCGGATCTTTCTCCTGCCGTATTCCAGAAGATAAGCAGACTGCGCCGTATTGCCTGATTCTCTGTTTTTCATTCCGACCTCCATGCCGAAGCGTTTCTGCTGACACAGACGAGCCGAATCCTTCCTCCGGCTCCGGGAACGGTCTGTGGCGCTTCAGCTTCGTCCACATCCCGCTCTTTTTCCGTTTCATTATATCCCCTTCCCGGCGCATGATTTGTCAAAGCACGGTCATCTTTTCCTGACACATCCCTGAAATTTCCTGTTTTTCGGCAGCGTTCTTCCTGTTTCGTGCTTCAGGACTTCCTGTTAGAAGGAGCAAAAAAAGGAACCGGTGCATCCTCTGCTCCGATTCCCTGTTATTCCTCCGGCTTGTAAATGATCTCGCCTTCGTTTACCAGACCCAGCTTCTCCTTCGCCACCTCTTCGACGTATTTCTTGGTCTGCGTATATTTCCTGTATTCTTCTATCTGCTCCGAACGTTCCTCTTCCGCGTCGATCTGCTGCTGCAGCGCCTGTTCTCTCTCCTGATAGGATGCACGCTTCTGACGCAGTCCGATACTGTTGATCGAAACCACCACAAGAAGCATCAGCACCACGATCGTCACCAGAAACATACCAAGACGGTTCTGGCGCTTCCTGCGGAAGACCACTCTTCTCTTTACCACCGATCACACCTCTTTTTTCCCCCAGTCTGTAATCCTTATTCTAAGCTTTTTCTTCCATGCCGTCAACCGGGAATTTAGCTTTCTTCTCCTCACCCGCAGCTCCACAGCCGCCCTGCGCGCCGTCCTTTCCGCCTGACGCCTGCTCTGCCGCCAGAGAAAACGGGCCGGAGCCGTCAGCCTCCACAGGATCTTGCCCAGAAAATGGATCACCCTGTTCACCGCCCCGGAAACCAGCCGGACAAAGGCACAGCTCAGCGTTTTCTTATACAGGAGCATTCCGGCCCCCGCGCTGATTACGGCAATCCAGCGGAACATCCCGTTATTTTCATAGTACAGAAGATAAAAGATGCTTCCGGTCGCCATCACCCAGAAAATCAGATCCTCCAGAGAAATCCAGAAAATCCCGTGGGGTATGATCCTTCTGAGGATCCGGAAAAGGTCATAGAAGAAGGTGATCAATGCCCCCAGGAGAAAGGAATGCAGCACAAACCAGCTCTCTCCTGCGATCTGCCCGCTCATACCCACCTCATTTCCGCGCCCTGCGCGCTATTTGAAGAGCCGGGCAAACAGCGATTCTCCCTTCGCGCCGTACCCCGCGCTTTCCGAATAGGTCAGGCTGTCGATTTTCCCGTCCACATCCACTTCCCCCTTGTCCAGCATCAGGCGGCTCACATGCAGATCGTTTCCCTTGATCATGAGCATGCCCTGTTCCGTTTCCAGCAGCACCTCCGCCACGTCAAAGGACAGCACGTCGCTGACTCCGCTGATGTTGCACACATTCCGGTCCGTCATGATGATTTTGTGCGTCCGCATCCTGCCCGCGTTCAGATCTTCCATTGCACCCTCTCCTCCCGTTTTTCTTTTAGAAATATATGTGGAGGAAGGGGGAAATATGAGCAGGATTTTCATGCCGGCCGGTTTACCGGCCTCAGAGCGGGATTATTACCATGTATCCTTCCTTTTTCTAATCCTCCTCTTCCAGCTTCCGGATGCCGGGGCTTCCGCTCATCAGGATACAGATTACGATTCCCGCCGCTCCTGCGAGCACAAACATCAGTCCCATTCCCGCGCCGTCTCCGGAACCCACCAGCCGGTAAAGCAGCTTGGGCGCATTTCCCGCTTCCCGCATATACGGCTCAAAGACAGAATCAGCCAGGGCAGCTCCCAGAAGGCACCCTGCCGGCGTCAGGCCCGATGTGATCATTCCCTGCAGAGAAAAAATCCTCCCCTGCATGGAAACCGGCACCCGCTCCCTCAGAAGAACGGTCTGATAGGTCTGATAAACCGGCGATCCGAAACAGCCGATGAACACAACGATACACCACCACAGAAGGCTTCTTCCCATCCCGAACAGCAGAATACCGGCAAGGCACATCACGCTCCCTGCGAACATGACCCGCAGTTTCCCTTTCGGCTGCCTGGAAAAGGACATCCACAGACTCGCGCAGAGTCCTCCCGCCGCCGCGACGGAAGAAACGATTCCCACAACGATCTCTCTGTTCCCTGTTCTCGCGAGCAGAAGCGGAGAATACATGCTGTCGAAGGAAACGGCGCCCAGAAACTCCAGCACGCTGTACAAAACCAGAAGAAGCAGAATGCCTTTCTGTCCCTTCAGAAAAACAGCCGCCTCCTTCATGCTCTGTCTCAAACTGCCGGGGTCTGCTTCCTCCTTTTTGCCCGCGCTGTCCGGGATCCGGATGAAAAGAAGCAGGACAAAGAACGCGAACGCAAAAGTGGCAAGATCCACCGCAAGCACCAGCCCCAGTCCGCCAAACCCAAGCAATGCCGCCGCAAGGATCGGGCTCAGCATACCTGATACGGCTCCCAGAGCCGACTGAATCCCTCCCGCCTTCGCGTAATCCCTCTTTTCCAAAAGAAGCGTCACCGAAACCTGAGAAGCCGGCCCCTGAAAGGCGTTCATCAGGCCGTTCAGCACATTGACAACACAGAGGACCCACAGCTCCAGAACCTGAAAGGAGACGCACAGCAGAAGGATAAGGGACCCCGCTGCTGCCGCCATGTCGCAGATCAGCATGATCTTTTTCTTATTCATGCGATCCGCGGCAGCGCCTCCAAACAGACTGACCAGCAGATACGGCACCGCGCTGCAGACCGCCAGAAGGGACGACGCCATCACCTGCCCGGTGCTGCCATACGCCCATATGACGACCGCCAGCCCCGTCATCGCCGATCCCATCTGCGAAACGGCCTGACTGGCCATAAAAAGCAGAAACTTTTTATGGCTCCGATAAAATCCTGTGTCAATCCTCAATGTACTTCACCCGGCTTTCCTTCAGGAGCTCTTCATATCTGAAGCAGCCCGCACTGCATCGCTTCCATCAGCAGATACTCAAAATGCTTCCCGTCTTCATGGAGCGGCTTTCCCCATTCCTCATCGTGATAGTTCCGGACGATTTCTTCACCAAGACACCATCTGCAGCGTTCCATTCGCGTCTCCTCCTTCCCCCTGCTTTTCCATCCTTTCCATCTTACACCGGTGCCTTTTGTCCTTTTTATCATAGCTGATTCCCACAAGGAGAATGTCCCCCACATACTGCTGCAGACTCTCCGGATAGTTTCGGCTTTTTATCTGACTGACAGCCGTTTCCGCCTTCTGATTCCATTTCAGCTCGATCAGAAGGGCGGGATAATCCTTTGCATACTCCGGCCTTGGAAGATACACAAAATCAGCGAAGCCTCGTCCTGTCGGGAACTCCCGGACAGGCTTATAGTAATACTGCATGGAGCCAAGATAAGCGATGGATATGACCCCGCTGAGAGAATTTTCACTGTTGTACTGAATGGCGGGCGCATATTCCGTATGGATTTTTTCCATGCCTTCCGCGACGGCTTCTTCGTCCATATTCAGCGTTGCGTCGAGCAGCTCTTCCGATTCCTGCTGAAATGTCAGCAATTCATTCCACTTTTTATCTTCTACCGCATCCACAAATTCCATTCGGATTTCCTCGTTCGGAATAAATGCGGTCTCATACCTCCTGTCATAGGTCAGATAGCCCAGGTGAATCAGAGCAGTTATCACATCGTCTCTGTTTTTGAATGTGACCATATCATTCATATACGATTTTGTTCTGACCTTCACACAATCTCCGGAAAGCATCGTCACAATCGCCGTTTTCAGGCCGTCAAAGTCCATATTGATCAACGGAACGATGGATTCATAGCTTCCCGTCTGCGACCAGTAGCTCTGAAAACTCCCTCTCTGCATCACGCCGACGACCGCTCTGGGGTTGTAAATATGCAGGCCGTTCAGCAGATAGCCGTCGTACCAGCGCTTCACGCTGTCAAAATCCCTGCCGTATTCCTCGCACAGCCGTCTCACTTCTTCCTCCGTAAATCCGATATAAGAAGCGAGGGTGCCCGAATCCAGCATGGTGAACTCGTCAAAATTATTCAGAGCGGACTGGGTTTTCAGCTTCTTGATCGGAAGGATCCCCGTCAGCCAGGCGAGACGAATGAACTTTTTCGGCTCGCTTCCCTTGAACATCCCCCTGAGGAAATTGATATATTCCTCCTGTACCGCCTGATTGGCCGCCTCATCCCGGATCAGGACGTCCCATTCGTCAATAATGATGATAAACTTCCTTCCGGTTTCCGTGTTGATGCGGGACATGGCTCCGTAAACAGTTTTCTCCCCTTCCAGTGCCACCTCCGGATACGCCTCCTTCAGCTCCGCAAGCAGATGGCCGTTCATATAACCCACCACTGCCTCCGGCCCTCCGGCATCCAGCATGCACCACTGTACGTCAAGGTGGATCACATCATACCGGTTCAGATGCTCCGGAAAGGATGCGCTTTGGCTGATCTTCAGCCCCTCAAACATTTTTTTAGAATCACATGCCCTGCTGTAGTAAGCCGCAAGCATTTCAGCCGTGATGGATTTCCCGAAACGGCGCGGACGACTGTTGCAGATAAAGGCGTTTTCCGTATCCATGACCTGATTGGTATATTCCAGCAGGCCGGTTTTATCCACATAGATCTGAGAATTCAGCGCGACCTGAAAAGCGCTGTTATCCGGATTTACAAATCTTCCCATTTTCGTCTGCGCCTCCTTTTAAAGCCTGGCTTTTCTTTTGATTTTATCATCCGGGAATCCGTATGGCAAATAAATCTGAATGGGTTCAGATACTGTTTTCGACGCTAAAAATATGGTATACTGCTGTTGTGAAAATCAACTGTCCTTCAAACGGGTGAGGAGGCTGCTTATGGAAGATTGTTATTTCCCTGATGTTGTCCAAGTCGTCCCTTTTGAGGACTATACGGTAGATGTATATTTTGATGATGGGAAAATTGTTCGATATGACGTAACGCCTTTTCTGGAAGAAGGAATTTTTCGCAAACTGAAGGACTTGCAGGTATTCATAAATGCCTGTACCATATTAAACGGAACCTGTGTCTGGGATATTGCCGGGAATCCTTTTTTCCCAGAAAGTGAGGAAAGCATGGAAAACAAGCCGTTTTGGGAAACCGCCTACTCCGACCGGAAGGTTTCTGCCTTCTCCAAGGGACCGACCGCCGATGTGAAAAAGCATTTCCGCCTCTTTCCTTCCAATGCCGCCGTTCTGGATGTCGGCTGCGGAGAGGGGCGGAATTCCGTTTTTATGGCAAAGCTTGGGAGCCGGGTGGACGCCTTTGATATTTCTGCGGCGGGAATTGAGAAAGCCAGACAGATCGCAGAAATGGAAAGGGTTTCCATCCGTTTTTTCGTCTGTGACCTGGCTGATTTTGTTTTTGAAAAACCTTATGACATCATTCTTTCCCATGGCGTCCTGCACCTGCCCCATAAGGAAACACGCGATTCCTTCATCCGGCGTATGCAGGAAAACACAACTCCGGGCGGGATTCATCATGAACACGCCTATGAAAGAATCATTGCCCGGAAGCCGCGATGAATTTTTTGAAAAGCTGACCGGACGCGCAGGGGAATGTGTTATTCAATCTCCCCATACAGCCAGGCATTCAGAAGCTTCCCCGGCGCGTCATAATAAAAGCCGCTGTTATAGCTGTCAAGTTTTATAATTTTATCACTGACACGGTCTGCTCCCTGCCTGCCCTCTGCCTACAGATACTTGAACAGTTCCCCCGCATTCTCCTTGCGGACGGTCTCCTGTACGTCAAGGACCTCCACCTTCACGTCCTTATTGCCAAACTGTATGGTGATGATGTCTCCGGCCTTCACGTTGGCGGACGCCTTCGCAGGCTTGTCATTGATCAGCACACGGCCCGCGTCGCAGGCTTCGTTCGCAACGGTACGCCGCTTGATCAGGCGGGATACCTTTAAATATTTATCCAGTCTCATATTTTCCCTTTCTGCCGCCGGGAGGCGGCATTTCTGCGCGGGCAAGCCCGCCATCCACACAGCCGCCTGCCGGAGATACGGCCGCGCGCCGAGTGCGCATCAACGTCTTTTTTATTCAATAGGAAATAAAATTTCCTATTGAATAAAAAACAGCGGATGCCGCGTATCGCGAAGCACCCGCTATTTCCTCAATCAATCAACCTCACTCCGGATTATGCGTTCAGCATGTCCTTTAAAGCCTTGCCGGCCTTGAACTTGGGAGTCTTGGAAGCCGCGATGTGCATCACTTCGCCGCTCTGAGGATTTCTTCCTTCTCTTGCTGCTCTTTCAGATACCTCAAAGGTTCCGAAACCAACCAGCTGAACCTTCTCACCCTTCTTCAGCTCGTCCGCAACAACGTCCGTGAAAGCCTTGAGAGCCTTCTCCGCATCTTTCTTGGAAATTTCAGCCGCTTCAGCCATAGCTGCAACTAATTCTGTTTTGTTCATTATGAACTCCTCCTGTGATCATTTTAAAATGGTTCGGTATGCAAAAAGAGTAAACTCTTAAGACACTATATTATATATATACGCTCGCCTCTTTTTTGTCAAGTATTTCCCTTGAAAAAACCGCGATTTTACGGGAGATTTCAGGCAGAAGGAAGGAATTTCAAAAAGCGGAGCGGCGCACCTCTTATCCGGAAATGCGCCGCTTTTTGTCGTTTTTTCATTTATTTCAGCACACTGTCAAGAAACGCCTTTTTTTCCGATTCCTGACGAAGAAGATTTTCCAGCTTATCCCTGTTTCTTGCCGGGATCCATGCTTTTCCGTTATTATAATAAAAATTGACGATCTTCCAGAATTTTTCCGGATAGGAAAAGCGGTAGTAAAGCAGTCTCCTGTCCTGATCGGACAGGGTGCGCTGGGTCCCGTAAGCGGTCAGAATGCTCACCGCAAGGCTGGCGGACCACCCGTTTTTTTCCAGAAGCTTGCGCAGAAACAGGTACAGGTCCCTGACCGGATTATCCAGGAGATATTTTTCAAAATTGATGACAGCAAAGCCGTCCCGGCAGCACAGCAGATTATGATGCTGAAAATCGCCGTGGCAGAAGCAGGCTCCTGTCTGACCGGACCGGACAGCTTTTCCGTCAGAAGCTGCATTCTCCTGCATCTCCTTTCGCAGACATTCTGTCGTCTCCAGCGCTTTTTCATAAAACCCATCGTAGTGATGCAACAGATAGATCTCAAATTCCGACTTCTGACTCTTTTCGCGCAGGTAACGGCGTACCTTCTTCAGTTCCCGGTTATGCCTGGAATATTCCTTTTCCAGGCTGAAGGGGCGGCCTGCATATTCTTCCGCAAACTGCGGCAATTCCATCGCATGGTGCAGCCTTCCCATCGCCCGCACAGCGTTCTGGCATTCCCTTATATCGCGCAGATTGCACTCTCTGCCTTCGAACCAGGTCTTTACGATATAGGCAGTCCGGTCCTGATCGTAGGTCAGCAATTCCCCTTCCTTATTGCGCAGGAGCTGCTCCACACCGGGAAATCCGGCTTCCCGAATGGCCAAAAGCAGCTTTTCCTGCCCTGCCAGTCTTGCTGCCGGGCCGGTATACTCCTTCAGGATCAGCCAGCCCTGCGCCGTCTCAGCCAGAAGAGCTCCTCTGCCCTTCGCGGTCCGGAGAATCTCCACATCATACTTTTCAAATACGCTTACCGCTCTGTCATTCACGCCGCTTCCTCCCTCTCATGACGGGCCTCCCTGGCATCCTGTGATCACTGCCGCCAGGTATTACCTATCATATGAGAAGGAAGTGCCGGTTATGTTTCTTTCAGAAGCAAAGAAAGCAAATATTCCTTCGTATTTTTTTCAGGGTCCTCAAGAACCGTCTCAAGGAGCATCTGCAGCGTACGGCCAAGTCCGGGGCCCGGCTTCATTCCGGCTTCCATCAGATCTTTCCCCGTAACGGCAAGATCCTTCAGGGTCAGACAGTCTCCTTCTCGCTCGATCTCTTCGTACAGGCTGCGCAGTTTTTCCAGCCATTTTTCCTTTTCGGCACGTCTGTATCCGCTCTGCGCCGAAAGATCAGCCGCCTTTACCTCCAGGATCAGGGGAAAAAGGTCCTTTCCCATCCGGGATGCCGCACGGCGCACCGCCTTTTTTTCGCAAGCTACGGAAACATCATGCCATTTCACCAGCCTGCATACCAGCTCAATGGTATGATTGTCATAGCGCAGGCGCTTCAGGACCCGCGCCGCCTCCTTCTCCCCCTTCTGCGCATGTCCATGGAAATGATCGATCCCTTCTTCATCTGTGGTCAGACACAGGGGTTTTGCCACATCATGCAGCAGCATGGCCAGGCGGAGACATTTTTCCGGCCGGACGGCCAGCATGGCGCGCAGGCTGTGCTCCCCCACACTGAAGCAATGATGCGGATTGTTCTGAGGCTGCGCCATCATGCGGTCAAATTCAGGAAGCACCACAGCTGTGATCCCCGTCTCCCAGGCAATGCGCAGCAGATCCGGATGGGGGCTTGTCACCAGCTTCGTCAGCTCTATCTGAATGCGTTCCGCGCTCACCTGGCGGAGATTTTCCGCATGGCTGCGGATGGCTTCCCTGGTTCCGTTCTCAATCACAAAGCCAAGCTGGGCGGAAAAGCGCACTGCGCGCATAATGCGAAGAGCATCCTCTGAAAACCGCTCGTTTGCATCCCCCACACAGCGGATGATCCCCCGCTCCAGATCCTGTCTGCCGCCAAACAGGTCCACCAGACCATCCTTCTCATTGTATGCCATGGCGTTTACGGTAAAATCCCGCCGCTTCAGATCCTCCTTCAGACTTGCTGTAAAGGTAACCTCCTTCGGATGCCTCCCGTCCTCATATTCCCCGTCCACCCGGTAGGTGGTCACTTCATATCCGCGTCCATGGCGCATGACCGTCACCGTGCCGTGCCGGATCCCCGTATCGATCGTGCGCCCGAACAGGGCCTTCGTCTCCTCCGGCTTTGCGGATGTGGTGATGTCCCAGTCGTCCGGGATCCTCCCCAGGAGCGAATCCCGAATGCAGCCGCCCACCGCATAGGCTTCATATCCCGCTGTCTGTAATGTGTGAAGGATCGCTTTCACGTCCTCCGGAAGCTGAATCGGCATAATTTCCTCCATTCCGGGCCCTCTGCCCGGCTTTCTTTTTTCTGTTTTCCCGTTTTCCGTTCTCCTATTGTAACCCATTCCGCGTCTTTTCGCAGTAATTTTTTTCATCCCTTTACGTGGTTTTTACGTTACAGCTCAGCCTTCGGAAGAGCTGTAACGGCATCCGGCCATTCCAAGCGCTTCGCGCCAGGCCGGATGCTTCCAGCCCGTCTGTTTTCGTACGGTCTGTGCGGGGAATGCGCAGACCTGGCTGAGTAGTAGTAACTTTTTACATATCGTTTTTTCAAAACCATCTTGACATTTTCCATATAACGCGCTATAGTTTGTTTGTATTCCAAACGATTCCATGATTCACATATTTTTGTAAATCCTTGGCACGTCGAAGATTTACATGGATATGTGTTTTTTTTAGCCATCCATTAAAATACATGGCGTTTCCGGCCACAGGCCGGCCGCCCTGTAAACTGATGGCTCTCGGCTTGAGGGGGCGTGTCAGGGATATAAATCATTTTTCATTTTTTAAGGAGGTACCACTCATGAGCAACGGTACAGTTAAGTGGTTCAACGCTGAAAAGGGCTATGGTTTCATCACCAACGCTGACAACGGAGAGGATGTATTCGTACATTATTCTTCCATTC
>DWWH01000083.1 GCA_019119815.1 Candidatus Eisenbergiella intestinipullorum | reverse complement strand
TATTTTTGAAATTACTATTTTCTTTTTTATTATAATTTGTCCCGTTACATACGTCAATCAGCAAAATCCGGGAACCACGCCGGTTTGACGCTCTGGTTTCTGGATTTTCTTTCATTGCGGTCAACTATTTTCGTTGTATTTTCTGTTTTCCATAGTATACTGTATCTGAGCCGGCACATCCCTGCACCGGACTGTAACTGCGAAGCTTAAGATAAGGAGGCGCCATGCTGACTTTCCCCCAGAACCTGACCGTTTCCCAGAAGCAGGCCTTTGAAAAACGATACCGTCAGGCGGCCGCGGAATACATTCCCCGGCGCGTCGCCTATTTTCAGCCCTTCACCGGAGGGCGTTATGAGCGCATCACCATCCGGGGACAGCATACCCGCTGGGGAAGCTGTTCCAGCCGGGGCACGCTCTCCTTTAACTGGCGGCTGATGCTGGCGCCGCCCCGGGTGCTGGACTACGTGGTAGTGCATGAGCTGTGCCACCTGACCCATATGGATCACTCCAGAGCCTTCTGGGCCGCGGTGGAACAGGTGATGCCCGACTATAAGGTCCATAAAAACTGGCTGCGGGAGCACGGCGCGGAGCTCTTCGTTCTGGACACCTGATTTTTGTTCGTTCCGGGCATCTGATTTTTTTGTTGAAGCGGACCGAAAAGAGTGCTAAGCTGTTTGAGGATTTCATTCATCGGGAGGACAGCTTATGCAGAACAGAAAAAAGACACTCAAAAAGGCGCTCCTTGCCGCCTTTCCCCATACCATTCCCATTCTGGCCGGCTTCCTGTTTCTGGGAATGACCTATGGCATTTATATGAATGTTTCCGGCTTCAGCTTCTGGTATCCCTGCCTGATGAGCCTGACCATCTTCGCGGGCTCGGTGGAGTTCGTGGCGGTCAATCTGCTGCTCGGAGCCTTTCATCCCATCCAGGCGCTGGCCATGACGCTGATGCTCAACGCGAGACATCTGTTTTACGGCATTTCCATGCTGGACAGGTTCCGGGGGATGGGTCTGAAAAAAATCTATCTCATCTTCGGCATGTGCGACGAGACCTTTTCCATCAATTATACTGCTGAAATTCCGGAGGATGTGGACCGGGGCTGGTTCATGTTCTTTGTTACTCTCTTCAATCACGTGTACTGGTTTGCGGGTGCGACCCTGGGCGGCATCTTCGGCTCCTTCATCACATTTAACACGGAAGGGCTGGATTTTGTCATGACCGCCATGTTCGTCGTCATTTTCCTGGAGCAGTGGCTGAAGGAAAAGCGGCATGAGAGCTCTGTTCTTGGCATCGTCCTTTCCGTTCTGAGCCTGGCCGCCTTCGGTTCGGACGGCTTTCTCATCCCCGCCATGCTTTCCATTCTGGCCGTGCTCACCCTGCTTCGAAAGCCTCTTGAAAACCCGAAAGGAGGTGTCCGCGCATGACGCTCACCCAACAGCTTGTTACCATCGGCATGGTCATCCTGGGAACGGTTCTGACCCGTTTTCTTCCCTTTCTGGTCTTTCCTGCCGGAAAGCCCACACCCGGATATATCCGGTATCTGGGAAAAGTGCTTCCCTCCGCCGTATTCGGCCTGCTGGTCGTCTACTGCCTGCGGAATGTGAACCTTCTTGCCGGAAGCCATGGCATTCCGGAGCTTCTGTCCATCCTTCTGGTCGTCGCTCTGCACCTCTGGAAGCGCCAGATGCTCCTTTCCATCGCGGGCGGAACCGTCTGCTACATGCTGCTGGTGCAGCTTGTGTTCTGACCCTGATTACCGATATGCTCCGGGCTGTCACGCCTACCCGCAGGGCGTAATTAAATTCTTCATAGGAGCATTGGGAAATTCCTTTCATCAAGGGCAGGGCGTTGTTGATGAGATAGTCCACTTTTCCATGCTCAGCGATCACCTTCTCCGCAAAGCGGACAAGGGCTTCTTCCTCCGCCAGATCGCCGATAAAATAGCTGTTGGGCCGCTTGTCGATCATGCAGACGAACGCGCCGTTTTTCAAAAAATTCCCCGGCGATACATTTTCCAATGCCCTGTGCACCGCCAGTGATGACAGCAACTTTATCCTGAAACATGTTATCAGCCTTCTTTTATTTTCAATATACCATGAGGCATTGGAAAAAGCCTCGTTACAGCTCAGCCTTCGGCAGAGTTGTAACGGCATCCGGCCATTCCAAGCGCTTCGCGCCAGGCCGGATGCTTCCAGCCGGTCTGTTTTCGTACGGTCTGCGCAGGGAATGCGCAGACTTGGCTGAGTAGTAACAAAGTTTCACAAATCATCAAGTTCCGGCGCTGACACACATTGTTTTCTGCTTTATACTGAGACAGTTGCGTTCAGAAGAAACAGGAGGAGCATAATGTCAGCCAAAATTCAAAACAGCAGAAATGCTTCAGGATTTCCTGCTCGGTGGCGCTGCCGACAGGCGGCTGGTATTCAGTTTTGTTCGGACCAAGGTGGCTCGATAAATCAGGATTTGAAGTTTAAAATTCATATCTTGTTCCATGTGAAAGTAACAGTCCGTCCGTTAATTCCACACGTAGAATTATGGTGTTTTCATCATCAAAATTATTATGACCATTATCAATCCACTCTGCAAAAACGATTTTCAGTTTCCCGGCAATTATACGATTTTCTTCTTTTCCGAAATACCCTAAATTGTTTCCCTTTCCATGTGCAGTAAACCAGTCACCCGCTATTGCAACATTTGGGTTTTTTTCTATTTGTTTTATTTTGTTAGAAAGTGCATACGTAATAATATAAAATGAACCATCTTCATAATAAGCATTTACATTCCGCACATACGGCATTTCATGTTCCACTGTTGCTAATGCAATCACCGTGTCTTTTCCAAAACGTTCAATCATTATTCTTTCGGCTTCTGAGCTTAATTTTCTCATAAGGTTATTTCCTTTACAAATTCCGATTTGTCGTTGACTTCATTATAATTCATCGTTTCAGAAAAGTATAGCGGTCTATTGTAAAACATCTTTTTTTGTTCAATAGGAAATAAAATTTCCTATTGAACAAAAAAACCGCCGTACAGGTTTCCCCATACGGCGGCAGACGGCTTATTTGCCGAACAGGTCGCTGTGCGACCCGGTGCGGGCCAGCGCTACGACCTGCTCCAGCAATTCAATTTTCAGGCCGCGCCTGATTGCCTGCTTATAGTCCTTTTAGAAAGCGGTCGTGTACTTGACGGTGTACTTTGTTTTCCTCATTTTTTCAGGTCGGCAAACAACTCGTCAAGGTCATTTTAGCCCTTTACAGACGGGTCTTTTGCAATCCTTTCCGCTTCCAGCATGGCAGCAATCGTTTCCTTGTTGGGCTGATCCAGCCTCACTTCAAAGGGAATGCCGCCTTCACGAAGTGACTGGCACACGAAAATATTAAACGCCGTAACCAGGTTCATGCCCAGCTCATTGAAAAGAGCGTCAGCCTGTGCCTTCAAATCCGCGTCCATGCGGATACTGCTGTTTATGGTATTTCCAGCCACAGTATCAACCACCTTTCTGCTGACGCTTTCAGTATATGCCATTTGCACGAATATTTATGCTCTCTGAGAAAGCACGTCCTTCTCGTATCTCTTAACCTCTGCAAGCCAGTCTCCCTTCACGGGAACGTTGTTTTTCTCGCAGAAATAATTCCATACATCGCCAAAAGGACAGGTTTTCATCTCCTCCTGCATGGCCATCAGCTCAGTGAACTGATTGGTATCCTGCAGCTCCTTAAAGCGCTTATTGGGGGTTACCAGCGCGTACAGCAGAGCCTTCTGCATGTTGCGCATGCCGACCACCCAGGCGGAAATACGGTTGATGCTGGCATCGAAAAAGTCCAGCGCAAGGAGAACGCGGTCGATAGCGTCATTCCTTACGATTTCCTTCGCGATTTCCCTCGTTTCGTCGTCAAAGAGGACCACATGGTCGCTGTCCCAGCGCACGCCTCTGGTCACATGCAGGGCGATTTTGTCGTTGAACAGCAGCATGGACGGAATCTTGTCGGAAACCAGCTCGGTGGGATGGTAATGGCCGTTGTCCATCAGGCTGATCACGTTGTTTCTCGCCGCATAATTAATGGTAAATTCGCTGGAACCCACTGTATAGGATTCCAGGCCGATGCCGAACACCTTGGATTCCAGGCAGACCAGCACCTTTTCCCTGTCGTAAGGGATGGACAGGATCTGATCCAGGGAATCCTTGAAACGGGCTCTGGGCCCAAGTCTGTCTGCCGGAACATCCTTATAGCCGTCCGGGATCCAGATGTTCATGGCGCAGGGCACGCCCAGCTCCTCCGCGAAATACTGAGAAATGCGGATGCAGGCTTTTCCATGCTCAATCCAGAAATTTCTGACCTCGTCGATGGGGCTGGAAAGGGTCAGGTTGTCCACCACCATCGGATGAGAGAAAAAGGTGGGGTTGAAATCCAGGCCCAGACCTCTTTCCTTCGCGAATTCCACCCATTTTCTGAAGTGCTTCGGCTCGATCTTATCTCTGTCCGCGAACTCGCCGTCCTCAAAGATGGCATAGCTCGCATGCAGGTTGATCTTGTGCTTTCCGGGAATCAGGCTGAGCGCCTCGTCGATGTCCGCCATCAGTTCCTCCGGATTTCTGGCCCTTCCGGGATAATCGCCCGTAGCCTGGATGCCTCCGGACAGAGGCCCCTTCTGGTCAAAGCCGATCACGTCGTCGCCCTGCCAGCAGTGCATGGAGATCGCCACATTCTGCAGAGTCTCCAGCGCTTTGTCGGTGTCCACGCCGATTTCCGCATAGACCTTTTTCGCTTCGTCATATCTTTCTTTGATATTCATGGTAATTTTCCCTCCATTTCGTTTTTATTCATGCCTTCGGTTCATATTTTTTCACGCCGAAGGAATCGTGGATACAGCGGCGTACCGCTTCCAGACTGTCAAACCTTCCGTCCTTTATCATCTGCACCGCCAGGTTTCCGATGGCGGTCGCTTCTCCGGGTCCGGCATAAACGTCTCTGCCGGATTTATCCGCTGTCAGCTGGTTCAGATAGGCCGCATTGGAACCGCCTCCCACAATGTTGATGGCAGAAAAATGCCTTCCGGTCAGCTCTTCGATCTCAGCAACAGTCTGAGCATAGCTTTCCGCCAGGCTCTGGTAGATCACCGCCGCGGTCTGTCCCACCGTTTCCGGCACGGCACAGCCCTTTCTTTCGCAATAATCCCGGATCGCCTCCAGCATGCTTTCCGGAGCGAGAAAGGCGTCGTCGTTCACATCCACCCGGGAAGGAAAGGCATTCTCCTCCTCCGCCATATTGCAGAGCTCGGCAAAGGAATACGCATCGTTCCATTCATGGCGCGCGGACTGGATCATCCACAGGCCCATGATGTTCTTCAGATAGCGGAAGCGGTATTCATAGCCGCCCTCATTGGTGAAGTTGCGCTTTCTGCTCTCCTCACTGCAGATCGCATGATCGTTTTCGATGCCCATCAGGGACCAGGTGCCGGAGCTGATGTACAGGCAGTCCTTTGTCAGAGCCGGAACGGAAATGACCGCGGAGGCGGTATCATGGGTGGCAGGCAGCACCACTTCACAGGAAAAGCCCACCTCATCCTCCACTTCCTTCGTAAAGCTTCCCACCACTGTTCCCGGCATGTGAAGCGGTTTGAAAATGGAGCTCTTGTATCCCAGTCTCCCGATCAGCTCATAATCCCACTGCTTCGTTTCCGGGCTCACCAGTTGAGTGGAGGTGGCGTTTGTGTACTCCGACAGCTTATTTCCCGTCAGGAGAAAATGGAAATAATCCGGCAGCATCAGAAGCTGCACAGCCTTTTCCATGTTTTCCGGCTCCTGCTTTTTCACCGCCATGAGCTGGTAGATGGTGTTGAACATCTGCTTCTGGATTCCCGTCCTGGCATACAGCTCCGCCTCCGGAATGATGGCATAAACCTCTCCGTCCATTCCCTTTGTCCGCCCGTCGCGGTAGCCGTAGGTATTTCCCAGCACATTGTCCGCTTCATCCAGCAGCACATAGTCCACGGCCCAGGTATCGATTCCCATGCTCTTCGGAATCTTTCCCGCCGCCTTACAGGCCTTTAAGCCCTCTTTGATCTCATGGAACAGATGGGGAATGTTCCAGCAGAGATGACCGTCCTTTTTTTCCATTCCGTTTTCAAAACGATAGACCTCCTCCAGCAGGATTTTTCCGCCTTCCACGTGTCCCAGAATATGGCGTCCGCTGGAAGCTCCAATATCCACCGCAAGATAATATTCAGCCATTGACCTCTCCCTTTCTCTGTTCCCCTTCTTTCCCGGTCTCCGTTTTTTCCGCATTCGTCCGGGAGGTACCTTTCGCCGGCTCCTGCTCCGGCCGCAGGCCACCTCCGTCCTCCGGCGCATGGCAGCGGAGGGGAAGGCTTACGGAACATGCTTTTATTATAGCCGCTCCCCCTCCTCTTTTTTAGGACGGAGCTTGCAGATTTTCCGTCCTTATTTGCAGGCAGGAATTCGCTGTGGACTCCTCCCGCAAAACATGCTACACTCACAGAAAGGACACCGGATATGCCTCAGAGATGTCAGGCGGCATGACGGGTGGCTTTGAGAGGACAAAAAATATGGATCAGGAACTTTTAAAACGGCTGGGCCGGATCTCTCCGGAAGAACAGAGGATCCTCTCCGGCGGAGGCGGCGTAAAGAAAAGCCTGTATACATCAGAGCAGGAATTCATTGTGGACAGCAGACGGATGCTGGAGGCGGGAAAACTGATCGACATCCGCCCGCATACCCGATTTGTACATTTTCCCAGACACAGGCACAACTATATCGAGATCATCTATATGTGCAGCGGCAGCACCACCCATATCATCAACGAAAACGTCCGGGTGGTGCTCAGGACAGGGGATCTTCTCTTTCTGAACCAGCATGCCACCCAGGAAATCCTTCCTGCCGGAAAGGGAGACATTGCGGTGAATTTCATCGTTCTTCCGGAATTTTTTGACCGCGCCTTTCTGATGATGGATGAGCGCAGTGTTCTGAGGGATTTTCTGGTTGACTCCCTGAAGGGTTCTTCCGAAGGAGAGCGGAGACAGGGCCTTGCCGACTATCTTCATTTTCATGTGAGCGGCATCCTGCCCGTTCAGAACCTGGTGGAAAATCTGGTCTGGTCCCTCTTGAACCGCGAACCGAACCGGCGCAATATCAATCAGACCACGATGGGGCTGCTTTTTCTGCATCTGATGAACCACACGGATAAGATCAACCGGAACGATCCGGATTCCGCAGAGCAGCATCTGGTCCTCGCTGCGATGAAATATATAGAAGAAAATTATCAGACGGCGACGCTGGAAGAGCTTTCCGCGCGTCTCCGCGAGCCCTCCTATCATATCAGCAGGCTGCTGAAGCGTCTCACCGGCCGGACCTTTAAAAATCTGCTGCAGCAAAAAAGGCTGAACCAGTCAGCCTTTCTTCTCACCTCGACCTCTCTCTCTGTAGAGGAAATCATCTCCGCCGTGGGCTATGACAATACCAGCTATTTCCACCGCATTTTCCGGGAGCAGTTTCAGATGACTCCCAGAACCTACCGCCAGGAAAACGGAATCCTTCCGGTACGCTGAACGGCGCATGGAGCCGGGCCTTCTGCGTACGGTGCCGTCATACGGCATGCGGCGCTCTCTCACTGTTCCGGGTACAGACAGACAATGCCGGATCGCTCGAACCGCTCCAGCCACCGGGCGGAAGGCTTTTCGTCTGTCACCACGATGTGGATGTCGTTCACATCACAGATTCTGGAAAAAGCGGCTTTGTCAAACTTGGTGTGATCCACCGCCAGAATGCGCTGTCTGGCCGCTCTCAGCATGGTCTGCTTGGCCTGGGAGAAAAGTTCGCTCCCGTCCGTCACCCCCTTCTCCAGGTCCAGCCCTTTGCAGGAAATGACCGCCTTTTCCACATTATAGGCGCTCAGCCCGTCTATGGCCCTCGGGCCGACCAGGGCCAGATACCCCTCCCTCAGGCTGCCGCCGGAGGAAATGATATTCCAGTCCCGGGTATCCGAAAGCTCCAGGAGCACCTCGATGGAATTGGTGATCACCGTCAGCCGCTGTCTGCGCTTCAGTGCCTTTGCGATGAAAACCGCTGTGGTGCTCGGATCCAGGATGATATGGTCTCCGTTTTCGATCAGCCCCTCCACCAGCTTTGCGATCTTCTGCTTTCCGGACGGATTATTCTTCTTGCGGACATTGAAGGGCATATCCAGGCTGGTGCTCTCCTTAAGGACCGCTCCTCCATATCCCTTCACGGCCAGTCCGTCCTTATCCAGCCTTTCCAGATCCCTGCGGATGGTCTCCTCTGACACCCGAAATTCCTGGCTCAGCTCGCTGACGATCACCTTTTTTTCCTCCTGCAGCTTCTCCAGGATCAGATTTCTTCTCTCTGCCGCTAACATGCTTTACCGCCTTCTGTCAGAGCTTCAGGAACTGTCTTACCACAGCTTCCATTTCGTCCTTTTCGCATTCCGTGGTATGGAGCACAGGCGCGCTGCGCAGCTCCTTTACCGCCTCGGGGACCTCCACATTGGCGATCCTGGAAAGCTCGTCCGTTAGAGACAGATCGTCCCAGTCCGCCTCTGCATAACCCGGATCAATGGCAGTCATCACGCTCCTTGCAAATTTAAAGGGGCTTGCCGTGGACGCGATCACCGCAGGCGTTCTGTCGCCGGTCTCTTCCCGGTAACGGTCGTAGACCGACGCCGCCACCGCCGTATGGGTGTCGATCACATAGCCGGTGTCCTCATAGAGCGAGCGGATCTTCTCAAAGGTCTCCTGTTCTCCCGCATAGCCGCCGTAAAAATCAGAAAGGCGTTCTCTCATCTCTTCTGTGATCTCATAATGGCCTTTCACGGAAAGCTGCTCCATCAGCCGCGCCGTCGTTTCCGCATCATCCCCGGAGATATGATAAATCAGCCGTTCCAGGTTACTGGAGATGAGAATGTCCATGGAAGGGGAGCTGGTCAGGATGAACTCCCGGTTCTTATCGTATTCTCCCGTCGAAAAGAAATCAAAGAGCACCCGGTTTTCGTTAGAAGCACAGATCAGCTTCCCGATCGGCAGTCCCATCTGCTTTGCATAATAAGCTGCCAGGATATTGCCGAAATTTCCGGTGGGAACCGTCACATTGATCTGCTCCCCGTCTCCGATCCTTCCTTCCGAGAGGAGTCGGGCATATGCATACACATAATAAACGATCTGCGGCACCAGGCGGCCGATATTAATGGAATTGGCCGAGGAGAACTGGTAGCCTGCCCGGGCCAGCTCCTGCTCCAGCTCCCGGTCGGAAAACAGCTTCTTCACGCCGGTCTGGGCGTCGTCAAAATTGCCGTGGATGCCCACGACCTTCACATTACCGCCCTTCTGAGTCACCATCTGCCTTTCCTGGATGGAGCTCACGCCGTTTTTCGGATAGAAAACGATGATCTTCGTGCCCGGCACATCCGCGAAGCCCGCCATGGCCGCCTTTCCCGTATCTCCGGAGGTGGCTGTCAGGATTACGATCTCTTTTTCCACATGATTCTTCTTCGCCGCCGTGATCATCAGGTAGGGAAGGATGGACAGCGCCATATCCTTAAAGGCGATGGTCTTTCCATGAAACAGTTCCAGAAACCACACGCCTTCGGCTTCCACCAAGGGCGCGACCGCTTCCGTATCAAACTTCTCATCATAGGCTCCGGCGATGCAGCTTTTCAGCTCTTCCTCCGTGAAGTCCGTCAAATACAGCTTCATCACCTCATACGCCACTTCTCTGTAGCTCATTTTCCCCAGTTCGCGGGGCGTTTTGTCCAGCGCCGGAATCCGTTCCGGCACAAAAAGGCCCCCGTCTTCGGAAAGCCCTTTTAAGATCGCCTCCGATGCTGCGGCCGTTCTGCTGCTTCTGGTGCTTTTGTATAACAGTCCCATGTGTGAATTTCCCGTACCTTTCCATTCGATTTTGTCGGCGGAGCGTTTTTGCCCGCCGCCTTTTTTTCCTGCAAAACCGCTCTCAGTATAGCATACTATCCTTCACAGGGCAATCATTTCCCGCATGTTTTTCCGTTTCCGGCATACTTTTGTTTTTCTATCAAGGACATCCGGTTCCTCTTCCCTGTGCCAAGCGCTCCCTTTTTACCCGTAAAATTCATGGCCGCCATAGGCGAACAGCCAGGTGAGGCTGGTATCAAACCACCGCATGCTCTCGCCCGACGCTGCGCTCCTTGCAGCAAAATATAAAGCCCCCTGGGAAAGGTCTTCCCCGTAAACAGCCCGTCTGACCGCCCGTCTGGTTTCCCCGCTTATCGTCACCCGGTCAATGCGGCCGTCCTTTACCGGTGAAAACTGATATACGCCGTAGTCCTGCTGATAGACCACCTCGCGGACCGTATCCGGAAACAATGGGCTTTTCACACGGTTCAGCACCACGTTCGCCACCAGGAGCTTTCCGTTTTCATCCTCTCCTCCGGCCTCCGCTTCCACGATGCGAAGGAGTATATCATAATCCTCTCCGCTCAGTTCGTAAACGGGCTGTTTCCTTAATACCTCATATTCCAGGACCCGCTTTTCGGACATCACCTCATCCACCGTCTCCCGAAGGCTTGTCTTGCTCACGGCTGCCGTTTCCTGCATCTGACAGGCGCGGACTGTCACCCGTGCCGCCGCCCGGTCAAAGGCGCTTCCCTGCACGCAGAGCCAGGCGGCAAGCGCTGCAAGGGAGGAGAAAAGAAGAGACAGAAGGTACTTTCCGTACAGCATTCTGACAGACATAGGTTTTTCACCGGACCTTTCTGCTGCGGCGGCCGCAGGAGCTTTTTCCCTCGTCCGCCGCGCTGTAATGATTCTGTAAAATATTCTTCATACTCTTTTCATATTTTATACAGCAGGTCCGGAAAATATATGCGCGCGCACACAGAAAAAGGACCGCCCTTTTCCCCCGGATCTGAGAGAAAATACGGTCCTTCGTCCTTCTTCAGTCATTTTATTCCTTTTTCGCCGCTGCCAGCGCTCTTCTGCCGGTCTGTACGAAAGATGCAGGCCCTGGCTGAACCGCAGCCTGCTTTCGGCCTTCCGCACTGCCGTATCCGCCTTTTTTTCCTCCGCACAGGCGTGTCCTGACCGGCCTTTGGTGTTCTGACCGGCCTTTGTATTCAGATCGGTTTTCCGGCAAGGATTTCCTTATAATCCTGCAGGTTCTTCTGCAGCAGCGCCGGCGTGTCCAGCCCGTAAGGGCATTTGCTCCTGCACTGTCCGCAGTGGAGGCAGTTTTCGATCCGAAACATCTTTTTCTGCGCCTCCGGTGTCAGATGGGCGGCGGAAGGCGAACGGCGGATCAGCTGGGACATCCGCGCACAGTTATTGATCTCGATCCCTGCGGGGCAGGGCATACAGTAGCCGCAGCCCCGGCAGAAATCTCCCTGCAGCTCCTGTCTGTCCTTTTCGATCACCTCCTGCAGTTTTTCCGTCAGCGCCGGCGGATTTTTTACATAGCTTAAAAATTCATCCAGCTCGCTCTCCCTCTGAATGCCCCAGATGGGAAGCACATTGGGGAACTGGGCCAGCCAGGCATAGCAGGCGTCCGAATGGTTGAGCAGTCCGCCGGAAAGGGCCTTCATGGCGATAAAGCCCATATCCGCCTTCCGGCATGCCTCCACCAGCGCAAGCTCCTGCTCTCCGGACAGATAGCTGAAAGGGAACTGCAGCGTCTCATACAGGCCGCTGTCAATAGCCTCGCGGGCTACCGAAAGACGGTGATTCGTGATGCCGATGTGACGGATTTTCCCCTGTGCCTTCGCCTCCAGCATGCATTCATACAGGCCGCTTCCGTCTCCCGGCTTCGGGCAGAACTCCGGATTGTGAAACTGGTACAGATCCACATAGCCCCGCTTCAGATTTGCGAGCGAGGTCTCCAGATCCTTCCAAAAATCCTGCGGCGTCTTTGCTGCAGTCTTGGTCGCTATATAAATGGTGTCATCCCAGCTTTCTCCAAAAGCCTCTCCCAGCTTTTCCTCGCTGTCCGTATAAGCCCGCGCCGTATCAAAAAAGGAGATCCCGTTCTCCCGTGCCTTTCTCAACAGCCCTGCAGCCTCCGCCATGCTCACCCGCTGGACCGGCAGGCAGCCGAAGCCGTTTTTGTTTACCGTGATCCGTGTCTTTCCAAGCGTCACATCTGCCATGTTCCCTTTCTCCTTCCTCTGTACCGTTTTTCGCCTCTGTCCTTCTGCCAAAGCTCCCTGGAATTTGGCAGGGCCGGAGGCGGAACGCCGAAACGGCTCTCCCTCCGGCCTCCTTTTTTATCCCGCATTTTCAGCTGCTTCCGCACCTTTTTCCGTGTGTCCTTTTGCCGCGCCGCCCGGCAGGACGATCACATGCTTGGGACATTTCTCCGCACAGATGCCGCAGCCCGTACACCTGCTCTGATCGATGGTAGCATTGAAATTCTCCACGCGGATGGCTCCGGCCGGGCAGTTTTTCTCACAGATGCCGCAGCCGATGCAGCCTGCCCGGCAGTCCTTCATGGTGATGGGTCCCTTGTCTCCGGAGCTGCAGGCCACCGCATACCCGGCGGAATAGGGAATCAGCGTGATCAGGTTCTTGGGACAGACGGAAATACATTTTCCGCAGGCCTTACAGGCCTCTCTGTCCACCTGCGCCACCCCATGAAACACATGGATGGCGTCAAAGGGGCAGACCTGCTCACAGCTTCCATAACCCAGACAGCCGAAGTTGCAGGATTTTGCCCCGCCGTTCGGCACAAAGGACAGCATCCGGCAGTCCCGAAGCCCGTTATATTCATAATCTAGCTTCACCTGGTCGCGGGTTCCCCGGCACTGAACGAAAGCCACCATTCGCTCGCTCTCTTCGGCCTCCACGCCCATGACGGCCGCAATCTTCTTTCCCACCGCAGCCCCTCCCACAGGGCAGGCATTTACCGGCGCTTCCCCGGCTGCGATGGCCGCTGCCAGCCCGGAGCAGCCCGGATAACCGCAGCCTCCGCAGTTGTTTCCGGGAAGCAGCTCCAGGACCGCTTCCTCCTTTTCATTGACAGCTACCCGCAGCCAGATGGCCGCGCCGCCCAGAAACAGCCCGATCAAAAGGCCGACACCGCCGACCAGCACGGTCGCCGTAATCATTCCTGAAATCATAATATTCCTCCATGACGGAGCAAAGCTTCGCCTTTCTTTGTCCTATCCCTCTACAGCAGGCCGGCAAATCCGCAGAAAGCAATGGCCATCAGCCCGGCCGTCACCATGACGATGGGCATGCCCCGGAAGGGCTTCGGAATATCGTTATAGGCCATTTTTTCCCGGATGCCCGCCAGGATGATGATGGAAATCGTAAAACCGAGAGCGGTGGCAAAGCCATTCACCGTTCCTGCCAGAATCCCGTACTCCTCCTGCACATTGGTCAGGGCCACCCCCAGGACCGCACAGTTGGTGGTGATCAGCGGCAGATATACGCCCAGCGCCTCATACAGGGAAACCATATATTTTTTCAGCACCATCTCCACAAACTGCACCAGCGCCGCGATCACCAGAATGAACACGATGGTCTGCAGATAAGTGATGTCCAGAGGCACCAGCACAAAATGATAGATGGCACCCGCCACCGCGCTGGAAAGGGTGATGACGAAAATGACCGCCGTTCCCATGCCCGCTGCCGTTTCCACCTTCCTGGAAACGCCGAGGAAGGGGCACAGTCCGAGAAACTGGCTCAAGACCACGTTGCTGACCAGCGCGGAGCTGATCAGGATCAGAAGCAGATCCTTTACCTCTGCTAGCATGACATATTCCTCCCTTCTTCCTGCCCGGCGGCGCCTTCCGTTTTCTGCCGGGAACAGCCCTTCTCCGCGCAGCTCAGACAGTCTGAACCGCAGCCGGAGCCGAAGCGGGACATGTCCTTTCCTTTCTTTTCCCCGTTCATCTTCACCCAGTTCTGCAGGGCCGTCAGGGAAGCCAGAACGAAGAATGCGCCCGGCGCCATGACGAAGATGGTGATGGGAACGAAGGAATCGGGCATCACGGACAGGCCGAATACCGCGCCGCTTCCCAGAAGCTCCCGCACCGCGCCGATGCAGGTCAGTGCGAGAGAAAATCCAAGCCCCATGCCGATGCCGTCAAACAGGGAGGGGATGGGCGGATTCTTGGACGCATAGCTCTCCGCCCGGCCCAGGATGATGCAGTTTACCACGATCAGGGGAATATAGATGCCCAGGGACTCGTTCAGGGCCGGAACATACGCCTCCAGGAGAAGCTGCACCACAGTCACGAAGCTCGCCACGATCACGATGAAGGCCGGGATCCGCACCTTGTCCGGAATGATCTTCCTGAGGGCGGAGATCATCAGATTGCTCAGCGCCAGCACCGCCGTAGTGGAAAGTCCCATTCCCAGACCATTGACTGCCGAGGTGGTCACCGCCAGCGTGGGACACATCCCCAGGGTGAGCACAAAAGTGGGATTCTCTTTGATGATGCCGTTATACAGACGTTCTGTCACTCTATTCATCGCCGTTTCCTCCTTCCTGCGCTTCTGTCTGCGTCTGTTCCTCCTGCGATGCCGTCTCCCCTTCCGTCATCATTGCCCCCTGCGAAGCTCCGGAAGCGGCCGGCAGAGCGGACCGGAAATAGTACAGCCCGGCGTTGACTCCGTCCACAACGGCGTTCGTGGTGATGGTGGCGCTGCTGATGGCGTCGATCTCGTTGTCCGCCGAAGCCCCGCTCTTTGTATAGGCGAAGCGTTCCGCCTTCTTTCCGGCGAACTGAGGAGCCAGAACCTCCTCCGCCCGCATGCCGAGGCCCGCCGTCTCGGAGATGGAAAGAATGGACATTCCGTTTAAAGTACCGTCATTTCTGACGCCGATGGTAAACCGGATGTCGCCGGAGTACCCCTCATGGGTGGTCACGGTGATCACCCAGCCCAGGGCATTTCCCTCCCCGTCCAGCGCCTGCGCACATTCATCGATGCTGCAGCCGGAAAAGCCGCCCGCATCCAGAACGGTCTGCGCTGCGGCCGGATCAAAGGCCTGCTCATCCGCAAAGGAAGCCGCATCCGCAAACACCTCCTGGCGCGCCAGCGTTTTCGCCTTTTCCTCCTGAGCCGCGATCGGCTCCTTGGTGAGCTGATAGACCGCTCCCAGGATCAGGCCCGAGATCAGGGTGATGGCAAACAGGATCCCTGCACCCTTCAGCATCCCGCGAAGCATGCCGTTCTTTTCCTCCCTGCTCATGCCGCCTGCATTCTTCTCATGTTCCATGCTGCTCATGCCCGCTCCCCTCCTTTCCCAAAGGCCTTCGGGAGCGTGATGCGCTCCATCAGGGGCACCAGAAGATTTCCGAGGATGATCGCATAGGAAACACCCTCGGCGCTGGCTCCGAACACCCGGAAGATCCCTGTCATCACGCCAAGAAAGATCCCGTACAGATACTGTCCCTTCTTCGTCACAGGCCTGGTCACATAATCCGTCGCCATGAAAAAGGCTCCGAGCATCAGACCTCCGCCCGCAAGCTGGGCGGAAAGATAATACCGGTCCAGACCATGACCGCCGAACAGCGCCATGAAGATCAGAAAGGAAACGATATAGGTCCCGGGAATCCGCAGGTCAATGATCTCCAGCCAGATCAGCAGACAAGCCCCCAGCACAATGCAGAGCATGGATGTCTCTCCGATGGTCCCCGCCTCGCGCCCGATCACCATATCAAACACGTTCACGCTCTCTCCCGCCCGCAGAGAAGCCAGAGGGGTGGCTCCCGTATAAGCATCGCAGGAATAATCCGTCATCAGAGAGGCGAAGGAGATCAGCAGAAAGCATCTGGCTCCCAGCGCCGGGTTCATGAAGTTCTGTCCCAGGCCGCCGAACAGCATCTTCACCACCAGGATGGCGAACACGCCGCCGATCACGCCAATCCACCAGGGCACGCTCACCGGCAGGTTCAGAGCCAGCAGCAGGCCCGTCACCACCGCGGAAAAATCCCAGATGGTGACCTCCTTTTTCATCAGTTTCTCATAGATCAGCTCCGTCAGCACCGTACTCGCTATGGTCACCGCGATGATCAGAGCCGCCCGGATGCCGAAATTCCATATCCCGAAAAGGGTCGTCGGCAGAAGCGCCGCGATCACCGCCAGCATGATCCTGTCCGTGGTCATCCTGTCCCGGATATGCGGATTGGATGACACCTTCATCAGCTCGCTCATTTCTGAACTCCTCCCTTCGCTTTCTTCCGGTCAGCCAGGATCATCCGCCGCATGGACTTGATGGCCTGGGTAAGCTGCCGCTTTGCCGGACAGACATAGCTGCAGCAGCCGCACTCACAGCACTCCATGCCGTCCCGTTTCAAAAAGGTCTCCGTATCATAATGCTGCGCGCAGGTCGCCAGCAGTGTGGGCACCAGCCGGGACGGACAGGCTTCCACACAGCGTCCGCAGTTGATGCAGGCCGAGGGTGTGCCCACCTCGTCCTTTGACAGGCACAAAAGGGCGGAGGCCGTCCTGGTGGTGGGAACGTCCAGATCAAAAATGCCGAAGCCCATCATGGGACCGCCGGAAACGATCCTGGCAGGCTCCGTCACGAAACCCCCTGCCTCGTCGATCAGCTCATGATAATTGGTGCCGATGCGCACCAGGAAATTCTGCGGATCCGCCACCGCGTCTCCTGTTACCGTGACGATCCGGGTAATCAGAGGCTTCCCTTCCCTCACCGCATGATTCACCGCAACGATGGTATCCACATTGTCCACGATGCAGCCCGCATCCGCGGGAAGCTGTGCGGAATGGATGGCCCGCCCCGTTACCGCATAGATGAGCTGGCGTTCGGAGCCCTGGGGATATTTTGTGGGAAGCTTGGCCACGGAAATGCGCTCTTCTCCCGCCGTTTTTTCCTTCAGCAGGCGGATGCAGTCCGGTTTGTTGTCCTCCACTGCCAGAATTCCCTTCGCCTTCGGGAACAGGGTCAGGATCACCTTCAGTCCGTCGATCAGGCTGTCCGGCTCCTCCAGCATCCTCCGGTAATCGGAGGTCAGATAGGGTTCGCATTCCGCGCAGTTGGCGATCACGTACTCGATCGCCTCCGGGTCCTTCGGAGCCAGCTTTACATGCGTGGGAAAGCCCGCTCCTCCCATTCCCGCTACGCCGCCTTCCTTTATCAGACCCAGGATCTCTTCTCTGCCGAGCTGAGAAAGAGGCTTCACGACAGGATAAACCGTCTCCTCATACTGCCTGTCATTTTCCACCACGATGCTCATCACATTGTCGCCGGTGACCACCCGTCTGGGCTCAATGGCCTTCACCGTGCCGGACACGCTGCTGAAAATGGGAACAGACATATAACCGTCCGCCTCCGCGATCTTCTGGCCGGTCAGGACCCGGTCCCCCTTTTTCACGACAGGCTTCGCCGGAGCGCCGATATGCTGCGACAGCGGATATACCAGATCGCCCTTGGGAAGAATCGTTTTGATGGGCTTGTCTTTGGAAAGCTCCTTGCCGTCATACGGATGGATGCCGCCCATGAATGTCAACTTCGCCTTCGCCATATCCTTTTTTCCTTTCCTTTTCTTCCGCCGCCTCTGCAAGCATCCGGCGGCGAAGGATGCGTTCCTGTTCCGTTTCACCGTTCGTCCGACAACGGTCTTTCCTTCATCAGAACAAAACATCATCCCTGCTGATTGATATGATACCTTAAATTTCCTCAAAATACTACAGCAAACGCAAAATTTATGGTATAATCCGGGCATGAAAACGAAAACAGAACCCATATCGGAACAACTGACATCTCTGGCGTCCTCCTGTGCGGGCGGACTTTCGGACGCCGTTTTTTTCGACATCGAGACCACCGGTCTCTCTCCCAAATCCGCCTTCTGCTACCTGATCGGCGCCGCCCTTCTGGAAGACGGGCGCTTCGTGCTCTGTCAGTATCTGGCTGAGGACCTGTCCGAAGAGGAGGCAGTTCTTCGGGCGTTTGCCGAACGGATCCGCAGCAAAGGAAGGGCCTTCCACTTCAACGGGACCACCTTCGATCTTCCCTTTCTGCAGGCAAGATACCGCAGATATGGCCTGGAGTGCCCGCTTGGCAGCATGGAGCAGACCGATCTGTACCGCCGGATCAGCCCTTTCAAAAATCTGCTGAAGCTTTCCAACTGTAAGCTGAAAACGCTGGAGGAATTTCTTGGGGACCGCCGGAAGGATCCTTTCACAGGCGGCGAGCTGATCGCTCTGTACCACACCTACCGTCAGGAAAGAGACGACCGACTGCTGCAGGTTCTGCTCCTGCACAACGCCGAAGACATTCTCGGCATGCTCTCCGTCCTGTCCATGCTGGCATATCCCGCCCTTTGCGATGCGCTGCCCGCAGCAAAGGAAGCGGCTCTGTCCCCCTGTACAGATTATGCGGGAAAGGCGCAGAAAGAACTTCTCCTTCCTCTCCGGCTGCGCCTTTCTCTTCCCCGCCCCCTGGCCCTGCATGCGGACGGCGTTTTCTTTTCTGGAAAGGATGACAGCGGACTGCTGAAGATCCCTGTTTTCTGCGGAGAGCTGAAATACTTTTATCCGGATCACAAAAATTATTCCTATCTGCCGGAGGAGGACTGCGCCATTCACAAGTCCGTAGCCATCTACGTGGACAAATCGCACCGGATCCCTGCCACGCCGGAGACCTGCTACACCCGGAAGACAGGCGAATTTCTTCCTCTTTTCCTGCCCTCAGGCTCCGGTGAAGCCGCTTTGGAGGAGGAACGCTTTGCTCCCCTCTTTTTCCGGCAGTCCCCGTTTTCTCATTCCTCCGGCCGGGCTGCTTCCCGCAAAGGCCGGAATACTGCCTCCGGTCAGCAGGCGTCCCGAAATTCTTCTGCAGCCGCCTCTCCCGGAAATGTCTCTGCCCGCAGACAGCCTTCGCAGAAGCCTGCCTCCTTCCGGGAAGGGTATTTTGAAGCAAAAGAGGCCTTCCTTTCCGACTTCTCCCTGCTGTCTGCCTATGCCTCCCACCTTCTCCGGCATCTGCTGAAGGGCTGAAAGCGCAGCTTCAGGGAAAGCCCATACCGGGCTTTCCCTGACCGATAAAAAAGGAAAATGAAATTGGAACATGGAATCAGGATGACAGTCCTGAGCTCTTAAAAAAGGATACGGCATATCTGCCGTATCCCTTCTGCTATCTTTCATTTACTTTTTGTCCCGAACGTTACGGCTTATTCCGCATCGTCCTTCTGTCCGGCGATCACCGCGTCAATATCTACGGAAACCACATCTGCGTCAGAATCCTTCTGCTCTTCCTTTGCTTCCTTCGCCTCCGGGACGAGCAGCGCCTTCATGCTCAGGCTGATCTTCTTGTCAGCTTCATTGAAATCCACTACCTTGGCAGTGATCTCCTGACCGGTCTTGAGAACATCAGACGGCTTGTCCACATGCTCCTTGGCGATCTGAGAAACATGCAGCAGGGCATCCACACCGGGCTCCAGTTCCACAAACGCGCCGAAATCGGTCATTCTTGCAACCTTTCCGTTTACGATATTGCCGACCGCATACTTTTCAGCGGCATTCTTCCAGGGATTCTCATCCTCAAATTTTCTGGTAAGAGCGATCTTGGTTCCGTTGATGTCCTTGATCTGAACCTTCACCTTGTCGCCCACCTTGAATACCTTTCTGGGATGCTCGATTCTGCCCCAAGACATCTCGGAGATGTGAAGCAGTCCATCCGCTCCTCCCAGATCGATGAAGGCACCGAAGTCGGTCACGTTCTTGACAACACCCTCTACCGTATCACCCACATGGATCCTCTCCAGAAGCTCCTTCTGCATCTCAGCCTTTCTCGCGAGGATGAGCTGCTTACGGTCGCCGATGTATCTTCTTCTCTTCGGATTGTATTCGCTGATCACGAATTCGATCTCCTGTCCCGCATACTTGCCGAGATCCTTCTCGTAAGTGTCGGAAACCAGGCTGGCCGGGATGAAGATTCTCACCTCGTCCACCACTACGCTCAGGCCGCCCTCCAGCACCTGGGTAACCTTTGCCTTGAGCACTTCATGACTGTTGTATGCTTCTTCGATCCTCTTGTTGCCTCTGTCGGCTGCCAGACGCTTATAGGAAAGGATAACCTGTCCGTCTCCGTCGTTCACCTTGAGGACCTTGACCTCCATCTTGTCGCCGGGCTTCACCACCGTCGTCATATCGACGCTGGAATCGTTGGTATACTCGTTTCTGGTAAGGACTCCGTCAGACTTGTATCCGATGTTAAGGATCACTTCTTCGGGCTTCACATCGATGACGGTGCCTTCAACGACCTCCCCTGCATGAATTGTTTTTAATGATTCCTCCAACATTTGTTCAAAAGTTAATTCGGACATAATTTTGAACCTCCTCGATTAATTTATTCGGGGTAGACGCTCCGGCTGTAATACCTACCAGGCGGACAGCTTCCGGCAGTTCCAAATGCAAATCATCCAGTGTCTGTATCAAACAGGTGCGGGCACATTCGCGGGAACAGATCTCGTACAGCTTCCGCGTGTTGGAACTGTGCCTCCCACCGATCACTATCATGGCATCGACCTTCGCTGCAATATCCTTTGCCTCAGTTTGTCTCTCCTCAGTTGCGTTACAGATAGTATTCACAACACTAATATCATAACCTCTTTTTTGAAAAATTTCAACTAATTCTTGAAATTTATTGTAGTTAAATGTCGT
>DWWH01000082.1 GCA_019119815.1 Candidatus Eisenbergiella intestinipullorum | reverse complement strand
CAGTCAGCGAGTTTGAGAAATAGGAGGTGCCCTATGTACGCAATTATTGCAACAGGTGGAAAACAGTACAAGGTTTCCGAAGGCGATGTTCTCAAGGTAGAGAAGCTGAACGCTGCGACTGGAGACACTGTTACGTTTGACCAGGTGGTGGCAGTGAGCGACAACGGCCTGAAGGTAGGCGCAGATGTTGCGAACGCTACGGTTTCCGCTACGGTTGTAGGCGAAGGCAGAGGTAAGAAGGTCATCGTTTACAAGTATAAGAGAAAAACCGGCTATCACAAGAAGAACGGTCACAGACAGCCTTACACGCAGGTTAAGATCGAAAAGATCAACGCTTAATTTTCAGCCATGACGACAGTGACGATCAGGAAAAACAGCACCGGGGCCTGTACAGGCTTTACCTGCAGCGGGCACAGCGGCTACGCGGCCGCGGGAAGCGACATCGTCTGCGCTGCCGTTTCCGTTCTGGTCATCAATACCATCAATTCCATTGAGCGCTTTGCTCCGGATGAGATGCGTGTGGAGACGGAAGAGGAAGCGGGGCTGATCGAGGTCCGTTTTCCGGATACACTCAGCAGGGAGGCTTCCCTTCTGGTGAATTCCATGGTGCTTGGTTTGACGGACGTACAGAAACAGTATGGCAGGAAATACCTGAAACTTCAATTCGAGGAGGTGTAAATCCATGTTACAGCTGAACCTTCAGTTTTTTGCTCATAAAAAGGGTGTTGGTTCCACGAAGAACGGCAGAGATTCCGAGTCCAAGAGACTTGGCGCGAAGAGAGCCGACGGACAGTTTGTAAAGGCAGGAAACATCCTTTACAGACAGCGCGGAACGAAGATTCATCCCGGCGTGAACGTTGGACGCGGCGGCGATGATACGTTGTTCGCAACGGTTGACGGTATACTGAGATTCGAAAGAAAGGGAAGAGACAGGAAGCAGGCTTCCGTTTATCCTGTAGAACAGTAAGTTGCCGAAACGGAGATTTCTGAGAATGCCGGGCTTCAAACAGTCATGTTTGAAGCCCTTTCCGTTATAAGGAGATTTTCATGTTTGCAGACAGAGCAAGAATCTATGTCAGAAGCGGCAAGGGCGGCGACGGCCACGTTTCCTTCCGCAGAGAAAAATATGTGCCAAACGGCGGTCCGGACGGCGGCGACGGAGGAAGAGGCGGCGACGTGATCTTCCAGGTGGATGAGGGCCTGAACACCCTGACAGATTTCAGGCATGTCCGCAAATATAAGGCCGGCGACGGCCAGGAGGGCGGGAAAAGAAACTGCCGCGGGAAGGACGGCGACGACATCATCATTAAGGTACCGGAGGGAACCGTCATCAAGGAAGCCCAGAGCGGCCGGGTCATCGCGGACATGTCCGGAGAGAACAAAAGGATCGTGCTCCTGACCGGAGGAAAGGGCGGAAACGGCAACCAGCACTACGCCACCAGCACCATGCAGGCGCCCAAGTATGCCCAGCCCGGCCAGCCTGCCAGAGAACTGGAGCTTTTCCTGGAGCTGAAAATGATCGCGGATGTGGGGCTGGTCGGCTTCCCCAATGTGGGAAAATCCACCCTCCTTTCCCGAGTTACCAACGCAAGGCCGAAGATCGCCAATTATCATTTCACCACCATTGTCCCCAATCTGGGCGTGGTGGACATGGACGGGGCCAAAAGCTTTGTGATCGCGGATATTCCCGGTCTGATTGAAGGAGCCTCGGAAGGCGTGGGACTGGGGCATGAATTCCTGCGCCACATCGAGCGGACCAGGGTGATCATCCACATGGTGGACGCCGCAGGCACGGAGGGACGTGATCCGATCGCGGACATCTATGCCATCAATAAGGAGCTGGAAGCCTATAATATGGAAATTGCTTCCCGGCCCACAGTGATCGCCGCCAACAAGATCGACGCGGCTCCGGATGAAGCCGCGGAAGCGGTGGAGCTTCTAAAGGCGGAATTTGAGCCGAAGGGAATTCAGGTTTTCCCCATTTCCGCCGTGAGCGGGCAGGGCTTAAAGGAGCTTCTCTATCATGTGAGCGGCCTTCTGGATCAGGCGGATGACAGGCCCGTGGTATTTGAGCAGGAATACTTCCCGGAGCTGGAAAACCGGTTCTCCGACGAGCCCTTCAGCGTGACCTACGACGAGGAAGAGGACGAATATGTGGTGGAAGGCCCCCGCATCGAAAAAATGCTGGGCTACACCAATCTGGATTCGGAAAAAGGCTTTACCTTCTTCCAGAATTTCCTGAAGGAAACGGGCATCCTGGAACAGCTGGAGGCGCTTGGCATCGAAGAGGGCAGTACCGTCCGCATGTACGGCCTTAAATTTGATTACTATAAATAAAGCCTTAATGCGGCCAGCGTCTGACCGGCGCGCCGCCATTTGAAAAGAGAGGTAGCTATGACAAGCAAACAGAGAGCTTATCTGAAAAGCCTTGCCGGAAACCTGGAGCCCGTATTCCAGATCGGGAAAGGGAGCCTTACGCCCGAGGTGACGCAGGCGGTCGCAGAAGCGTTCAACAAAAAGGAACTGATCAAGGTCACCGTTCTCAAGAACTGCTTTGATGACCCGAATCAGCTTGGCGCCATGCTCGCGGAGCGCACCCAGTCTCAGCTCGTTCAGGTGATCGGCAGAAAAATCGTGCTTTATAAGGAAAGCAAGGAGCATAAAAAGATTGAACTTCCCAGATAAATTTCCGAAAATGAAGCGGGTGGGAATCATGGGCGGGACCTTTAATCCGATCCATATCGGCCACCTGCTTCTGGCAGAAAACGCCTATTCCGCTTTCGGTCTGGATCAGGTCCTGTTCATTCCCAGCGGCTGTTCCTATATGAAGGATCAGTCTGCCATTCTGGATGCGGACACCCGGCTGCGCATGACGGCGCTGGCCATCCAGGACAATCCTCATTTTCAGGTTTCCGATATGGAAGTCCGGCGTCCCGGCTATACCTATACCTGTGAAACGCTGGAGCAGCTGACCCGGGAAAATCCGAGCACCGAGTTTTTTTTCCTGGCAGGCGCGGACAGTCTGTTCGCCATGGAAACCTGGAAGAATCCGGAGGTCATTTTTCAGAAGGCGACCGTGCTCGCCGCCGTCCGGGACGACTGCGGAAACGGCCGTCTGTCCGAACAGGCGCAGCATCTTTGTGAAAAATATCACGGCCGGGTCTGCCTGATTCCTTCCGGGAACGTGGAAATCTCTTCCTCCGATATCCGAAGCCGGATTCGGGAGGGCCGCTCCATCCGTTATCTGGTTCCGGAACGGGTGAGGGAGTACATCGAAGAAAACGGGCTTTACCGCGCCGTGGCAGAACAGCCCGTTTTCCAGGCAGGACAGCGTGCAGCCGCGAAAGGGGCAGAAGAGGAGCGTTCAGAATGAGCAGCAGGACAGAAGAAGAGAAAATCGGCAGCGATCCCGTCAGTCTGCGGAAATGTATGGAACGGGAACTGGATCCAAAACGTTATGAGCATACGCTGGGCGTTGCCTTTACGGCGGCGGCGCTCGCCATGCGTTATGGTGCGGATATGAAAAAGGCACAGATTGCCGGACTTCTTCATGACTGCGCGAAAAACTTAAGCAGCGAAAAGCAGCTCCGCATCTGCAGCAAACACAGCATCGCCATCAATGCCGCGGAGCAGAAAAATCCTTCCCTTCTCCATGCCAAAGTGGGAAGCTTTCTTGCCTGGCACAAATATGGCATCGAGGACCGGGAGATTCTGGACGCCATCACCTGGCATACCACCGGGAAGCCGGAAATGCGGCTGATGGACAAGATCCTGTATGTCGCGGATTACATCGAGCCGGGAAGGAATCAGGCTCCGAACCTGCCGCAGGCCAGAAAGCTGGCGTTCGAGGATCTGGATGAATGTCTGTTTCTGATCCTGCGGGATACTCTGACCTATCTGTCCGCGTCCAAGACGGAAATCGATCCCATGACACAGCAGACCTATGAATATTACAGGGCCGAAAGAGAGAAAGGAGGCCGTCCATGACAGAAATGAATGCGAAGGAAATGGCGAAGCTCGCCAAAGAAGCGCTGGAGGAAAAGAAAGCCGAAGATCTCAGCGTGATCGACATCAGCGGCGTCACCGTTCTTGCCGATTATTTTCTGATCGCAAGCGGAAATAACCGCAACCAGGTTCAGGCGCTTGCGGATAATGTAGAAGAGAAGCTGGGACGCGCCGGAATCTCCCCGCGCCAGGTGGAAGGGTATAATACCGCCAACTGGGTGCTGATGGATTACGGCGATATCATCGTTCATATTTTTGACCGGGAAAACCGGCTGTTTTATGATCTGGAGCGCATCTGGCGCGACGGCAGAAGGATTGATCCTTCTGAGCTGTAAGCGGCCTTTTCGCTGCCGCCTCAGCTTTTTTGAGAATTCTTCTATTTTGAGAATTCTCACAGCAGTTTTCCCGCGTTGCGGGGCGTGGTCTGATATTTCTTTCGAAACGCCCTGCAGAAGGTGGAATAATCGCGGAATCCGCTTTCATAACAGGCTTCTGTTGCCGGCATCCCGTTCTGAATCAGGGATTTGGACAGCAGGAGCCTTTTTTCATTGATATAGGCCCCGACGGAATAGTCCGTTTCCGCCTTGAACAGGTGCATGAGATGGGAACGGCTCAGAAAAAAACGTTCCGCAAGTCCGTCCACCGTAATTTCTTCCGACAAATGGTCGTTGATATAATCGATGATGGAAGCGATTTTCTGATTGGATACCCGGTTTTCCAGATAATTTACCCGGTTATGGAGAAGCGCCCGGTTTAACAGAATCATGAATTCCAGAAACAGGACTCTCTGATACAGTTCCTGTCCATAATCCTGCTCCTGAAAAGACTGCTCCAGACGGCGGATTCCGTAGTACAGGCTGCTTTTCTCCAGATTTTCCATCCTGAGCACGTTTCCGCGCCGTTTCTGCGCTTCCTGAAAGCAGAACCGCAGATCGCAGGAGTCCGTGCGGTATCCGGCCAGAAAGCCGGTAGAGATGTAAATGATGATCCGCTCATAGGGGCTTCCTTCCTGCACGATGGGGCGGTGAAGCTGGCCGGCGTTTACCAGAACGATATCAAACGGGCGCAGCTCATACCTTCTGCCTTCAATGGAATAGGCCGCGTTTCCCCCCAGAAAGAGCAGGACCTTGTCAAAATCGTGATAATGGGAAGCAACTTCCAGCGGTCCTTCCTCCTTCAGATGAAACATCCTGAAATCATGATCCAGATACCCTTTTTTTTCATTCTTATCCAGTTCCATCCGGCTGTACAATTTTCCATCCCTTCTTTCCGCGTTCTGTTGAAGCCATTATAAAGCCTTACAGCACTGTCTGCAAGATTGAAAGCACAAATCCTGTATTTTATTCCTTCTTTATCTGGTAAAATGAATGCAGAATCAGATATGTATCGTTACAGAAAGGCGGAATCACGATGAACTTTGCGGCGCTCAGATATGAAGAGCTTTCCCTGAATGCGTTTCCTTCCATCCATACAGAGGTATGCGACGGCTGGATCCTGCGGTTCCGGGAAGGCGGAGACTGGCGGGACAGCTGTGTGCTTCCCCTTTATCTGTCCACCCGTTCCTATGAAGATAAAATAGATTTCTGTGAGAAAAAATTTGCGGCCCATTCCCTTCCCTGCGCCTTCAAAATGACTTCCAACGTACCAGCCGCCCTGGATCAGCAGCTTGAACAGAGAGGCTATGTCATCATGGGAAAAACGAAAGTGCTGGAATGCAGGGCCGGATCGCTTCCCGCCCTCCCCAGGCAGGATGGGAAGAATCCCATGCCGGAGCCGGACTGCTGCCGCAGGGGAAATAAAGGAAATAAAATAGAAGCCTTCCTCCGGAAAAACGGAACGGTCATCGCCGGGGGAACCGGGATTTTTGAGGAAGATACCATGGGACTGTACGACATCCATGTCAGCCCCGGATACCGCCGTCAGGGACTCGGCACGGCCATCTGCCGGACCCTCATGGAAGCGGGCTTCCAGGCAGGCGTCAAAAGCGTCCATCTGCAGGTTCTGGCCTCCAGCGCGGAAGCTCTTTCCCTCTATCGTTCCCTGGGCTTTCAGGAAATCTATCTGTACTGGTACCGGGTCAGGATGCACTGACTGATGAAAAAGCCATCCTGACCCGGTCACTGCGCCTTCGGATCAGTGATAGATCCGGAATACGCCGAACACCTTCCCAAGAATCCTGCAGTCATTCACAATGATCGGCTCCATGGCATCGTTTTCCGGCTGCAGGCGGATATGTCCCTTCTCCCGGTAGAAAGTCTTTACCGTAGCGGAATCCTCGATCAGGGCCACGACAATGTCCCCGTTATGCGCGCCGGAACAGCTCTGTACAAAAATCTGATCCCCGTTGCGGATTCCGGCATTGATCATGGAATCTCCCCGTACCTTCAGAATGAAGGAGGGTTCTCCGTTCGGGACATATTCCGAAGGAACCGGGAAATAACTCTCAATATTCTCTTCCGCAAGAATGGGCTGTCCGGCAGCCACATTTCCGATCACGGGCAGACTGACCATTTCCGACCTGACAGCCTGAAAGCTGTCGTCACAGATCTCAATCGCGCGCGGCTTGGTGGGATCCCGGCGGATAAAGCCGTTCTTCTCCAGCGTCTCCAGGTGGGAGTGGACCGAAGAGGTGGACTTCAGATGCACCGCTTCGCAGATTTCTCTTACTGCGGGCGGATATCCCTTTTCCAGTATCTGTTCCTTTATAAACGAAAGGATTTCCTGCTGCTTTGCAGTGATCTTTCCCTGTGCCATAATCTTATCCTCCTTCAGCGGTCTTTTCCTGAACGGATCCGCCTGTTTCCCTCTTTTTATGTTGGAAAAAGTATAACACATGGAAGCCGGAAAAGCAAACACATATTCCGAAAATCCGTTCGATTTTCCGGCATTTCCCCCTTGACATTCGAATCTGTGTTCGATATAATTCAGATACAGCAAAAGGAACGTGTGTTCGCAACATCTGTTCGATGTTCAGCTCAGGAGGAGGGAAGAGGATGAAGGCAGAAGAGAGGATAAGAAGGAACCGGATCAGAAGGCAGAGACAGCTCAGACGCCGTCTGTCTCTGTTTGCAGCAGCTGTTCTCCTTACGCTTTCCATGACCGGCGGCGGTTTCATTGTCCGGGCCAGGGACGTTTCTCCCGATCCCGTTTACAAATATTATACCAGCATCCGCATAGAGGAGGGGGATTCTCTGTGGTCGATTGCAGCCGCGTATAAAAACGGTTCTTTTGAATCGAGACAGGAGTTCCTGCAGGAGGTCATACAGATCAATCATCTGCTGGATTCTGATATCCGGCAGGGGGATTATCTGATTATTCCCTATTACTCTTCGGAATTCAGGCGGTGAATCCGCCGAAGACGCAGGCCCCCTTTTCCATTATTCGGCCCCGGCCTCCTTTTTCAGAAAAACAAAGCTTTTTTTAAGAAATTTTTCCGGTTTTCCTGCCCGTATTTTTCAGCTTTCCGGATTATCCTGATGGTATCCTGATCGAACGGAGCGGATCCCGGTTTTGAAAAAATCACCCTGGAAACAGATCTGCCGCCATTTCTCCCAGAGCCTGTGGCGGCGTGACAGGATGTATGTTATAATGCCTTTGTTGTCCGCTTTTTGTACCGTGTTTCCGGACCCGGAAGAAGCGGACAGCCGGAACGCGTCAGTCATAATCAATTACAGGGAGGTTCATAGTGTTGGAAACCAATCATATTCTGGTCGTAGAGGATGATAAGGATATCCGGGAGGGCATTGATATCTACCTGAGGAATCAGGGATACGTGGTCTTTCAGGCCGGCGACGGTGTGGAGGGGCTGGAAATCATAGAGAAGGAAGAGATTCATCTGGCCATCGTCGATATCATGATGCCGCGCATGGACGGAATCACCATGATGATGAAGGTACGGGAAAAGGGATATGATTTTCCCGTCATCATGCTTTCCGCCAAGTCGGAAGAGGTGGATAAGATCATGGGCCTGAACATGGGGGCGGACGACTATGTAACGAAGCCGTTTACCACGATGGAGCTTCTTGCGAGGGTGAATTCCCACCTGCGCCGGCATGCCAGATACCTGGAAGCCCTCAGCAGGGCAACCGAACCAGAAAAGGATACTTATCATGTGCTCGGCGGAATTGAAGTGAATGAAGAAACGGTCGAGGTATTTGTGGATGGGAATCCGGTCCGGCTGACCCCCATCGAATTCAAGATCCTCCTGCTTCTGATCAAGAATCCCGGCAGGGTTTTCTCCGCCGATGAGATCTATGAACGCATCTGGAATGAGAAAGCGATCAATACCGATACCATTATGGTCCACATCCGCAAGATCAGGGAAAAAATCGAAATCGATCCGAAAAATCCGAAATATTTAAAGGTGGTGTGGGGCGTTGGATACAAAATGGAAAAGCAGTAAACCTTATTTTCTGCCATTTGCCGTGGCACGCGCATCTCTGGCAGGAGCAGTTGCAGCCGGACTGGCCGCATCCGTCATTTTTCTGTCGCTTTTCCCCTTTTTCCGGGAAAGAGCGCAGGCGGCCTATACAGATCCTCTGATTTCCAGCGATTTTGTGAATGATCTGCTTTCTGTCAACTATGTACAGTACAAATATCTGCGTGAAAAGACGGACCAGACGCAGTACAGCTATTCCGATCTGTATCTTCATGAGGATCTGGAAACGGCAGATGGCGAATCCGTCTCTTCTGATGAAGAAGCGCTCCGTTCCCTGCTGGAAACATGGCAGGACCCAGATTCTGTCTGGTATGGATATGCGCAGGACGGTCTTTCTTCCCTTGAAGCGGAATCGGAAGAGGATTTTCAGACCATTCTGCGCCATGCGGAAAACATTGTTTCCGAACAGAAAACCAGTCTGGAATCCACGCTGTCCGGATATGAAGAGATGCTGTCCTCCTATGGCGGTTCCATGGACTATTATGTGGAGGATCTGGATTCCGGGACCGTTCTTTCCAACAGCGGAAGCAGCCTTCCCGGCGCCGTCGCCAGAGACGGGGAGGATTCTGACGGACAGCAGGATTATGTTTACTATGTCAGCCTGGAATATGACAGTGCCGGAAACGTGGGAAATGTTTCCGTCCGCTGTCCGGACCATGCCAGACAGTTCATCAATACCGTGCAGAGCGCCGGACACGAACGGCAGCTTTTTCTGAATGATGATGGCGGCAGCCAGGAACTGGATCCGGACGGGCAGGCATCCACTTACCGGGTTTATGACGAATATGGAGAGCAGTACGCCATCCTTCGTCTCACCCTCAGTCATCCCACGGATATGCGGGTCATATATGGACTGACGCAGGAGCAGTATGACGCTCTGTTTCAGAGCGGGAACCCCCTTTCTGACCGGGTGAGCCTCTATCTGGCGATGGAAAACAGCTACCATGAGGCGGGCGTCGCTCCCGTTTATCTGTTCCTGCTGTTTCTCTGCGCCTGTGCCGGCCTCATCTGGAAGCTGATGTCGGAGCGGCGCAGGATGGCCGCGCTGTATGAGGAGTCCCAGGCGTCAGAAGCCGGATCGGAAAAAAGACGTTCCCGCGGTCTTTATATCGAGGCCGCCGCCATACTTGTGATCATGCTTGTGGGGTATTCCGTCTATCCTGTGGTCCGTTTCACCGCTGAATATGAGAACGGGATTTTCCTCCAGAGCATCCGTACCGGAATGGGAGGCGATGGAAAGCTCTTCCGGATTCCGCTGGATCGAGCCGCCCTTTTTCTGTTCCTCGCAGCGCTTTTTGCCGCCGCCTTCCTGATCGGTTCCGGTCTGGCAGGTATCCGTAGAGGCAGTCTGAAGGAGCGAAGCCTCATCTGCAAATACTGGCACAGGGTTTACAGCCGGGTCAAAAAAGCCTGCCGGGATTTTTATACGGATCTGATCCGCTATGACATCGGGACGGATGCGAACCGGATTATCCTGAAGGTGCTTGGCGTCAATTTCTTCATCCTGATGCTGATCTGCTGCTTCTGGTTTGCCGGGATCCTGGGCCTGGTCATCTACACGGTGATCGTATACTTTATCCTGAAAAAATATGTGATGGGAATTCAGGAGAAATACCGGAAGCTGCTGCGCGCGACCAGCTCCATTGCGCAGGGCAATCTGGATACGGCGCTCTCGGAGGATTTCGGCGTCTTTGAAAGCTATAAATCCCAGCTGCGCCGGATCCAGTCGGATTTTAAGCGCGCTGTGGAGGAAGAAGTCAGAAGCCAGAGGATGAAAACCGAACTGATCACCAATGTCTCCCACGACCTGAAAACGCCTCTGACGGCCATCATCACCTATATCGATCTGCTGAAGGAGCCCGGTGTTACCCCGGAAAAGCAGGCGGAATATCTCGCGGTTCTGCAGAAGAAGGCCAACCGTCTGAAGGTTCTGATCGAGGACCTGTTTGAAATCAGTAAGGCGAGCAGCAGGGCGGTTACTCTTCATATTGTTAACGTGGATATCTGCAATCTGCTCAGGCAGGCGTATCTGGAACAGGAGGACAGAATCAGTGCTGCCGGCCTGGATTTCCGGTTCCGTTTCCCGGAAAAAAGGGTCATTCTCTCCTTGGACAGTCAGAAAACCTATCGAATCTTTGACAACCTGTATACCAACATCATCAAGTATGCGATGAAGGGCACCAGAGTGTATGTGAGCCTGACAGAGGAACGGGAATTGCTTCCCCGGGAAACTGTCTCCCGGGAAGGCGGAAGAGAACGGGAAATTGTAAAAATTGAGCTGAAGAATATTTCCGCCTCCGAACTTTCCGTCGATCCCAATGAACTGACGGAACGGTTTGTCCGCGGGGACGGCTCCCGTAATACGGAAGGAAGCGGCCTTGGCCTTGCCATTGCCAAAAGCTTTACCGAGCTGCAGGGAGGCAGTATGCACATCGAGGTGGACGGAGACCTGTTCAAGGCCGTTCTCACCTTCCCCGTACAGGAAAACGGAAAGGAGAACGGAAACGGACAGATGCCGACAGGCGCCAAAACGGATTCCCCGAAAATGGCTGCTGTGGACGGAGCCGCCGAAGACCTCCGGCAAAATCCGGCCTCTCCGCCCCATACCCCTCCGGCTCCTCCGGCCCCCTGGAACAGGAGCAGCAACCGTTTTTACCGGAAGGGCACAGAGGCGGAAAATCATCCTTCTTCCGTCCCGTTTCCGGATGCCGGTCCTTCTGCAAATGTCAATGAGAAGCCTGCCCCTCAGCGTCCCGCTTCCGACAGCAAAGCGTCCGGAAGGATCCGCAGCTGGCTGCGGACTCTGTGGTTCGGCAGGCGGAGGTAAAAAGCGGGGCAGGCGAGTGCGCATAATCAGGCAGGAAGGGAAGCACATTACCGGCTTCCCTTCCTTTTTTCCCAGCTTTTTCCGGGAAAAATTTTTCTATTCTTCCCGGAGTCTGACGGCTCTGGCCGCTTTCCGTTTGTTTTCATCCTTCATCGCCGCGTAATGCTTCCGCGTGGTATTGACATCCTTATGGCCCAGCACATCCGCCACCAGGTAAATGTCTCCGGTTTCCTGATAAAGGGTGGTCCCGTAAGTGCTGCGGAGCTTATGAGGCGTGATTTTCTTCACGTTTGTTACGCGGGAAGCATATTTTTTTACCAGATTTTCCACGCTCCGCACCGTAATCCTGCGGTTCTGAAGGGAAAGGAAAAAAGCGTTTTCATGTCCCGCAAGAGGGATGACAGCCTTCCGTTCTTCCAGATAATTTTGAAGAGCCTGCGCCACTTCCTCCCCGAAATAAACCAGATCCTCATTTCCTCCCTTCCGGCGGACCTTCAGTCTCCGGTTCTCAAAATCCACGTCGTTCAGATCCAGGCCCACACATTCTGAAACACGGATTCCCGTTCCCAGCAGAAGCGTGAGCAGGGCCAGATCCCTTGTTCCGGTTTTCTGATGATAGCTCATTTCCTTTCTGGTCAGCCCGCTGCCGTCCTCCACCTCGTCCAGAAGCACCGCCACCTCGTTTGGCTCCATCCGGACGATTTCCTTCTCATGCAGTTTGGGAAGCGGGACGAGAGCAGCCGGATTGGTGGAAATCAGCTCATTCCTGTAGTAATAATTATAAAAACTGCGCAGGGAAGCCAGCTTCCGCTTCTTCCCGCGTTCGTCGTTCATGTATTCCACGCCGTCCTTCACATAATAGGACAGATATTCCATATATTCCTCTATGTCCTCACGGCCGATTTCATCCAGAATGGAAAGAGGGAAGTCCACAATATCCTTCTTTTTATATACGCCGTTGGTTTCGTGGATGAATTCAAAAAAGACCCTGAGATCATAGGCGTATGCAATCCTCGTTCTGGTGGCTGTCACATCCTCCATTCCCCTGAAAAACTGCCTGCAGAAGGGCGGAAGAGTGGAGAGAATTTCCCGCAGCTTCAGCACGTTTTTCTTATTCAGTTCGTCATGGTAATTCATTTCCCCTGCCATTCCCGTTATGCGCCCCTTTCCGTCAGGATCTTTTCACCGGAGGCCAGCCCTGCAGGTTTCCGGTGGTGATCGCGGTAAACATCCGTTCCTTCACGCCGGGATTTTCCAGATTGAGCTGCCGGAGCAGCTGCTTGACGTATTCCCGTCTGGTGTATCCGTCCGCCGGACAGGGGCTCTTTACCACCGGAACATGGTTTTTGTTGACAAATCCGATCACATCCGCCTCATTCATATAAAGAAGCGGCCGGATCACCGTGAGCTCCATTCTGTCCAGCCAGGTAACGGGGCTGAACGTGTGGAATCTGCCCTCATAAATCAGAGACATCAGCATGGTTTCCACCACGTCGTCCTTATGATGGGCATAGGCCACCTTGTTGCAGCCTTCCTTTTTGATCGCATCGTTCAGAGCCCCTTTCCGCATCTTCGCGCACAGGGAACAGGGATTGGATTCCTTCCTCTGTTCAAAGATCACATCCGCAATATCCGTCTTTACGATGGTATAGGGAATCTGCAGCTCATCGCGGCAGATGCTTTCAATTTTGCTCAGATCCAGGTTCTGAAAACCCAGATCCACCGTCACCGCATGCAGTTCAAAATGCTGCGGATAGAACCTCTGCAGCCCGTGAAGGGCGTAGAGCAGGGTCAGGGAATCCTTGCCTCCGGATATTCCCACCGCAATCCGGTCCCCCTCCTGAATCATATGGTAATCGTCCACCGCACGGCGGACGTAGCTCAATACCTGCTGAAGTCTCATAAAAAGCAAATCCTTTCCGGTCCAAAAATCAGTTTCGCAGTTGCCTGCCGTTTTTACACCTGTCCATTATACCTTTTTTCCGGAAAAAATGCATCCCGGAACAGAAAAAAGTTACTACTCAGTCAGGTCTGCGCATTCCCTGCGCAGGCCGTACGAAAACAGACCGGCCGGATGCCGTTACAGCTCAGCCAAAGGCTGAGCTGTAACAGAAAAAATGATCGTTTTCCGTCAAAATATTTACAGCCCGGAAAGATCGTGATAAAATTAACAAAGCTGCCTGGTCGGCAGACAGGAGGAAAATATGAAATTTGTCATTCAAAGAGTTACGGAAGCTTCCGTATCCGTGGACGGCCGGATGGTCGGAAGTATTCATCAGGGCTTTCTGATTCTGATCGGGATAAGCGGCACGGATACGGAATCCGAGGCAGACCGGCTGGTGCGCAAGATGCTGAATCTGCGGATTTTCAGCGATGAAAACGGAAAGACCAATCTGAGCCTGAAAGATGTGGATGGAGAGCTTTTACTGATTTCTCAGTTCACGCTGTACGCAGACTGCAGGAAGGGAAACCGGCCGTCCTTCGTGAAAGCGGGAAATCCGGAACATGCCAGAGCGCTGTACGAATATATTATCGATTCCTGCAAAAAAGAACGCCCGGTGGTGAAACAGGGCGTATTCGGCGCACATATGAAGATTCAGCTCATCAATGACGGGCCTTTTACGGTCATTCTGGATTCCGAAGAGTTGTCCTGAAGAAACAGCGAAAACCGAAGTTTCAGCACTAACTATTCGTTAAACTTGTGTTTTGCGAATAGTTAGATGTCGCTGTTCTTCTTCTTAATTCTGCTTTCTCAAATCCCTTCCTCTTCAAAGCTCTTCTGAAGAGAACGCGCATCCTCCATGGTATTTTCCCAGCCGAAGGTGTTCAGATCCACCCGGTTGTCCCTTACGGGCACGCCTTCCGCTTCCAGAAGCAGTTTCTGCATATCCGGCGTATCAAAGGAAGAAGCACCGGAAAGGATCCCCCTGGAATTGACCACACGGTATGCGGGAAAAGCGCTTCCCGCAAGCCCATATTTCAGTGCACGGCCAACCTGACGGCTGCAGCGCGGCTTCCCGCACAGCAGCGCCAGCTGTCCATATGTGGCCACCCTTCCGCAGGGGATCTTTTCGCCGGCAAGCGCCAGCCTCCGATAGAAATCCATCTTACTGCTTATTCCTGTTCTCAAAATCTTCCACGATCTGTACGATCAGTTTCACAGTCCCCTCTACGCCGAGTATGGAGCTGTTCAGACAGAAATCATAGCTGTCCGCGCGTCCCCACTTTTTGGAAGAATAATAATTGTAGTAGCTCTGACGCTGCTTATCCTTCTTCACGATCATATCCCTGGCCTTATCTTCCGTAAGGCTGTATCTCTTCATGATCCGTTTGATCTTGCTTTCTTCATCCGCATAGATGAACAGATGGATGCAGTTTTTGAAATCATGCAGAGCATAATCGGCACACCGGCCGACGATCACGCACGGCCCTTCCGATGCGATCTTCTTGATGGTATCAAACTGCGCCAGAAACACCTTGTGGCTGATGGGCATATCCATAAAGGAGGATGCGTTGTAACCAAAGGAATAGGTATCCATGACCAGATTATAAAGGAAGGAATTGGTCGGCCTTTCGTCATGGCTCTTGATCATTTCCTCACAAAAGCCGCTTTCCTTCGCCGCTCTCGTCAAAAGCTCCTTGTCCAGGCACTGGATTCCGAAATATTCCGCCACCTTTTCGCCGATCTCATGTCCCCCCGATCCAAACTGCCGGCCGATCGTAATTACTGTGTTCATACTGCAGCTACCTCCTTCTTTTGCCGTTCAGACGGCATTTTCGTTCACGACACGCCCGTCCGCGGCCTGTGCCATGTTTCTTTTTACCTTCTTTGATAAAAGATAAATATATTATAATGAAAAAGTCCCAAAAATTCAATGAATTTCCGGGATCTTTTTATGGAAATAGTTACAGTTGGTTCGTTACAGCTCGGCCTTCGGCAGAGCTGTAACGGCATTCGGCCATTCCAAGCGCTTCGCGCCAAGCCGGATGCTTCCAGCCGGTCTGTTTTCGTACGGTCTGCGCAGGGAATGCGCAGACCTGGCTGAGTCGTAACGTTGGTTCCTGTTCAGGCCAGTGCCGGTCAGCATGTGGCCGGCACGTAAAAAAGCGTCACGGCTGAGGCGCACCGAGGATCCGGAGCAGATGGGAAAAATAGTCCGGCAGAGGGGCCGTCGTCTCAATGTATTCTCCCGTCCTCGGATGATGAAAACCAAGGATCATGGCGTGAAGAGTCTGTCCCTGGAGCCGGCATGGAGGCTTTCCGCTTCCGGGCAGATTGCGGCGGTATACCTCGTCTCCGAGGAGGGGATGTCCGATCGCCTCCATGTGTACCCGGATCTGGTGAGTCCTGCCGGTTTCCAGTCGGCATTCGATATAGGTATATCTGTCGAAGCGCTGCAGCACCCGGTAATGCGTTACCGCCGGCTTAGCGTTTCTTGCGCCGACGGCCATCCGTTTCCGGTCCTGCGGATCCCTGCCCACAGGAAGATCGATCCTGCCCTCTTCCTGATCGATCACACCGTATACAACGGCCCGGTATCTGCGCACGATACTGTGCTCCTTCAGCTGGGCTGCAATGGACAGGTGAGCCATATCATTCTTGCATACCAGAAGGCTTCCCGTGGTGTCGCGGTCAATCCGGTGCACGATGCCGGGTCGCATAACGCCGTTGATTCCGGAAAGGCTGTCATGGCAGTGATACATGAGAGCGTTGACCAGCGTATGGCTGTAGTGCCCCGCCGCCGGGTGGACCACCATCCCCTTTGGCTTATTCACCACCAGCACGTCGTCATCCTCATACAGGATGTCTAACGGGATGTCCTCCGGCCGGATGTCAGGCTCCACCGCCTCCGGAAGCAGGAAGCTTACCTCATCTCCTTCTTTCAGCCTGTAGTTCTGCTTTACCGGTTTTTCATTTACCAGGACCCGTCCATCCTTCAGAAGCTTCTGGATAAACGAACGCGACAGGGAGTCGATCAGAAGGGAGATATACCTGTCGATCCGTTCCTCTTCATATTCTTCCGTCACCTGAAAAAGATAGCGGCCCTCAGCCATTTTCCTGATCCTCCTGACCTTCCTCTCCTTCCCCGGTTTCCTCTTTGTCCCGGCCGGAGACCTCCTGTGTTTCCCCGGAAGCTTTCTTTCTGAAAGAAAGGAAGCTGAAGTCCTCGTCCCGATAGCTTCGGCCGAACAAAAGGAGCACAGCTCCGGCTACGGTCGCAATGGAAACAAACATATCCGCCACGTTGAAGATTGGGAAGTCGATCAGCCTAATATAGACAAAATCCACCACATAGTCCAGACGGATCCGATCGATCAGATTTCCGACCGCGCCGACTGCGATACAGTCCAGCAGGATATGCAGCACGCGGTATTTTCCGCCGTTCGGCATGCGGAGCATGACATAGGCAGCGAACAGGAGGACGATGGGCGTGATGATCAGAAAAATGACCTTTCCTCCCTGCAGGATGCCAAAGGCAGCCCCTCTGTTTTCCAGATACTTAAGCTCCAGAACGCCCGGGATCAGAGATACCGCCTCCTGCCCCTTCAGGTACACAACGGCTAGATGTTTGGTCCACTGATCCAGCAGCACGCCCGCAAAAATGATGAGAAGATCCAGCCCCCATTTTCGATTATTCATGTGCATCCTCTTCCGTAAAATTGATTTCATCCACTGCCGCCAGGATCTGTTCATCCGTGACAGACGTATCCAGAACAGCCTTTCCGATCTTCTTCAGCAGGACGAAGCGGATTCGTCCGTTTTCCGCCTTCTTGTCCGACCTGGTCAGGCGCAGGATCTGCTGCGGGTCCAGTTCATCCACGGAAATAGGAAGGTTGAAGGGAACGAACATATCCCTGATCTCATAATATTCTTCCATGGGAAGCATCTCCTTCTTCCAAGAGATAAAGGCGGCGGCCACACAGCCGAGCGCCACGCATTCCCCGTGCGTAAGAGAGAAATCCTTTGCCTTTTCAATGGCATGCCCGATGGTATGGCCCAGATTCAGAAGGGCGCGCTCCCCCTTTTCCTCCGGATCGTTCTCCACGATCTTTCTCTTGATCTCACAGCTTTTCTGCACCAGCTGCGCCAGCACCTCCGGGTCCCTGTCGCAGATTTCGTACAGGTTCGCGATCTGCCATTCGTAATATCTGGCATCCGCGATCAGGGCGGATTTCATCGCCTCGGCAAAGCCGCTGTAAAACTGTCTCGCCTCCAGAGTGGCGAGGGTGGAAAGATTCATATAGACGAGCCGGGGCATATGAAAGGCTCCTACCATATTTTTGTAGCCATCAAAATCCACTCCCGTTTTTCCGCCGATGCTGCTGTCCACCTGGGCGAGCAGCGTGGTCGGGATCTGGATGAAATCAATGCCGCGCAGGTAGGTTGCGGCGGCGAACCCGGTCAGATCGCCCACCACGCCGCCGCCCAGAGCGATCAGACAATCCTTTCTTCCGAAATGGCTTTCGATCAGGAAGGTGTACAGAGCGCGCGCCGTATCCAGATTTTTATGCTCTTCTCCGGCGGGAAAGGAATACACCTGCACCTGCATCCCTCCTGCCTCAAGCGCTTCCTTTACCTGCTCTGCATACAGAGGGCCGACGTGGGAATCCGTAACGATGCACAGCTTCCTTTCCGCATATCCCAGCGCCTTCAGTTCCTCTGCAAGGCCGGAAAAATCCTTTTCAAATACGATGTCATAACAGGGGCTTCCCTCCCGGGAAACGGTCATTCTTTTTTCCATGACAAGTCCTCTCCATCAACCATAATAAAAGCGAATCTGACTGGGATTCGCTTTCTTTCCTTCCGCTGCGCGGCCGGTTTTAGGCCGTCTTTTCAGTGAAAACCCGGCACATCGACAGAACCGTTGAAAATATCCTGAAAATCTCCGGAAATGTCCACGCTGGCCGGCGTAATGATAAATATGTACTGGGAGATCTTCTGCAGATTCCCGCTGATCGCAAAACAGGAGCCCGACGTGAAGTCAATGATCCTCTGCGCGATGTCCACATCCAGGCCCTCCAGATTCAGGACCACCGTCCGGTTCGCCAGAAGCGTCTCCGTGATCTCTCTGCCGTCTTCTATGCTGGTGGGCTTGATCACACAGACCTCCATTCCCGCTCCGTTGCCTCTGCGGACCTGCTTGATCGGCGTGATCTTGGGAGAAGCCTTTTTCGGACGATCCTCCTCATCCTCTGCAGATACGGATTTCGCCTTTCTGGAGCTTATTTTGGAAACTTTTCTTTCAGGTTCTTCATCATAATCATCATATTCATCGTTATCGTACTCATCATCATAATCTTCGTCGCCGTTCAGCTTCATATAACTCAAAAACCTGTCCATAAAACCCATAACTGCTTGCTCTCCTTATTTCAACCTGTCAGATGAAGCTAGATCTGCCAGGAGCGTTCGCCGAATATTCCCGTGCCGACCCTGACAAACGTGGCGCCCTCCTCACAGGCGGTCTCATAGTCGCCTGTCATTCCCATGGACAGGCAAACCATATGTACATTATCAATGTTTTTGCCTTCCATGTCAACAGATAAGTTTTTCAAAGTCCGGAAAAAAATTCGACTGCTCTCAGGATCCTGTGTGATCGGTGCGATCGTCATCAGACCGCAGACCCGGATCCCGGGAAGGGCGGCGGCAGCTCTGACAAGAGCTTCCGTTTCCTCCGGCTTTACCCCGAATTTGCTCTCTTCTCCCGCCACGTTTACCTCGATCAGGATCTTTACGGTCGTATCCTGCTTCACGGCTTCGCGGCTGATCTCCTCCGCCAGCCGCAGAGAGTCCACACTGTGGATCATTGCAACCTTTCCGACCAGATATTTCACCTTATTCCGCTGCAGATGCCCGATCATATGCCATCGGATGTCAGAGGGAAGTTGGGGGATCTTATCCATCAGCTCCTGCACCTTGTTCTCTCCGAAATCCCGGATACCGGCCTCATATGCCTCCCGGATCATCTCCACAGGCTTCGTCTTGCTCACTGCGATCAGCGTCACATCTTCTGCCGGACGGTGCGCTCTCGCACAGGCCTGTCCGATCTTTTCCTGTACTGCCTTCAGATTTTCTCTGACCATATATTTTCCTCCATTCCGAAGGCCCGAATCCGGACCGGAAACTGCGCCGCCGGACGCATTCCCTGAAACCGAGGCCTTCCTGCCGATGTCTTTTTAATAGATCAGCTCGTCCACATCCACCGTTTCCGCATCCAGAACAATGCGGTCATAAGCGCTCAGACCATAGGTGGTATTGGACTTTACGATCGCATACTCATCGTTCTGCGACAGGATCTGAATTTCCTTAAAGTCCGCATATCCCTTATTGATATTGTAAACTCCTGTCAGCACGGCGCTCCTCGATATGGTATAGGTATCTGTGGAATCCGGCTTCACCAGATCGTCCCCCACCTTCAGGATGGAATTGTCAATGTAATAATCCTCTTCCGTCTCCTGATAGATGGTGGTCGCAATGAATTCCGTGGTCGCCTCTCCCTCCTCCGTATAGGTCTCGAGCAGGACGCCGTCCGCACCGTTCGCCCCCTTGGTCATATACTCCCTGGGGACGAGGAAGAATTCCTTTTCCGCAATGGCCGAATTCGGGACCTTCAGTCCCTCTTCCTCCTGTGTGATCAGCTCGATGTCAACAAAACGCTCCGTGCAGAAGGAGATCATGGAATTGTTGAAATCCAGCTTTACATAAGTACTGTCTCCTTCCGTATCCAGCACACTCACCTCTGCCCAGGATACATCCTGGTTTTTCAGGAAGCGCACCTGCACATATTCCTCCTCCAGCAGATACTGCGCCAGCTCCGCATCCGTCCGGATCACAATGGACCAGTTCTCATTTGTCACCAGCTTGTAAATGGAATCCCCTTCGGAAACCAGATCATTGTTGATCAGCTGGTTCTTCTGATAGGAGGATTCGTCAAACAGCTCATCGGTGAGCTGCTCTGCCGCAAGGTCCTCATACCCGTCCGTGGAATATACCATGATCCCCGACTCCGGCGCATTGCAGAAGGTGACAAAGGAAGAGCTTCCCAGGCTTTCCAGATCAGCCAGGATGCTTTCATTAGAGATTTTCAGAGCCGTTCCCTCCAGCAGATATTTAAAATCATAAGCCTCTCCAAACTGCTTTCTGTTAAAGCCATTCATGAAACCTGTGATCTCACTCCTGACATCCGCCAGGTCGTCGGCGGAAAGCTGTCCGTCTTCGGCCTCTCCCGCCTCAAACATCTCCTTCAGCTCCCCGCTTTCATCCACGCTGCATACCAGCTTTCCGCTCCCGACGCGCTCCCCTTCTCTGGCATAATAATTGATATAACCGGAATCCGTGCTCGAAACCACGGTTTCCTCCCTCAGGGCGATCCCCCGGTAAACGCTGTCCACGGAAAGGGAACCCGTTCTCACCTCATAGGGCTGTATCTGCTTTTGTGTAAAATACAGGAAAACACAGATGATGATATAAATGAAGATCACACTGAAAATGATGATCCCCAGATTGATATTCAGCGGCTTTCTGTACTGTCTGATCTTACCATTATTTCCGGCCAATCCGCACTCCTCCGAACCAAAAACAAAGCCCCGGAAAACCGGGGCTATTGTCCTTCTATTTAAAGAGATACAACAATCTTCGACTTCAGGCTATCCGGCAATTCATTTTCGTCCTTTGATACGCTGAGTACAAAGTCTACATGATAGGCGTCGCTGATCTTCTCAAGCTTCTCCACAGCCGGAAGGATGTCACTGTCCTCTCCCAGGCCGGATATGGTCAGGAAGCTGTCCAGATACATCTTCTCCAGGTCGCGGTCCTGAGAAATGATCCCACAGAGAAAGCCCATGAATTCCGAACAATTCTCAACCATGAATTCACGGACATCGATCAGTCTCACCTTGTTGTTCAGCTCAAACATGTGCTTGCTGCTTTTATCCAGATATACGACACTTCCGGAGATCTCCTTCACTTCGCTGTTGACCTTATCCAGAAGCTGCTTGGTCTTGCCTTTCCCCTTTTTGCCTACGATTAACTGAACCATTGCGATCCCTCCTAAAGTAAATTGACGCCTGCACGCCTTTGAGATATGTCTTATTATAGATGAAATCCAATGAAAAAACAACCTTTTTAAGCAATTACATTTAAAAGCCTCGTCATCTGCTCATAAAGCACATCTCTTGCCGTCGCCTTCAGGATGACCGAGATATAGGGGCTTCCGGAGGTATCCCGCGCCAGCAGGATCAGACAGCTTCCGGCCGCGCTCGTAGTTCCGGTCTTTCCTCCGATCACTGTCACCTGACCCGGTGCCTTATAATTTCCGTTCAGATACTGGTTCGTCGTATGAAAGGACAGGGTCTTGGAATTTCCGGCGCTGTCCATGTAGACCGTCTCGTAGCTGGTCATGTGGATGATCTCACTGATCAGGTCATACTGCAGGGCTTCGTTGAAAATGAGGTACATATCATAGGCCGTCACGTAATGGTTGTCCGCTGTCAGCCCGTGGGGATTGACGAAATGGCTGTTTGTGGCCCCGATGGCCACCGCTTCCTTATTCATCAGCTCCGCAAAGCCTTCTATGCTGCCGCCGATATGGACTGCAATGGCTGCCGCCGCATCATTTGCCGAAGCGATCAGGAGCGCATGCAGCGCCTGGTTCAGCGTGAGCTGATCTCCCACCTCCAGGCCGCAGAGCGTGGCGCCCGATTCCGTGATCATGGCTTCCTCCGTCACCGTGATGGTGTCCTCCGTGTTTCCGTACTTCAGCGCGACCACCGCAGTCATGAGCTTGGTCAGGCTCGCCGGATTCAGCCGTTCATGGATGTTCCGCGCATACAGCACCTCGTGCCTGGTCAGATCAAACAGCCCCGCCGCAGTCAGCACCTGGGTGTCCACCCCGGCCTCATCCGTCCCCACGTCTCCCGTGGCAACACACAGATCCTGGGCGAAAGGATCCGCGACCGTTCCTGCGGAGTCATCCGCGATGCGAAAGCCCGATACATCGGAGGCCGGATCATAGGCGAGAGGGATCTCCTTTCCGCCGCAGCCGGACAACAAAAAAAGGAGCGCTGCACACAGCAGAGCCGTACAGCGCCGCAGGATAACGGGCCGGCGGGCCGGCAGGCACAGCGCAGCCGTCCGGTCCCCGCGGGGACATCCGGCGCACCGTCTGTCAAAGAGCCGCAAAGCAGCCCGCAAAAAACATGTTCTTTTCTTATTTATACATTTCACGCCACTCCAGATCTCCTCTGTCAAGTGATTTGATTAAAAGCTCAGCCGTGGCCACATTGGTCGCCAGCGGGATATTGTGGATATCGCACAGCCTCACCACGTTGTTTACGTCCGGTTCATGAGATTTTGAAGTCAGCGGATCCCGAAGAAAGATGACGAGATCGATCTGGTTATGCTCGATCTGCGCGCCGATCTGCTGTTCTCCGCCCAGATGGCCGGCGAGAAACTTGTGCACATTCAGATTGGTCACTTCCTCGATCAGCCGCCCCGTCGTTCCCGTTGCATAAAGCTCATTCTTGCTTAAGATCCCCCTGTAAGCAATGCAGAAATTCTGCATCAGCTTCTTTTTTGCGTCGTGCGCAATCAGTGCAATATTCATAGCCACCTTCTCCTATACTAGTAATTTTTTTTCCTCTGCAATCGGACATTCAGCACGAATCCCATTCCTATGAAAAGGCTGACCAGCGACGTAAGGCCGGAGCTGACAAAGGGGAGCGGGATTCCGGTATTCGGCATGATCATTGTAGCAACGGCGATGTTCATAAAGCTCTGAAAGCCGATGATCGCTGCCATTCCGGATGCGATGATGGTTCCTGACAGATCCTTTGCCTGCCTGGCTATGGAAATACATTCCAGCGCGATGAGAAAAAGCAGGACGATCACAACACATGACCCGACAAATCCCAGTTCTTCTCCAATGACTGCAAAGATGAAATCCGTCTCCGGCTCCGAAATGAAATTACCGTTTTTTACTGACGCTATCACATTATTGTTCAGGCCCTTTCCCCAAAGCTGGCCTGAACCGATCGCCATGACCGAATTGAGCTGCTGATAGGCCTCCGTGTCCGCATACTGCTCCGGATTCAGCCATGCGAGGATCCGTGTGAGCTGATACCCTCTGATCAGCGTCTGCCCGGGCTGCATCACGAGATAAAGAAGAACAGCCAGGGACGGGACGGCAACTGCGAGCACCGCACCTATAACCTTGTAGCTTAAGCCTCCCACGAACATCAGCACACAGAATAGAATACAGTAAAGAATGGTCGTGGAAAGGTTCGGCTCCATGTACAGAAGGATGATCGCCGGCAGCATCAACAACACACATAGGGAAAGTATCCTGAATGTATTCAGCCTCTCCCTATGTTTAATAATAAACTGTGCATAGAATAAAATCAATAAAATTTTTGTAATTTCTGACGGCTGGAACTGGATCAGGTGGGGGATATTGATCCACCGTGTGGCTCCGTTTACTTTTTCTCCCCAGATCAGGACGGCCCCGAGCATGCCGATGGAAAGCACATAATAGACCCAGTACAGCTTCAGCAGCTGGGAATAGTCGATCAGAGAGATCACCACCATGATCCCCATTCCCAGCGCTACGCCCAGGATCTGTCTCTGCTGCTGAGACTCATCCGCACTGCCGACAGCCATGACCCCGATGGCGGAGATCAGAAGCAGCAGCAGGATCAGTTTGAAATCGTAATTCTTTAGTTGATACCTTTTAAACATGTTTTCCTCATTGTCAGAGCAGCAGCCGCGAAACCGGCGCGCCCTTCTTCATGCTTCGCTTTGACTAAAGCGTCTGATTGCGGAGATCAAGGATCGGAATGTCCGCATACAGCGTGGGATTCTTTCCTCTGCCTCTGAGAGCGGACTTACTGATCTGTATCTCCATATTGTTCGTATCTATCTTCATGTATTTGGATATCACCTCGGCGATGTCCTTTTTGATCATTTCCAGCATCTCCGGGGAACAGCCCGCACGGTCTGAGATCAGGAGGATCTTCAGCCTGTCCTTCGCCACCTGCCTGGAGGTTTTCCTGTGAAAAAGACTGCGTATCCTCATCCGATCCTCCCCTCCTGACTTTTATGAAAAATGCCGGTAAATCTCGTCCAGAGGGAAACCGGATGCTCCAGGTCCAGAAAAGGGACTTCCTTTCCCAGGACCCGGCAGCAGATATTCTGATAGGCCTGTCCGGCCAGCGTATTGTTGCCGACCAGCGGTTCTCCCTGATTGGTGGCGATCACCACATTCTCATCATCCGGAACAATCCCGATCAGAGGGATCGCGAGGATGTCCACCACGTCGCCTGAAGTCATCATGTCGCCCCGCCGGACCATGTCATAGCGCATCCGGTTGATGACCAGATCGATACGGGCGAAATCGTGGGCCTCCAGCAGGCCGATGATGCGGTCCGCATCCCGGATGGCGGATACCTCCGGCGTGGTCACCACCAGAGCCCTGTCTGCTCCCGCAATGGCATTTTTGAAGCCCTGCTCGATGCCTGCCGGGCAATCCAGGATAATGTATTCAAACTGCCCCTTCAGATGCTCGATCAGTTTGATCATCTGGCTTTCATTCACCGCAGTCTTGTCCCTGGTCTGAGCGGAGGGAAGCAGATACAGGCCCGGATAGCGCTTATCCCGGATCAGCGCCTGCTTGACGCGGCAGTTGCCTTCCACCACATCCACCAGATTGTAGACGATCCTATTTTCCAGGCCCATGACCACATCCAGGTTTCTCAGTCCGATGTCCGTATCGATCAGCACGACCCGCTTTCCCATCGCTGCCAGGCCGGTGCCCACATTTGCGGTGGTGGTCGTTTTGCCCACGCCGCCTTTTCCCGATGTAACGACAATTACTTCACTCATGCAAATACCTCCGATTCGGAATATTTGTCCCCTGAGCGCCGTTTCGGACGGTCAGTGATTCATTCGTAAATTGTCTTACAGACTATGCGGTTTCCTTCCACATAAGCCACCTTCGGCCGTATTTCAGGTTCCCCGTCCTCTTTGGAACAGGGCGGAGAGAGCCGAAGCCCGATCCGGGAAAGGATCGGCTCCCAGAGACTCTCCTCTTCTTTTTCCTGGGTATGATATTTGAAATCCCCGATCTTTAATTTTTGCGGGGTCATTTCAAGCGCTGCAATGAAACTTTCCTTCCTTCCGTCTCCGCCGCTGATGGCGGTTCCGCACAGAGCGCCCAGCACGATCACGTTCCCGGAGGAGATCACGCAGGCGCCGGGCTTCACATCTCCCACCACGACGATGCTCCCGGAGGATTCCAGGATCTGCCCTCTTTTCAGCGTTCCCCGATAAAATCGTCCCGTATTCTCCCGGTCGGCAAAACGCCGAAACGCCGCTTCCACCGCCCGCATATAGGGCTTTCCTTCCTCCTCGTCCTTCCCGATCAGGCAGGTCACCTCAAGAGAGGAATTCTCCGATATGGCCTGTACCAGGCGGGCCTCCTGGGCCGGGGTCAGCGGCCGTCCCTCAAAGGAAACGGCGACGGAGGCATCCCGGAAGAAGGGTGCCGCCCGGCGGAATTTTTCCGCCACCCGGTCCAAAAGCGCATCAAAATCCATGTTTTCATCCAGATACAGATGTATGCCGTTCTGAAAGCGTTTGATCACTACCGCATCCTTTCCGGCCGTCTTCGTATTTTTCGTAATTAATCGCCTCCACCCGCGTCTTCCGAAATATCGGCTCCGCCCGTGATGATCTCGTCTTCATCGTCCAGGCCGAAGTAATACTCGACCACCTTACAGCCAACCTGGGAAGCGTAGTCCGAAGAATATCCGTTTCCGATCCTGACCGCAAGGGCGATTTGGGGATCCTCATAGGGGGCAAAACCGATAAACAGTGCGTGGTTCGGCACCAGACTGGTGATCTCGGCCGTTCCGGTCTTGCCCGCCGTATCGATCGAAAGCTCTCTGAAATAAGCCTTGTTTTCCGTTACGCCCAGCATTCCTTCGTGGATGGCATCCCAGTAGGCTGTGGGCATTTCTATAGTATTTCTCACTTCAGGAGTGAAGTCTTCAAGAAGGTTTCCCGCATGATCCGTCACCCGGTCCAGAAGGCTCAGGTTATAACAGGTGCCCCTGTTGGCGACTGTCGCGACATAACGGGCAAGCCCTACCGTGGTATAGTTGTGGTTTCCCTGTCCGATGGCGGAGGGAACCGCATTTTCCGTAGAAAACTGCGGCGAGGATTCCTCGATCTCCACGCCGGATTTTTCCGTCAGGCCGTACAGATCGGCATACACCCTCATCTTCTCATTGGCCAGATCCGAGTTAAAGGTCCCGTCAGCTCCGGTTCCCATCCGGTAAGCCATTTCGTAAAAGAAATAGTTGCAGGACTTGGTGATCGCCTGCGTGATGTTCAGCTCTCCGTGTGCGCCGGGATAAATATGGCAGCGGAAAGTCATATCGGAAAATCTGGTGAACGCGCCCACGCAGTCCACCGTTTCCGTGAGGTTGGTCACACCCTCCATCAGAAGGGCGCTGGCGACCACCGGCTTATAAGTGGAACCGGGAGCGGAACGCATCTGCGTGGCATAATCCCAAAGCGGATTGGACAGATCGTTCTGCAGCCCGGAATAATACTCCGAGTCGATCCCGTTTGCCAGGCGGTTGTTGTCATAGCTGGGATAGCTCACCAGCGCCAGTACCTCGCCGGAATTCGGATCCACCACCACGCAGGAGCCGGAATAGGGGTTTAAAGCCAGCTGAGCCGGCGTGATCTGCAGCTTTGAGATCAGCTCCCTCATGAAATCATAGGCGGAAACCGCCCCCGAAAGAAGCTCCTCCTGCTCCTCCTTCGTCACGGAAACCAGGTTCTGCTCGATCAGGATCATGCAGACCTGCGTACCGGTAATGGCACTGCTGCGGATCATGTAGCGGTACATTTCCTTATAAAAGGCCTTGCTGTCCAGCTCCTGCACGATGAATTCGGTCAGCCGGTCGAACACCTCTGCGGAATCCGCATAGCTTTCTTCCATGGACAGCTTGGTCACATCCACCCAGTTCTGCGCGATGGCATATTCCAGAAATTCGCTCAGCGACAGGGTTTCTTCCGACGCCCACTGCTGATAGACCTCATCCTGGGAATCCACGGAAAGGACGCCGGTGTCGTCGATCAGAAGGTCATTGACGATATAGCTCTCATAGGCCTGAAACTCCGCGTCCAGCTCATAGTAGGGCGTGCGGTCCGCATACAGCTCCTGGGAAAGCCAGCTTAAAACCCTCTCCTGCCAGGACAGAAATGCCTGATAGACTTCTTTTTCATAGGTTCCGGCGCTGTCCAGACCCAGATGGTCCATGTCGATCACGTTATTGTTAAACAGAGCAAAATAGACATCGTCGATCGGTATGATGATGTCCGACGCCCGGCCCGTGGAATTGTACACCTTCACGTTCCGGATCTTATCCAGAAGGATTCCGGCAATGCTCTCCTCCAGGATATTGTACACCGCCTCCTGCAGGTCCGCATCCAGCGTCAGATAAACGTTTCCGCCTGCTACGGATTCCACCCGGCCTTCCGAGTAGATCTCCCGCCCCAGGTTGTCCACGTAGATGGTCTCGCTGCCCTTTTCTCCCTGCAGGTATGTCTCCATCACGCTTTCAATGCCGGATTTTCCCACCGTGTCGTTCATTTCATAGCGTTCCTCGCCGGAGCCGTCGTCGGTCTGTTCGTTCAGGCTCTTCAGCTCCTCTGAGGAGATCTTTCCGGTATAGCCGATGATATGAGAAAAATAGGTGCCGTTCACATACCGCCGGATGGTGTCCTCCGCGATGTCGATCCCCGTAAGCTCCGACTTGTTTTCCTCGATGGCGGCCACCGTCTTCTCGCTCACATCCGTGGCGATGGTGGTCGGTATGTATTTCTGATAGCTGTTCGCGCGCATGGCGTAGCGTACGGTAACAAGCTTTAATACTTCTTCCTTCGTATAGCCCTGCCCGGGGACAAAGGTACTGCTGTCATCCGGGTCCGTCCGTTCCCCGATCCCGTAGTTTTCGCACAGGAAATCGATCACATCCCGGGGCGTGGAATTCTTTTCCCATTCATCCATGTCATCGATGGATGCATAACCGTATACGTCCGCCAGGAAGCGCTGCAGGCTCGTCCCGCTGACGCTGAAAGCATAATCCGCATCCTCATCCAGATAGACATTGAAATCGCTGACTACCTCATCCCCGTTTTCCTCCAGGATGTCAAATACCCTCAGAAGGGTCGCGTTCATATTGGCATTTTTGTTGGTGTTCTCATAGACATCCTCGATGGTCACGGAATAGGCCAGATCATTATAGGCAAGCAGCTTGCCGTTGCGGTCGTAGATATTGCCGCGGGAACTGGGAATGGAGCGTTCTCTTCGGATCTGCAGGGAAAATTCATTCTGATAGGTTTCCCCGTTGACGATCTGCAGCTCGAAGATCCGCTGGATCAGGGCCCCTGCCATCACGATGAAAAGGATGGTCAGGACCGTGGTCCGTGAGGTTATGAAATTTACAATGCCGTCGCGTATTCTTTCCAACAAGTTTCCTACTCCTTACTTCCTTTCTGTGCAGCCTCCAGTTTCTTATGTATCAGAAGCAGAAGCGGATATACCGCAAATGCGATCACGATCGTATATACCGCTTCCGGCAGAATGACGTGCAGAAGATAAAATCCGGCGTCAAGCCTGCTGCGCAGAAGGAACAGCAGAAGATAGCACAGAAGCCCGTATCCGAGGTCGCTTCCCAAAATCAAGATCAACGGCAGTTTCATGTCCTCCGGATAAAAGATCCGCTGAAACATGCCGTTGATATATCCTGTTGTCATATAGACCAGCGCATAAAAGCCGATCACCTCACCTCCGAACACATCCACCAGGAGGCCGCAGACAAAGCCTGTGACCAGACCGCAGATCTCGCCGTTCATAAAGCCGCAGGCAGCTACGAAGATGATCAGAAGGTTTGGCATGATCCCGCCGAATGCGATGGCGGGAAGCACGGAGGACTGAAGCAGATAGCAAAGAAAGAGAAGGAGTGCCAGAACAAAATATTTTCTCACGTCTGATCCGCACCGCCTTTCTACTCTTCTTCCGGAATCTGCTGCTTCGTTTCCAGGATCACCAGGACCTCCTGCAGATGCTGAAAATCAACAGCCGGCGTGATCGTGCCGTACTTGGTCATATTATTGGCGGCAGTTTCGATGGAGCCGATGTAGCCGATCGGAATATCGGGAAGGTATTTGCTGCTGATGTCGGAGGTGACCACCTTGTCCCCCTGCCGTACCTGATCATCCCGGTCGGAGAGCTGTTCAAAACGGATCACGCCGTCCGTCATGACGGACTGAAGGTCTCCCGAAACCAGGAGATTTGCAGAAGTCGTGAGCACCGTTCCATACACATTGGAATTGTCCGCAATGATGGAGAGCACATGCGCATAGTTGGGGCCCACGCTCACAACGCGGCCCACCAGGCCGCCGCCGGCGATCACGTTCATATCCACCCCGATCCCGTCCTCCGATCCCTTGTCGATGGTGAAGGAATAGAACCAGTTGGTGGCATCGCTGGCGATCACCCGCGCACCGGTCTTTTCGTAATCGGCGGTCTCCTCGTCGATCCCGTAAAGGCTCCGCAGGTTTTCCAGCTCGTAGCGGTCCTGCTGCAGCTGGGCGTTTTCCATGGTAAGATCCGCAATCTCCTGCTGCAGGCGTTCATTCTCCCGCAGCGCATCCTGGAGCCTTCCCATCTCCTCCGCCCGGTCATACAGGTATCCGCCCACGGAGGCGATGCCCTTCTGAAAGGGGACCACCACGTAACCGGCAACGGTCCGCAGCGGTCCTTCAAAAAGATCGGTACGGAAGGTGATGATCATCAGGAGCACACAGAGACCCGTGAGGATCATCAGAAGATACTTCCCGGGGAGCGTAAACTTGTTTTTCTTTTTCTTGACTACAGGACTCATTTACCCATCCCTTCGATCGCATAGGCAACCGACTTGTAATTGTCGTCGTTCAGGATCTTGGAAAGTCCGAGCACCACACTTTCAACCGGGCGCTCCGCCACGTTCACCTTCAGGCCCGTGCTGTTTTTCAGCTTATCCGCCAGATGGCTGATCTGGGAAGCTCCTCCCGTCAGATAGATGCCATGGCGGTAAATATCCGCGCCCAGCTCCGGAGGCGTACGCTCCAGGATCAGCTTCACGCAGTCGATGATCGTGTTGAAATGCTCTTCCAGGCAGGAGACTACCAGATCGGACGGGATCTCTCTCTCCACGGGAAGACCGGTCACGATGTCGCGTCCGAACACCTGTGCTCCTGTTCCGGCCTCCTCCAGTCCGGCCAGGGATTTCTTGATGCCTTCCGCCGTCTTTCCGCCGATCAGAAGGCCATATTCCTTCCGGACCGCGCTGCGGATCGCCTCGTCGAATTTCAGCCCGCCCGTCTTGATCAGGCGGCTCAGAACGATGCCTCCCAGGGAGAGGATGGAAACCTCCGTGGTGTCATGTCCCACGTTCACCACCAGAACGCCCTGGGAATTCTTCACGTCAATGTCCAGGCCCAGGCCGTCGGCCACCGCCTTTTCCACCACCATGATCTTCTTTGCCTTCACGTTGGCATCCTTGATCAGGTCGTAGAAGGCTCTCTTCTCCACCTCCGTGATGTCGGTGGGAACCGCAATATAATAATCCGCAGGCTTCACATTTCCCTTGGAAATGTCCGTAATGAAAAAACGGATCAGCGTTTCCATGTTCCGGATGTCGGCGATCACCCCGTTGCAGAGAGGATAGGAAATCTGAATATTTCCCGGCGCCTTCTCATACATTTCATAGGCGGAATCTCCGTATGCGAAGATATTCTTCTTATTCTGGATGGCGATCATGTTCTTCTCGATCATGATGTGATCGTCCGCCGCGCTGTAAATCTTGATATTGCTCGTACCCAGATCGATTCCAAAAGCATTCGTAGACAAAATCATTTCTCCTTCCTTATTTCAGCAGGCCGGATTCCTTAAAGCTCACATAGCAGCCGTCCCCCACGATGATATGGTCCAGGAGGGGAAGCTGCATCATATCGCACAGCCTGGCAAGATGCTCCGTAATTTCAATATCCTGTCTGCTGGGCGCCGCATCGCCGCTTGGGTGATTGTGGATCAGCAGGATATGCACCGCATGGTATTCCAGCGCTACGAGGAAGACCTCTCTGGGAGACATCAGGGAGCAGTTCACCGTTCCCTGGGAAAGCACCCGGTCACAGATCAGACGGTTCTTGTTGTCGGTCATCACCAGGATCACCTCCTCCGTCTGCAGATACCGCATGCGCTCCATATAATAGTCTGCCACGGTATCCGGCCGGCTAAACTGAAGCCGGTCGCGCCTGTCCGCCATGGAAAGCCTGCGGGAAAGCTCGATCAGACACTTGATCTTCACCGCCTTCACCTGACCGATCCCGCTGACCCTGCAGAGGTCGGAAACGGACAGATACCGAAGCCCCAGAAGCCCCTTTTCCTGTCCCTTCGGCAGCGAAAGCACCTGTCTGGCAAGCTGCAGGGAATCGACGCTTTTCGTCCCGGTGCGGATGATGATCGCCAGAAGCTCCGCCTCCGTCAGGTATTCCGGACCCTGCGCAAGAAACTTCTCGTAGGGCTTCATCTCCTCATAGCATGGTTTCTTTTCCTTTGTTTGATTCATATTGCCTCTTTTCTGCACGCTTCCGAACGCTTATTTCCGAACGCTTATCAAAAAAGCAGGCAGGGCATCCACCGCTTTTACAGGAAACGGTAGACGATCAGTGCAATCACGATTCCCAGAATGCTCGCGATCGTGATCTTGATGGTCAGCGCAAAGGTGATGGTCAGGATGCCGAGATCCAGGATCATCGGGCTGGTCAGTCCGAACGTCTGTCCGAAATTCAGAGGACTTGCGGGAAACAGGCTCCCGATAAAGCCGCCGAGGACCACTCCCGCGAGCACCAGAAGCAGACAGGTCCATCCGTTTTTACTTTTCATCTTCTTCATCCGTTTATCCTTACAGGTTTTGCCAATACTTATATTAACATACTTCCAAATCCGTGTATAGAAGCGAATGGGAAAAAATTTCGGCGAAAGCTTCGCCGGATTCGACAGCTTCCGGGCCGTATTTTCCTCATTTTTCCGGTTTTTTCAGACTCCTTCCGGGCTTCCTCCGGCTTCAGGAAAGACGCACCACGCCTGCATCCACGCAGCGCTGCAGCGCCTTCAGGATGCCGAATTTGGCATGGGGCCAGGTGAGCCCTCCCTGGAAATAGACCGCATAGGGCGGCTTTAAAGGCCCATCCGCAGAAAGCTCAATGGAGGAGCCGGATACAAAGGCTCCGGCCGCCATGATGACCTGGCTGTCATAGCCCGGCATATCCCAGGGCTCAGGCACCACAAAGCTGTCCACAGGCGCTGCCGCCTGGATGCCCTCGCAAAAGGCGATCAGCCCCTTCGGATCATGAAAGGTGACAGCCTGGATGATGTCGTGCCGGCTTTCCGTACCGTCGGGGACCACAGGAAGGCCCAGCCGTTCAAACAGGTTTGCGGCAAAGATCGCTCCTTTTAAGGCCCCGGCCGTTACCGTCGGCGCCAGGAAAAAGCCCTGATAAAACTGGGGAAGGATGCCGAGAGACGCGCCCACCTCCTTGCCCAGCCCCGGCGAGGTCAGACGGCGGGCCGCATTCTCCACACAGTCCTTTCTTCCGGCGATATAGCCGCCGATGGGAGCAAGCCCGCCGCCCGGATTCTTGATCAGGGAGCCGACGCACATGTCCGCTCCCACATCCGTGGGCTCGATCCTTTCCACAAATTCTCCGTAGCAGTTGTCCACCATGCAGATCACATCCGGACGGATACCCTTGATAAAGGAGATCAGCTCCCCGATGGCAGAGACGGAAAGGGTGGGCCTGGTCTGATAGCCCTTGGAACGCTGGATGGTGACCAGCTTTGTCCTTTCGTTCAGCGCGCTGCGGATGCCCTCATAATCAAAGCTTCCGTTCTCCAGCAGATCCACCTGCCGATAGCGGATCCCGTATTCCTTCAGAGAGCCCATGGAATCCCGGATCCCGATCACCTCCTCCAGGGTGTCATAGGGCTTTCCCACCGGAGAAAGGAGCTCATCTCCCGGTCTGAGATTGGACATCAGGGCCAGCGCCAGCGCGTGAGTGCCGCAGGTGATCTGCGGGCGCACCAGGGCATCCTCCGTATGAAATACGGAAGCGTACACCGCCTCCAGCGTATCCCTTCCCAGATCATTATAGCCGTAGCCCGTCGTTCCAAGCAGACAGGCCTCGCTCACCCGGTTGTCCTGCATGGCCTTTAAAACCTTCATCTGATTGTATTCCGCCGTCTCATCGATCTTCTGAAACCGCTCCTCTAGCCCTTCAAGCACCTTTTTCCCAAAGGCACAGACCTCTCCGGAGATCCCCATGGTCTGATAAAGCTCCAGTATGGAAGCTTCCTGCGATCCGGCTTTTTCCGATCTGTTTTCCATCATCTGTCGTCTCATCCTTTCTTTCTGTCCTTGTCCTCATTTTTACCTCCATGCCGAAGCGTTCTACGCTGAGGCCGCGAGGAGAAATCACGCATGTGATTTCTCCTCTGCGATCACAGCAGTTTTGTGCTTCGGCGCAAAACTGCCGATTGAAAAATAAGCCGTCAGGCTTATTTTTCA
>DWWH01000081.1 GCA_019119815.1 Candidatus Eisenbergiella intestinipullorum | reverse complement strand
TACTCAGCCAGGTCTGCGCATTCCCTGCGCAGACCGTACGAAAACAGACCGGCTGGAAGCATCCGGCCTGGCGCGAAGCGCTTGGAATGGCCGGATGCCGTTACAGATCTGCCGAAGGCTGAGCTGTAACGAGGAGGAAAGAGCGGAAGGAAAAAGGAATTGTCAGCGGGGGAAAAATCATGTAAAATATAGGTAATTTTTTTATTATGTTTTTCAGAAGACGCCGGTCATGGCAGCGTTTCGGAATGAGAGGTAGAGATGGAGTTCAGACCCTGTATTGATATTCATAACGGCAAGGTAAAGCAGCTCGTCGGAGGAAGTGTGGCGGATACCAGCGATCAGGCTCAGGAAAATTTTGTTTCCGGCCGGCCGGCCGCCTGGTATGCTTCCCTTTTTGCAGAAAAGGAGCTGAAAAACGGCCATGTGATCGTTCTGAATTCAAAGAGCAGCCCCTTTTACGAGGAATCGCGCAGGCAGGCGCTGGAGGCTCTGAGAGCTTATCCGGGAGGACTGCAGGCAGGCGGCGGCATTACGGCGGAAAACGCGGCGGAGTATCTGGATGCCGGCGCTTCCCATGTGATCGTGACTTCCTATGTGTTCCGGGACGGAACGATCTCCTATGAAAACCTGAACCGCCTTCTGGAAGCGGTGGGAAAGAAAAAGCTCGTGCTGGATTTGAGCTGCAGAAAAAAGGACGGAGCCTATTATATCGTGACCGACAGATGGCAGAAATATACCAGAGTCATCCTCAACGAGGATGTGCTGGATATGCTGGCTTCCTTCTGCGATGAATTTCTGATCCATGCGGTGGATGTGGAGGGAAAGGTGTGTGGGATCGAAAAGGAACTCGTGGCCATGCTCGGCCGCTGGAACCGGATCCCGATCACCTATGCGGGCGGTATCCGCTCGCTGGAGGACATCAGGAGCATCAAGGAGCTGGGGAGGAACCGGATCCATATTACGGTGGGAAGCGCGCTCGACCTGTACGGCGGCCGCCTTTCCTTTGAGCGCGTGAGGGATTATGCGCAGGAGGAACTGTAACAGAAAAGGCCTGTGCCTTTCACAGCTTCTTCTTTCCGTTTCAGTCCTTGTCCCCGGAAGGATCCTTTTCGGCCGGAGCGTTCTGATCCGCTGTGCCTTCTTTTTTGATAATGCGCTCAAAAACCAGCTCATATCCGTCATTTCCGTAATTCAGAGAACGGTTGACGCGGCTGATCGTCGCTGTGGAAGCTCCTGTTTTTTCCGCAATATCCAGATAGGTCTTATGATCCCGCAGCATGGCCGCTACCTCAAAACGCTGGGAAAGGGAAAGCAGTTCGTTTACCGTGCACAGATCTTCAAAAAAGCTGTAGCATTCTTCCTTTGTCTTCAGGCTCAGGATCGCTTCAAAGAGGCAGTCCACGGCTTCTGTCTTGATTTTTTTATTCATTTCTTACCTCACAATCCGCTGCGAAGCGACCTTCTCTTTTTACAGGCTCGGGAAAGGGGTGCCAGTCCGGCTCCGGGAAAAAAAGAAACCTTTCCTGTCTCAGAGACTGCCGCGTAAACAGCATCAGTCATTCTGATTTGAGTTTAACATACTAAAGTTTTAAAGTAAAGAAAAAGATAAGGCTTGCCATGTGGTTTTTAATACTATATAATAAGGAACAGACCTACCATAAGACGGCATGCAAAGCAACATCATGAGATGCATGGAGGAGCTTTTCGCTCCGGACCGGAGCGAAGGACAAAGGGAGAAGGGAAAGAAAATGACGATTCATATGGAAGACCTGCTGAACAGCATCATGGAAAGCTTTGACAGGATCGATTATATAAAGGCGGCGGATATTCCCAATATCGACCTGTATATGGATCAGGTGACGACTCTGATGGAAAGCAGGCTGAAAAACACCACAAGGTATCCGGGAGAGGACAAGATCCTGACAAAAACGATGATCAATAACTATACAAAAAATAATCTGCTCCCGCCTCCTCAGAAGAAAAAGTACTCCAAAGAGCATGTGATGATCCTGATCTTTATCTACTATTATAAAGGATTCATGTCCATCAGCGACATTCAGACCGTCCTCCAGCCGCTGACGGAGAGATATTTCAATAAAGCGGACGGACTGGCTCTGGAGGAGATCTATGAAGAGGTCTTCAGCCTGGAAAAGGAGCAGGTAGAGAGCCTGAAAAAGGATGTTATGGAAAAATTTGCACGTGCGGAAAAAACCTTTTCGGAGGAAGAAGGCGCTCAGGAGGAGCAGTCCTTTCTGCGGTTTTTCGCTTTTATCTGCATGCTGAGCTTTGATGTATATGTGAAAAAGCTGCTGATCGAAAAGCTTCTGGACGCCTATACGCAGACAGAAGCGGGCAGGACGGGAAAAGGAAAGAAATCGTCTTCTCAGAAGGAGCAGGAAAGACAGGATGGGTAGATCAGGAAAAGAGCTTTGGATCGGAGATGAAAATTTCTAACTTTCCTATTGAACAAAAAAGAATCCCGCTCGCGGGATTCTCCCGGCAAGCGAAGATTGCCTGCGCGGCGGGTCGCGTAAGGTAAGCGACATCTTCCTTTCCGCCGCAGTACGATCCACCAGAGGTTTTTATACGATAGGAAATGAAGTTTTCTATCGTATAAAAAAACCCCCGAAAATCGAGGGTTTTCAATGGAGCATACGGGACTTGAACCCGTGGCCTCCACACTGCCAGTGTGGCGCGCTCCCAACTGCGCTAATGCCCCGTGCAGATAGTATAATAACAGATAAACCTGCTTTTGGCAAGCTTTTTTTTATGTATGCGGCAATTTTGAGTTACTACTCAGCCAGGTCTGCGCATTCCCTGCGCAGACCGTACGAAAACAGACCGGCTGGAAGCATCCGGCCTGGCGCGAAGCGCCTGGAATGGCCGGATGCCGTTACAGACAGCTCTGCCGAAGGCTGAGCTGATAACAATTTTGACATTATGTTACTGATTGCTGCGGTTCTCCGGCAGAGCGGAAACCCGTAATCCGGCCCGTTATTTCAGACCGCCTGCGGCGACGGACGGGCCGGATTCAGGCCGGAACGGCAGTACCCGGCAGCTATTTTACCTTTTCCGCAAAGTCAGTATTGACCAGATCCCCGTAGGGAACCCGTTTTTCCAGTTCTCCTGCTTCCTCCAGAATGTTCTGCAGCAGGGTAAAGGCGTCTTCTTCAAATATCAGGTTATCCTTCCAGGTGTCCTGCTCATAATATCTGGAAACGATCGCTGCGATGGTATCCGTGTCATTTTCCTCAAACTGGGGCTGAATGACGGCTGCGATCTCTTCCGGGGAGTGACTCTGCACATAGTTCATGCCCCTTTGAAGAGCGGCCGTAAAAGAAAGAATCACATCGGGATTTTCTTCCATATAGCTTTTCCGTGCGGAAAAGGCGGTATATGGAACATATCCGGAATCTTCGCCCAGAGAAGCGACCACATATCCGTCTCCTTTCTGCTCCAGAAGAGTGGCATGGGGTTCAAATTCTACGGTAAAATCTCCCTGGCCCCCGGAAAATGCGGCGGCCGTGGAACCAAAGTCAATGCTCTGATCGATGGAGAGATCAGCCTGAGGATCGATACCATTCTTTTTCAGAATGTATTCAAAAACCATTTCCGGCATACCGCCCGCCCTGCCGCCAAGGACTTCGGTTCCCTTCAGCATATCCCAGGAAAAATGCTCGATTGGTTCTCTGGAGACCAGGAAATTACCTGCCCTCTGGGTAAGCTGGGCGAAATTTATCACGTAGTCATCCGTTCCGCCCAGATAAGTATAGATGGACGCTTCCGAGCCCATGAATCCGATGTCAGCTTCGCCTGTCAGTACGGCGGTCATGGTCTTATCGGCTCCGAATCCTGTAACGAGAGTCAGGTCTATCCCTTCTTTTGCAAAATAGCCTTCCTCGATCGCCACATACATGGGCGCATAGAAGATGGAATGGGCCACTTCGTTGAGCGTTACCGGAGTCATCGCTGCTCCCGGTTCATCTGATCCCTGCTGACCTGCGTTTTTTTGGCCGCAGCCGGTCAGTCCGGCTGTCAGAACGGTCAAGGCCATGGTAAATGCGAGCAATCTCTTTTTCATAGTTTCCTCCATCGCTTTCATGGTATAAGATATGAAAAAAGCCGCGTTCTGTGTCCCCGTACCTGTCTTTTCGGAAATCTTTCCCCAGCCGTTCCGGATCGCCTGCGGCGATGGACAGGCCGGGCTCGGGCCGTAACGCTTTTCTTACGTGCCGGTCAGCAAGTGACCGGCACTGGCCTGAGCTGTAACGGTTTTTTCAAATTCTGCAATTTTTTTAAAAATCCCTCTTGTCAAATCTGAAAAATGTGGTAGAATATCAGTCATGGAGACATAGCTCAGCCGGGAGAGCGTTCGCCTCACACGCGAAAGGTCATGGGTTCGAGCCCCGTTGCCTCCATTTTTTAAGGATTTTCCTTAAATGGGCTCGTAGCTTAGCTGGGAAAGCGCTGCGTTCGCAACGCAGAGACCGAGGGTTCGAATCCCTTCGGGTCCATTTTATTTCCCTGATCAACGGTTCTGCGGCATATCTTTTCTACAGCTTTCTGCTGTAACCGCAGGGCTCAGGCGAAATAAATACCATTCTTATTTCTTTTATTTTATTTATCTCTCTATTTTCCATGAATGTGGAAAACAGCATACAGGTATCGGTCTTTGGAAATTTCATAGACTTTCCATTTCTTTTGTGGTATTATCGCTTAGCGGGGAGGAACAGCTTATGGATGATCAGAAACTGCTGCATGCGATATCCGAAATGCTCGATGTAAAGCTGGGTGCGGCGATCGGCAGCCGGTTTGATGATATTAATGTGAGGTTCGATGCGGTCGGGAAGCGCCTGGACGGGATGGATGAGAGGTTCGATGCGGTCGAGAAGCGCCTGGACGGGATGGATGCGAGGTTCGATGCGATGGAAAAGCGGCAGAACGGGATGGAACTGCGGCTGGAAAAGGTGGAATCTTTTGTCTCCGCACTGCGGTACGGACAGACCGAGATACACAAGGAACTGAAAAACGTATCTGCCAGGGTGGAGAGCACTTATAAACTGGCGCTGGAGGCGTGGGGACAGAGTACGGAAAACAGAAATCTTCTGGAGTCCGTCCGTTAGGTCGGTTAGAGAAAAACGGCGGAAGACAGAAAATTCGGGAAACGATTGTTGTGATAAAAAGCGGTTTGCCGCAGAAGAAATGAGAGGCCTGTGTAGGCAGGGAACGGAGAAAAAAGAATGGTAAATCTGGATATGCTGAATGAAAGACAACGGGAGGCAGTGCTTCAGACAGAAGGGCCGGTACTGATCCTTGCCGGGGCCGGAAGCGGAAAGACGAGGGTGCTGACGCAGAGGATCGCGTACCTGATCGAAGAAAAGCAGGTAAATCCGTGGAACATTCTGGCGATCACTTTTACGAATAAAGCGGCGCAGGAGATGCGGGAGCGGGTGGATGCCATCGTGGGCTTCGGCGCGGAGAGCATCTGGGTCTCCACATTTCATTCCATGTGCGTCAGGATCCTGAGAAGATATATAGACCGGCTTGGGTTTGACACAAATTTTACCATCTATGATACGGATGATGCCAGGAGTGTGATGAAGGAGGTCTGCAAGCGGCTGAACATTGATACGAAGATTTATAAGGAAAGGGCGCTGCTTGCCGAGATTTCTTCTGCAAAGGATGAGCTGGTATCACCGGAGGAATATCGCCTGAACGCGATGGGAGACTTTTCCAGAGGAAGGGTGGCGGAGGCCTACAGAGAGTATCAGGAAACGCTGAAAAAGAATAATGCTCTGGATTTTGACGATCTGATCGTAAAAACGGTGGAGCTGTTCCGGATGAATCCGGATGTGCTGGACAGCTATCAGGATCGGTTCCGATATATCAGCGTGGATGAATATCAGGATACCAATACTGCACAGTTTGAGCTGGTAAGGCTTTTATCCCGGAAACACAGAAATCTCTGTGTGGTCGGTGACGACGATCAGTCGATCTACAAGTTCCGGGGAGCGAATATCCGGAATATCCTGGATTTTGAAAAAGTCTTTCCGGAGGCAAAGGTGGTCAAGCTGGAACAGAATTACCGTTCCACGCAGACGATCCTGGATGCGGCGAATGCTGTGATCCGGAACAACACGGCCAGAAAGGACAAACATCTGTGGACAGATCAGGGAGAGGGGGAAAAGGTCCATTTCAGGCGATTTGACAGTGCGTATGAGGAGGCAGAATTCATCGCTTCGGATATTGCGCGCAGGAAAAAGCGCAGCGGAGCGCAGTATCGGGATTTTGCTGTATTGTACCGCACCAACGCGCAGTCCCGTCTGCTGGAGGAACGCTTTATCATGGAAGGGATCCCCTATGATGTAGTGGGAGGTGTGAACTTCTATGCCAGAAAAGAGATCAAGGATGTACTGGCATATCTGAAGACCATTGACAACGGCAGGGACGACCTGGCGGTAAAGAGAATCATCAATGTGCCGAGACGGGGAATCGGTGCGACAACGATCCTCCGGGTGCAGGATTATGCGGACGGGAGGGGAATCAGCTTTTTTGAAGCCCTCTGTGAAGCGGATCAGATCATGGCGGTTGGAAAGAGCGCTTCCAAGATCAGGCCGTTTACCACCATGATCCGGGCTTTTCGCAGCAAGCTGGAATATTTCAGCCTGGAAGAGCTGGTTCAGGAAGTGCTGGACAGCACCGGATATAGGAAGGAACTGGAGGAGTCCGATGAGGAAGATGCGCAGGACAGGATCCAGAACATCGATGAGTTCATCAGCAAGGTGGTCGCTTATGAGGCCAGCCATGATGAGCCGACTCTGTCCGGTTTCCTGGAGGAGGTCGCTCTGGTAGCGGACGTGGACAATGTGGATGGGGCAGACAACCGGGTGCTGCTCATGACGCTTCATGCCGCGAAGGGACTGGAATTCCCCTATGTCTATCTTTCGGGAATGGAGGATGGGGTTTTCCCCAGCTACATGACGATCACTTCTGATGACCCGTCTGCGATTGAGGAGGAACGCAGGCTGGCCTATGTGGGGATCACACGGGCGAAGGAAGAGCTCACGCTGACCTGTGCCAGACAGCGTATGATCCGCGGAGAAACACAGTATAATCCGGTCAGCCGGTTTGTCCGGGAGGTACCGGAGCGCCTGATGGACGAAAAGATACCGACACTGCGCAGAACGCCGGAAGCGGAGGAATTTCAGGAAACTCCCGAGATCCGGGAGCGCTTTCGAAGCGCGCCCTACGGAGGAAATTACGGCACGGCGCCTTCGGCTGATTTTCGTCCCAGGGCCGTGGTAAAGCCGAAGAAGACGGCGGAGGAAAACAGACCCTTTATCGCCCGCGGACTGGACAGCCTGTCAGGAGTGAACGGTTTGAACCGGGGCGGCCAGGGAAAGGCAGCCGTTCTGGAATACGGAGAAGGAGACCGGGTAAGTCATATGAAATATGGAGAGGGCACGGTCGCGAAAATCGAGGACGGACCGAGGGATTACCGGGTTACGGTGGATTTTGACCGGGCCGGAACCAAGATCATGTATGCCGCATTTGCAAAGCTGAAAAAGGTTTGAAAATTATAATTTCATCTTAAATTCATGAAAAATTTATAGTAAAGATTTGTAAAAAGTGGTATGATAATACAGTATTCAGGAATGCACTTCAGTGCATACTATACGGTAGAAAGGATGGTTGGCATGGGAAAACTGGAAGAGGTGTTGGAAATGATGAAGATGAACGACCTGCTTGGAAAAAAAGATGACGGAAAGGACAACGGAAATACGCTTCTTTGGGTCCTTGCGATCATCGGCGCGATCGCGGCGATCGCCGGCATTGCGTATGCGGTATATCGTTACCTGACTCCGGACTACCTGGAGGATTTTGACGACGATTTTGATGATGACTTCGATGACGAGTTCTTTGAGGATGAAGAGAGCGGCGGAACGAAGGAAGAGGAGAAAGAGAAAAAAGAAGAGACAGAGGAAAAGTCTTCGGAGGATGCTGAGGAATAAGGTCTGAAGCTGTCTCTGGATGGATGTTTGAGGATCAGGGAAGCCGGAAAAGCAAAGCGTCCGGAAGACCGGCTGAAAATGTGATGAAAACGGGGTGCCGTCCGGTATCCCGTTTTTTATTCAATAGGAAATTTCATTTCCTATTGAATAAAAAAAGACGTTGATGCGCACTCGGCGCGCAGGCAATCAAAAGATTGCCCATAGATGTTGCCTGACGGCAACCGCGCTCGGCGCGAGTGTGCGCCAAGGCGCACACTTTTTTACGGCAAAGCACCGGATGACATGATGAAAAATGGTACGGGTCTGTGGATATAGCAGTCAGGTATCTGAAAGGACAAGGGAAAGGAAATCAGAACAGATGAAAAAGGGAGAGATCCGGGAAGGAATTGTAGAAGCAGTGAAGTTTCCCAATAAGGGCCTGGTAAGGCTTTTTCCGGAAGCAAAGGAGCATCGGACAAAGGAGTCTGCAGCAGCTGCACTGTCAGAAGAAGCCCCGGCAGTGAAAAACGAAGGGGTGGAATATGTGACGGTAAAAAATGTGATCCCCGGCCAGAAGCTTTCTCTGCGGATCACGAAGGTGCGGAAAGGAAAGGGAGAGGGGCGCATGCTGGAGCTCATCGAACCTTCTTCAGAGGAAACGAAGGCGCCGTGTCCGCATTTTGGAAGCTGCGGGGGATGCCTGTATCTTTCTCTTCCTTACGAAAAGCAGCTGGCTTTGAAGGAGAATCAGGTAAAAGAACTTCTTATGGAGGCTCTTGTCGGACAGGAGACGCCCTGGGTGTTTGAACCTGCCAAGCCCAGCCCGAAACCGTATGCCTACCGCAATAAGATGGAATTTTCCTTTGGGGATGAGGTAAAGGACGGCCCGCTCAGCCTGGGCCTGCATAAGCGGGGCGGATTTTATGATATTGTAACGGTAACGGACTGCTGTATCGTGGATGGGGACTACCGCAAAATCCTGGAGGGAACGCTGTCTTATTTTCGGGATCGCAATCTCCCCTATTTTCACCGGCTCAGTCATGTGGGGTATCTGCGTCACCTGCTGGTGAGAAAGGCGTCTCTTACCGGAGAGCTTCTGATCGCGCTGGTCACCACCTCCCAGATCGATGCACAGAAGGAGCCGGAGCTCTTGAATGGTTTTGCTGATATGCTGGAGGCGCTTACGCTGGAAGGAAAGATCGCCGGAATCCTGCATATCCGGAATGATTCTGTGGCAGATGTGGTGAAAAGCGATGAGACGGAAGTCCTTCGCGGACAGGATTTTTTCTACGAGGAGCTTTTGGGATTGCGCTTTCGGATCTCCGTATTTTCCTTTTTTCAGACCAACAGCTACGGCGCTCAGGTGCTCTATCAGACGGTAAGAGAGTACATAGGAGATCTCGGGAAGAAGGACTGTGTGGTGTATGATCTGTACAGCGGAACCGGAACGATCGCTCAGCTGATGGCACCTGCGGCAGGAAAGGTGATCGGCGTGGAGATCGTGGAGGAGGCGGTGGAAGCAGCCCGGGAAAATGCAAAGGAAAATGGGCTCTCCAACTGTGAATTTATTGCCGGAGATGTGCTGAAGGTCCTGGATGAGATCGAAGAGAAGCCGGATTTTATCATCCTGGATCCGCCCCGCGACGGTATCCATCCAAAGGCGCTGCAGAAGATCATCCGTTACGGGGTGGAACGGATGATCTACATCTCCTGCAAGCCGACCAGCCTGGCAAGGGATCTGGAGTTGCTCACGGCGAAGGGGTATCGCGTGGAGAGAGCCTGCTGTGTGGATATGTTTCCCTGGACAGGGAATGTGGAGACGGTTGCGGTTCTATCTCGGAAATCCGCAACGAAGACTTTCATCCCCGTGACCGTCAGCCCGAAGGACATGGGACTGGATGAGGCCAAGGCGCAACCGACGTACGAGAACATCCGAAAGTATGTGAA
>DWWH01000080.1 GCA_019119815.1 Candidatus Eisenbergiella intestinipullorum | reverse complement strand
TTCCCGTTTTTACTGTTTTGGGTTCGTTCCCTCCATCCTTTCGGATCTCGGAAACCGTTCCTCTGAATAATTCTTTTTGGAATTTTCAGGGCTGCATTACTGTTTATTTGTCAAGGTACTTTTTGCTTCTTACCGAAGCTCTGCGGCCCTCTTCCGGCCACCCGGCCCTTTCGGACCTTCGTGCTTTCCTCAGCCGCAACGGTGATTATCTTATCACAGGTTGTTTCTTAAGTCAAGCACTTTTTTCAACTTTTTTATTTTGTTGATTTTTGTGTTCCACCGTTCCGCGGTGGAGCTTTAGTATATCACCAGTTTTCTCCAAATGTCAACATTTTTTTGAAGATTCTTTTTACTTTTTTTCAAGCCGGATTTTACATACCATATTTTGTGTTTCCTTTCCCATATTTTGTGTTTTGTATTGTTGCTTTTCTCCCATTGCCGGCGAAAGAAGAAGGGAGCTGAGGAAAAATCAAAGAGAATTTCCGGAAACTTCAGAAAAGGATTCCAGCCACTGTGTAATACAGTTGGACTCATAAAGCTTTGTCAGCCATTTGCTTTCGTATGTCCAGGTCATGATCCGGGTTCCGAATTCTCCGGTCGGAAACGCACGGATGATACAGTACATGATCCAGGCAGCCACAATCACTTCAACGATTCCCGCTGCCAGACCCAGCAGACGGTTCAGCAGGCTGATCACAGGAAGCCCGGCGATCGCTTTCAGGGATTTCATAAGGATTCCGAACAGATGCAGAAGGATTCCGGTTACGAGAAGAAGCAGCACGGCAATCACGCCGTTCTTTGTTTTCTCCTCCCGGAAGCTGGTCACAGCCATAAGCACCAAAGCCAGCACAAACAGGGCCGCCACCAGAGAGACCAGGCGGCAGACCTCATCAGCGAGTCCGTTTTTGAAGCCTCTCCAGGCTCTCCAGACAGTCAGAAGCAAAAACACAGGCAGCAAGAGATTGATATTCATTGGTAGTTCCTCATTTTATTTCATTTCAATGGTATCGATGCTTTCCTGAGAGACGGCCAGATAGCGGTTTCCACGGATCGGAGCAAACAGGATATATTGCGTTTCAAAATCTCCGTTAAACCGCTCTACTCCTCTCATGTTTGCAAGAAGGCACTGTGTTTCATTATAAATGATGATGTCATCCCCCCGCAGGATGATGTCTTTATAATCCATATCAAAATAAAGAGAGGTATCCACCTGGCCCGATGTATTATATACATCCAGTCTGTATCTGCCTTTTCCCGTCGTGTCCAGAAAGACCAGGCCAATATGACTGCTGTTGTAGAAAACACTCTGTATTTCTTCATTTAGCAGGACATCTGCCGTGCTCTTGGGTCTCTGACCGCCGCCATAGATGACAAGCCGGTTATCCGCAACCGCGAAAGAGGTCTCATTATCCAAGAAGCCCAGAAAAGGAATGACCGCGTTCGCGTAGTCAGAACCGCTGACAAAATTATCCACGTAGTTCTGTCCGACAGCGCTGAAATTATAAAAGGCGACGCTGCTTTTAGCCGCTCCATTATCCACAGTCAGATAGGAAACCGCCAAAAGGGAGCCGTCCGGCGATAAGGATAGAGCGGATGGATAGCCGCTGTTCTGCATGGTGGTCCTGAGGTAAGCGATCGTCTCTCCCAGTGAGCTGTAAAGATAGATCCAGGTAATATTGGTATCCTCCAGCACAGCGGCCACTGTTCCGCTTTCTGAGACGGCAATCTCACGGATAGGAAGATTGGTATCGATCTCTATATAATTGCCGTCCTGGTCAATGCTGTATATGATATGGCCGTTATAGTCCGCTACAGCCACTCTTGTTCCCGCCATTCTGACCATGGGTTCCTGCATCTCATATGCCTGATTCCATACAGCATTTCCCTTCGCATCCGTATAGCTGATACCGTCGCCGCTGTAAGAGAGGAAGCCGTTTCCGTAGCTGAGGCAGACAGAGCCATCATACTGCTGGCGGGCAATGGAGGACAGGATCATATAGCTCGTATATACCTGATTCTTTAGCTGCACATAAACAAGCGTCCCGAGAACTGCGAAAACCAGAAACACAAAAAGCGCTCTGGCAAATCTGACCAGCCGGTGCTTCTGGATCAGCGCGCCAAAATCACGGGATTCTGATTCAGCGGCCTTGCGTTCCGCTTTTTTCTGCAGATAAGTCCGTACATTGATCATGGAATTTCCTTTTCTGTTCTTTACTGTCATTTTCCGAAAAATAAGATCCAGGATAGTATATCACAAACTTTTACTTTTTGCGACCTCTACCATTTTCCGCATCTCCGTCTTTTTCTGCAGAAGGACCGTTTTCCAGAAAACAGGAGGAGATCACTGCGGAAGCATGAGCTTCTGCCCGGGTTCAAGATGATTCGGATCTGCCAGTCCGTTCAGTTCTGCGATTTCCTCTACCCGGTCCGTATTGCCGTACTGGCGCCTGCAGATTCCCGCCAGGCTGTCACCGCGCTGTACAATGTAGCTGGCAGCCGTCCCGGGCTCCGGTTCTAACCGGGAGACTTCTGGATCGTTCGTTCCTTCCTCTGTTTCCACGCTTTCTCCCGTTCCCCTGATCTGCTCCGTTTTCTCTGTCTGATCTGTTTCCTCCATTTGATCTGTTGCCCCCGTTTGTTCCGTTGCCTCTGTTTGTTCCGTTACCTCCGTTTGTCCTGTTGCCTCTGTTTGTCCTGTTGCCTCCGTTTGTTCCGTTGCCTCCATCTGATCTGTTCCCTCCGTTTGTTCCGTCCCTGCTGCTGTGCTTTCCTTTTCAGCAGGCGCGGAACTGATTTCAGGAAATGTCGCAGTCTGAGTTTCCGGCTGCACGTAAGGTGCTTCGGAATCTGAGCCGGCAAGCCGGTCCGAAGGCTGCCCGGTTTCTTCAGACAGAAGCGTTTCTTCCACGATCAGGCCGCCATCTGAAATTTCTCCGTCCTCCTTCGCTTTCATCTCATCCAGAGCCTGTCCAAAAAAATTTCCGACCGCTCTCACATCTTCTCCATCATTTACGGTGGTTACCGCTGCCGCACAAAGTCCCAACAGCACGGCCACTGCCGCCGCCTTAATCCGAAAAGCAGTCCGTCCCGCATGATCCTGCGTCGCTCTTATTCCTGCCCGTCTGTTCTCTCCTGCCGTCCGCTCTGCCCTGCTTCTTTGCCCCGGCGCCCTGTCCGCCTGGGCAGCATGGATCACTTTTTCTTCCCGCAGCTGTCCGTCCATTTCCCGAGCTGCGTTTTCCGGCTCCTTTTTCAGTTCATAATGCATTGGCTGCCTGCGGATTCTGCGGGGTTCCTCTGTTTGGGATTCATACCGGACCGGTTCCCGGCGGCTGTCTGAATCTGTTCCTGCAGCCGCGTTCCCTGTTTTCGCTCTGTTCTGTATTCCGGATACCGTTCTTGTATCAGATCTTCCTGCCGCTCTGTGCCGGAACTCCACCGTCTGTTCACCCGGACGGTTCTGATGCATGGCGATCAGATAAGACTGCATGTCCTCATTCTGTTCATAAAAAATGAAATAGCCTTTCAGAGGAGCCGAATAGCCGTCCTCAAAAAAGGCCCATGCCTCCTTTTCATCAAAGGTCACCTCTCCAATCCGCTTCTGGAGGGCAAAGTATCTGCTCTCCATCAGTTCCCATCCAGGCTCCTCTTTCGCCGCACCGTAAATGAAATAATAGGAAATTTCTCCCTCCTGCTCCCATTTCCCGTAAAGGCAGAAATCCGCTTCATTTTCCCGGTACTGGGTAAGCAGGGTATGTACGTAATCTTCCATGTAAATCTTATGACAGGGATCTGATTCTCCTGTCTGTATCACATTCTTGGGAATCTGCATGCCGTCACCGCCTTTTTTTCTTTCAATATAGCAGAACCGGTGCGCAGAATTTGGCAGAAGGCGCGGCGGCCGGATTTTTTTCAATGAAAAATGGCAGCCAGAGCACGGAGGGCCGGCGGCCCGCCGCGCTCATCCGGCATATGGCCGTTCATGCAGGCCTGACGGCCGCCTGTCAGACCGGTCATACAGGAAAAGAAAGCCCGACACGGGAAATCCCACGTCGGGCCAACAAGAATATCGGTGCTGATATGCTTCTTTAATTATTCAAAACGGAAAATGGTGGTACTGTGGTACTCCCTGTCAGGGCCGAAAACAGCGGACGGGAAATCAGGCTCGTTTGCCGTATCCGGATAGTATTGGGTCTCCAGGCAGAACGCTCCCCTGCGTCCATAATTGGCTCCTCCCTTTCCAGTGCGCTCGGTCAGGCCGTTTGCCGTATAGAACTGCACGCCGGGCAGATCGGTATACACCTTCATCATCCTGCCTGAGACAGGCGCCTTGGCGCAGGCCACCTGACGGATGCTTCCGTCATAACCGTTCAGACACCAGTTATGATCATAGCCTCCCACCATGGTAAGCTGCTCCCATTCCGTATCGATCTCCTCTCCGATGCGCTTCGGCGCACGAAAGTCCATGGGTGTACCTGCCACGGACGGGAGCTTGCCGGTAGGGATGGCGCCGGGCAGGATCTCCGTATAGGCATCCGCATCCAGCATCATAGTATGATCGGCAATATCTCCTGCATCATGACCGTCCAGATTAAAATAGGTATGGTTCGTCATGTTGATGATCGTCTTTTTGTCACTGGTTCCCGCATATTCCAGCTTCAGCTCATTCTCTTCCGTCAGGGTATAGGTGACCTGCAGCTTTTTATTCCCCGGGAATCCCAGCTCGCCGTCTGCCATTTCCAGCGAAAAGGTGATGCTGTTCTCCCCCTCCTCTGCAGTCCAGATGCGCTTATGGCTTCCCAGATCCTTATGACTGTGCAGGTTGTTGGGACCATCATTCACATCCAGATGGTACTCCACGCCGTCAATGGAAAAGCGGGCATTTGCGATCCGGTTGGCGTTGGGAGCGATCACCGCGCCAAAAAAGCTGTCGTTGTCAAAATATTCCTCCAGGGTGTCATAGCCCATCACCACATCGGCGCCCTTCCCCTGGGCGTCAGGGACGATAAGGCGAACCAGAATAGCGCCGAAATCCGTCACCACCGCCTTCATCCCTCTGCTGTTTTCCAGCGTATAAAGGGAAGCCTCCTTCCCGTCCTTTGTTACTCCGAATTTTTCCCTCTGCATTTTCAGAGCCCTCCTTTTTCCTTTTTTCGTCTATCAGACAACAAAGCCGGAACAGGGCAGTAAGCCGTACCCTACCGGCATTGTTTTCACATTTCCGTCCTGCCCTCCAGCGCGCGCAGGAGAGTGACCTCGTCGATGTATTCCAGATCCCCGCCCACCGGAACGCCGCTGGCGATCCGGGTCACTTTGATGCCCGTAGGTTTGATCAGCTTGCCAATATACATGGCCGTCGTCTCGCCCTCCAGGCTGGAGTTTGTGGCGATGATGACCTCCTTTACGTCGCCCTTCAGACGGTGCATCAGTTCCTTAAGGCGGATGTCGTTCGGACCGATGCCGAGCATGGGAGAAATCGCGCCGTGCAGGACATGGTACACGCCCTCATATTTTCCTGTTTTCTCATACGCCGCCAGATCGCGGGTATTCTCTACCACCATGATGGTGGAATGATCCCGCTTTTCGTTGGAACAGATGGGACATTTCTCCGCATCCGTCAGGGTGAAGCACTCCTCACAGTAACGTACATGTTCCTTGGCGTCCGTCATGGAACGTGCCAGCTTTTCCACCTTTCCCTTCGGCATATTGATGATATGAAAGGCAAGCCTCTGGGCGGACTTGCTCCCGATACCGGGAAGAGCTGCAAGCTCTTCGATCAGTTGGTTGATATATCCGCTGTAAAGATCCATCAGAACGGGAAGCCTCCGCCCAGGCCGCCGGTCATCCGGCTCATCATCGCCGCGTTGGCTTCATCCGCCTGGCGCATTGCCTCGTTGGCAGCAGCCACGATCAGATCCTCCAGCATCTCGATGTCCTCCGGATCCACTACTTCTTCGGACAGCTTCACCTTCGTGATTTCCTTCTTTCCGGTCACCGTAACCTCAACGGCTCCGCCGCCGGATCTTGCCGTAAATTCCTTCGTCTCCAGCTCCTTCTGGCTTTCCTCCATCTGGCGCTGCATCCTCTGCGCCTGCTTCATCAGATTATTCATGCTGCCAGGCATTCCACCGCCTGGAAATCCACCTCTTTTTGCCATATTTTCCTCCATTCCGAAGCGCTTTGTGCTGAGGACTGCACGCCGTATCTCAAATTCGGCATCTGCGTCAGATAACGGATCCTGCAGCACATCCTTCTGTCCGTCTGCGGCATGCGCGCCGCTATTCTTCTTCGATCTTCATATGGATGATCCTGGTCAGATCCACATGATTTTCTTCAAAATCCCGGTCACCTCTGCTGACCTGGAAGTTCACCTCAACGGTTTTCTGAGCGAATTCGGAGAGCAGCCGTTCCAGCTCCTCCCGGTTTCCCTCCTGTTTCAGGAAATAATCCGACGCCAGTCCGTCCTCCAGGACCACCATCAGCCGGTTGTCTCCGCCCAGACTGAGCCTGGCCTTCTTCAGGTAAAGCTTCATGGGCATGGCGGTCTGTCCTACCAGTCCGGGCCAGTTTTCCACGATTTTTTTGACATCCTCCGGGATGGCCCGGGGAAGCTCGGGCCGCTTCTGCATCCCTGTCCGGACAGCGTTTCCGCCGGCATCGCTGCCATCCGTGCCGCCCGGACCGACGCCCCCCTGAACGGCCTGCACGATCACTCCCTTCTCCATGCGCTCCTCCAGCGCGCGGATGCGGTCAAGCAGGGACTCCGTATCCGTCTCCATCTGAGGCCGGCAGAGCCGGATCAGCGCGATCTCGATCAGGATCCGTTTCTGAGTGGCATAGCGCAGCCTGCCGGAGAGCTCGGACAGCTCCCGGATATAGCGGATAACAGCATCTGTCTCCACCCTATCCGCTTCCTGAGAAAGTCTGGACAGGTTATCGCCGGACATGTCGATCACGTCCTCCAGCCCTTCTCCGTCAGAAGTCTTGATCAGAAGGAGGTTCCTCAGATACCAGGTAAAGTCGGAAACAAACTGCCCCAGCTCCCTTCCCTGCATCACCACCTCCTCCAGAAGACGGATGCATTCTGTCACATTTCGGGAAAGCACTGCACAAAGCAGGCGGCTGAAGACCTCCGTATCCACCGCGCCGAGCACGTCCAGGGCATCGTCGTAGGTGAGGGTTTTTCCATAATGAAAGGCGATGCACTGATCCAGCAGGCTCAAAGCGTCTCTCATGGAACCGTCCGCAGCCCTGGCAATATAGCGCAGCGCCCGTTCTTCCACCTGCTGTCCTTCTTCCTCCATCAGCTCCCGCATACGGTCCGCGATGGTTTCAATGGAAATACGCTTGAAGTCATACCGCTGGCAGCGGGACAGGATGGTGACGGGAATCTTATGCACCTCCGTGGTCGCCAAAATGAAGATCACATAGGAAGGCGGCTCCTCCAGCGTTTTCAGCAGGGCATTGAAGGCGCCTATGGAAAGCATATGCACCTCGTCGATGATGTAAACCTTGTATTTTCCCTCCGCCGGGGAGTAGGAGACCTCATCCACGATCTCACGGATGTTGTCCACACCGTTGTTGGAAGCGGCGTCGATTTCGATCACATTCATGCTGGCGCCTGCCGCAATGGTGCGGCAGCTTCGGCATTCCCCGCAGGGAGAGCCGTCCACCGGATGCTCACAGTTGACGGCTTTCGCAAAAATCTTCGCTATGGTTGTCTTTCCGGTTCCTCTTGTTCCGCAGAACAGATAGGCATGTCCGATTCTCTCGGCTTCTATCTGATTTTTCAGTGTCGTAACAATGTGGTCCTGTCCCTTCACGTCCTCAAAGCGTTCAGGGCGAAATTTACGGTAAAGAGCTGTATAAGACATGTTTTCTCCCGTTTGCGCCAGTCACAGTGCCTGTTCCTGCCGCCGTATTCTGATAACCGGTCTCAGTCACCGAAGCTGATCCCCAGCATTTTGGCTTCCCTGACCATGGAGGAATTGGGATCGACCGTTTTCAGCTTGCCCGCCACATCCTCCAGCGGAACCTTCACGATCTCCCGGTTCCTGTAGCCGACCATAAAGCCGTACTCGCCTTTCAGGATCAGATTGCCCGCTTCCGAACCGAGGCGGCTCGCAAATACCCTGTCATATGGGCAGGGGGAACCTCCCCTTTGGGTATGGCCGGGAACGGTGACGCGCACCTCCATGCCGCTCTTCAGCTGAATCTGATCCGCAATCTCGTAAGAGACGGAAGGATAAGGATAATTTTCCAGCTTCTTCTTATATTCCTTCTTGGAGAGCTTCGCATCCTCCTTGGACATGGCACCCTCTGCCACAGCGAGGATGGTGAAACGGCTCCCCCGGTCATGACGCTTCCTGATCGCTTCGATCACCTTATTGATGTCATATGGGATCTCCGGGATCAGGATGATGTCCGCGCCTCCTGCCATACCGGCATTCAGCGTCAGGAAGCCTACCTTATGTCCCATCACTTCCACGATGAACACCCTGCCGTGGGAGGCCGCCGTGGTGTGGATATTGTCGATCGCCGTCGTAGCGATGTCAACCGCGCTCTGGAAGCCGAAGGTCATGTCGGTTCCCCACAGATCATTGTCGATGGTCTTGGGAAGAGTGATCACATTCAGACCTTCGTCCTTTAACAGGTTTGCCGTCTTATGCGTACCGTTTCCGCCCAGGATCACCAGACAGTCCAGCTGCAGCTTATAGTAATTCTGCTTCATCGCTTCGACCTTGTTCAGCCCGTTTTCGTCCGGATCACGCATCTGTTTGAACGGCATTCTGCTGCTTCCCAGGATCGTACCGCCCTTTGTCAGGATCCCCGAAAAGTCGCTCCCGCTCAGCATCCGGAATTTTCCGTAGATCAGCCCCTTATAGCCATCCAGGAAGCCGTAGATCTCCACGTCCTCGCTGGCATTGAAAAGCGTTTTGGCAACACCTCTCATCGCCGCATTCAGAGCCTGACAGTCTCCTCCGCTGGTAAGCATACCTATTCTCTTCATGACATTACCTCCATTCCGAAGCGCTCTGCGGCGGCTTCTCATCCCGCCGCCTGCCTTCGTTCCCAACACACCCCGCCCTGTCGAAGCAGGACAAACTCAAACAAATTATATAATATTTTACAGAGAATGTACAACGTTTTTTCGCCATGACCATGCTCTGGGCAAAGGCTGCTCCTTCTGTCCGGCAGCCTGTCAGCCTCTCCACGGACAGCAGCGGATTATTTCGGTCCTCCTATCAGAAAGCGGCACCCTGAAGATTCAGGATGCCGCCGGAAGCGGAGATGGTGGGAGTCGAACCCACGCGCCCTTGCGGACCTATCGCATTTCGAGTGCGACCTCTTACGACCACTTGAGTACATCTCCTTTTCTGAAAAGAACATCTCTATTTTATAAGATACCGGTCATTTGTGCAAGCCCCAAATTATTTTCCTGTATCGCCTGCCGTCCGCTCACCGGCAGACAAACGGACGGCAAACCCGGACATCAGCTTTTTGCAGGCCAGAACACAGCCGCCGTTCCTTTCCCCGCACACGAAGAAAAACGGTCCCGATCTGCGGCTTTTGCCGCTGAAAGGAACCGTCTTTCCGATTTATTTTTAAGGGGGCTGTCCGCGGCAGGCTAAGCCGCGATACGGTAATTTTTGACTGCGTTCAGTACATCGTCTCTCTCTTCTCTCGGGTTTACAAACACCAGCTCAAATTCCTTCCCGATCCCGAGGGCGAACACGCCAAGGATGGACTTTGCATCTACGGTCACACTTCCCAGCGTCAGGTCGTATTCACCTTCAAACTGTCTCATGGTCTGAACAAAGTTCTCCGCATCTTCCGGAGTTCTCAGGTAGATCTTTACAGATTCCATTGCCTCATTCCTCCAATTTTTGAATTTCTCTTTCCTCTTTTCGTTATTATCATACAAAAAAATGTCTTTTTCGTCAGGAGGAATTTTTTAAAAAAGGGGGAAATTTTTGCTCCTTTTTCCCTGCTTTCTCCTTTGCGAGCCTCCCGCCTTCAGGTGCTCATCTTCCGGTATTCCGCAGGGAGGACACCCACTTCCTCCTTGAATACCTTGCTCATGTATTTGGGATCGGAGAAGCCTGTCATAGCGGCGATCTTTGTCAGATTGAGCGTGGTTCCCAGAAGAAGCGTCTTTACCTTTTCCACCTTCAGACGCCTCAGATCCTCCGAGAAGGAAAGTCCCGTTTCCTTTTTGTACTGCCGGCTCAGATACTCCGGAGAAACGGCAAGCTGCCTTGCCGCTTCCTCCAGCGTGATCTGACTTCCATAATATTCTTCAATCAGCCGTTTTGCCTTCTGGATCAGAGGAGAGAGGCGCCTTCTGCTGTCCTTCTTTTCCCGGATGACAAAATCGAACAGCGCCTGCAGGATCCCCTCCAGCTTTTCCCAGGTAAAGGCATTCATCACCCCGGCAAGCACAGCCTGCAGCTTCATCCCGCTTTCCTCCAGGACCATGTATTCCCTTGCCGTATTCACAATGGTCCAAAGAAAGATAAGGACATTTTCCTTGATCTCTTTCGGATCATGGTGGTCCTTCTGGCAGGCGGACATCAGTTCCTGCATGCACCCGGAAAAGTCGTCCGCGCTTCTCCGGATGACAGCCTTTTTCAGACGCACGTTCATTTCCGGCGGATACCCCAGTGGATACAGCTGCACAGAATGCATGGCCCGTTCCGATACCAGCACTCCGGGGCCCAGAGTCAGCCTCCAGTCCAAAAGCCGGTAAAGTCTCTTTCCGGTCTCCGCGAGTTCAAAAATCCCGCCGCAGTCCGCCCACGCACAGAGTGCCCGGTTCCCTGTGTTCGCCTCCAGCATGGGAACCACCACGGAAGCAAAATAGCCTTCCCAGTCCTTCTTTTCCTGCATATGGTAAACGAGCATGGAAAAGTGAAAATGTTCTCCAAAGCTGGTTACCACGCTGTCAAAGCCTTCTGCATGACCCGATACCTCGTTCAGGATGCGTGCCGTGATGTCCCTGTTTTTCTCATAGCCGCTGCCAAGCCATACTACAAAAAGTCCCAGAGGCTCTTTTTCTCCGATCTGATAGTTCTTTTTCAGAGCTTCCACCGTTTCTTCCGACCGGGTCAGGATCCCGGTCATGGCTCCGCGCACCATATTTTCCCGGTTCAGGAGCACATCCCGCCGTTCGTCTCCGGCCAGCTTTTTCTCCGCTTCCTCCATGGCCCTTTTCAATTCCCCGACCCGCACCGGCTTGAGCAGATAGCTGCGGACCCCAAGATCTATTGCCATTTTGGCATAGCTGAAATCCGAATATGCGGTCAGGATCAGCGCCTGACAGGTAACCCCTTCCCGCCTCAGCTCTCTCAGCATGGTCAGGCCGTCCATATCCGGCATACGAATATCCAGAAGGATGATGTCCGGCTTCAGGCTGCGGATCAGCGCAAGACCTTCCCGTCCCCCTGCTGCCTTTCCGATCACTTCATAGGATGGGCTGAGCTTCTTCAGGATTCCCTCCATCCCTTCCCGGATCGCTGCTTCGTCTTCCACAATAATGATCTTCAATGCTTTCCCCTTCTCTGACCGGCAGCCTGAGGGTCACTCTGGTGTACTGTCCCTTCCGGCTTTCAAAGGAAAGCCCCGCTGCCTCCCCATAATAAAGCGTCAGTCTTTTTCTGACATTTTCAATCCCGAAATGGTTCCTCCTGTGGTAATCCCTGTTGCTCAAAGTCCTCACCATTTCCGGACCCATTCCCCTTCCGTTGTCCCCTATGGTAACAAAAAGAATCCCTTCCCGGACCAGCCCGGTGATCACAAGGATCGGCTGGCGCAGCTTCATCTCCAATCCGTGCCGGATGCTGTTTTCCACCAGCGGCTGAAGAAGCATCTTGTGCATGCCGGCCCCTGCGGCCTCCGGAGAAACGTCGCAGAATATCTGCACCTCATAACCCAGCTTTTCCTGCTGAAGGCGGACGTATTTTTTCAGCCAAGCGATTTCCCTTCCCAGGGTCGTCATTCCTCCCGCATCCTTAATGGCATAGCGGAGAATATCCCCCAGATCACCCACCATCTCGCTGATCTCATATTCTTCTCTTGCGATCGCCTTCCAGTTAATCGTATCCAGCGTATTATAGAGAAAATGCGGGTCAATCTGTGCCTCCAGGGCGGAAATCTCCGCGTTTTTCTGTTCTTCGGCAGCCTTTTTTACCTGTTCAAGCAGCTGCTCCGCCTGCTCTGTCATGGAGTTAAAGCCTTCCGTAATCTCGCGCATCTCCATCGGAGCACCTCTGTTCACACTCAGCCGGACAGAATAGTCGCCGTTTTCTACACGCTTCATCCCGCCGAGGATCCGGTCAACGGAAATGATCAGCGGCCGCGTCACGAAGAGAATGAACACGAACACCAGAAGCACCACGACGCCTGACATTCCCCAGAACAGTACACGGAGCTCATACAGCTCGCGGCTGTATTCTTCCAGCAGCTCAGGCTGTTCCTGCGCCTCATCCACCGCATACGCTGCCGCTGCATCCGACAGATCTTCCTTCATGATCCGTACCAGCCTTCTCTGAAAAAGCAGAGTAAAGACGAGCAGCGACACGATCGTCAAAACAATCAGAAGTACGATCAGCCTGCCGCGCAGTCCCCAAAATCTTTTCATCCCCTTCTGTCACCATCCCTGTCATTCGTCCAAATTCAGGCTTCTTCCATCTGTGATGCAATTCTTTCCGCAAGTCTGCGGCACTTTTCCTCCTCATCCGCTTCCACGATCAGACGGATCACCGGCTCTGTCCCGCTCTTTCTGATGAGTACCCGTCCGCTGTCCGCAAGTTCCTTCTCCGCTTCTTCCACCGCCCGCTTCACTTCTTCCCGCTCCAGCACGGCAGCTGCATCCCGGACCCGTTTGTTGATCTGTATCTTCGGAAAAAGCTTCACGCCTGCGGTGAGGAAGGAAGGCATGGTCTTTTTCTCCACGATGATCTCCATCACCCGGATCGCCGTGAGAATGCCGTCTCCTGTGGTACTGTATTTGTTAAAAATGATATGGCCGGATTCTTCTCCTCCGATGCTGTAGCCTCCCTCCTGCATCTTTACGGACACATACTTGTCTCCCACAGGCGTGCGTTCCATGCGGATTCCTTCTTTTTCCAGCGCTTTCTCCACACCCATATTGGATGCCACGGTAGCCACCACCGTATCGCCGATGAGAGCGCCCTCTTCCTTCATCTGCACCGCGCACAGATACATGATCAGATCACCGTCCAGCACATTTCCCTTCTCATCCACCGCAAAACAGCGGTCCGCATCTCCGTCAAAGGCAAAGCCCACATCCAGCCCCTGCTCCACAACAAAGCGCCGGAGCGATTCAATATGAGTGGACCCGCAGTCCACGTTGATGTTCAGGCCGTCCGGCCTGTCATGGATCATGAAGGTCCTCGCTCCCAGCATCTCAAATACGGTCTTGGCAATGCTGCTCGCCGCGCCGTTGGCACAGTCCAGTCCCACCCGGTAACCGCGGAAGGAATGGATCGTGGTGGAGGTCAGATAACTGATATACTGGTTCCGGCCCTGGATGAAATCTGTGATCCTGCCGATCCGGTCATTTCTGGCGGCCGCAATCTCCACCTTTCCGTCCAGATAAGCCTCCACCTTTTCCAGGACCTCATCCGCCATTTTATAGCCGTCCCTGTCAATGATCTTGATCCCATTGTCATAAAAAGGATTATGGCTTGCTGTAATCATGATGCCGAAATCAAAGTTTCCGCTTTTCGTCACATAGGACACGCTGGGAGTAGTAGTCACATGAAGCAGGTACACATCGGTCCCGCCCCAGCTCAAGCCCGCTGCCAGCGCATATTCAAACATATAGCTGGAACGCCTGGTATCCTTTCCGATCACGCAGCTCGCCTTCTTTTTTGCGCCGTCGGTAAAATACCAGCCCAGGAATTTTCCGATCTGAAATGCGTGATCCGCCGTCAGAGCTTCGTTTGCCTTTCCCCGAAAGCCGTCTGTTCCAAAATATTTCATTCTGCTCCTCCATGCCAAAACGTCCGCACCGCAGCAGATCATTCCTGTCCGAGCCGCCGTACAAACGCTGTTTTTCCGTAAATATGATATGGGGGGCCAAAATCATTTGGCCCCGGCTGCATTTCTGATTTTACTCTAACGCATCAAACCTTGTTTTGCAAGGAATTTCCGAAAAAACAGAGGCGGCCCTTTTTGTCGGAAGACAGAACAGGCCGCCCCAAAAATATTTTGTAAAGTATAAAGATCAACGATACATAGCCATGTACTCCCCATGAGTCTCGATCAGCTCGTCGCACATGCTGCGGATGTCATCCACGCTCAGCTCGGCCGCCGTATGCGGATCCAGCATGGCCGCCTGATAGATATGATTTCTGTCCCTGGTACGCGCCGCTTCAATGGTAAGAAGCTGTACGTTGATATTGGTCTGATTCATGGCAGCAAGCTGTACGGGCAGACGTCCCACATGGCACGGATTGATGCCGTGGGCATTTACCAGACAGGGCACCTCCACGCAGGCATCGGAAGGAAGGTTGTCGATCAGCCCCGCATTCAGCACATTTCCTCCGATCTGGTAAGGCCGGTCAGTCACGACAGCCTCCATGATATACGAAGCATATTCGCGGGAGCGGGTATGGGTCACCTTACCGTCATTGAGAATATTTTTCTTCTCTTCCTCCCATTCCGCGATCTGCTTAATGCAGCGTCTGGGATATTCGTCCAGGGGAATATTGTAACGGTCGATCAGTTCCGGATAACGGCTCTTGATATAGAAAGCATTGTATTCGGCATTGTGCTCACTGGACTCCGTGCAGTAGTAGCCCAGATTGCGGATGTACTCGTAGCGGATCATATCATTATGCTTTTCCGAAGCATTCTTTTCCAGCGCGCGCCTTCTGATCTCCGGATACAGATCGTTGCCGTCCTTGTCCCGCACATCCAGAAGCCATGCCATATGGTTGATGCCCGCGATGAAATCCGTCGCACCTTCCAGCCTGTCCTCCATTCCCAGGCCCTTCAGCAGCCCTTCCGTGCAGACCTGCACACTGTGGCAAAGCCCTACGGTGCGTATCTTCGTATATCTCTGCATATAGCCGGTAAGAATAGCCATGGGATTGGTATAATTCAAGAACAGCGTATTGGGACAGACCTCCTCCATGTCCCGGGCAAACTCCTCCATTACAGGAATGGTGCGCAGCCCTCTCATAATACCGCCGATCCCCAGCGTATCGCCGATGGTCTGTTTCAGACCATATTTCTTCGGGATCTCAAAATCCGTTACCGTGCAGGGCTCATAACCGCCCACCTGGATGGCGTTTACCACGAAGTCCGCATCCTTCAGAGCTGCCTTCCGGTTTTCCACGCCAAGATACGTGGCGATCTGCGCCCTTCCTTCATTAACATTGCTGTTGATGGCGCGCAGGATGATCTCGGATTCCTCCAGACGCTTCGCGTCAATGTCATACAGAGCAATCTCCGCATCCTGAAGCACCGGCGTACACATGCAGTCCCCCAACACGTTTCTTGCAAATACTGTGCTGCCTGCTCCCAGAAAAGTAATCTTTACCATGCTTTCCTCCTTCTGCCCTGCTCCGGCAGTATCTTCTCCAACGGACAGGGCTTTCGCTTGCATTTGCTTTTTGATTCCATTAAAATGGAATGGATGGTTTTAATTTTAGGGATATACGGATTTTTTTCTATATCTTTTGTTTCATATAATTGTGTTTTTGTTGTTTTTCCGGCATCAGCAACAGAGTCGGGAAAGACGTCGGCAGTTCTTCGGGGAAATGAGGAGCAATATGGACAAAATGGCATACGAAGAGGAAGCCGCTTCCAGGCAAAGAGGAATGCAGAGAGAGACACGCAGGAGCCTGACCGGTCCGGAATCGGAAAGCGCCATCCGGCTGTATTACTGCGGCAGCGAGTTCTGCACGCCGGGGCATTTTTTTGGTCCGGCGGTGCGGCCGCATTATCTGATCCATTTCATACGGAGCGGAAAGGGCACCTATCTGCGAAAGGGGGAAATCTATGAACTGTCCCGGGGAGATGCCTTTCTGATCCTTCCGGGAGAGACCACAAAATATATTGCGGACGAAAAGGAGCCCTGGGACTATACCTGGGTGGCTTTCGACGGCACCAACGCAGAGGCCCTGCTCCGCTGCTGCGGTTTTCTTTCCGGGAATCTGGTGTACCGCTCCCGCAGTGAAGAGGCCACGCTGCGTCTTCTGAAGCAGGCGGATGCCTTTGAGAGCTGCTTTCAGGATGAAAAAAGGAATGTGTTGGAGCTTCTCGGCAACTTTTATCTCCTGTTCTCCTGTATGTACCCGGAAGGGAGCCCACAGGGCGGCTTCTCCTTCGCAGAGGAGCTGGGAAGAAACTGGGAGCCAGCCGACAGCATGGAAGAGAAAAAGCCCAGACACAGCGCAGCGGACGCGCCATCCGGGCAGGAACTGTATTTTCACCAGGCCGTCTCTTATCTGCAGCACAACTTCAGCTATCCGGTCCGGATCGAGCAGCTCGCACGCCAGATCGGGGTGAGCCGTTCCTATCTGTACCGGACATTTCTGAGCTGCAGCGGCAAAAGCGTTCAGAAATATCTCCAGGATCTGCGGCTGGAAGAGGCCTGCCGGCTGCTTGCGGATACCCGGAGAGCGGTCACGGATATTTCCTATTCCTGCGGCTTTCCGGACTCGCCCTCTTTCTGCCGGATCTTTCGAAAAGCATACGGCCGGACACCGCTGCAGTTCAGGCAGAGGATGGCCCGCGGAAGCACTGCCTCTCACGAGATGTAAGCTCAGATCTTTCCTTCTTTTTTCAGGCAGTCCAGAAAGGCTTCGCAGCCTTCCACGATGTCGTTCCAGGCGGTGTCAAAATCTCCCGTATACCAGGGATCATCAATATCGCGCGGTCGGTCGGAAAAATCCAGCAGGCGGCGGATCTTATGGGCCGGATCTCCACCCGTGATGCGCAGGATGTTCCGAATATTGTACTGTTCGGCCGCCAGAATAAAATCGTATTCCTCATAATCCCGCCGGGTCATCTGGCAGGCTGTTTTACCGGAAGGGTCAATACCATTCTCCAACAGCTTGCGCCTGGCAGGCGGGTAGACCGGGTTTCCGATCTCCTCGCGGCTGGTAGCCGCAGAGGCAATCCGGAACCGGTCGGAGATGCCGCATTTTGTGACCATGTCCTTTAAGATGAATTCAGCCATGGGGGAGCGGCAGATGTTGCCGTGGCAGATGAATAGTATTTTTATCATGTTCGTATTTCTCCTTTATATTGGTTTTTCCTCTGAAAAATTGTAAAACTCGTTATACTGCATCGAAATACACATTTCTACAATTTATATCATGGTATATATTAAACTATATGATTACTCATGTTTTTCATATACAATTTTGCACTGTTGACGAACTCGCTTAGTTAAAGACATGTACCATGCATGCATTCTACTATGCCAACGTTTATTCATCAGAAATGTATTCCAATCCATAAAATACACCTGTTGTATTATTACTCGTTGATTTTATACTATATCTATCACCTTTTCTGCTAATAGCATCAATATTTTCTGTTCCTACCGGCGCAGAATGACTATATAGGCGAATTATTTCTTTAGTTTCTTCTTTTCTGTTTTACCTTTTCCTCAACAGTAACTTTATCATAGTGATTATTTTATCACGTACTTAGTACCCCTTCCCCTACCTCCAATTTTTACAATACCTTTTTTACTCATTTCTTTCAGCAACTGTGTTGTCTTTGATTTACCAAACGGGACGTAAGGAGCAATTTCGCTGATTGATTTCAACATTGTCTTGCTTAAAATCTTATATATTTTTCTTTCGTCTTCCGTTAAATTCAGGTTTTTCTCAAAAATCGGGAGTACAATCTTAATTGTATTTTCCGACACTTCAAAATCCGGTTGTTTTAATCCTTCTTCATAGAGTTGTTTTATTCGTGTAATTCCCGTACCGAATATTTCCACAAACCCCAGCCTATAAAACACATTTGCAAGATTTCTGTTTCTTAGAACGGAAAGTTTTCCCGATAAGTACTCATCTTCTGTTATTCCAGATGGCAGTCCTCCCGGAGAAATAATTTCTATTCTGTCATCAAACATCGAAACTTTTATTTGTGACTCCACATCCCATACTCTATGAATCAATGCATTTGCAATCGCTTCTCTGAA
>DWWH01000079.1 GCA_019119815.1 Candidatus Eisenbergiella intestinipullorum | reverse complement strand
TTCGTTCCAGACCCCAGAATGGCGGCAATCATGGATATATTTCGTGAGAACAAGGAGGTGTAAGTAATGTCTATCTGCCCTAAGAATAAATCTTCCAAATCCAGAAGAGACAAGAGAAGAGCGAACTGGAAGATGAGCGCTCCTACTCTGGTGAAGTGCAGCAAGTGCGGCGCTCTGATGATGCCTCACAGAGTTTGCAAGGCCTGCGGCTCCTATAATAAGAGAGAGATCATCAAGACCGAGGCATAAGTGAAAAGAAGAAAAAAGCTGGCGTCGTGCATGGGCACGGCGCCTTTTTTTGTTCAATAAGAAATTTCATTTCCTATCGCATAAAAATCTCCGGTGGATCGCACTGCGGCGGAAAGGATGGCCTTTTCTGGGAGAATGGTTATCCTGCTGTAAAAAGAGTGCCGGAAATGTATCAGCTTTGTAAAATGTGTTTAAAAACATTTGCATCTGTATTGAAATATCATAAATTCAGATGTTATACTCCTTTCCGTAAGCAGAAGGAGAAAATTTCCGGGCCCGGAGACTTCTCTGTCATTTTACGAAAAAGAGGTTAATGGAAATGAAAAAGAAACTGGTAGCAGGATTATTGGCATTTGCCCTGGTTGCGACGGCCGGGATCTCCGCCATTGCGGCAACGGTGCATTACAATGACAGTTCCGTGACGGGAGCGAGCCCGGCGTGGCAGGCATGGACGGCAAACTGGGAAACGCTGGCAAACGATTACACGCAGGTGTCCATCGCTCCCGGCGAGGATGAGAGCGAGATCAATTTCGCGTGGTACAGCCTGAAGGACGGGGAGTCCACTCCGGTGGTCCATTTCGGGACCGATGAAGACAGCATGAAGACCTTTACCGGCGTTGCCGGAGATGTGGATCCGTCTCTTACGAACAACGTGCAGTATGAGTTCAACCGCGTAAAGGTGACCGGCCTGCGCCCTGGTACCACGTATTATTATACGGTGGAGAAGAACGGCGTGGAGACGGAGCCTGAGGTGTTCTACGCGAGAGAAACCGACGAGACGAAGATCCTGTATGTAGGCGATCCGCAGATCGGCGCATCCAAGGGACAGCCGCAGAACGGCGAAGCCCTGAAGGAGGAATCCGGAGCTGCGAATACGGCCGCGAGAAACGACGGCTTTGCCTGGAACCGCACGCTGGAGACCGCTTTTGCCCAGACGCCCGACATCAACTTCGTGATCTCTGCGGGCGATCAGGTGAACAACACCGGAAAGCCGAAGGAAGAGGAGTACGCGGCCTATCTGTTCCCGAAGGCGTTAAAGACCGTTCCGGTTGCCACCACCATCGGAAACCATGATTCCCTGAACGCGGACTACGCCTATCATTTTTATAATCCCAATCCCACCGACAACGGCATGACAGAGGCGGGCGGAGATTATTACTACTCCTACGGCGACGGCCTGTTCATCGTTTTAAACACCAATAACTACAACGTGGCCGAGCATGCGGAAACCATTAAGGAAGCGGTGGCGTCCGATCCTTCCGCGGAATGGAGAATTGTAACCATCCATCAGGATATTTACGGCTCCGGACTGGATCACTCCGATACGGACGGCATGATCTTAAGAACCCAGCTGACGCCTGTCTTTGACAGCTATGACATCGATGTGGTTCTGCAGGGACATGACCATACCTACAGCAGAACGAAGATGCTGTACGGCGACGGACAGGTACATTCCGGCTATGAATTCCGCCTGAACGAGGACGGAAGCGATTATGACTGGGATCACGCCTACAACGTAGCGAGCGGCGAGAGCATCCCGCTGGCTCCGGAAGAAGAGGATGAGGCGGGAGCGGCGGCTCTGGCGGCGTTCCAGGCTGACAACAGATGCTATACCATCGAGAATACCGCGGGCAACACCGTTGTGGACCCGCAGGGCATCCTGTACATGACCGCAAACTCCGCATCCGGTTCCAAGTATTACGAGCTGATCGGCACGCAGCAGGATTACGTTGCGAACCGCAGCCAGAACTGGCTTCCCAGCTACTCCATCATCACCATGACGGACAGCCGTTTCCAGATTGACACCTATCAGATTCTGAACGACGGCACGACTGAGAAGATCGACGATACCTTTACGATCATCAAGACGAAGTAAACGTGGAGAGATTTCATTTCGGCGGGCGGCTTTCCGGAAGGGCAGCCGTCCGCCTGATTCTGCTTGCGGCGGCAGGGATAGGACTGCTGCTGTTTACCCTGTGGCTGAACCGGGTGGAGATCGTGCCCCTGGTTTCCAGAGAGGGACAGACCTTTGAAAAGGCCGTGGTGACGCGGATCCTTCAGGATAATAGGACGGAAACCGGAACCCGCGTGGGAGAACAGGTGGTGGAGGTGAAGATTCTCACTGGAGAGAAAAAGGGGGAGCTTCTTACAGTAACCAGCAGCGCGGGCTTTCTGTTCGGCGCGCCCTGTACGCCGGGCATGCGGGTGATCGTGATGCAGAGCGTGGCGGGGGATACCACCGTCGCCAGCGTCTATTCCCAGGACAGGGGCTGGGTGATCTACCTGTTCGGCATCCTCTATCTTGCGGTGCTGGTCCTGGTGGGAGGAAAGCAGGGGGTGAAGGGCGGCATCGGCCTGGTGTTCACCTTCTTTTCCATTCTTCTGTGGTATCTTCCCATGGTATACCGGGGTTTTTCCCCGTTCTGGTCGGCGGTGTTCATCTGCATCATCACGACGCTTGTGACCATGCTCTTAATCGGCGGCTTTACGAAAAAAACGCTCGTCGCCACCATCGGGACCATCGGCGGCGTGCTGACGGCGGGGATTTCCGCCACGCTGTTCAGTTACGCATCGGGAATCACCGGGTATAATGTGTCGGATATTGAGACGCTGATGACGCTGTGGACCGTGCAGGGCATCCAGGTGGGAAGCCTGCTTTTCGCCGGCCTCCTGATTTCCAGCCTGGGCGCGGTGATGGACGTGGCCATGTCCATCGGAAGCTCCATGAGTGAGATCCTGGCTCAGAATGCCTCCCTGAACCGAAAGGAGCTCTGGAAGGCGGGCATCCGCGTGGGGCGTGACATGATGGGAACGGACAGCAATACCCTGATCCTGGCCTTCGCCGGCGGAAGCCTGAGCATGCTTCTTCTGGATTATGCCTACGACCTGCCCTACCTGCAGATCATCAATTCCAACAATATCGGCATCGCCATCATGCAGGGACTGGCCGGCAGCTTCGGCGTGGTGCTCTCCGTGCCCATCACCGTGGCGGCGGGAGCGGTTCTGTATACCATGCGCACGAAAAAGGGTGCCGGAGAAAAGAACCCCGATATTTGACTTTTGCCTTCATGTCTAGTATATTAGATTTATACCGCCTGCGCGGTCCGCGCAGGCGTTTTTGTACGAGCGCAGGCCTCCGTTGGCGCAGCGTTTCGGCGTGACGGGCGGGGAAATGCTTCCGGCCGCGGTCACAGGCCCTGGGGCGTGCCGGAAGCCGGAACCGGAAAAAAGCGGCATGCGGGCCGCAGAAATCGAGGAAAGCAGACGAAAATGGCAGAATATGTGAAGGTGGCGGTGGACGCCATGGGCGGCGACAATGCGCCGGGAGAGATCGTAAAGGGCGCCGTGGAAGCGGTGCAGGCGGAAAAGAAGATCAAGGTTTTCCTGGTGGGAAAGAAAGAGCAGGTGGAAGCGGAGCTCGCAAAGTACGAGTATCCCGCGGACCAGGTGGAGGTGGTGAACGCCACGGAGGTGATCGCCATGGCAGAGCCTCCGGTAGCCGCGATTAAGGGAAAGAAGGATTCCTCCATCGTAAAGGGGCTCTATATGGTCCGGGAAGGAAAATGCGACGCTTTCGTATCCGCAGGAAGCACGGGAGCGGTGCTGGTCGGCGGACAGGTGATCGTGGGAAGGGCGAAGGGCGTGGAGCGGCCGCCTCTTGCACCGCTGATTCCCACGGAAAAGGGAGCCTCCCTTCTGGTGGACTGCGGAGCAAACGTGGACGCGAAGCCCTCCAATCTGGTGCAGTTTGCCCGGATGGGCTCCATTTATATGGAGCATGTGGTCGGCATCAAAAATCCGAGAGTCGGCATCGTCAACAACGGCGCTGAGGAAGAAAAGGGCAATGCGCTGGTGAAGGAAACCTTTCCTCTGCTGAAGGCCTGTCCGGACATCAACTTCATCGGCAGCGTGGAGGCGAGAGACATTCCCTCCGGCGCGGCGGACGTGATCGTCTGCGAGGCCTTTGTGGGAAACGTGATCCTGAAGCTGTATGAGGGCGTGGGCGGCACGCTGATCAAAATGGTGAAGGCCGGAATGATGACGAGCACGAGAAGCAAGATCGGGGCGCTTCTGGTCAAGCCCGCCCTGAAGGAGACGCTGAAGGCCTTTGATCTGGAGCAGTACGGCGGAGCGCCGCTTCTGGGCTTAAAGGGCCTTGTGGTCAAGACCCATGGAAGCTCGAAGGCCGTTGAGATCAGGAATACGATCCTGCAGTGCCTGACATTCCGCGAGCAGGATATTAACGGCAAGATCCGGGAAGCGATTTCGGGGTCCGCCGGTTAAGGAAGGACGAAGGATATGGAGCTTGACAAGCTGAGGAAGATCATCGCGGAGGTCCTGTGCGTGGACACCAGGGAGATCACGGAGGAGACCACCTTTGTGGATGATCTGTGTGCGGATTCCCTGGATCTTTATCAGATCGTGATGGGGATCGAAGAGGAATTTTCCATCGAAATCTCCCAGGAGGATGCGGAGAAGATCACGACGGTGGGAGAGGCCGTCCGGCTGATCAGGGACAGTACGGGAAACGGCAGGCAGCAGGTTTGAAGGAAGCCCGCGGCGGGAGGGAGCGGCAGACAGCGGCAGACGTCCCGGCGGGTTTTTCTGTGTGATAAGCCGGATGGCCCGGGAAAGGATAGGAAAAGGTGTTTAATCTGGAAGAACTGGAAAAAAAGATCGGCTATTTTTTTCAGGATAAGAAACTGCTGAAGCAGGCGCTCACCCACAGCTCTTTTGCCAACGAACAGAGGATCAACCGGCTTGGGAGCTATGAGCGGCTGGAATTTCTGGGGGATGCGGTGCTGGAGCTTGTCTCCAGCGATTTTCTGTTCCATGAAAATCCGGATATGCCGGAGGGGCGGCTGACCAGGCTGCGCGCTTCCATGGTCTGTGAGCCGGCGCTCGCCTGCTGTGCCAGAGATCTGGAGCTGGATCGCTATATCCTGCTGGGAAAGGGAGAGGAAGGAACAGGGGGAAGAAAACGGGATTCCATCGTATCGGACGTGATGGAGGCTGTGATCGGCGCCCTGTATCTGGACGGCGGATTTCAGACGGCCAGCCGTTTCATCCATCGCTTCGTGCTTTCCGATCTGGAAAATAAGATCCTCTTTTATGACAGCAAATCGGTGCTGCAGGAGATGATCCAGACCATGCCCGACATGGAGCTTTCCTACGCGCTGGTGGGAGAGGAAGGGCCGGAGCATGACAAGCAGTTCCTTGTGGAGGCCAGGCTGAACGGGAAGACGGCCGGGAGCGGAAAGGGGCACAGCAAGAAAGCGGCGGAGCAGCAGGCAGCCTATCAGGTCATCCTCAGCCTTCGCCGGAAGAATGAAAAAGACAGGACGTAAAGCATGTATTTAAAGAGCATCGAGGTTCACGGATTCAAATCCTTTGCCAATAAGATCACCTTTGAATTTCATAATGGGATCACGGGAATCGTGGGGCCCAACGGAAGCGGAAAGAGCAATGTGGCCGATGCGGTACGCTGGGTGCTGGGCGAGCAGCGGGTGAAGCAGCTTCGGGGCGCGTCCATGCAGGACGTGATCTTTTCCGGCACCGAGGTGAGAAAGCCCATGAGCTATGCCTATGTGGCGATCACCCTGGACAATGCGGATCATCAGCTTGCGGTGGACTATGACGAGGTCACGGTGGCGAGAAGGATCTACCGCTCCGGCGAGAGCGAATACCTGATGAACGGCACGCCCTGCAGGCTGAAGGATGTGAACGAGCTGTTCTATGACACCGGCATCGGCAAGGAGGGCTACTCCATCATCGGGCAGGGGCAGATCGACCGCATCCTGTCCGGAAAGCCGGAGGAGAGGAGAGAGCTGTTCGACGAGGCCGCGGGCATTGTGAAGTTCAAGCGCAGGAAGGCTGCGGCACAGAAGAAGCTGGAGGATGAAAAGCAGAACCTGCTGCGTGTCAGGGACATCCTTTCCGAGCTGGAAAAGCAGACCGGCCCGCTGGAAAGGCAGGCGGAAAAGGCTAAGGTGTATCTGCAGAAAAAGGAGAGCCAGAAGCGGCTTGACGTGAACGTTTTCCTGCTGGAGAACGCCAGGCTTTCCGGCCAGCTTTCCGAGCTGAACCAAAAGCATGAGAATGCTTCCAGGGAGCTTTCGGAGGCCACGGAACAATACGGCCGGATCAAAGCGGAATATGAAAGCGTTCAGACCCGGATCGATGAGCTGGATGAGAGCATCGAGCAGACCCGGACAGAGCTTTCGGACGCCGCCATGCTGAAAAGCCGTCTGGAGGGCGAGATCAACGTTCTGAAGGAGCAGATCAATTCGGCCCTTGCGAACGGCCGCCATCTGGAGAGCCGGAAGGAAACGCTGGACAAGGAGATCGAAGAGCGGGCGAAGACGAAGGAAAAGCTGACGGCGGGCAAGGCGGAAACGGACCGGAGCCTTGCGGAGACGGAAGAGAAGCGCGGTCAGGCCGCAGCCCTGCTTTCCGCCATCGAGGCGAAGGCAGAGGAAACGGGCAGTCTGATCGACGGCGGGAGAAACCGGATCATCGAAGAGCTGAACGAGCGCGCCGCCATCAAGACCCGTCTGGGGCGCTTCGACACCATGCTGGAACAGGTGCAGATCCGAAGAGCGGAACTGAACTCCCGCCTGCTGCGCGCCCGGTCAGAGGAAGAGGAGCAGGAGACGGGCATTCATGAGCTGGAAGAGGAATTCGACCGGATCAACGGAGAGATCTCCGTCCTGAACGGTTCCATCAGCGCGCTGGAGGAGCAGCTTGGCGGAATCCGGGACGAACTGGCCAAGAAGGACCAGGCGGTGCGGGATACCCAGGTGGTCTATCACCAGGAAAAATCCCGCCTGGACGCTCTGGTCAACCTGACGGAGCGCTATGAAGGCTACGGCGGGAGCGTGAAGCGGGTCATGGAGCAGAAGGAGAAGCATCCCGGCATCCTGGGCGTGGTAGCGGACCTGCTGAAGGTGGAGAAAAAGTATGAGACAGCCATCGAGACGGCGCTGGGAGGGAGCATCCAGAACATCGTGACGGACAACGAGGAGACGGCGAAGGAGATGATCGCCTTCCTGAAGGCGGTAAAGGGCGGACGGGCCACCTTCCTTCCTCTGACCAGCATCAAGAGCCGTCAGGAATTCCGCTTCCGGCAGTTCCTTTCGGAGCCCGGCGTCATCGGTCTTGCGGACAGTCTGGTGCATACGGAAGAAAGATACCGGGATGTAGCAGCCTCTCTGCTCGGCAGGATCCTGGTCGTTGACCACGTGGACAACGCGGTGCGTCTTGCCAGAAAAGCCGGCTACAGCCTGCGCATGGTCACGCTGGAGGGAGAGCTCTTTTCTCCGGGCGGAGCCATCAGCGGCGGTGCGTTCAAAAACAGCAGCAACCTCCTGGGACGCCGCAGGGAGATCGAACAGCTTCAGGAGAAGGTACGAAAGACGCTCATACAGGTGGATGCTCTTCTGGAGGAGACGGAAAAGATCCGGCAGACGAGGGCCGGACTCCGGGTGAAGCTGGATCAGACGAAGGAGGAGCTGCAGCAGGCCTTCCTGCGTCAGAATACGGCCCGCATGAACGTGGCTGCGGCGAGGGAGAAAAAGGAGCAGACCCTGGCAGGCTATGACAGTCTGAAACAGGAGCAGGAGGAGATCACACTCCGGCTGTCCGGCCTGCATGAGGACAGGAAGCAGGCGGAGCAGGAGCTTGCCGCCTCCGAACAGCGGGAGAAGGATCTGGAGGCCCGGATCGCTTCTGCCAGAGAAGAGCTGGAGAAGGTCCGCTCGGAGCAGAGCAAACAGGCGGCAAAGGTGTCCGCTGTCGAGATGGAGGCGGAAAAGATCCGTCAGGCCCAGGGGTTTGCACAGGAAAATCTGGACCGCGTCTGCGGAGAGCTTTCCCGTTTTGAGCAGGAGAAGCAGGAGGTCCTTGCAGGGATCGAGGAGAACGGACGACTGATGCGGGAAAAGGAGCGGCAGGTCGCAGAACTGACCCGGAGCCTGTCCGCCTCCGGGATCGCCGGAAGCGAAGGACAGATGAAGCTGCAGGCAGATCTGGAAAAAAGAGAAGCGCTTTCCGCAAGGCAGAAGCGGTTCTTTGCGGACCGGGAAAGCCTGTCGGAAACGCTGTCCGGCCTGGATAAGGAGGTTTACCGCCTGAATGCCCAGCGGGAGAAAACGGAGGAGGCCATCGAAAGCCAGATCAATTATATGTGGGACGAATACGAGCTGACTCTCGGAAGCGCCGGCGCTCTGCGGGACGAGGCCCTGCAGGATCTGGGGGCGATGAAGAGGCAGATCGCTTCCTTAAAAGAGGAGATCCGCAGACTGGGTGACGTGAATGTGAACGCCATCGAGGATTACAAAAATCTGATGGAGCGCTATACCTTCCTGAAGGGACAGCATGATGACCTGGTGCAGGCGGAGGAAACCCTTCGGGGCGTCATCCTCCAGCTGGACGAGGCCATGCGCAGGCAGTTCAGGGAAAAATTCGCGCAGATCGCAGCCGAGTTTGACAAGGTGTTCCGGGAGCTGTTCGGCGGCGGCAAGGGAACGCTGGAGCTTCTGGAGGATGAGGATATTCTGGAAGCGGGCGTCCGCATTATCGCCCAGCCGCCGGGCAAGAAGCTGCAGAATATGATGCAGCTTTCCGGTGGAGAAAAGGCGCTGACGGCCATCGCTCTGCTGTTTGCCATCCAGAACCTCAAACCCTCCCCGTTCTGTCTGCTGGACGAGATCGAGGCTGCGCTGGATGACAGCAACGTGGGCCGGTTTGCAGGCTATCTGCATAAGCTTACGAAGCATACCCAGTTCATCGTCATCACCCACAGAAGGGGAACGATGGAAAAGGCGGACCGGCTGTACGGGATCACCATGCAGGAGAAGGGCGTGTCCACGCTGGTGAGCGTGAGCCTGATCGATAAGGAACTGACAAACTGAGGGTCTGACAGGGCCGGATGCAAAGCGCCGGACGGCGAGAAGGGCGGCCCGCGAAGGGAGAACGTATGGGTGAAGGAAAGAAAGGCTTTTTTGCCAGGCTGAAGGAAGGCCTGAACAAGACGAGAAACAACATCGTGAACGGGATCGATTCCGTGTTCAGCGGTTTTTCTGCCATTGACGACGAATTTTATGAGGAGCTGGAGGAGACCCTGATCATGGGCGACATCGGCGTGAACGCCACTTCGGATATTCTGGAGCGCCTGAAAAAGCAGGTGAAGGAGCGGCATATCAAGGAGCCTGCCGACTGCAGGCAGCTTCTGATCGACAGCATCAGGGAACAGATGCAGGTGGGAGAGACCGCCTATGAATTTGAAAAGAAGCAGTCGGTCATCCTGGTGATCGGCGTGAACGGGGTGGGAAAGACCACCTCTGTGGGAAAGCTTGCCGGCATGCTGAAGGAGGAAGGCCGGAAGGTGCTCATCGCCGCAGCGGATACCTTCCGGGCGGCGGCCGGAGAGCAGCTTGCGGGCTGGGCCAGCCGGGCGGGGGTGGACATGATCGGCGGAGCGGAAGGATCCGATCCGGCCAGCGTCCTGTTTGATGCGGTCAGCGCGGCAAAGGCCAGACATGTGGACGTTCTCATCTGTGATACGGCAGGACGCCTGCACAATAAGAAAAACCTGATGGAAGAGCTGAAAAAGATGAACCGCATCATCGACCGGGAATTCCCGGATGCTCATCGGGAAAATCTGGTGGTCCTGGACGGTACGACAGGACAGAACGCGCTGCAGCAGGCAAGGGAATTCGGACAGGTGGCCGATCTGACAGGCATTATCCTGACAAAGATGGATGGAACGGCCAAGGGCGGCATTGCAGTCGCCATCCAGTCGGAGCTGAACGTTCCGGTGAAATATATCGGCGTGGGAGAGGACATGGAGGATCTGCAAAAGTTTGACCCGGACCAGTTCGTGAACGCGCTGTTTGACGTAAAAGACTGAGGAAGGAAAGGTGACGGAAGATGGAAGATGAAAAGATGCTCACGCTGGAGAAATTTGAAGAAGCCTCCGAGACGGTAAAAAAGGTTACCCAGGAAACCAAGCTGGTCTACAGCGAATATTTCAGCGCACAGTCGGGAAACCGGGTTTATTTCAAACCGGAAAACATGCAGCTTACCGGCGCTTACAAGCTACGCGGCGCTTACTATAAGATCAGCACGCTGACCGAAGAGGAAAAGAGCAGGGGACTGATCACGGCCTCCGCCGGAAACCATGCGCAGGGCGTGGCCTATGCGGCAAGAGCGTACGGCTGTAAGGCGGTGATCGTCATGCCCACCACCACGCCGCTCATAAAGGTGAACCGCACCAAGGGCTACGGCGCCGAGGTGGTGCTCTGGGGCGATGTATATGACGAGGCCTGCGCGAAGGCGCTGGAGCTCGCCCAGGAAAAGGGCTATACCTTTATCCATCCCTTTGACGATCCGGCAGTGGCCACCGGACAGGGAACCATCATGATGGAGATCTTCAAGGAGCTTCCTCTGGTGGACTATGTGCTGGTCCCCATCGGCGGCGGCGGCCTTGCCACGGGCGTTTCCACCCTGGCCAAGCTTTTAAACCCCAAGATCCATGTGATCGGCGTGGAGCCCGCAGGCGCCAACTGCATGGAGGAATCCCTCAAGGCGGGAAAGGTGGTCACGCTGGATTCGGTCAACACCATTGCGGACGGTACCGCGGTAAAAACGCCCGGAACCGTCATTTTCCCTTATATCCAGAAGAATATTGACGAGATCATCACCGTGAAGGATGAGGAGCTGGTGACGGCCTTTCTGGACATGGTGGAGAACCACAAGATGGTGGTGGAAAATTCCGGCCTGCTGACGGTGGCAGCTTTGAAGCATCTGAACGTGAAGGGCAAAAAAGTGGTCTCCATCTTAAGCGGCGGAAACATGGATGTGATCACCATGTCTTCCGTGGTGCAGCACGGTCTGATTTTCCGTGACCGGATCTTTACCGTTTCCGTCCTGCTTCCGGACAAGCCGGGCGAGCTGTCCCGGGTGGCGAGCGTGATCGCACAGGAAAACGGAAATGTGATCAAGCTGGAACACAACCAGTTCGTTTCCATCAACAGAAGCGCCGCCGTTGAGCTTCGCATCACACTGGAGGCCTTCGGGACCGAGCATAAGGAGCAGATCCTTTCCGCCCTGGAAAAGGAGGGCTACAAGCCGAAGCTGGTGCGCACGATCATGTGACAGCCGCCGGCGGGAGCAAAAAGGAAGACGGGGACTGTCCCGTCAGAAAAAAGAAGAAAGAAGAGAAAGAGGAGAGGGAAAATGGCAGAAAAGAAAACAATCGGAAAGCGGGCGATGGATTACCTTCTCATTACGATGGGGACGGTGCTCTACGGCATCGGCGTCAGCCTGTTTTTGGATCCCAATAATCTGGCGCCGGGCGGCGTGACCGGCATCGCCATGATCCTGAACCGTCTGACCGGCCTTTCCACCGGAACGGGCATCCTTCTGATCAACATTCCGATCCTTGCGGCGGGCCTGTGGAAATTTGGCTTCCGTTTTCTGATTTCCACCCTTTATGCCACCTTTTTCAGCTCTGTCTTTACCAATATTTTTGCCCGGTTCGGCGCGCTGACCGCAGATCCCCTGCTCGCCTCCCTCGCCGGAGGAGCGGTCCTGGCGGCCGGACTGGCGCTCATTTTCCGCGCCGGAGCCACTACGGGAGGAACGGACATCATCGTCAAATTCCTGCGGCAGAAATACCGCCACCTGAAGACCGGCAGACTGTTTTTCCTTCTGGACGTGCTGATCGTGACGGCGTCGCTGCTTGTCTTTGACGACATCGATACCATTCTGTATGCCATGCTGGCCGTGGTGGTGACCAGCATCGTGTTTGACGCGGTCCTTTACGGCTTTGATGAAGCAAAGCTGGTCTATATCATCAGCGATCATGCGGAGACGATCGCGCAGCGCATCATGGATGAGCTGGAAGCGGGCGTCACCTTCCTGCGGGGAAAGGGCGCCTACAGCAACAGCCCCAAGGACGTGATCCTCTGCGTCATGCGCAATACGGTGGCGCCGAAGGCGGAGGAGATCGTGAAGCAGGAGGATCCGCTGGCCTTCATGATCATCTCCAGCGCCACCGAGATCTACGGAGAAGGGTATAAGAATATCTTCAGCGAGAAGCTGTGAGAAAATTCAGGGATCCAGACGGATTTTCCGTTCCCTTCTCCAGAAGGGAGACCAGGCCGCGCATGATCTCTTCAATGCCTTCTCTGGTGGAGGGCACCAGCGTATTATCCAGCTTTACGGTGAGAACGATCAGCACGATCTCTGCGAGAGCGGCCGGCCGGTCGAAATGGATCTCTCCGTTTTCAATGCCCTGCCGGATGATGTCCGTCAGCACGGGCGTGAGCTCGCTGATCAGGTGAGCCATATACTTCTGATGAATGAAGGCGTGCTCCTGCGCGCTGGTGAGGGAAACCGGTTCCTCCTGCCGCAGGAATTCCGAGGAGGAGCTCCTGCACGCCTGAAAGATCATTGCCATGCGGGTGAAGGGAGAGATCTCCGTCTGCCCGGCCAGCGTCTTTGCCGTTTCCAGCGGCTTCTCATAATTCCTTTCGATCAGAGCATCCAGAATAGCATCTTTGGAGGGAAAATAGTAGTAAATGCTTCCTTTTCCCATTCCTGCGGTCTGCGCGATCTCGCTGACCGAGATGCTCTGGATGTTCTTTCTTTCCATAAGCTTCTGGAGCGCATCCAGAATTTGTTCGCATTTGGTTTGATTAGTCATATGCACTCCTTTCTCAGGCCCCGTCTTCCGGGGATTTACGGTAGTTATCCCTTACTATAGCACAGTCCGCAGGAAAAGAGCAACGGGAAAAAGCCACAGAAAAAGGGAAGAAACGGACCGGAAATTTGACATCCCATATAATTGACCGTTGGTCGAAAAGATGGTATCGTTAAAGAAAAGAAAATCGACCGTCGGTCGAAAATAAGAAGTTAAGAAGTGCTGCCTGCAGCGGCGAAAGGAGAGAGGCAATGACATACGCGGACTTTTTTTCTGAGGTGAAGACCAGACTGATGGGAACGGATGTATCGGGGATCGGAGAGCATCTGGCCTTTCAGTTCAATATCGTGGGAGAGGGGGAAGGCATCTTCTATATAGAGGTTAAGGACGGGAAGCTGTTCGCAGAACCCTATGAATATTTTGACCGGGACGCGGTGTTCACCTGCAAGGCGGAGACGCTGAGAAAGATCGCGGACGGGAAGCTGGATCCGATCCTGGCGGTCACTCTTCAGAAGCTGAAGGTGGAGGGGAATATCGAAAAGGCGCTGAAGCTGAAAGATATTCTGGCAAAGTGATCCGGCAGGGGCGCATGCTTCGAAACCTGCCGGGACCGGGGATGGGAGCATATCCTGACCGCGGCCTGTGGCTGGTGCGCATTTTCAGGAAATGGAGACGGAAATGAAGAAAAGATGGATGGGAGCGGCGGCGCTCTTAGGTATCCTGACCGCAGCGGAGGCAGGAGGCAGTTTCTATTTTTACCGCAGAACGATGAAGAGAAACAAGGTCAGCGTAGAGCGGACCATTAAGATGGCGGGAACGGACTGGCAGCAGTATTTTCCGATCATTGAGGAAAGAAGGGAACGGCTGTGCTCCAGACGGCATGAAGAGGTTTATGTGGAATCCTTCGACGGTCTGCGGCTTCATGCCACCTGGTTTCCGGCAAAGGAACAGGAAAAGGAGATCACGAAGGCGGTTATCTGCTTTCACGGCTATGCCAGCTGCGGAATGAACGATTATGTGGGACTGTCAGATTATTATATCAGGAACGGCTTTTCCATGCTCATCGTGGACGAACGGGCTCACGGGAAGAGCCAGGGCGAGTATGTGGGCTTCGGCTGCCTGGACAGGAAGGATGCGCTGCAGTGGATCAACTGGCTGACCGCGCGCTGCACAGGACAGGTTCAGATCCTTCTGCACGGTATTTCCATGGGAGCGGCTACCGTGCTGATGACCACAGGGCTTACGCTTCCGCCGCAGGTGAAGGGCGTGATCTCGGACTGTGCCTTTACCTCTCCGAAGGAGGTTTTCAGCCATGTGCTGCATTCCATGTATCATCTTCCCGCGTTTCCCATGATCCAGATCTCTGATCATGTGAACCGGAAAAAAGCGGGCTACGGGCTGGATGAATGCAATGCGGCCAGGGAAGTAAAGAAGGCGAAGGTTCCGGCACTTCTGATCCACGGATCGGCCGATACCTTCGTGCCCTGCCGGATGTGCGATCAGATTTATGATAACTATGCGGCGGAAAAGAAGAAGCTGATCGTAGAGGGGGCGGCCCATGCGGAGAGCTACTATAAGGATAGGGACGCCTATGAAAAAGCGATGGATGAGTTTATTGGAGGTATCATAAAATGATGCGAAAAAGAAAAGGTTATTCGGTATATCCCCTGACGGCCGCTCAGAAATTTTAGTTTCTCAGTTAAAATTTCTATACCCCTTGAAAACACTGGTGTTTCCAGCGTTTTCGTCACCTCGGTTTGGCCCTTTTCCCTCATTTTTTCCCTTACGAGAAGAAATGAGGGAAACTTTTTTCAGGCCGTTC
>DWWH01000078.1 GCA_019119815.1 Candidatus Eisenbergiella intestinipullorum | reverse complement strand
GACTATGCCAAAACAGGGCAAACAATCTGAAAAGGAAAAACCCCGAAAACCGCATGGTTTCGGGGTTTTTGAGCTGTTTTGAACTAAAATTATCGCTTGCTGAACTGCGGAGCGCGACGGGCTGCCTTGAGGCCGTATTTCTTTCTTTCTTTCATACGAGGGTCGCGGGTCAGATAGCCGGCCTTCTTCAGGACTGCTCTGAACTCCGGATCTGCCTCGAGCAGAGCTCTTGCAACACCGTGTCTGATGGCTCCTGCCTGTCCGGTGTAGCCGCCGCCCTTTACGTTTACCAGAATATCGAACTTGCCGTCGGTATCGGTAGCAACGAGAGGCTGACGAACGATCACCTTCAGGGTCTCAAGTCCGAAATACTCGTCGATAGATCTCTTATTTACAGTAATGGTTCCATTTCCGGGGGTAAGATATACTCTTGCAATAGATTTCTTTCTTCTTCCGGTTCCATAATATCTTGCTGCGTTAGCCATTTTCCTATTTCCTCCTTTTATCGCCGCCACAGGCGGCAGCCAATGCGGCAGGAACAGCAGCTTCCTGCTTCCTTCTTGTCAGAATCCCTGGATTAGAATGTAAGCACTTCGGGCTTCTGTGCCTGATGCTTATGCTCGCTTCCTGCATATACATGAAGCTTGGTATACATCTGTCTTCCAAGAGGTCCCTTCGGAAGCATGCCCTTTACTGCAAGCTCGATCACCTGCTCAGGCTTCTTCGCCATCTTCTCCTTCAGAGTAACTTCCTTCATGCCGCCAACATAGTCGGAATGATGATGATAAACCTTCTGGTCCATCTTCTTGCCGGTAACCTGTACCTTTTCGGCGTTGATCACGATCACATAGTCTCCGGTGTCCACATGAGGGGTGAATTCCGGTTTGTTCTTTCCTCTGAGCACCTTCGCAACCTCAGATGCAAGACGGCCGAGAGTCTGGCCTTCCGCATCCACAACGTACCATTTTCTATCAATCTTAGCCGGATTAGCCATAAATGTTTTCATTGCGTACCTCCATTGAATCGAACGTTTCTGAAACACAGTTTCTTTACGAAGGCCCTGGGAAGTGAGTCTCCGCCTGATTATGTCAAAATGCCTTTCCGGGGCTTTGGTAAGGCATTTACCTACATTGTCGCACTGAAATATTATAGGCTGTGCGCCCGTATGTGTCAACCACTTTTTTCATGAAATTTCCGTCTCCGGTTACCGTTCGGGCTCATCCGGAAGTCTCCGGCTCCGCCAGCGCCGGAAAGGCATAGGACACCAGGATCAGCCCTTTCGCCGGAGCCGTCGGTCCCGCCATCCGCCGGTCTTTTGCCGCCAGGATCTCCCTCACTCTGTCCGGAGGGTACTTTCCCCGGCCGACCTCCATCAGGGTCCCGGCAATGATGCGCACCATATTATAAAGGAAGCCGTTTCCTCTGACCCGGATGCTAAGCCTCGTTCCGTCCCGCCGCACGCTGCACTCATAGATGGTGCGCACCGTGCTCTCCACTTGTGCGCCCGCACTGCAGAAGCTCTGAAAATCGTGCTCCCCTTCCAGAAGAGCCGCTGCGTGCTGCATCAGACGCTCGTCCAGCGGAACATAGCAGAAATAACGGTAAAGCCTCTCCACCGGATTGGGGAAGGCTTCATTGAGGATATGGTATTCATAGGTCTTTACGCTGTCGGTCTTTCTCGGATGAAAGTCCGCCGGGACCTCCCGGGAGGCACGGATGCGGATGTCCTCCGGCAGCCGCTGGTTTAGGGCATAGGAAAACTTTTCCGCCTCCATGCGGGCCTGCGTGTCAAAAACAGCCACGTTTCCCAGCGCATGAACACCCGCATCCGTCCGGCTCGCGCCGATCACCCGCACCGGCTCCTTCAGCAGCTTTGTCAGGCACTCATCCAGCACATCCTCAATGCTGTTTTTGTCCGGCTGCCTCTGCCAGCCGTGATAACCGGTGCCGTCATAGGCCACCGTGAGCATGATCCGTCTCATGAAAAAATCCTTTCCGGAAAAATCGGTATCCGAAACAGCGGCCCCGACAGACCGGCCGTTTTGTCCTCCTTAAAACAGGATCCTCCCCACCGCCACTGCGATGCCCAGATAAAGGAGCAGCACGACGAAGGCGATCCGGTCCCTTTGATGATAGATGAGCGGTTTCATCTTCGTTCTTCCTTCCCCGCCCCGGTAGCAGCGGGCTTCCATCGCCATGGCCAGATCATTGGCTCTGCGGAACGCCGAGATGAACAGGGGCACCAGAAGGGGGACCAGGCTTTTTGCCTTCCGGATCAGGTTTCCGCTGTCAAAATCCGCTCCTCTCGCCATCTGTGCCTTCATGATCTTATCCGTTTCCTCCAGCAGGATGGGAATGAAACGCAGGGCGATGGACATCATCATGGCGATCTCATGCACCGGAACGTGCAGCCTGCGCAGCGGCTTCATCAGGCTTTCCATGCCGTCTGTCAGGTTGTTCGGTGTGGTCGTCAGGGTCATGACCGAGGAACCGATGATCAAAAAGGAAAGACGGATCGCCATCTTTACCGCCGTTTCCAGACCTTCCTTTGTGATGGTCAGCCGCCAGAACGAGACCAGGGGCTGTCCCGGCGTGAGAAAAAGATTAAAGATCACGGTGAAAATAAGAAGGAACAGGATCGCCTTCATGCCCTTTACCATGAATTTGAAGGGCACCCGGGACAGCCGGATCGCAAATGCCAGAAACAGGCCTGCGATCAGATAGCCCGGAAAGCTGTCCACCACAAATAGAGAAAGAATGAACACGATGGTGGCGATCAGCTTCACCCTGGGGTCCAGTCTGTGGATCACCGATTCCGTCTGATAATATTGTCCTAAGGTAATGTCTCTCAGCATCTCTCCTCCCGGTTCCCGCAGCCGTCCTTCCCGAAGGCTGCGCACAGCGCATCCACCGCTTCCTTCAGGGTAGTGGCATCAGCCTGTTCCACCAGTCCCGCTTCCTTCAGGGTATGCATGATATAGGTGACCTGAGGCGCGGCAAGTCCCACCGCCTCCAGCTCCTTTACATGGGAAAAAACCTGCGCAGGCTCTCCGTCCAGCATCACGCTTCCCCGGTTCATCACGATGATGCGGCTCACATAATTGGCCACGTCCTCCATGCTGTGGGAAACCAGGATCACAGTCATTCCCGTCTTTTTCCGGAGAGCGGCGATCTCTCCCAGGATCTCGTCCCGGCCTCTCGGATCCAGACCGGCCGTTGGCTCATCCAGGATCAGCACTTCCGGTTCCATGGCGAGCACGCCGGCGATGGCTACCCTTCTTTTCTGTCCGCCGGACAGGTCAAAGGGCGACTGCCTGTAGTACTCTTCACCGATGCCAACCAGCTCCAGAGCCCGTCTGGCCCTCTTTTCCGTCTCTTCTGCGGAAAGGCCCAGATTCTTCGGACCGAAGCACACATCCGTAAACACGTCGATCTCAAAAAGCTGATGCTCCGGGTACTGGAAGACCAGACCGACTTTGCTTCTCAGCGCTTTCAGATCGTAGCCCTTTTCATAGATGCTGCTTCCATTATAGCAGATCGTTCCCTCTGTCGCCTTCAGCAGACCGTTCAGGTGCTGTACCAGCGTGGACTTCCCGGACCCGGTGTGGCCGATGAGTCCGATGAATTCCCCGTCCCCGATGGTCAGACAGACATCCTTTAAAGCGGCCACGCTCAGATTCGTATCCGCCCCGTATATATGACTTACATGTTCCAGTCTGATCGCCATTCCGCTCCGTCCTTTCTGTCCAGTCTCCAGCCCGCTTTCTTCAGACGCAGCAGCTCTTCCTTCAGATCCTGTGCGGTGAGAATCCCGTCCGGCAGAGGGAAGCCCTTCTGCTTCAGCTCCCAGGCAAGCAGCGTGACCTGCGGCACATCAAGCCGCAGCTCCTTCAGCCGTTCCACCTGAGAAAAAACCTCCTGCGGCGTTCCGGAAAGAACCACCCTGCCTTCATCCATTACGAAGATCCGGTCCGCATGGATCACCTCCTCCATGTAATGGGTGATCAGGATGACCGTCACATTCTCCACCTGGTTCAACGCCATCGCAGCGCGGATGACCTCCCTGCGGCCGCTGGGATCCAGCATGGCTGTAGGCTCATCCAGCACGATACATTTCGGATGCATGGCGAGCACGCCGGCGATGGAGACCCGCTGCTTCTGTCCGCCGGACAGCTTATTGGGTGAAAATTTGCGGTATTCATACATGCCCACCGCCTTCAGGCTCTCCTCCACCCGCTCCCAGATCTCCTTTGTCGGCACGCCCATGTTCTCCGGTCCGAAACCCACATCCTCCTCCACGACCTGGCCGATGATCTGGTTGTCCGGGTTCTGGAACACCATACCCGCACTCTGCCGAATATCCCAGACATGCTCTTCCTCTTTGGTATCCATCCCGTCCACCCATATGGTCCCTGACGTGGGGCACAGAAGGGCGTTGATATGCTTTGCCAGCGTGCTCTTTCCGGAACCGTTGTGGCCCAGAACAGCGATGAACTCGCCCTGTTCCACCTCCAGGCTCACGCCGTCCACCGCCCGGATGGAGCCGGCTTCATTTCCTTCCTCATCATGCCTCACATAATCGTAGGTGAGGTCTGACGCTTTTACGATCTTCATCCTATTTGTTACCCTATTTTGTCAAAATGGTTTACAATCACTGTCACCTTCCTATTTTACTAGAGGTGAGCGGGAAATACAAGAAAAATACCTGTTGATTTTTGGAAGAAGTGGGAGTACGATAGTCTGGCCTGCGGGCCTGCCCTTTTTCTTCAGGTCTCTGTGAAAACGGATGAAGCAGTGCCCGCTTCCAAAAAAGACAAACAGATGCGTCGCGCGAACGGGATCCGCTGACGCCTCGGAATGGGGATCAAAATGCTTGGACAAAAGACAAAACATGTGAATGATTTCGGAAAGGACAGCGTCCCTTCTCTGGTGCTGCGGGTATCCGTCCCGTTCATGTTCGCCCAGTTCGTAAATGTGCTCTACAGCATCGTAGACAGGATTTATGTGGGAAACATTCCGGAAATCGGCGCCATTTCCCTGGCAGGAGCCGGGGTCTGCGCTCCCATCATCACGCTGCTTTCCTCCTTCGCCACGCTGGTGGGGATCGGCGGTTCCATCCTCTTTTCCATGCGGCTGGGGCAGGGGGATAAGAAGGATGCGGAACGCATCCTGGGGAACTGCTTCAGCCTGCTCATCCTCCTGTCCGCCGTGCTGACAGTGCTATTCCTTCTGACCAAGGACCTGCTGCTCGGCTGGTTCGGCGCCAGCGAGGCTTCCTTCCCCTACGCGGATACCTATCTGACGATCTACACCTGCGGCACATTTTTCGCCCTGCTCTCCATGGGGATGAATTATTTCATCACCGCCCAGGGACATCCCATGCTTGGTATGGTAACCACGCTGATCGGCGCCATCGTCAACATCATTCTGGATCCGGTCTTCATTTTCCTGTTCCATATGAATATCGCAGGAGCTGCTGTGGCGACCGTGCTGGCCCAGCTTTCCTCCTGTATTTTCGTGCTCTGCGTTCTGAAAAGCAGCGGCATGGACATCCCGCTGCATCTGAAAAAGCCGGAACGCCGCCTTGCCGGACGGATCTTTGCGCTGGGCTTCTCCCCCTTCCTGATCCTGGCCACGGACAGCATCATCATCATCGCCATGAACGCGGTGCTGCAGTACCACGGCGGTCCGGGCTACGGCGACACGCTGATCACCTGTGCCACCATCGTCCAGAGCTACATGCTGCTGATCACCTCCCCCATGCTCGGCATCACGGGAGGCTCCCAGCCGCTGATCAGCTACAACTACGGAGCCGGAAACCAGGCGCGCATCCGCAGGATCATCCTTTGTGTGCTCCTGCTGTGCATCGGCTTCACCTCCGTCATGTTCCTGATCTCGCGCATCCTGCCTTCTGCCTTTGCCGGCATCTTTACGAATGATCCGGAATATATCGAGCTTTCGGTCTGGGGCATCCGGGCTTTCACCCTGATGATCATCCCCTTAAGCTTCCAGTATACCTTTGTGGACTCCCTGACCGCTCTGGGGCTGACCAGACTTTCCCTTTCCCTGTCCCTTTTCCGCAAGGCCCTGTATTTCGGCGCCACCTGCCTGCTGCCCTTCGCCTTTGGAGCCGCCAGCGCGTTCTATGCGGAGCCGGTAGCGGACGGGGTCAGCTTTCTGACCTCTACGATTTCTTACCTGATCGTATACCGTCTCTTTCTGAAAAGGCCGGGAGATCTTTCCCGGATCTCCCTGGGCCGAAAAGAATCGGCGGCAGCCTGAGCTGCGGCAGCGGCTTTCCCTTTGTATCGTGCGAGGGGGAAATCCTGCAGGCAGGATTTCCCCCTCGCTTTGGGTCCGTCCGATCTATTTTTCTATCGCAAGCATTTTGGTCGCGTAGGGCTCCAGAGAAATCTCCACTCTTCCGTTCTTCGTCTGTACGCCGGTCGTCTGCGGCTGGCCGCTGTTGTTGATCACAACCAGCTGACCGCTTCCGGGATAGTAAGCGCACTCCGTATAAACGTTGTCGGTCAGATACAGCTCGTTCTCCAGTTCTCCTCCTGCCATGCGGATCAGGTTCAGCAGCATTCTGGTGTTTTCGATGGCCTTTTCAAAGGAAGCCAGATAAATGCCGTAACCCTTTCCAAAGCGGTTCACGGTAAGGGTGGGTACGGTTCCGTCCGCGGCGAGCACCTTTGCCTTTCCGTCGGTCAGATAAGGCACGCCCTTCCTGTAGTCTCCGGTCTTTTTCACGAAGCTTCCTTCCGGCATGATCTTTTCATCCCGCTCCACGTCAAAGGTCCATTTTCCGTGGCAGAGCTTCGCTCCCGTATCCTCATCCACGCCGAGCACATTGGCAAGGCGGAAGAAGGTATCGTAGCCTTCCACGGCGGAGGGCTCGTTCACGCCGATGAAAGTGCCTCCCTCATAGACGAAGCGGGTGAGCTTTTCTACCACTTCCGCATCCTTCCAGACATCGCCGCCGCTCCAGGCGCTGCCCGCGAAGCCCGCGTTGATCACCACGTCCACATCGGCAAGCGCGCCGTTCTTCACATCCTCAAAGCTGATGAAGCGCACGTCCACCGGCAGTCCGGACAGGGCCTCGTTGATATGGATCAGGTCGTTCCTATCGGTTTCATGGAAATGTCCGGACAGGGTCCAGGAACGCAGCTTTCCCCAGTAATGCAGCACTGCCACCTTCGTGCGGATGCTGTAGGGAGCTCCTTCTCCATGGAATCCCAGAATGGTGCGGAACTCGTCCGCGACCTGCTCGATATAGTCGCAGAAATCCGGGAAATCCTGAACCAGATGGAGGTAGCCGCCCAGTCCGATTCTCTGTACGGGCTCACGCAGCAGCGCGCGGCGCACGCTGTTCCAGTATTTCTTCGCTTCCAGCGTGGGGTCTCCGCCCTCCATGAAGGTAGGCGCTCCGCCCAGTCCCACCGGGAACAGATAAGGATGCAGGCGCAGCTCATGGGTGTCCACCTTCACGCCGGCGCACAGCCTCGCCTCATAGCCGGAGAATACGCACTTGATCAGGCCGTCAAAACCGAACTCCCGGAACCTTCCGTTGTAGGGCTCGATTCCCACCCAGCTGTCGTCATAGAATACATAGGCCTTCTTCCCATAGGAATGAACCATATCCACCAGCTGTTTTCCAAAGGAAATGACGAAATCATTGATGAATTCCATCCAGTCGGCCTTACGCTTATTTCCGGGCATGTGGGTCACATGCAGCTTTCCCTGGTTGATGAAGTCCTCGGCCGTCATGCGGTAGCCGTACTTCTTCTCAAACTCGTCCAGAGCACGCTCGCTCACCGTGAAATCATAGGAACCCCAGTCCGTAAACAGGTTGCGGCACCTCTCGTCGCTTCCCCAGATCCAGACGAAGTTATAGAACATGGAGGTAAAACGCACCACCGTGGTTGCCGGATGGGTTTCGCACCAGTTCTTCATCCAGCCAAGCAGGTACTCCCTGGTTTCCGGATACATGGGATCGATCTGCATCAGATGCTCCTTGTCCCAGTTGTTGGTGGTGTGGTTGTACATGGAAATTTCTTCCCAGATCCGGTAGGCCATGAAATTGACCGTATAGGTATGGAAGGGCACCGGCGCAGAGATGGTAACGCTTCCGCTTTCCGCGTCGTAGCTCCATCCGTCCGAAGCCAGCTCTTCCTGCGTGGTCCGGTCATACACCTGCCAGTAGGATCTGGCGTGTTCGCTGTCGTTTACACGGAACTGCTCTTCAAAAAAGCCGTCCATCAGGCGGATGGAAAGCGGACCTTCCGCCGCCGTCTGCGGAGCGGTCATCAGGAAGCACTGCTGCAGCTTGTCCTGATTCTTCCTCGCCCATGCGTTGTGATCCCGGATGATGCAGATGGTGGAATAGATTCCGTAGCCCGCATCCAGGATCTCATCGGAAAGGACGGTTCCGTCGCTGTCACGGATGACATCTGCCCCCCATTTTTCTGCCATTTCCAGAGTCAGCTTTTCATATCCTGCCTCTCCGGGCAGCGTAAAACAACCTGTTTTCTTATTTTCGCTCATCTTTTCCCTCCATGCCGAAACGTTTTCCTTTCCCTATTCCTTACAGCGCAGCGCTCTTTCCAGCTCCGTACTCTTTCCAGTTCAGCGCCCTTTCCAGCTCAGTGTCCTTTACAGCGCACCGTCCTTCTCGATCTGATCGGATACCAGCAGCTTGGAGAAGAACGCCAGAGCCAGTCCCTGGCCCCATCCCTGGATCCAGTCCCTGCTGATATTGCGGTAGCCTTCCCTGTCCTTCATGACCGCTGTTCCGCCGGATACGTTCATCACCTTGCCGTCCTCGCTGACGTTGGCAAGCAGGCCCCTGATGGACTTGTTGATATATTTGGAGTGAAGCGGATTTCCTCTCTCCAGCATGGCGGCAGCGATCCCCGCGGAGGCGGAAATCTCCTCATAGGATTCCGGATCGTCCAGCACCGTCCTCCACAGCCCGTTCTCCGTCTGCAGCACCTTCAGCGCGGAGAGCTGCTCGTTCAGGGAGCCTGCCACATCCATGTACTTCGGGTACAGATAACACTCCGGAAGCCTTCCTCCCACCTGGGACATGGTATAGGCCGCCCAGGCATTGGCCCTGCCCCAGTAAATGCCGGACATGTGATCCTTCGTGATGTTGTTGTAGCCGTGATAATACAGGCCGTTGCCCGGATTCTGCAGATACTTGATGTGCCAGTACCACTGGTTCAGCGCATCGTCGATCATTTCCTGATCCTTCAGCTTCACGCCTACGCGGAGCAGGAAAAATGCCGCCATGAACAGGGTGTCCGCCCAGGCCTGCTCCGGGAAATCATTGTTGGCGGATACCGTATGCTGCAGCACATGGTCGCCGAAGCGAAGCGCGTCATGCCGGATGTAATGAATCTTGCTCATCACAATATCCCAGTAGCGCTGCTCTCCTGTCGCCTCATACAGGGTGATCAGGCAGTGCCCCATGGCGCAGGCGTTCACCGTCCACACCTTCGGAAGGCCAAGGTCGATCAGTTCGTCCACCCTGTCCTTTAAAAGATTCAGATACTCTTCCTTTCCCGTCTTTTCATACGCTTCGCTGACCCCGTAATAGGCGACGCCGCAGGGCCAGTCCCAGGTCAGATCCATATTCATGGTTTTACGTACGATGCGGTCGATCACATCCTCGATCTGATTTTTATCGTACTCCAGCTTCAGCATGTTTTCATCCTCCCTCCCGGTATACAGCTTTGTTTCCTTTGTGGTATTATTATCCTACATGCAGATGGTCTTTTCTAATCAAACTTCTGTTAAAACTGTGCAATTACAACCATTTATACGGAACGGGGCTTTCCAAAGCTCAGTACCGGAAGAAGTCCGAACACCGAAACGACCGAATCACTGATGCCCCGTCGCGGGCTTGCCGATCGGAGATTTTTATGTCGAGACAGAAATATATCGTAACAGAATACCGCAATTACTATCTTCCCGTGGACTTTCCCTTTCTTCTGCTTACAGGCGAGCACTGGAAGATTTCCGATATTCCAAGCTCTCGTCTGCATTTCCATAATTGCCTGGAAATTGGCATCTGTCATTCCTGGAAAGGCTCCATGCGATTCTCCGGAGATCCTCTTTGCTTCCGGGCGGGCGATGTAACCTGTATTCCCAGGAATATTCCGCATACCACCTGGTCAGATGCCGGCGGAGAAAGTCTGTGGTCCTACCTGTATCTGGATCCTCAGATCATGTTTCGCGGCATGCTGCCTCCATCTGAACGGGAACCGGATCTCTCCCTTTCTTCTTACCGAACGATCCGCCACATCCTTCCGGCAAAAGACTTTCCTGACATCAGTGCTCTCGTCACTTCTGTCATACGGGAAATGAAGGAAGCCAAGAGTGATCACAGGCTGTGCGTCAAAGGGCTCCTCCTGGCCCTGTGTGTTGAGCTGAACCGCATCCAGGCCGATGAAAACCTTTTTTCAATCCCGTCTTCCCAAAGCGGAGCTTCTGTCGCTGAAAACGCGCTTGTCATTTCACCCGCCCTGAATTACATGGAAGACAATTACGCGACCCAATTTTCTGTGGAAAAGCTTGCCGAGGTCTGCCATTTGAGTCCGACCCACTTCCGCAGAGTCTTTCATTCCATCATGAAGACGAGTCCGCTCCATTACCTGAACACCACCCGGATCATGAAAGCATGCAATCTTCTGCGCGGCACGGAAAAATCCATCCTCACCATTTCCGAAATGGTCGGCTTTGCTTCCGTTTCCAGCTTCAACCGGCATTTTCAGGAGCTGATCCATCAGACTCCCCGGGAATACCGCATGCAGTCGCCAGGCCCCTCCGGAGGCTTCGCCACAGAGCCGCGCAAGACCATCATAGAATTTTCAGGGTGGATGGAACCCGAAAAGGATCCCGATTAGACATGTACCGGCCGGCTTAATGTGAAACGTGCGCCGCCAGGCGCACTGTAAAAAAGCCCTTCAACAGAACTTTTCATTCTGTTGAAAGGCTTTCTTCTTTTTTATTTCTGCTGCAGCTTATACCAGCTCCAGAACAACCTCCATCGCACCGTCGCCCTTTCTCTGGCCGATCTTGATGATGCGGGTGTAGCCGCCCTTGCGGTCCACATACTTGGGAGCGATCTCGTCAAATACCTTGGCAGGCATATCGACCTTCTTCGTTCCTTTCTTACGTCCTGCAGGAGTGGAAGGAACCTCGGTCACAGGATAGAATACCTTCAGCATCTGTCTTCTTGCATGAAGTCTGCTGGGCAGATCCTTTTTGATCTCCTTCTCCACCTCGTCGTAAACGGTAACCTTCTTGCCGTCCACAACTTCCTTTACTCTCTTGCCGTCCTTATCCTTGCGGGGAACCTTGGCGGTAACCTTAACGGTCTCGAAGTTATCCTTTTCCTTCACACCCATGGCGATGATGCCTTCCGCGATCTTACGCACTTCCTTGGCTCTTGCCTCGGTGGTAACGATCTTTCCATGATAGAGCAGGTTGGTAACCTGAGCTCTTAACAGAGCCTTTCTCTGGCTGGAGGTTCTTCCTAATTTTCTGTACTTTGCCATTTTTTCAATCTCACTTTCATTTCCGGTATATCCGGCCGCGCCCTTTGGTCTTACCGGCCGAATACAATTTTCCCATCATGCTGCTGACAGGTACCGCGCCCTTTGGTCTTACCGGTCCTGCTTTCCGGAAGCGGACATGCTCCGCCGGCTTTCTTTCGGAAAAACGCCGGATGCCGTCACACGTTCACTTCTTCACTGGGATTTAACTGAAGGCCCAGCTCCTTTAACTTCGCAAGCACCTCTTCAAGGGATTTACGGCCCAGATTGCGGACCTTCATCATATCCTCAGGGGTCTTGTTCGTCAGCTCTTCCACCGTATTGATGCCTGCACGCTTCAGGCAGTTGTAGGAACGAACGGAAAGCTCCAGCTCATCGATGCTCATCTCCAGCACCTTTTCCTTTTCGTCATCCTCCTTCTCCACCATGACCTCTGCGGTCTTGGCGTTCTCAGACAGATCGATGAAAAGGCTCAGATGCTCGCTGAGCACCTTTGCGGCGAGGCTGACCGCCTCATCCGGAGCCAGTGTTCCGTTGGTATACACATCCAGGGTCAGCTTGTCGTAGTCCGTCACCTGGCCGACACGGGTATTGTCCACGGTCATGTTCACCCTTTCCACAGGGGTGTAGATGGAATCCACCGCGATCACGCCGATGGGCAGGTCCTCGCTCTTGTTCTTCTCGGCGCTGACATAGCCACGTCCCTTGGTAATGGTCAGCTCCATGTACAGCTTGCTGTCCTTGCCGCCGCTCAGCGTGGCGATCACGAGATCGGGATTGAGGATCTCAATATCCTGGTCCGCCTGGATGTCGGAGGCTCTGACTACGCCTTCGCCCTCGAATTCAATATAAGCGGTCTTGGGTTCGTTGGTCTCGCTGTTGTTCTTGATCGCCAGGCTCTTGATGTTCATGATGATCTCAGTCACATCCTCTTTAACGCCGGGGATGGAGCTGAATTCATGCAGCACGCCCTCAATCTTGACCTGGCTGACAGCAGCGCCCGGCAGTGAAGAAAGCATGATCCTTCTCAGCGAGTTGCCAAGCGTGATGCCGTAGCCTCTTTCCAGCGGCTCAACGACAAATCTTCCGTACTTCTTATCCTCGGAGATCTCAGCAACCTCAATATTGGGTCTTTCAAAATCAAACACTGCAAATACCCTCCTTTACGAACGAAAAGTTTCTGAAAAGAAACATTCACGCCAGCCGCTTGAAATTACTTGGAGTACAACTCGACGATAAGCATCTCGTCAACCGGTACGTCGATCATTTCTCTGGTCGGAAGCTCCTTGATCGTTCCCTTGAAGTTCTCAAGATCCACATCCATCCACTCCGGAACCAGTCTTCCTGCCGTAACCTCAACGATCTCCTTGTATCTCTGCAGTCCCTTTGCCTTTTCGGTCAGCTCGATCACATCTCCGGCCTTTACCAGATAAGAAGGAATGTTTACCTTCTTGCCGTTTACAAGCAGGTGCTTGTGGCCGACGATCTGTCTCGCCTCTCTTCTGGTCCTTGCGAAGCCCATACGGAACGCAACGTTGTCCAGTCTGCTCTCCAGAAGCTGCATCAGGTTTTCACCGGTCATGCCCTTCATTCTGTCAGCCTTCTTGTAGTAATTGCGGAAGGGCTTCTCAAGCACGCCGTAGATGAATTTTGCTTTCTGCTTCTCGCGCAGCTGCAGGCCATACTCGCTGACCTTCTTGCCGGCTCTCGCATTCGTTCTGTTGGACTTCTTGTCATATCCGAGATACATGGGCTCAAGGCCGAGCGCTCTGCATCTCTTTAACACTGGTGTTCTGTTGACTGCCATGTCAGGCTCCTTTCCTGGTAAAAGGAGTCGCGCCGCCTTTCCGGCGCTTCTCCAAAATATTGTTTACAATACCTTTCCCGCTTTGGGGGAAACGTACTTTCTTCCAACGCTTTTGATGAGCAGAAGAATTATACTCTGCGGCGCTTGGGAGGACGGCATCCGTTATGAGGAACGGGAGTCACATCCTTGATGCTGGTCACATCCAGACCGCAGGCAGACAGTGCGCGGATCGCAGCTTCACGGCCTGAGCCGGGTCCCTTTACGAATACGTCCACGCTCTTTAAGCCGTGAGGAAGCGCTGCCTTGGCAGCCGTTTCCGCAGCCATCTGTGCTGCATAAGGAGTAGATTTCCTTGAACCTCTGAATCCCAGACCGCCGGCACTCGCCCAGCTGATGGCATTTCCTTCCGTATCCGTCAGGGTGACGATCGTGTTATTGAAGGAAGACTGGATGTGTGCCTGTCCGCGTTCAACGTTTTTTCTGACACGCTTCTTTGTTACTTTTTTTGCAACTTTCTTTGCCATTTAAACTAACCTACTTTCCTTTCAACAATTCCTTTGCTTCTTATTTCTTCTTGTTTGCTACAGTCCTCTTCGGGCCCTTTCTGGTCCTCGCGTTGTTCTTGGTATTCTGGCCGCGGACCGGAAGTCCCTTCCTGTGACGGATGCCTCTGTAGCAGCCGATCTCCTGGAGACGCTTGATGTTCAGCGCGATCTCTCTTCTCAGGTCGCCTTCCACTACCATGGTCTCATCGATCACCGCGCTCAGTCTCTTTACCTCATCGTCGGTCAGCTCTCTGACGCGGGTATCGGGATTCACATTCGCCTGTGCGCAGATCTTCGTTGCGCTGGGCCTGCCGATACCATAGATATAGGTAAGTCCGATTTCCACACGTTTCTCTCTGGGTAAGTCAATACCTGCAATACGAGCCATTTACGTCTTTCCTCCGTTTTCTTTCTTTGCTGCGCCGGCGTCCGGTCTTAAAACGCCGGATACGGGAACGCAGAACGCTTCCCGTACCGGGCGCATGGCATTCATGCGCTCGCACAACGTGCACAGTACGCCTTACTCCTTTCCGCGTTTCCACGCTTCCTGGCGTATCGCCGTCTGTGCATACATAATCAGTTACTAATTGACTGGGAAAAACAGACCTTTTCCGCGCGGACAGCATCGCTTTCCGCCGACGTGCAGCCGTTCTTCCAGCCGGATAAGGATCCGGCCTTTCCGATACTCCGGCGCTGTGCGCACCGGGGATGCATCAAAATTTTCATCCTGATTTTCGGTATCAAAAAGTAATCTCCCGTAAATCCTGCCGGAGGTTTTTCGTAAATCCATCCGCAGGCGTCCGCTCTCCTGGAGCCGTCTTACGTTCAATTATCTGTAAGCCCCGTTTCCTTCAACGGTGCTGATGCCGCCTGAATGAAGTCGATTATCTCGAAGATTATCCCTGGCGCTGCTTATGCTTGGGATTCTCGCAGATGATCCTGATGCTTCCTTTTCTCTTGATGACTTTGCACTTTTCGCAAATCGGTTTTACTGATGATCTAACCTTCATGTCAAACCTCCTTTCAAAAAAGACCGTTTTACA
>DWWH01000077.1 GCA_019119815.1 Candidatus Eisenbergiella intestinipullorum | reverse complement strand
ACCAGCGAATTATTGATTACATCGAGAATAACCACAACGTTATCCGAGTGATTGAGAACAAGGCAATCTAACGGCTTGCCTATTCAACACAAAGGAAAATCTAATGTTGTGCATAAATAAACGGCTCTACCGGCCCGACAGGTCCAACGGGTCCGACGGGAAACACAGGAGTGACGGGGCCGACAGGAGCCCCTGGCCCGACCGGCCCGGCAGGAAGTACAGGAGCGACGGGGCCAGCAGGAGCGCCTGGCCCAACGGGCCCGACGGGAAGCCCGGGAGCGACAGGTCCAGCAGGAGAGCCCGGCCCGACGGGTCCGACGGGAAACACAGGAGCGACGGGGCCAACAGGAGCCCCCGGTCCGACGGGTCCAACGGGCCCAACAGGCCCGACAGGAAGCACGGGAGCCACAGGCGCGGCTCCGGCCGCGGAATTTCTTTCGGCCTACTCGGTGCCGGCTTCGCCGGGAACCTCCGGGGCCGCGCTGATCTTTGATCTGAACGGCCAGTCACAGGGAACGGCGGTCGCGCATGCGGAGAGAGACAGCGGCTTTACGCTGAACGAGCCGGGGTTCTATGCGGCGGATTTTCACGGAACCGTCGCTCCGGTATCCGGAGCGAACTTCCCGCTGAACATCCTCTTTTCCATCGACCAGGACGGGACCCCGGTTCCCGGCGCCGCGGCCCAGCATACCTTCCATACGTCCGGAGAAAATGCGAATATTGCGTTCGGCACCACCATATCGGTAACCAAAGCCCCGTCCACCCTGACGGTAATCGGACAGGGCGGAACCTTTCTGTACAGCGATGTGGGGATGAACATCTACAAGATCGGTTAGAAGATCAGCCGGGCTTCAGGACCGGCCGGAGCGGAGCAGAATGCCGGAAATCCGGTTGCCGATCCAGCCGGCCAGAAGGCCGAAAAGAAGGCCGAAGAGAACGTCCGTGGGATAATGGACGTACAGATACAGCCGGGAAAAGGCGATCAGAGAGGCCAGAATGAGGGCGCAGACGCCGATTTTCCGGTTGTTTCTGAAAATGGCAGAGGCGGATGCGAAGGAGGCATAGGTATGTCCGGAGGGAAAGGAAAAGTCCGTGGGCGGGGGAATGAGAAGCTCCACCGCGGTATTGACGGTGAAGGGACGCAGCCTTGCCACCAGCGGTTTTAAGATCATATTTCCGGTGATCAGCATGAAGAGCAGGGCGATGCCGGAAGCAAGCCCCGCCTTCCGCGTTTTCGGAAAAAGAAGAAGCAGAATGGACAGCGCGATCCAGATCAGCCCCGCGTCTCCCAGAGAGGAGATGCGGGGGATGAGCGCGTCCAGAAAATCGTTTGCGATGGATTGCTGAATCTGATCCAGAAGATTAAATTCCCAGGCCATAACTCTCCTTTTTATCCAGATGGCGTTTGACGACGATGTAACAGATCAGGTGGCAGGCGGCCGTGATCGCCCAGGACACCGGGTAGGACAGATAGAGGACGAACAGGGTGCGGTCCCACTGGAATACGGTGAAGATCCACAGGATCCGCAGGCCGCAGGCTCCGGCGATGGAAACCAGCATGGGGAGGATGGCGTAATTTAATCCCCGCAGGCTTCCCACCAGAACGTCCATCATGCCGCAGAGAAAATAGGTGGTACAGATGACGCCCATCCGGATTAAGCCGTACTGAATCACGTCCGCATCCGTGGAATAGATCAGGAGCAGTTTGTCGCCGAACAGATAGGCCAGGTTGCCGAACAGACAGCCCACAAGAAAGACCAGAATCTCACACTGAATCAGGATGCGGGTGATCCGTTTCTTTTTTCCAGCCCCGTAGTTCTGGCTGGTGAAGCTGATGGAGGTCTGGTGGAAGGCGTTCATGGCCGTGTAGATGAAGCCCTCGATATTGCTGGCCGCGGTATTTCCCGCCATGGCGACGGAACCGAAGGAATTGACCGAGGACTGGATCAGCACGTTGGAGATGGAGAAAATCGCGCCCTGCATGCCGGCGGGAAGGCCGATGCGGATCATCAGGATCAGGCGGTTTTTATGGATTTTCAGTTTGTTCAGGTGCAGGCGGTACATGCCCTCCTCATGGATCAGGCAACGCAGGACCAGAAGGGCGGAAATGCACTGGGAAATCACAGTGGCGATGGCCACGCCCGCCACGCCCAGATGGAAAACGATGACGAAAACCAGGTTGAGGATCACGTTCACCACGCCGGAAGCGAACAGGAAGTACAGAGGCCGTTTGGTATCTCCCACGGCCCGCAGGATGGCCGCGCCGAAGTTGTAAAGCATGGTGGCGGGCATGCCGACGAAATAGATGCGCATGTACAGAGTCGCCTGATTCAGCACGTCGTCCGGCGTGCCCATGAGGGTCAGAAGCGGCTTTGCCAGAAGAACGCCGATGAAAATCAGAATGACGCCGCACACCAGGCTTAACAGCACGGAGGTGTGTACCGTTTCGCTGACGGCCTTTTCCTGCTTCGCGCCGATGTAGTTGGCGCAGAGCACGTTGGTGCCCACGGAAAGGCCGATGAAAACGTTGACCAGCAGGTTAATCAGGGAGCTGGTGCTGCCCACCGCCGCCAGCGCCTGATGTCCGGCAAAGCGCCCTGCCACGATGATATCCGCGGCGTTGAAAAGAAGCTGCAGGATGCCGGAGAACATGAGCGGGACGGCAAACCGGAGCAGCTTTCCGGTCAGCGGGCCGTTGCACATGTCGATTTCATAGGATTTTGCTTTCATGATGAGAAGAATCCCCCTTTTGTAACTGGCTCATAAAGCCCTGGACAATGAGTGACGGATCAGGAGAAATATCCTGATACAGAAAAGTTTACACAAATTTTACATCGAAAAAAGCGGACGTACAATATAAAGACTTCTTTTTTTTCTGGCTTTTTCTGACCTGGGGTATTGACAAAGGAAATGGTTTCTGTTATAGTTCTAATAGAACAGATAAAACAATATCTGCTTTATAAATAGGAAGATACAGGAGGGATTGTGTATGAACATTTCCAAATTCACACAGAAATCCATGGAAGCCGTGGAACGGTGCCAGAAGCTGGCCTATGAATACGGCAACCAGGAGATTGAAGAAGAACATCTGCTCTACGGCCTCCTTACCATAGAAGACAGCCTGATCTTAAAGCTGATTGAGAAAATGGGAATTCAGAAGGAGCATTTTGTAAACAGGGCAGAGGAAGCGGTCGCGAAGCGCGTGAAGGTGCAGGGCGGCCAGGTATATGTGGGCAAGGACCTGAACGTGGTCCTGACCTCGGCGGAGGACGAGGCAAAACAGATGGGAGACGAGTATGTTTCCGTGGAGCATCTGTTCCTTTCCATGATCCGCCATCCCAATAAGGAGATCAAGGCCATCTGGAACGAATACGGCATCACCAGAGAGCGGTTCCTGCAGGCGCTTTCCACCGTGCGGGGAAACCAGCGGGTGACCAGTGACAATCCGGAGGCTACCTATGATACGCTGGAGAAGTACGGCGAGGATCTGGTGGAGAAGGCGAGAAACCAGAAGCTGGATCCGGTGATCGGCAGGGACGCGGAGATTCGGAACGTGATCCGCATTCTGTCCAGAAAGACGAAGAACAACCCGGTTCTGATCGGCGAGCCCGGCGTGGGCAAGACCGCCGTGGTGGAAGGCCTGGCGCAGAGGATCGTGCGGGGCGACGTGCCCCAGGGCCTGAAGGATAAGAAGATTTTTTCTCTGGATATGGGCGCGCTGGTGGCGGGCGCCAAATACCGGGGCGAGTTTGAAGAGCGTCTGAAGGCGGTGCTGGAGGATGTGAAGAACAGCGACGGACAGATCATCCTGTTCATCGACGAGCTGCACACCATCGTGGGCGCGGGCAAGACCGAGGGCAGCATGGATGCCGGAAACATGCTGAAGCCCATGCTGGCAAGAGGCGAGCTGCACTGCATCGGCGCCACCACGCTGGATGAATACCGGCAGTACATTGAAAAGGACGCGGCTCTGGAACGGCGGTTCCAGCCGGTACAGGTGGATGAACCCACGGTGGAGGATACCATTTCCATCCTGCGGGGCTTAAAGGAGCGCTATGAGGTTTATCACGGCGTGAAAATCATGGACAACGCGCTGGTGAGCGCGGCCGTGCTTTCCAACCGTTATATTTCCGACCGGTTCCTGCCGGATAAGGCCATTGACCTGGTGGACGAGGCCTGCGCCCTGATCAAGACCGAGATGGATTCCATGCCCACAGAGCTGGACGAGCTGCAGAGAAAGATCATGCAGCTGGAAATCGAGGAAGCGGCGCTGAAGAAGGAAGAGGACCGTCTGAGCCAGGAAAGGCTTGCCGACCTGCAGAAGGAACTGGCGGAGCTGAAGGAGAAGTTCCAGAACCGCAAGGCCCAGTGGGACAACGAAAAGGCCAGCGTGGATAAGCTTTCCAGACTCCGGGAAGAGATCGACGCGGTGAACAGCCAGATCGAGATCGCCCAGCGGGAAGGCAATCTGGAAAAGGCTGCCGAGCTGAGCTACGGCAAGCTTCCGAACCTGAAGAAGCAGCTGGAAGCAGAAGAAGAGAAGGTGAAAAACGAGGATCTTTCTCTGGTTCATGAGAGTGTCAGCGAGGATGAGATCGCGAGGATCATCTCCCGCTGGACCGGAATCCCGGTGGCAAAGCTGACCGAGAGCGAGCGCAGCAAGACCCTGCATCTGGACGAGGAGCTCCATAGAAGGGTGATCGGCCAGGACGAGGGCGTGGAAAAGGTGACGGAGGCCATCATCCGGTCAAAGGCCGGCATCAAGGATCCCACCAGACCCATCGGTTCCTTCATGTTCCTGGGGCCTACGGGCGTGGGCAAGACGGAGCTGGCAAAGGCGCTGGCGGCGTCTCTGTTCGATGATGAAAAGAACATGGTCCGTATCGATATGAGTGAATATATGGAGAAATACTCCGTTTCCAGGCTGATCGGAGCGCCGCCCGGATATGTGGGTTATGAGGAAGGCGGACAGCTTACCGAGGCGGTGAGAAGGAAGCCCTACTCCGTGGTACTGTTTGATGAGATTGAAAAGGCCCATCCGGACGTGTTCAACGTGCTTCTGCAGGTGCTGGACGACGGGCGGATCACCGATTCCCAGGGCAGAACAGTGGACTTTAAGAATACGATCCTGATCATGACCTCCAACATCGGAGCGAACTACCTGCTGGACGGCATCGAAAGCGACGGAACCATTTCGGAGGATGCGGAAAATGCGGTGATGACGGAGCTGAGAAGCCGCTTCCGTCCGGAATTTCTGAACCGGCTGGATGAGATCATCATGTTCCATCCGCTGACAAAGGAAAACATCGGAGGCATTATCCAGCTCATCATTGACGACCTGAACAGACGGCTTTCCGACAGAGACCTGCATCTGGAGCTGACGCCGGAGGCGAAGCAGTTCGTGGTGGACAACGCCTATGATCCGGCATATGGAGCAAGGCCGCTGAAGCGGTATATCCAGAAGCATGTGGAGACCCTGGCCGCAAGACTGATTCTGCAGGACGCGGTGGACGAAGGCGATACGATTCTGATCGATGTGAAGGACGGCAGTCTGACTGCTGAAAAGAAGCAGTGAGCGTGAGGATGGACAGCGCGTGCGGGCGGAACGCACGGGAGAAGCCCGGTATGCCGGAGCGGGACGGGGAACGCCGGAAATGCGGCGTGATCCGCCCCGCGGCCATGGATGACCTTCCGGAGCTTCTGGCGCTTTACGCGAAGGCGCGCGACTTTATGGCGGCGCATGGGAATCCGACCCAGTGGGGAAACTCTTCTCCGGCTGTATGGGTGCTGGAGGAGGATATGCGGCGGAAGAGACTGTTCATCTGCGAACGGGAAGGAAAGGTCTGCGGCGTCTTTGCCTTTCCCATCGGAGCGGACCCCACTTATGAAAAGGTGGAGGGAGGCGGCTGGCTTTCGGATGCGCCCTACGGGACCATCCACCGACTGGCAGGGGAAGAAACGGAGCGCGGCATATTTGAAGAATGCCTGTCCTGGTGCCGGAAACAGATCGGCCATATCCGGATCGATACCCATGAAAACAATGGCATCATGCGCCATCTGATCGAAAAAAACGGCTTTGTCCGCTGCGGGATCATCCATGTGGCGGACGGAAGCCCCCGGATCGCTTATGAATGGATCCGGCCGGAAAGGGAAAACGGACCCGCAGGGCCGGAGCAGGAAAAAGACAGATAAGGGCAAAAAAAGGACCCGTCCGGAAAGAGGAAGCCTTTCCGGGCGGGCCTTTTTATACAACCGGACAATCGGACAGACGTTCAGGCGCCTGTTTTCTTATCGTCCTTTTTTCCGGTATTGGAGCCGATCCAGCCCATCAGGGCTACGATCAGACTGATGATGATGATAACCACAAAGATGCCGACCATTCCCTGAAGCATGATGGAAAGGGCAATCATAAAAACATCCATATTTGGTGTCATGGCTTTTCTCCTTTCAAATACATATAAAGGCTTTTCCGTCAAAGCTTTTCCGGCGGCTTACAGATAAGAGGTGACCAGGCTGATTACCAGTCCGCCGGCAATAACGGAAGCGATCTGGCCGGACACATTGACACCTGTTGCCTGCATGATCAGGATATTTCCCGGATCCTCCTTCAGGGCGAGCTTCTGTACCACACGCGCTGACATGGGGAAGGCGGAAATGCCGGATGCTCCGATCATCGGATTGAGCTGAGGCTTGTGCATGATCTTCAGGATCAGGTTGATGATCTTGGCGAACAGGACGCCGCCGATGGTATCGAATACGAAAGCGAGAAGGCCGATTACCATGATCAGGATGGTGTCGAGACGGACGAACGCATCCGCGCGCATGCTGAAGGAAATGGTGATTCCCAGAAGCAGCGTGATCAGGTTCGCAAGGCTCGTCTGAGCGGTGTCGGAAAGATTGTCCAGAACGCCGCATTCCCGCAGGAGGTTACCGAACATCAGAAAGCCTACCAGGGAAACGGAGGATGGAGCGATCAGTCCGACGATGAAGGTCACGATGATGGGGAACAGAATCCGGGTCGTCTTGGAAACCGGTCTGGCAGGCTTGGCAGCCATGCGGATTCTGCGTTCCTTCTTCGTGGTGACAAGCTTGATGGCAAAGGGCTGCACGATGGGCACCAGCGCCATATAGGAATAGGCGGCAACCGCGATGGGACCTACATAATTGGAACCCAGAACCTGAGAAACCAGAATGGAGGTAGGGCCGTCAGCCGCGCCGATGATACCGATGGAGGCAGCATCCTTCAGATCAAAGCCCATGAGGGCGGCAGCGCAGATCGCGAAGAAAATACCGAACTGAGCGGCGGCTCCGAACAGGAACATGACCGGCTGGGAAAGCAGGGGGCCGAAATCGATCATCGCTCCGATACCGATGAACAGAAGGATCGGCATTGCCTCCGACGCCTCGATTCCCACGTTGAACAGCCATTCCACAACGCCGTTGACTTCGCCGATGCCGGTCATGGTCTGGTTGATGACGCCCGACAGAGGGAGGTTGACCAGGATGGCGCCGAAGCCCATCGGCAGAAGCAGAGAAGGCTCATATTCCTTCTTAATGGCCAGATAGATGAGCAGAGCGCCTACCAGATACATGACGATCTGCTGGGGTGTGATGGATAGTAATCCTTCATAGATGAAACTGAAATCCATACTTCTCTTTTCCTTTCCTGTGTAAAATTTGTCCGGGCGTAAATCTGTACCTCACACCTCTCCCCCTGGACGGCAGGATAAAACCGGCTGACAGAACGGAACGCGCAGGCATTTTTTCAGACGGCCGCATCCCCGCCTGCCGCCGCACAGTCAAAAAAAGACCTTCGGCATACTGCCGAAAGTCTCGTTCCTTCCATCCGGAAAGTGTACAACCATGACCGGCTCCATGAGGCTGCCGAATGGATCACAGTAAACCGGTCAGGGCATGTTGATTGCACATGATACTACTCCCTTTCAACTGATAACAGAATAGCATTCCGGGGGAAGAAATGTCAAGCTTTTTCCCTGTTCTGAGCGCCTTTTGAGCAGTGCCGGTCCGGCATTGGCGCGCCTTCAGCTTCGGTCCGTCCGCGGAGGCAGACGGACCGGATTCAGGCTGTGACGGCGATGGCTCTCCAGCATGCATCCAGTGTGGCGTCGATGATCTGATCGGTCAGGGTCAGATGACGGGAAAAATGGATGCTGAGAACCTGATTGATGCTCCCCAGAAGCATGGCGTCAATGACCAGAAGGTTCATGTCCCTCAGGACTCCCTGGCGGATCAGCTCCGATACCCGGTATCCGCCGAAGGAAAAATCCGGTTCGATCCGTACCGACTCCTGAATGAGGGGAGAGAGGTGGTACTGTTCCACGAAAAGAAAAATATCGGGGTAGTTCAGCGCCGTACGGATATACTGGCGGAACATGGCACTTATCTGGTTCCCACTATTATCGCTTCCCGGATTATTTTGGACAGCCCGCAGGCTCATGTTCCGGAATTCATGCTTTATAAGGCCAGGATCGCAGCTGTCCGTCATAAAGAGGTGGTGCAGACGGCGCGGAAGGAAGGCGTAAAATTTGCATTTGGCACGGATGCAGGAAGCATCTGCAACGATCATGGAGATCAGGCAAGAGAGTTCGCCTATTTGATGGAGTACGGCCTGACCACAATGGAGGCTCTGTGCAGTGCCACCATCAATGCGGCGGAGCTTCTGCATATGAAGAAAGAAGTGGGTTCTCTGGAGGCCGGAAAATATGCGGACATCGTAGCCTTTGACGGAGATCCCTTTGAGGACATCACCGTGATGCAGCATCCGGATTTTGTCATGAAGGGAGGAACCGTATATAAGGAAAACGGGACTCCCGTATATGGATGCCTTCTGTAATAAATATTGGAGAACGCTGAAAACAGAAGGAATGGTCCAGAACTGAAGAAAGGAGCGCCGCCGGATGCCTGTATCCGGCGGTGCTCCTTTCGTACGGTAAGCCGGTAAGCCCGGCAGGCGGTCTTTGAAGCAGTCGGATCTGCGGCCCTTGCGGAAAGAGGAAAAAAATTTTATAATGAAGCCGGATCGGAAGGTGGCAGTCCATCTGAGAACAGAAAGGAAAGAAGGACTGTCGCGCCGTGTAAAAGTTCGGAATGGAGGAAAGAAAATGATACCACAGGACCCGGTGATGCTGCTTGGTTTTCTGAACCTGAAGCTGAGGGATTTTTACGGAAGCCTGGATGCGCTCTGTGAGGATCTGGAGCTGGACAGGGATGAGATCCTGCAGAAGATGAAACAGATCAATTATACCTATGACGAGGAGAATAACAGGTTTGTCTGAATACGAAGTGACCGTTCTGAAGGACGGAGGGGAGGAACAAAGAATTGCCGCTCCCGGGGGAGCCCTGTTTCTGCAGCTTCTGAAAGGAAACGGCTACCCTCTGGTCTGCTGTAATGGGAAGGGAGGCTGCGGGCGCTGCCGGATCCGGTTTCCGGACGGAAACGCGCCGCTCCCTTCGCCTGCGGACCGGAACGCGCTCACCGCAGAAGAGCTGAGAGAGGGGATCCGCCTGGCCTGCGTACACCGGGTGAAAAGAGACTGCCGGATCCGGGTGGAATTCGTCCAGCCGAAGCAGATTGAAATTCTGGCAGGTTCCGCCGGATCGGTTCACATCGGTTATCCGGAAGGGAGTGCAGCTGCGACAGAGAACGAAAATGCTGCCGCAGCCTTGAACGGAGAGCCATATGTGCTCGCAGTCGATCTTGGAACAACAACCATTGTGGCGAATGCCATGCCGATTGCGATGTTTCAGAGAAATCCGGATGGCGTTCCTGTTTTGGCAGCGGCAGGAAGGATGAATCCGCAGAGGCAATGGGGAAGCGACGTGATTTCCAGAATTCAGGCAGCCGTTGCCGGCGCCGGAAAAGAACTGCAAGAAGTGGTAAGAAGCGCAGTTTCGGAGCTGGCAGAGGATATTGCAGAGCAGATGGGCGCGCTTCCGGAACGGATTTGTCTGGCTGGAAATACGGTAATGGAGCATCTTTTTCTGGGCTGGGATGTGCGCGGGCTGGGAGAATACCCTTTCCGCCCGGTCAGTCTGAAGGAGCAGGAGACGGAGATTTTTCTGAACTCCGGCGGAAGGCAGCGGGCATATCCGTTGCGGTTGTTGCCGGGGATTTCCGCCTTTGTCGGCGCGGATGTGCTGGCAGGTCTTTTGATCTGTGGCTTTGGAAATCCGCAGGATTCCCGGTGCCGTCTGTTCATTGATTTGGGAACCAATGGAGAAATGGCGATCGGAAACGGAGAGCGGCTGATCTGCACGGCCACAGCCGCAGGACCGGCTTTTGAGGGAGGCGCGAATGCCAATGTTCCGGGAACGGATATGATTGCCCTGCTCGCCCGCCTTCTTCGGGAAGGAAAGATTGACCGGACCGGCCTTTTGCGTGATGATCTGTTTGAGGAGGGCTGGCAGGAGGACGGTGTTCGACTGACTCAAAGGGACATACGGGCTCTGCAGGTGGCGAAGGCGGCGGTGTGTGCCGGAGTAGAGCTTCTGATGCAGCGGCTTGGCGTCGGCTGCTGTGACGTGGCGGAGGTGTATCTGGCCGGCGGCTTCGGCTGCTATCTGGATGTGGGCAGCGCGGCGGAAATCGGTCTGTTCCCGGCAGAGCTTTCCGGAAAGGTACGTGCCGTGGGAAATACCTCCGTCCTGGGGGCGGCGTTCTACGGCGCCGTGCCCGGCTTGCCGGAACGGGCAGAGGCCCTTGCGCGGAGTGCGGAGGTGATGAATCTGGCAGAGGAGCCGGGATTTGAGGAGCGGTATCTGGAAAGGATGGGGTTCTGATGGGGAGAATAACCGCTTTGCCTGAGCATATGGTCGCCATTCTGGGATACGGCGGAGAAGAAGAGAAGCGGTCCGCACCTGACGAAGCACTTTTTTGCAGCTTCTGAAGAGAAATGGGTATCATAAATCAAAAACTGTCTGCCCTGCGGGGAGATGACAGGACAGCTTATAACAAAAAGCAAGGTTTATGAGATTTATCAAAAGGAAGAACATATCACACCGCGAACGGAGCTGAATCCCATGGAAAAGGTGGTCCGTTAGAAATTCCCTACCATATTCATAGATAAGAAAAAAGAAGCCGGACTGGGTGTCCTGCTTCTTTTTTTCTCTGCTCGATCAAATTTCAGAATCTCAAACAGAACCCGGACCTCCGCTCCTGTCATCCTGCCGGGTTTGCCCGCGCATACATGGCATTCTGAAGGGCGATGGGTTCTTTGTCCAGATACCAGTCAATGGTGGTTGCTGCAGGATAATAGGGAATGCGGATTTCGACTTCATCTCCTGCCGTTTCCACCCAGAACCAGTCATTGCTCAGAGCGCTGAACATGGCCTTGCGGAATGGATCGTAGTTCAGGTTCGGGATCATCCGGTTTGTGTACCATCGGCCTTCTGTACCTTCCGAATCCACATAGCGGATCTCGAAATAGTTGGAAGGAACATATACATCGTATACGTCAAAGCCGATATAAATGGCTCCGTCTGAAGCCGGACTGGAAAAATCACCCAGAGGAGCTCCGTTTTCAGGACCGTAGATCTGAGTCCACTGTCCATTCGGATCTGTTCTGTAATAAATATAACGCCAGCCGTTTCCAAAACTGTCATTGACAATGGACAGATGGCGGATGGTATACCCGCCGCTGATCTGCTTGACCGTGGGGCCGGCTGCAGGCAGAGCGGCTGCAGCATTGGGATCATAGGGCGGCCGGCCCTCCGCCTTTCCATAATTGACATAGTGCCGGTACAGAGCCTGCGCATCCGTTCCATACAGAGCAGCCACATCCGGATTGGCTGCGGCATAGAAAACCGCGTCAAAATACGGGACTCTTCCTTCCGCGATGCCGGAATCCACATAGTGCTGGGCCAGGTTGTCATCCTCCAGCCCGGTTTCCACAAATTCCATATCCAGGCCAAGAGAAGCAACCACATCCGGATTCGTTTCCGCATAGAATTGAGGATCAAACACAAAACCATAGGAAACCACCCGGGGAGACGCGGAAGCGGTGATGCTGCAGCCAAGTCCCAGGATCAGAGCTGCAGCGGTTATAAACAGTTTGTTTTTCATGAAAAATCCCTCCTTTTTTTCTTCACTTATCGTCATATAATTCTTGCGTCAATGGTTTTGAAGAAAAAAATATTCTCAAAGTGTAAAAAAAAAACACATAAGGTTGAGGAAGGGGAAAATTTGGTATATAATTTAATCGGAGAGGGGAGAAAATGAAAATACAGAAAGGAATGGCAGAAAGATGGGAGACGGATCCCGTTTTTCAGAATAAAAGCCCTTCCCCATCCGGAAATGAGAGTGGGGAAGGGCTTATGCTTTACAGAGACAAAAATGGCCGTAAAGCGGGAGTTCCCGTCCTGGAAGAAAATTGGAATATGCGGAGACTAAAGCGCTCTTCTTTTTAAAGCCAGAAGAAGTGTGCGAACTGCCTCCGCTTCTTCCTCGGAAAGGCCGTCCGTATCCAGGCAGTTGGAATGTTCCAGACCGAGCAGATAGTCTGTAGATACCCGGAAGGTGGTGGCGATGGTGATCAGATTTTCCAGAGACGGGGTTCGCGCGCCGGTCTCATAGGAGGAGATTACGCTGGGACTGAGATTGGTCCGCTGCGCCATCTGAAACTGAGAAAGATTATTTTTCAGACGAAGCTCCTGAAGGCGTTTGGCGAGAATAGAAATCATGGGCAATTATCCTTTCCGTGGTTCTGCCGGACGTATACAGATATTTGGAAAACTCTTCTGTGTGCCGTCCGTTTTAGTTTTTTCTATTTTATAGAAAATAACCCGTCTGAAGGTGTATTAAACAGCACTTTTAGACGAATAAAAAATTTTTGCTGCCTGCAACCTTTTGGCAGAAGGCTCGCTCTCTATGACTAAAGGAGGCAGGAGGTAAGAAAATGAAAGAAGAAAATATGCGGGGAAGTCCGCTGACAGATGCCCCGGGATATGAGATCCGTTTTCACCCGACAGGAAAAAAGCGGGAATACCTCATGGGACTTTGGAACGGCAGAGACCGCCGGTTTGATCTGGAGATGGTTTACAGCAATCTGGCTGAAGACAGGATCACACTTTCGGATAATACCAGGAAACTTCTTCTGCATACGACAAGGAGACTGCGTACGGGTGAATACCGGTATGGGTGCTTTGAACCGGGTAAGGGATGGCTGGCAGAGGGAGAGCATCGGCATGTGGAACGTATCCTGATTCCGGAAAAGGGCGGAAAAAGGGCAGAGACGTTCTGGCTGTGGGTTTATGATGGCAGGGATGACAGAGGCAGGAAGAATGTTTATCAACACAGACTGTATGACGCCGGGGATCGGTTGATTGGGGTCTTTGATTCCTGCCATACGCGCCGGGAGCCATATGAGGAGATGGATTATCAGGTGTTAAACGGAAGTCTGGTTTTCCGAGAGAAAAAAGATGGGAAGCCGCTGTTTGAACGGACTTTGTATCCGGGATAAAGATTGAAAAATAAGCCTGATGGCTTATTTTTCAATCGGCAGTTTTGCGCCGAAGCACAAAACTGCTGTGATCGCAGAGTGGCCTCAGCGTAGAACGCTTCGGCATGGAGGGAATGATGAAAAATACTGTCTTAGAGGACGGAAGAAATGGAGGAAGAAAATATGAGAAAATCAGGAAAAGGAATGAAACTTGTCGTATCAGCAGCTTTTGCCGCAGCCCTGTTCGTATCCGGAACGGTAAATGTATCCGCCATGGAAGGGATCAGCGCGGTATTCAAGGACAGCTATGTGGATGACGGGGAGTGGATCAATGATAACAAGGTTTACGTGGATCTGGACAGCCCGGTGATCGCGATGCTGTCCCCGTCCCAGATCCTTTCCACCGGGGCGACCGTTTCCTTCGCCTGGGATACGGCGACGGAGCAGCAGAAGCTTACCTATCTGACGAGCGAGGACAAGCCGGACAACGACGCGCTGACCTGGTGGGTGAATTCCGCTTATGGCGAGACGACCAAGTTCCAGTATCTGAACGGCGTGTCCAAAACAGGGACCCAGTCTTCCCTGTGGGTGATCCGGTCCGGCCTGCCGCTGGCGGACAAGGTCAGCTATTTCCGCACCCATGAGATCCGCTACAATTCCCCGGAGGTGATCCAGTGGTGGTGGACCTATGTGGGAAGCCTTCTGACCACGGACCAGACCACAAAGGTGGACGCCTACAACTATGAGACCTATCTGCGCGCTACCACGCACAGCCTGCACATGGTGAACGTGGTGGAAAAAGGAGAGGAGAAATATTATATCGCGGCGGCAGACCTGCCCGCCTGTCTGGCAAACGGCTCCATCTATGAAAGCGTCAGCTATTATACCATGGGGGATGACGTGCAGAGGGAATTTTCCCATTACTATCTGAAGGGTTCACCCGCCGATACGGGCTGCATGCTCTGGAGCCTGCAGTAAAAGGAGAAAAAAGGAGACGGCAGAGCTTTGCCGCGCTCCGGAATGGAGATGAAGATGAGACAGAAGAAAAACATGCAAAAGACAATCGATCCAAAGAAAAACAGGCAGAATCCCATCAGGCACGGCAGGATGAAGGCGGCAATCGCCGCCCTGCTGATTGGCTGCCTGCTGCTGTCCGGCTGCGGGCAGGGCGCGGGAAGTGCGGCAGAGGAAAGCACCGTTTCCGAAACGGAAGCGCCCGCGCCGGAAACGGTCCCGGAAAGCGAAGCGCCCGCAGCGACGGCTGAAACCGAGCCCCGGGAAACCGAGACGGAGACGGCTACAGAGGAAGAGACAGAGATGGCCGATTACAGCTGGATCGAGCCGTACCGGGAATTCCTGAGCGACCATGAGAATCTGCTTCCCCTGCTTCAGGAACAGAACGAAGGAGGAATGAGAGGCTTTATTTCCGGCTTTTACCTGCATGACATAGACGGAAACGGGATCCCCGAGCTTCTGGTGCAGAAATATATCACTGCGGATTATATCTATACCTGCGTGGACGGCGAGGTGCAGCTGAGGAATGTGCTCCCCTACGACAGCTTTTCCGACGCACTGATCGCCCGCGACCCTGCGGACGGGAAGCTGTACTACTTCATCCTGGATGCCGGTACGGGAACGGACCGGGTGATTTCCCTGAGCGAACTGTCCCTGCCGGACGAGGGAGAATGGGAGAGAAACGCGGATATTGGCAAGGAATATCTCTACGGGGCACTTTACGGCGGGATCGAGCAGCAGGATGGAAGTTATCTGGACCTGGAATGGGAGGACGCGATTCCCCATGAGGGCAATGCGATCAGCAAAGAAGAGTTTCAGGGGATCCTATCCCGTCTGGAGGCAGTGATCCCCCGCGAGATCACGGAGGAAAATCTGAACAAATATCTGCGGGAGGATTATCTGGAGTCTGACATGTATGCGCCCTGCTCCATTGAGGAATATAAGGAGCGGATGGAGGCGAAAAACGCCGCCTTTGACGAGAATGCGCCGACGGTTACGGAGGGAAGCGACGGGATCAAAGAGAATCTGATCTCGGTGGAGGGCTGGAATTCAGCCATATACCGCGATCTGGACAACCTGGTCTGCTATCGTGAAGAGGAGCTGGAGTATGCATACGCGGAGGAGTGGAAGAACCTTTACCGGGACTGGATGGTGAATATTGATCAGCAGGTGACGCAAAGTGGATATCCGATCGTTTACGAGGACTCTCTGGAATACGTATCTTTTAGACTGTATGACTGGAGCTGCCTGGATGTGCCGGTTTTAGGGTGTGAGAGCTCAGCAGGAAATCCGTCATATTACGTATATGCCGAAGACGGACAGGTGAAACCCTTCTATGAGGATGGAAGGCTGAGTTTTATTCAGGGAACCAATTACTATACGGATTCATACGGCATGAATGTAGGGAAATTTGTAAGTATTTATCAGTTTGAAAACGGGGAATCCAGGGATATATCCGGTTATTCTGCATACGTGGATTCGTATTCGATCTCAGATCAGCGTTTTACGGTTCAGGGGCAGGAAGCGACCATGGAAGAATTTACCGCATATACCGACGCGAATCTGGGCCCCGGAGCTGCGGCGCAGTTCATCAACATGATAATCGGGGCGGAAGGTCCGGAGCCGCTGACATATGTTGAGAGCGTTTATTTTACATACGACGAGATCGATGAAGCGCTGTCCAGCTTTTCATAAAGTTTTTTAGTTGAAAGGAAGATGACTATGAAAAAAATCAGATATTTCACTGCCGCGGCCATGTCGGTCTGCCTTTGGGCGGCAAATATGGTTCCGGCCTTTGCCTGGGAATCGGTCAGCATGGAAATGGATTTTGCAACCGGATATATTGATGAGGGAGAATATGAGAACGACAACCTGGTAAGCATTGAACTGGACAGCCCGGTGGCTGCGACCCTTCAGCCCTCCCAGATTCGGGGAGGCGGTTCGCAATACACAATAGCCTGGGATACCACTACGGAGGAGCAAAAGCTTCTGTATCTGTCGAGTGTCACAGAGCCGGACAACGATGCGCTGACCTGGTGGGTGAATTCCGCTTATGATGATGCAACCAAGTTTCAATATTTGAACGGGGTGACCAAGACGGGAACAGAGTCTTCCATGTGGGTGATCCAGTCATCCATACCCCTGGCTGATAAAGTCAGCTATTTTCATACTCACAGGATCCGCTATAATTCTCCGGAAGTGTTTCAATGGTGGTGGACTTATGTAGGAAACGTCCTGACCACCGCGCAGACTACGAAAACGGACGCCTATAACTATGAGAGCTATCTGCGGGTGACGACACATACCACCGATGGGATTGATGTGATTTCCTATGGCGAAAAGGATTATTACATAGCGACGGCAGATCTGCAGGCCTGCATGGCCAGGGGGATCGTGCGGACGGAAAGCTATTCCTATACCTGGGGCGGCGATGACTGGAGCGAAAGGACGCTCTATTATCTGACGGTGGATCCTCTTCAGGCAGGGTGCAAGCTCTGGAGCCTGGAATGAGGTACTCTGATCAGGAATATTTTTAATGGATCCGTATAAAAGACGGGGATATGAAAATCTGAAAAAAATTTTCATATCCCCGCAACTATTTTCCGTTTCCCTCGCTCTCTCCAGACAGAAGGGCCGGAAAGAGGTCCGGACAAAAAACAGACCAAGGAGGAAACAGGAATGAAAGGATGTTACTACTCAGCCAGGTCTGCGCATTCATTGCGCAGACCGTACGAAAACAGACCGGCTGGAGGCATCCGGCCTGGCGCGAAGCGCTTGGAATGGCCGGATGCCGTTACAGCTCGGCCGAAGGCTGAGCTGTAATGAAAGGATTATTCAAAGCGGCAGGGATCGGACAGGAAACAGGGATGGAAGGACTGGAAGCGAAGGCAAAAGGACTGAAAGCAAAAGTGGAAGAACTGGAAGCGAAGGCGGAAGGGCTGGATGGAAAGGCCGCGCTGGATCGGCTGAAAGGAAAACTTGCTGCTGTTCCGAAGGCGGCAAAGGCGGCGCTGGCGATCGTGCTGATCGCAGCCGTGCTGGCAGGAGCGGTCGGGATGAATACGGCCTGCTCAGGTTACCGGGCCGTCCTGAACGGCATCTGCAAAACGGTGAACGACAGAGACACGGAACTGGATGGAATCACGGAAAAGATGCTTCCGGGATTTGCAGAAGAACAGTATCATGTTATCATGGATACGATAGGAGAAGTGGAAGCGGTCTCGGATGCAGTTGAAAATCTGGAAGAGGACATCTGCTGACAGAGGTGGGAGAGGAACTGGATTCCATGCTGTGGTGGTGGTTTTAAAGAGGGACGGCCCATGAAGATAAGCGCGAGAGTGGTCACGGAAGTGACCCGTGACAGGGAATCCGGCCGGTATCTGGTGAACGTGGGCGGCCGGGAATATGAGATCGTATCCAAAGGAAGACAGGCGATCAGGGATTATCTTTTCATACGAAAGGGACAGAAGCTGGAGATCGAAGGCAGGGCGGACGGCCCATATATCCGTCCGGAAAAATGCAGAATATGCCTGAAGGACGCCTGTCAGCTGAAAACGGACAGGAAAGGGAAAACAAATACATATGATCGCCCGGACATAGGGACGAAGGAAGGGGAGAGATGAAAACACCAAAGGAACTGGAAGAAGCCGTAAAAAGCTATCAGAATGGAGACAGAGAGAGCTTCAACCGGATTTACGAGCTGTCCTACCGGTATCTGTATACCTGCATTGTCAGGGTGATGAAAAACGAAGACGCCGCCATGGACATGATACAGGAGACCTATCTTGAGATCAGCAGAAACATCGATCAGCTGAATCAGACGGAGAATTTTCTCAGCTGGGCGGCCATGATCGGAAACCGGAAATGCTTTGCATATCTGAAGAAAAACAACCGCATGATTTTGCTGGATTCGGATGAGGGAGAAGGGGATTCCGATTATTTTGAAAATATTGCGGACGATGAATGTTTTATTCCGGAGAGTATTCTGCAGGACCGGGAAAAGCAGCGTCTTATGCGGGAAATCATTGACGGGCTGAGCGACATGCAGCGACTGTGCGTAATCGGTTACTACTATAATGAAGAGAAGCAGGAGCAGATCGCGGAAGAGCTCGGTATTCCGGTAAATACGGTGAAGTCTCATCTGAGCCGGGCCAAGGTCAACATAAAAAAGGGAGTTCTTGAGCTGGAGGAAAAGAAAGGGACGAGGATATACAGCCTGGCGCCGTTCATGCTTCTCTTTTTCCGCAGAGAAATGGCGGACTGTGTGTTCAAACCCATGCCGGAAGGACTGCGCGCGCAGCTTGAGGACAATAGGATGTCCGGCTCCTCCGGGACAGATGGATCGGAGAAAGGAATACGACAGACGGGCGAAGAGAGGACAGTCGCGGAAGCGGAAACAGTATCCGAAGCAGCAGGAACTGTCTCCGGAAGTTCCGTTCTGGGAAAGCTGGCGGGAGCATCCCTGAAAATGAAGGTGCTTGTCGGAGCTGTGGCCGCGGCAGGAGTTATTGCCGGAGTCAGTGCCGCGGCGGTGAACCTGAACCGCCAGGAACCTGAGACAGAGACGGCAGCCATGCAGTCATCCGCGGAAACCGCGCAGGAGACACAGAGCATTGTGACGGGAGAAACAGCAGCGGCTGCTTCGTCTGACTCCGAAAATGCATCGGAGACGGCAATGCGGCAGACAGAAGAGACGGAAACCGCTACGGAAGAAACGGCGGGGGAAGAAGCGGCAGAGTATGGACAGCTCGCTATCTCCGGGCAGTACGATGAAATGAAAAATGCCAGGGATGGAATTGCCATTGTCTGCAGGAATGGAAAATGGGGACTTGTCAGCTATGACAATGAGATCCTGGTTCCTCTGGAATATGACTACGCCTGCTCAGAGCCCAATGATGATGGACAGACCTTCTTTGGAAAGGACGGTGATTATCGGGTATTTGACCGGGAAGGGAATGAGATTTTCCAGACGGATAAGCCGGTCAAGGCAGTGAGTGAAGGGGTTGTGCTCTGGGAGGATGCTGATGAAGAGGCCTATACCAATGACTTTGCATATGTGAGACTGGATGGCTCCGTCCTTTATAAATCCGAAGCGGATCTGGTTTACGAACAGTCCGGAGCGGTGGGGTTCAACGAGGGCTATGCAATATGCGCGGATGACTATGAAATCCGGCTCTCCCTGGATGGAGAAGCCTTCGATATCTTTGATGCCAGATACCCGCTGAGACATCCGGAATTGCAGGACCCTGTTCAGCCGGAGCCTTCTGACAGCGGAATTATAGTGGAGAGCAGTGCGGACAGCTCGGATGTGGATTTCTTCTATCCGATCGGCTCGGTGTATAAAGGGTATTATGTTTCCCGCGGCATGCCGTTTGAAGATATGTACGGTGATTTCTATATCTACAATACAAGCGGTACGGAAGCTTATAAGTTCCGGATGAGGAATCTGGTGGAGTATGCGGGACTATCCTGGGAGGATCCGGACCTTTCATGGACAATCTGGGGATTTTGGGAAAATGGAAATCTGTGTTTCAGCAACGGAACCATGATTTCCGTGTCTCTGGAGTCAGGCGGGGAAACGGTTTATTATCTGATAGACGTTGCCGCACAGGATATTATTACGGATGAATTTGGAAGCGGAGAGCCGGTGATTTCAGAGGAATGTATTCTGGCATCCGCGGATTATGTAAGAATCGATGAATCCGGATACTGGCTGATTCAGCAGGACGGAAGATGGGGCTATGTGGATCATGACGGAACCGTCATGGCGATGTATGATGACGCCAGCCGGTTTGCCAACGGAAGGGCCATGGTCGTGGAAGACGGTTATGCCTGCTTTATCGATGAAAATCTGGAACCCCTGGGAGAGCGGGTGCCTGCGCAGTCAGTCGCGGCATACGGCGACATTTTTGCGGTGACAACGCCGGAGGGAGAGCAGCTTTGTTTTGAAAGCAGCACCCCTCCTGCAGTAAAGGGGGCATCAGAGGAGACAGCCGAAACGGGAGAGTAAGCTTTTCTCTCACAGGGACTTTCTCATCTCTGAAAGATGCGCTATAATGAAAAAACACGGGGAAAACCGGAAAAGGATACATGCAGGGCCGTAACGGGTCCCTGGAATGCAAAAGAAGCGGCTGGATTTTTCAGCAGGAGCCGCTTCGGAATGGAGGAACAGGTTTGAAACTGGTAATTCTGGAGCCGCTGGGCGTGGAGCAGGAAAAGCTCCTTGCCCTTGCGGAGGAAAAGCTGACAGACAGAGTGAAAATCGAGGCTTATGACACACGCGTCACAGACGCGGATACGCTGGCGGAACGGGCAAAGGATGCGGATATTGTGGTCCTGTCCAACCTCCCTTTCCGGAAGGAGGTCATGGAGCGCTGCCCGAAGCTGAAGATGATCTCCGTAGCGTTTACCGGCGTGGATCATGTGGATATGGATTACTGCCGGGAAAGAGGAATCCTGGTGAGCAACTGCGCCGGATATTCCAATACGGCGGTTTCGGAGCTGGTATTCGGACTGGCGCTGAGCCTGTACCGTCGCATCATCGACTGCGACCGGGCGGTGCGCGAAGGAAGGGATAAAACCGGCCTGACCGGTCTGGAGCTTTCTGGGAAAAAATTCGGCGTCATCGGCATGGGCGCCATCGGAACGCGCACGGCGAAGCTGGCGGAGGCATTCGGCTGCCAGGTACTGGGCTTTAACCGGAGCCCCAGACAGGTGGAGGGTGTCCGCATGACGGATCTGGATACGCTTCTTTCGGAGTGCGACATCGTTTCCCTGCATGTGCCGCTCACGGAGCAGACCAGAGGAATGATCGGAGAGCGGGAGATCGGGCTGATGAAGCGGAATGCGGTCCTGATCAATACGGCGAGAGGACCGGTAGTGGACAGCGCGGCTCTGGCTTCCGCCCTCCGGGAAGGCCGTCTGGCCGGGGCTGCCGTGGATGTGTATGAGACGGAGCCTCCCATCGCGCAGGATCATCCGCTGCTTGCGGCCCCCAACCTGGTGGCCACGCCCCATGTGGCCTTTGCCACAAAGGAGGCGCTCTACCAGAGAGCGGTCATCGTGTTTGACAACGTGGCCGGATACCTGGACGGAAAGCCGCAGAACGTGATGTGATTCCTGACAGAGCCGGAATAGAGGCTCCTGCCGCAGCATATAGTATTCAGAAAGAACTCTGAGAGGCGGCGCCAATGCGGAAAGAAACTGTGAAAAGGATGCGCATGCTCCTGTTTTCAGCCGCAGCGGCGCTGCTTTTCTGCGTTCTGGGCGCAGCCTGCCTGAAGACGGAGCGGACGGGGGATGGCGGCCCTGCCGTTTCCGCTTCTGCCCGTCCGGATGCGAAAGAGCCTGCCGGGGAGGAAGCGGAGCCAAAAAAGATCGCGATTTCCTTTGACGACGGCCCCCACCCATCCTATACGGAGCAGCTTCTGGACGGACTGAAAAAGCGCGGCGTGAAGGCCACCTTTTTCGTGACGGGAGAACACGCCGCCCTGCACCCGGACATCATCCGGAGGATGAGCAGGGAAGGGCATCTGATCGGCAACCATACCTACAGCCACATCCAGCTGAACGCCTCCAACCGGGAGCAGTTTAAGGAGGAGCTGCTTCGGACCAATGAGGTCATTTCAGAAATCACCGGTGAAGAGGTGCTCTATGTGCGGCCGCCTTATGGAAGCTGGGACAAAACGCTGGAGGCGGAGCTGAACATGTTTCCCGTGCTGTGGACCGTGGATCCTCTGGACTGGTGCTCTTCCGACGCCTACGCCATCGTGAGAAAAGTAGTACGGGAAGCGGAGGAAAACGACATCATTCTCATGCATGACTATTATGATACCAGCGTCACTGCGGCGCTTGAGATTGTGGATGAGCTTCAGGCGCAGGGATATGAGTTCGTGACGGTGGAGGAGATTCTGTTTGACTGAACCGGAGGAGACGGCCTTGCGGCCGTCTTTTGTCTGTGCTAAACTGGAACAGATAAAAGAACAGAAAGCAGAATGGCACGGTTGGGTGCGGAAAGGGGCAGGCGATGAACAGACGGATGGGGATTGGAGTTTGCGTGGCTGTTGCGGCCGCGTTTTTTGCGGCGGCATTTCCGGAAGCGGAGACCAGGGCGGCCTCGGCAGGACAGCTTCCGGCCGTTTCAGCGCCGATGGAGTCTGCGTCCGTTCTTCCGCAGCTTGCCGCCGTGGCGGCGGGCCCGGTACAGGCGGAAGGAACGGAACTGAAGGTTTCCGTAGCGGTGGCCGTGGCGGAAGGGACTTTCGGGCTGGATCACATCAACATCCAGTTTATCAATACGGAGAACGACAGGAGCGTTACCAAAATCCTGAGGCCGGAGGACCTTTCGGACGGCGTGTATGCGGACCGGATTTCCATGAGCATCTATGAGCCGGCCGGAACCTATGTGCTGGATAAGGTAATTCTGCAGGATGAAAACGGAGCCTATGTCCGCTACTGCCGTGCGGAGGACCGGGAAGAGGACGACGGCTATCTGACGCTTCCGGTGACAGCGGCCTTTTCCATCGAGAACGGCGTGACGGTTCTGGATGAGACGGCGCCCGTGCTGGGAGCCGTTGTGGTATCTCCCGTACAGGCCGCAAAGGAATCGGAGATCACCGTGACCGCCGCGGTGGCGGACGATTTTTCCGGCGTGGACAGCGTGACCGTCCGGTTTGAGAATGAGAACGGAAAGGCTGTGAGCGTGGATCTGGACGCGGCGGGCGGAGAGCTGTATACCGGCGTCATCAAAAAAAGCAGCACGGATGAGGCCGGAACCTACCGGATCAAAAAGGTGACGGTGACCGATCACATGGGAAACAGCAAGACCTACAACGGAGGCGACGGCCCCTTCGCCAGCAGCGTACTGTTTGTGATCTCTTGAAAAGGAAGGCTTACAGACATGGAATTTTTTGACATCCGTACTCCGAACGGTGAGCTGACCGGACGGGTAAAGGAAAGAAGCGCTATCCACCGGGACGGGGACTGGCACGGAACGGCCCACATCTGGCTGGTGCGCAGGCAGAACGGAAGGCTGCAGGTGCTGCTGCAGAAAAGGAGCCGGAATAAGGAAACCTTTCCCGGATGCCTGGATACCTCCTGCGCGGGCCACCTTTCCGCAGGAGACAGCTTTGAAGAGGGAGCGCTCCGGGAACTGGCGGAGGAGCTGGGCATCCGGGCGCAGGCGTCGGAGCTTTTTTACGTGGGGCTGTATTCCTATGAGGTTCAGGAAAATTTCGGCGGGACGGACATCATCGACCGGGAGATCGCGGCGGTGTATCTGTATCTGAAGCCGGTGGACATCCCGGTACTGCGCCTGCAGGAGGAAGAGGTGGAGTCGGTCTGCTGGATGGATTTTGAACAGCTGAAGGCCCATTCTGAAGCGGAGGATCCGGATTTCTGCATTTTTGCCTGGGAGATCGGCGCGCTGGAGGACGGGTTCCGGAAGGCGGGCCTGGCAGACTGACCGGGGAAGCAGCACAATCAATATAACAAATAAAAATAGATATAAAAATCAGAAGGGAGAAAAGACAATGAAAAAGCTGAAAATGGCAATCCTGGGAGCGGGAGGAATCGCTTCCATCATGGCAAAGACCATCTCGCAGATGGAGCAGGTGGAATGCTATGCGGTGGGCTCCAGAAGTCTGGAAAAGGCGCAGGCGTTCGCGCAGAAATTTGGTTTTCAGAAGGCGTACGGCTCTTATGAGGAGCTGGTAAAAGACGAAGAGGTGGAACTGGTCTATATTGCCACGCCTCATTCCGAGCATTATGAAAATGCCAGACTGTGCATCCGCCATAAGAAGCCTGTTCTGTGTGAGAAGGCTTTTACTGCAAACGCGAAGCAGGCGAAGGAGCTTCTGGAGTATGCGAAAAAGGAGAGGGTGTTTATCACGGAAGCCATCTGGGTGCGTTATATGCCCATGCTTCAGATCATCCGAAAGGAGCTTGCGGATGGCGTGATCGGTACGCCCACTATGCTGACTGCCAATCTGGGGTATCTGGTGAGCGCTGTTCCCAGGATGCAGCGGCCGGAGCTTGCGGGCGGCTCTCTTCTGGATCTGGGCGTCTATCCCATCAATTTTGCTCTCATGATGTTCGGAGATAATATCGCGAAGGTTTCCTCCGCCTGCACCTATACGGACAGCGGGGTGGACGAGCAGGACAGCATCACCCTCCTCTATGAGGATGGAAAGGTGGCGCAGCTTGCCGCTTCCATGCTGGGGCTCAGCGACAGGCGGGGAACCATCTACGGCACGAAGGGCTTCATGGTGATTGAAAACATCAACAATTTTGAAAGCCTGACGGTGTATGATACGAATTATCATGAGGTGAAAACGATCGAGAGGCCCGCGCAGATCAGCGGCTATGAGTATGAGGTGGAGGCCTGCATCCGCGCCCTTTCCGAAGGAAAGCTGGAGTGTGAGGAAATGCCCCATGAGGAAACCCTCCGGGTGATGGAGCTGATGGACGGACTGAGAGAGGAATGGGGCGTGAAGTTTCCGTTTGAGAAGTAAGGCAGAGGATTTTCAGAAACTTCGGCAAGGTAATTGCAGCAATTTCAAAACGCAGGCAGCTGTCAGGAAAAACAGCTGCCTGCGTGCGTATGAAGATGCAGGAGAAAATATGAAGTTTTCCGTTCCGGCTGACAGCAGGAAAACGGAGAACCCGTTATCCCTGCGTCTTTTCGGCCCTCTTATAGTGCACGTGCAGAAGCTCGTGCGCCCGCCCGTCCAGGACGCCTCCGTGATAGAGGTTGTAAACCACGGGATTTTCCTCGCTGCGCTTGATGGAGGCCGCGTTGTCGGACCGGTACATGCCCTTGATGCGCTCCTTTTTGTCCACCTTGTGGCAGAAGGGCTGGCCGGCGCCGGAGATACAGCCATAGGGACAGGCCATGACCTCCACGAAGTCGAAGTGCTCTTCTCCGCTTTTGATTTTTTCAATCAGGTTATCCGCGTTGCCCAGTCCGCTCACCACGCCGATGCGCACCTTCCGTCCGTCCAGCTCCATCTCGGCGGCTTTGACGCCTTCCATGCCGCGGATGCCGGAAAATTTGATGTCCCGCAGGGTCTGGGTATTCTTTTCCTTCACCAGACGGCGCAGGGCAGCTTCCGTCACGCCTCCGGTCACGCCGAAGATGACGCCCGCTCCGGAAGAAATGGAGAAGGGCATGTCGGGTGCCTCCGGATCGATCTCGTCAAACCGGATGCCGCTTTCCCGGATCATGCGGATCAGCTCCTTGGTGGTGATGACGTAGTCCACATCCGGGACGCCGTTGCGGATGAACTCCTCACGTCCGGCTTCCATTTTTTTCGCCACACAGGGCATGACGGCGACGGAAATGGTCTCGCGGCCTTCCTTTTCATCCTGTTCTTTATAATATTCCTTGATCACGGCGCCGAACATTTCCATCGGGGATTTGCAGGTGGAGATGTAGGGCAGGACCTCCGGGTGCAGGTTTTCCGCGTAACGGATCCAGGCGGGGCAGCAGGAGGTGAACAGAGGGAAGGAAATCTTTTCGGCTGCGGCAGTTTCGGCGCTGTCCGGGCACACTTTGCCGGAACCGCCTTCCCCGCCGGAACCTTCTGCCTCTTTGGCGGCATCCCGCTCCAGCTTTTCCGCCAGTTCTTTCGCTTCCTCCATGATGGTCAGATCCGCGCCCAGGCAGGTATCGAACACATCGTCGAAGCCCATCATGCGCATGGCGGTGAACACTCGGCCGATGCTGTCCTCTCCGGGCTTCATGCCGAAGGCTTCCCCGATGGCCACGCGGACGGCGGGAGCCACCTGAGCGACCACTCTTTTTTTCGGATCATAGAGCTCGCGCCAGACTTTGCTGTGGCAGGTCTGGATGCGGATGGCCGCGGTAGGGCAGACGGCGGCGCACTGGCCGCAGTTGACGCAGTCGGTTTCCGCCAGCTTCTTTCCGAAGGCCGGGGTAACGATGGCTTCGGAGCCGCGCTGGGCGAAATCGATGGCGCCCACATGCTGCACCTCGTTGCAGACCCTTACGCAGTCGCCGCAGAGGATGCACTTGCTGGGATCCCTCACGATGGAGGGGGAGGAATCGTCGATGGGGTACTGCTTTCTGGTGTTGGGAAAGCGGATGTCCGTCAGCTCCAGCCTGGCTGCGAGCTCCTGCAGCCGGCAGGTCTGGTTTTTCTCACAGACGGTGCAGTCCCTGCAGTGGGATGCCAGGATCAGCTCCAGGATCATCCTCCGGTGATGCTGCAGCCTGGGCGTATTGGTTTTGATGACCATGCCGTGTTTGGGCGGGGTGGAGCAGGAAGCGATCAGGCTGCCTCTCTCGTCCTCCACCATGCACATGCGGCAGGCGCCGTAAATGGAAAGATCGGAATAATAGCACAGGGTGGGAACGTGGATGCCCACGCTGTTGATGACCTGGAGAATATTTTTTTCCTGGTCAAAATCCGCCCTGATGCCGTCGATAATCATATATTTAGCCATTCTTTTTTTCTCCTTAAACTTATCATGCCGGTAAGCGGCAGCGTACTCAGCTGATCGCATGGAACGGGCAGCCGTCCTTACATGCGCCGCATTTGATGCACTTCGTCACATCGATGGTGTGAGGCTTCTTCAGCTCGCCGGAGATGGCGGAAACGGGGCAGAGCCTCGCGCATTTGGTGCAGCCCTTACACAGGTCAGGATCGATGGAGAAGTTAACAAGCGCCTTACACTGTCCGGCAGGACATTTTTTATCGACCACATGGGCGATGTATTCGTCGCGGAAATATTTCATGGTGCTGACCACGGGGAAGGCGGCGGTTTTTCCGAGGCCGCAGAGGGCGGTGTCGGAAATGGTTTCCGCAAGCTCTTCCAGCATGTCCAGATGCTTCATGGTGCCGCGGCCCTCGGTGATGTCGGTGAGAAGCTCCAGCATCCGCTTCGTGCCCTCGCGGCAGGGAACGCATTTTCCGCAGGATTCGTTCTGGGTGAAGTTCATGAAAAAGCGGGCGACCTCCACCATACAGCTTTTATCGTTCATGACCACCAGGCCGCCGGAGCCGATCATGGCGCCCACCTTTTTCAGGGAGTCAAAATCCAGGTGCAGGTCCAGGTGGTCCTCCGTAGCGCTGATGCACAGGCATCCGCCGGACGGGCCGCCGATCTGGACGGCCTTGAAGTTTCCACCCTTAACGCCGCCGCCGATGTCGAAGATGACCTCGCGCAGGGTGGTTCCCATGGGAACCTCGATCAGACCGGTGTTGTTCACGTTTCCGGTGAGGGCGAAGGCCTTGGTGCCGTGGTTGTTTTCCGGGCCCATGGTCTGATACCAGCCCGCCCCCTTCAGGATGATGGGCGGCACATTGCAGAAGGTCTCCACATTGTTCAGGACGGTGGGCTTTTCAAACAGTCCCTTTTCCACCGTGCGGGGCGGCTTCACGCGGGGCATGCCCCGGTTCCCCTCGATGGAGGAGGTAAGGGCACTTCCCTCGCCGCAGACGAACGCGCCTGCGCCCTGGCTGATTTTCACCGTAAAGTCAAAACCGGAGCCGAGAATATTTTCTCCCAGCAGGCCCACTTCCATGGCCTGGTCGATGGCGTTCTGCAGCCGGGAGACCGCAAGCGGATATTCCGCGCGCACATAGATGTAGCCGTAATGCGCGCCGGTGGCGATGCCTGCGATCATCATGCCCTCCAGCACGCGGTGAGGCTCGCCCTCCATCATGGAACGGTCCATGAACGCGCCGGGATCTCCCTCGTCGCCGTTGCAGACCACATATTTGATCTCTTCCTTCTGGCGCAGGACCTGAGACCATTTCCGCCCGGTGGGGAAGCCGCCGCCTCCTCTGCCGCGCAGGCTGGATTCTGAGATTTCATCCACGATCTGCTGCGGGGTCATTTCAAAGAGCGCCTTTTTCACGGCGGAGTAGCCGCCCACCGCGATGTACTCCCGGATGGATTCGGCGTCGATGTGGCCGCAGTATTCCAGGGCCACGCGGGTCTGCTTCTTATAAAAAGGAATATCCTCCTGCCTGGGGTAGGATTTCAGCGACTGATCCTGATAGACCAGGCGCTCCACGATTTCGTCCTTTAAAATGCTGCGTTCGATGATCTCTTCGCAGTCCTCCACCTTTACCTTAATATAAAGGAGGCCCTCCGGATCGATGCGAAGTAACGGCCCCATCTCGCAGAAGCCGTGACAGCCGCTCTTTTTCAGGCCGACGGGAGCGCCGGACGCGCTGCCCTGTCCGGAAGCATCGGCGGAAGGGGATTCTTCTGTCCCGGAAATGCCGGCTGCGTTTCCCGTGGCCGCTTCGCTATGTAAATGTCCGTCCGCCTCATCCTGGAGAAGGACCTCACAGGGGATCCCCCGTTCCTCCATCAGTTCCTTCAGCCGGGCGTAAATCTGCAGGGAGCCGCCTGCCACACAGCCCGTTCCTGCGCAGACGAGGATCCGCTTGTGCTGCGCGTTCAGGGCCTGACTGTAAAATTCCTGCATGCTCTGTAATTCTTCGGGGCTGTTAATTCTCATTGGCTGCCTCCTGTCTTAATTCCTGAATGAGTTCTCTGGCCTTTTCGGGCGTCATCGCCGCATGGACCTTGTCGTTGACGGTGCATACCGGGGCCAGCCCGCAGGCGCCCAGGCAGGAAACGGTCTCCAGCGTAAAAAGCATGTCGTCGGACGTGTTTTTGTCCGCGGACAGCCCGAGAACATTCCGGAATTCCTCCAGAATGGGAACGGATTTGCGGACATGGCATGCCGTACCGTCGCATACCTTAATGACATATCTGCCTTTGGGGTCCAGAGAAAAATTTTCATAGAAGGTGGCAACGCCGTATACCTTCGCTTCGCTCAGATGAAGTTTCCCCGCAATGTAGGTGAGCGCCTCCTGCGGAAGGTAACGGTATTTCCTCTGGATGTCCTGCATGACGGCGATGACGGACGAGCTGTCATAGTCATGCCGCTTCAGGATCTCGTCGAGACTGCTGATTTCTTCGTGCGTTAACATACTTCCTCCTTTTTTTGCCGCCGCAGGGCGGCTCTTTAATTTAAGAAAGAATGGCGGAGCCATTCTTTGGCACGAACGAAGTTCATGCCGTCCTCCTTTTTTGCCGCCGTCAGGCGGCTTCCTTAATCAAGAAAGAATGGCGGAGCCATTCTTTGGCATGAACTTTCGTTCATGCCGTCCTCCTTTTCATTTTCGCAACCGGGAATTCGTATCGGTGACGCGGTTTTATAATTTTACCATAAAAGCGGCTTCTGGGCCATTAAAATTCTGTGAATTTTGATAGAAAAAATCAGCTGATGATTTGACGATGACGAAAAAGAAAAAATGACTGAAGATTTTGAAAAATATTTGTGAAAAGTGTCGAAAGGAATTTGAAGATAGAAGCCAGGTCATCCAGTGCTTCGGGCAGATATTCAAGTTCCCAGATCATTCGATTTCAGGCTCCTCCACTTCTTCAAGGTCGGCATCGGAAATGCCAAAATGTTTCATGACGTCAGCAGCAGGAATGGCAGATTTTCCTTCATTTGCCGCAAGGCGCTGTCGGGAAACCGCCGAAGGCGTTTTTCCGCTTCCAATGAGCAGGTTATAATCTTCTTCAATTTCTGCCAGTCTGATGTATTCATCAGGGGCAAGAATTACTGCAGAAGGCTGATTATTCTTTAAAACGATCAGCTCGGGTTCTGAGCGCAGGCGGTCAAAGATTTTGGAAGCCTGCCCTTTGTTGAACTGTGAAATCGGAATCAGCCGCGTCAGAAAATTTGCAGTCAGTTCCATGAAAAGCACCTCCTTTTGGTGCTATTATATTCGGTTAGGATAAAAATACAATAAAAAGTAAGGAAAATTTGTTGGAAAATAAGAAAGATAAAAGACGGTTAAGATGAACGAAGGCATACGAGCCGTTCATCCTGACCGTTTGCTGACTTCGCTGTCTCCCCGATAAATCCATTTTTATTCTGGTCAATACTGATTTTGACAGGAGAACATTTACCACCGTTGCATTTTCCGTCAGGATAAAAACTGTACCGGCCGCCGCCATCATACGGCGGATTCATCCGGCGGGAAGGACAGCTCCGCCGGGATATTCTATTGCTGTTTCTGACAGGAAGGGCAGTATACGCTGCTTTTGCCGCCGATCACGGTCCGGCAGAGGGTATCCCCGCAGACCGGACAGGGCCCGCCGCCGTGTCCATATACCTGCAAAAACGGTGTGTTGCGGTAATCCTGTTCCCCATTGCAGCAAAGGCCTGTCTGCCTGTCAAGAAAAGAGCTTTTTCTGTCAGAAAGAGCGGTGTTCCGGCATGGGTGCATGTCCCGGCCAGAGCAACAGAAGCGGGCTGGCCCGTATGGCCAGGTAAGGGAGAGCGGAGCGTGCGGCCGTTCTGTGGATGTTTGTATATCCATAAAAATCAGAAAATAAAAAGATAATTAAATAAAAAATCAGATAATAATAAAAATAGAAAATTATTTTCAAATAATCAGATAACTTTAAGAAAATTTATTATTTACAAATGAAAAAAACTGTACTATAATACCCACAGTCGCAAAGGAGCGAAAAGAGAGGCTTCCTTTGCGACTTTTTTGTTGTTTTCCGGAAAAAATATTTTTCGGTTCTGGAGATAAGATACGCTGGACCAGGATTATAATGCCGCCTGTCGGCGGCGAAAGGAAAGGAGCACGAACCGTTGGTTCGTGCCGAAGAACGGCGCAGCCGTTCTTCCCTACGATTATAAAGCCGCCCATAGGGCGGCAGAAAGCGAGGAAGATATGTTCGACGCAAAAAGAACGGTTCCCAGATCACCCCTGCATGACGAGAGGTTTGAGCATGACAACTGCGGTATCGGCGCCTGTGTGAATATCAAGGGAGCGAAATCCCGTTCCACCGTGGAAAATGCGCTGAAGATCGTGGAGCATCTGGAGCACCGCGCAGGAAAGGATGCGGAAGGAAAGACCGGAGACGGCGTGGGTATCCTGACACAGATCCCCCATGATTTTTTCAGGAAGGCGGCGAAGCCTCTGGGTATTGAGCTTGGCGGAGAGCGGGAATACGGCGTCGGCATGTTCTTCTTTCCCCAGGATGAGCTGAAGCGCAATCAGGCGAAGAAGATGTTCGAGATCATCGTGGAAAAGGAAGGGATGACTTTCCTGGGCTGGCGTGAGGTTCCCTGCAGTCCTTCCGTGCTGGGAGAGCGCGCGGTGGAGTGCATGCCTTATATCATGCAGGGCTTTGTGAAAAAGCCGGCCGGCGTGCCGAAGGGCATTGATTTTGACAGAAAGCTGTATATCGCAAGGCGGGTGTTCGAGCAGTCCAGCGACAACACCTATGTGGTGTCCCTGTCCAGCCGGACCATTGTGTATAAAGGCATGTTCCTGGTGGGGCAGCTGAGAACCTTTTTCACGGATCTGCAGAGCCCGGACTACACATCCGCAATCGCCATCGTGCATTCCCGGTTCTCCACCAACACCAACCCCAGCTGGGAGCGGGCGCATCCGAACCGTTTCATCGTGCACAACGGAGAGATCAACACGATCCGGGGCAATTACGACAAGATGCTTGCCAGAGAGGAAAACATGCAGTCGGAGCATCTGCGGGATCAGCTCTATAAGGTGCTTCCGGCCATCAATCCGGACGGCTCCGATTCCGCCATGCTGGACAACACGCTGGAATTTCTGGTGATGAGCGGCATGGATCTGCCGCTGGCAGTGATGATCACCATTCCGGAGCCCTGGGCCAATAACAAGACCATGTCCCAGACCAAACGGGATTTCTACCAATATTATGCGACCATGATGGAGCCCTGGGACGGCCCGGCTTCCATCCTGTTTTCCGACGGGGACATCATGGGCGCTGTACTGGACCGGAACGGCCTGCGTCCGTCCCGCTACCTGATTCTGGACGACGATACCCTGATCCTTTCCTCCGAGGTCGGCGTTCTGGACATCGACCCTGCCAGGATCCGCCTGAAGGAAAGACTGCATCCCGGTAAGATGCTGCTGGTGGATACGGTGAAGGGAGAGGTGATCGACGACGATCATCTGAAGGAATCCTATGCCGCCCGCCAGCCCTACGGAGAATGGCTGGACAGCAACCTGGTGGAACTGAAAGGGCTGAAAATTCCCAACGAGCGGGTGCCGGAATATACGAATGAGGAGAGAAGCCGCCTGCAGAAGGCGTTCGGCTATACCTATGACGAGGTGAAAACCAGCATCCTTCCCATGGCGAAGAACGGCTCGGAAGCCACGGCGGCCATGGGCGTGGATACGCCGCTTCCGTTCTTAAGCAAAACCCACCATCCGCTGTTTCATTCCTTTAAGCAGCTGTTCGCCCAGGTGACCAATCCGCCCATCGACGCCATCCGGGAGCATATCGTGACCTCCACCACCGTCTATATCGGCGCGGAGGGAGATGTGCTGGAGGAAAAGGCGAAGAACTGCAACGTGCTGAAGGTGAACAATCCGATCCTCACCAACACCGACCTGCTGAAAATCAAGAGCATGAAGGCGGAAGGCTTCAAGGTGGCCGTGGTCCCGATCACCTATTATAAAAATACCAGGCTGGAGCGGGCCATCGAGCGGCTGTATGTGGAGGTGGACCGCTGTTACAGAGAAGGGGCGAACATCCTGATCCTTTCGGACCGGGGCGTGGATGAAAACCATGTGGCCATGCCTTCGCTGCTTGCCGTATCCGCCCTGAACCAGCATCTGGTCAAAACAAAAAAGCGCACCAGCGTGGCGCTGATTCTGGAATCCGGAGAACCCAGGGACGTACATGATTTTGCCACCCTGCTGGGTTACGGCGCCTGTGCCATCAATCCCTATCTGGCCCAGGAGACCATAAAAGAGCTGATCGACAACCGGATGCTGGACAAGGATTATTACGCGGCGGTCAACGATTACAACAACGCGATTTTAAACGGAATCGTCAAGATCGCTTCCAAGATGGGAATTTCCACCATTCAGTCCTATCAGGGCTCCCAGATTTTTGAGGCCATCGGCCTGGACCGGGAGGTGATCGACCGGTATTTCCCCGGCACGGTCTGCCGGATTGGAGGAATTTCTCTTTCCGATATTGAAAAAGAGGTGGATGACCTGCATTCCATGGCCTTTGACCCGCTGGGGCTGGAGACCGATCTGACCCTGGACAGCCCGGGGCACCATAAAATGAGAAGCGGCGGAGACGATCATCTGTACAATCCCGCCACCATCCACACCCTGCAGGAAGCGGCCAGACGGGGAGACTACGACCTGTTCAAACAGTATACCGCCATGGTCAACGCGGAGGACAGCGTGAGAAACCTGCGCGGCCTGATGGATTTCAAATATCCGGAAAAAGGCGTGCCGCTGGAAGAGGTGGAAAGCGTGGATTCCATCGTGACCCGTTTTAAGACCGGCGCCATGTCCTATGGTTCCATTTCTCAGGAGGCCCATGAGACCATGGCCATTGCCATGAACATGCTGCACGGAAAGTCCAATTCCGGCGAGGGCGGCGAGGATCCCGCCCGGCTGAAACCGGGCCCGGACGGCCTGAACCGCTGCTCCGCCATCAAACAGGTGGCAAGCGGCCGGTTCGGCGTGACCAGCGAGTATCTGGTGAGCGCCCAGGAAATTCAGATCAAAATGGCGCAGGGAGCAAAGCCCGGAGAAGGCGGCCATCTGCCCGGGAAAAAGGTGTACCCGTGGATTGCGAAAACCCGCCATTCCACGCCCGGCGTGAGCCTGATTTCCCCGCCGCCGCACCATGACATTTACTCCATCGAGGACCTGGCACAGCTCATTTACGACCTGAAAAACGCCAACAATAAGGCGCGGATTTCCGTGAAGCTGGTGAGCGAGAAGGGCGTGGGAACCGTGGCTGCCGGCGTAGCCAAGGCGGGAGCCCAGGTCATCCTGATCTCCGGATATGACGGAGGAACGGGAGCCGCTCCCAGAAGCTCCATCCATAACGCGGGACTTCCCTGGGAGCTGGGCCTTGCGGAAACCCAGCAGACCCTGATTGAAAACGGCCTGCGCCAGCGGGTGCGCATTGAGACGGACGGCAAGCTGATGAGCGGCCGGGACGTGGCCATCGCGGCCATCCTGGGCGCGGAGGAATTCGGCTTTGCCACGGCTCCCCTTGTGACCATGGGCTGCGTCATGATGCGCGTCTGCAATCTGGATACCTGTCCGGTAGGTGTCGCCACCCAGAACCCGGAGCTGAGAAAACGGTTCCGCGGAAAGCCGGAATATGTCGTAAACTTCATGCGCTTTATCGCGCAGGAACTGAGAGAATACATGGCGAAGCTGGGCGTCAGGAGCGTGGATGAGCTGGTGGGACGCACCGATCTGCTGGGCATGAAGGAGAATCTGCCCCCCTCATTCCGGAAAATCGACATCAGCTCCATCCTGAACAACCCTTATGAGGGACGGACCGATGTGCGTTTCGACGCGAAAAAGGTCTATGACTTCGGACTGGAAAAGACCCTGGATGAACAGGTGCTCTTAAAGCAGTTTGCCAGAGGACTGGAAACGGGACGCGGCGGCAGCGTGGAGGTTGACGTAACCAATACCAACCGCACCTTCGGAACCATTCTGGGAGCGGAGATCACAAGAAAATTTGGCACCACTCTGGAGGACGATACCTTCCGCGTCCGCTGCAGCGGCTCCGGCGGACAGAGCTTCGGGGCGTTCATTCCCAAGGGGCTGACCCTGGAGCTGATCGGAGACAGCAACGACTATTTCGGAAAAGGCCTTTCCGGCGGAAAGCTGATCGTTTACCCGCCGAAGGGAAGCCGTTTTGCCGCGGAGGATAATATCATCGTCGGAAATGTGGCCCTTTACGGCGCCACCAGCGGTAAGGTATTCGTAAACGGCGTGGCGGGAGAACGCTTCGCTGTCCGCAACTCCGGCTGTACGGCCGTGGTGGAAGGCGTGGGAGATCACGGCTGCGAATATATGACCGGCGGACGCGTGGTGGTCCTTGGAAGTACCGGAAAGAACTTTGCCGCCGGAATGAGCGGAGGCATCGCCTACGTGCTGGATGAAGGAAACGACCTTTACATCCGCCTCAACAAGGAAATGGTGTCCTCCCACGAGCTGACCAGCAAATACGATGTTCAGGAACTGAAGGAAATGATTCAGGAGCATGTGGCCTGCACCAATTCGGCCAAGGGAAAGAAGATTCTCGAAAACTTTGAGGAATTTATTCCGAAGTTTAAAAAGATTATCCCTTACGACTATGAACGCATGATGTCAACCATTGTTGCCATGGAAGAAAAGGGCTTAAGCCCGGAGGCGGCACAGATCGAAGCGTTTTATGCCAATACAAGGAGGTAGGTTGAAAAATGCGCTCGATAGCGCATTTTTCAACCATGATTTGTGCCGAAGCGTCACAAATCATGTGATCGCAGCGCCGAATTGGAGATTCGGCGCGCGTGCCTCAGCGCAGTAAAACTGCGTTTTACAACGCTTCGGCAAGGAGGAAGATATGGGAAAACCCACAGGATTTATGGAGTATGAGAGAAAAACGAGCTTTTCCGAAGCGCCGAAGGAGAGAGTACGACATTTCAATGAATTTCATGAGCACCTCCCCCTGGAAGAGCAGCAGCTTCAGGGCGCGCGCTGCATGGAATGCGGCGTCCCGTTCTGCCAGTACGGCCAGATGATCGCGGGAATGGCCTCCGGCTGCCCGCTGCATAACCTGGTGCCGGAATGGAACGATCTGGTGTATACCGGAAACTGGGAACAGGCCTATGAACGCCTGAAAAAGACCAACAATTTTCCGGAGTTCACCTCCCGCGTCTGCCCCGCGCTCTGCGAGGCGGCCTGCACCTGCGGGCTCAACGGGGATCCGGTTTCCACGAAAGAAAACGAATACGCCATCATTGAAAATGCTTATGAAAAGGGATACGCGGCTCCCCGCCCGCCCCGCGTACGGACCGGAAAAAAGGTGGCCGTCATCGGAAGCGGCCCCTCCGGCCTTGCCGCGGCAGACATGCTCAACAAACGCGGCCACAGCGTGACCGTCTATGAAAGACACGACCGCATCGGCGGCCTGCTCATGTACGGCATTCCCAACATGAAGCTGGAAAAAACGATCGTGGAGCGGAAGATCCGCGTCATGGAGGAGGAGGGCGTCACCTTTGTCACCAACGCGGACGTGGGAAAGGACATCAAACCCGCGAAGCTTCTGAAGGAATACGACCGCATCATCCTGGCCTGCGGCGCCTCCAATCCCAGAGACATCAACGCCCCCGGCCGCGACGCCAAAGGAATCTATTTCGCCGTTGATTTCCTTTCCGCCAATACCAAAAGCCTTCTGGACTCCAATTTCGCGGATGGAAAATATGTGAATACCAAAGATAAAAATGTCGTTATTATCGGCGGCGGAGACACCGGAAACGACTGCGTCGGCACCGCTATCCGCCACGGCTGCAAATCCGTGACCCAGATCGAAATGATGCCGAAGTCCCCCGACACCCGTGCGGAAAACAATCCCTGGCCCGAATGGCCCCGCATCTGCAAGACCGACTACGGCCAGGAGGAAGCCATCGCCCTGTTCGGCCATGATCCGAGAATTTATGAAACGACAGTAAAAGAATTCTTAAAAGATAAAAACGGAAACCTGAATGCGGTTAAAATGATTAAGCTGAAAAGCGAAAAGAATCCGGAAACCGGCCGCATGGAGATGAAGGAAATCCCCGGCAGCGAGCAGATCCTGAAAGCGGATATTGTCCTCATCGCCGCGGGCTTCCTCGGCAGCCAGAAGTACGTCACCGACGCCTTCAAGGTGGAACTGAATCCCCGCACCAACGTAAAGACCGAACCCGGCAAATACCAGACCAGCGCGGACCGCGTCTTCGTCACCGGCGACATGCACCGTGGCCAGTCCCTCGTCGTCTGGGCCATCCGCGAAGGCCGCGAAGCCGCCAGAGAAGTGGATGAGAGCTTGGAAAGATATACAAACATGAACCTCCAGTAGGCAGGGCAAAAAAGGAAGGAAATGTCTCTGACGGAAAGCTTGCTTTTCGGCAGAGATGTTTTCTTTCTTTTTTATGGGGCGTACGCCCCATCAGCCCGGAAAGCCGAAGGCTTTTCGGGCGTGGCCCTGCCGTCCGGGGAGAAAACGTGGCTAACCCAACCGGCGAGGAAAGCTTGCTTTCCAGAGCCATTTTCTTTGTTTTGTTTTATGGGGCGTACGCCCCATCAGCCCGGAAAGCCCAAAGGGCTTTTCGGGCGTGGCCCTGCCGACCGGGGAGAACTGCCCCTTCTTCCGGTGAGAAAAGCCTGTTTTTCGGTAGAGGTATTTTCCCTTTGCTGGAGTATCTGTTATTTCCGTTTCCCGTCTTGACAGAAAAAAAGTTAAGACTATAATAAGCATTAAAATAATAAGAAAGCTTATTATACTTCCGCCGCATCACATCACGGCCGGATAAACATCCCTTTATTCGGAAAGGACAGGACCCTTCTTCATGGAATCCCTGCATTATTTACTGATGAAAGCGCACACCCGCATGCATCGCAGCATCATGAGCCGGGCGGCTGGCCTTGGCCTGTCACCCGGCCAGCCGAAGGTGCTGGAATATCTGCTTCAACATGGAGAAAGCGATCAGAAAACGATCGCTTCTTATTGTGAAATCGAACCGGCGACGGCGGGGAGCATCCTGAACCGGATGGAGGCGGCGGGACTGATCCGGAGAAACCGGCATGAAGGAAACCGGCGCTCTCTTTATGTGACGCTGACGCAGGAGGGGAGAAAAACGGCGGAAAAAATGGAAGCCATTTTTACAGAAGCAGAAACATGCGCGGCTGCCGGGATGAAGGAAGAAGAAAGAGAAGCGCTGAAGAGGCTTTTGACAAAGCTGGCAGATGCGCTTTCTGAATGAGAAATGCCCTTGCTGAAGGTAGCGCAAATCCCTGAGGCCGCAGCGCCGAATCGGAAATTCGGCGCGCGTTCCTCAGCGCAGAAACGCTTCGGAATGGAGGATAGATTGGAAGAGGAAAAAACGGAAATGGGAAAAATGCAAATGGGAAAAACAGAACGGCTGAAAACACTTCTGAAGCACTATCTGCTTCTATGCGCCGGACTGGCGGTCATGGCCTTTGGAGTGGCCTGTTCCGTAAAGGCGGATCTGGGAACATCGCCGATCTCCAGCGTACCCTATGTGGTCAGCATGTTTACGCCGCTTACAGTGGGAACGGCGACCATCGTGATGCACTGCGTATTCATTGCCCTTCAGATTCTGATCCTGCGGAAAAACTATGATCCGGTCCAGCTGCTGCAGCTTCCGGTAGCGGTTCTGTTCGGCGGTCTGACGGACCTGGGCATCTGGGTCCTGGGAGGGATTACCTGCACGGCATACTGGCAGCAGGTGATCCTGTGCATGGCGGGAATTGTGCTGGTGGGAATCGGAGTGAGCGCGGAAGTGGCGGCCGGCGTGGTTACGCTGGCGGGAGAAGGACTGGTTCTTGCCCTATGCCGGGTGCTTCCGGTAAAATTCGGAAATATGAAAATTGCCTTTGACGTGACGCTGGTGCTTACAGCCTGTGTGTTGTCCTTCCTATTTCTGGGCAGCCTGCACGGCGTGCGGGAGGGAACCGTTGCCGCGGCGCTCTGCGTGGGACTGGTGACAAAGCTGATAAAGCGGCTGGCGGAAAAAGTACGGGCCTGACGGGCCGTAACGCTTTTCTTACGTGCCGGTCAGCAGGTGACCGCCACTGGACTGAACAGTAACGGAAAAAGGTCGAAGCCGGAGGATCCGGCAGAAACTGATTGAATAAAACGGAAAAGTAAAGTACAATGATTACGGATGGCCGGAGCAGGGCTGCTGCTGGGGAGTTTTCGGCGCAGAGCCGTTCCGGCCGTAAGGCAGCAGGAAAAAGGAGAGATCGGACCATGGGAAAACTGGACGGGCTGAGGCCTGCAGAGGTATTTCATTTTTTTGAGGAGATCAGCCGCATTCCCCGCGGCTCCGGAAATATGGACGCTGTCAGCGGCTATCTGAAGGACTTTGCGGAAAGCAGAGGCCTTTTCTGTGTACAGGACGAAGCAAAAAATATCATTATCATAAAGGAGGCGGCGCCCGGATATGAGGACAGGGAACCTCTGCTCCTGCAGGGACATATGGATATGGTCGCCGTTAAGAAAGCGGACTGCCCGAAGGATATGGCGAAGGAAGGGCTGGACCTGAAGACGGAGGGCGACTGGCTGTATGCGGAAGGAACCAGCCTGGGCGGGGATGACGGCATCGCAGTCGCGTATGCGCTGGCCCTTCTGGATTCAGACTGCATTCCTCATCCCCGCCTGGAGGTGGTCATTACCGTGGATGAGGAAACGGGAATGGGAGGGGCGAACGCCATTGATCTGTCCGTCTGCAGGGGCAGAAGAATGCTGAATCTGGATTATGAAGAAGAGGGTGTGCTTTTGACAAGCTGCGCCGGCGGGGCGAGAGTGCATGGAAGACTGGCGGTCGCAACTGAAAAGGTTTCCGGAACTCGCCTGGAGGTATCAGTAGAGGGCCTGAAGGGAGGCCATTCGGGGACGGAGATCGACAAGGGGAGAGCAAATGCAAACGTGCTGCTGGGACGTATGATGCGCTTTCTGCCGAAGGAAGCCGATGCGCGCTTCCTTTCGCTGGAGGGCGGCAGCGCGGACAACGCTATCGCTTCCGAAGCCGGAACCGTTCTGGTCGTGAGGACACAGGAGGTTTCCGGCGTCAGGGAAGCGCTGAAAAGGCTGGAAGAGATGCTGCGCAGAGAATATGCGGCGGATCCGGGGATCCGCATCCGTATCAGAGGGGAAGAAAACGGCACCTGGGAAGCTTTTTCCAGGGAGAGCACGGAAAAAGTCACAGCTCTTCTTTATCTCATGCCAAACGGGATCCAGCGAATGAGCGCTGACATTCCCGGACTGGTCCAGACCTCTCTGAATCTGGGGCTGATCAGAACGCAGGATGGATGCGTGAGCCTGGATTACTCCATCAGGAGCAGCGTGGAAAGCGAGAAGGAGATGGTCGTGGATAAGGTCTGCCTGCTGCTTTCCATGCAGGGGGCGGAATATACGGTGAGCGGCAGGTACCCGGCATGGGAATACCGCCGGGATTCCGCCCTGCGCGGAGAGATGATCCGTATTTATGAAAAAATGTTCGGATCATCCCCGCGGGTGGAAGCGATCCATGCGGGACTGGAGTGCGGCATTCTGTCGTCAAAACTTCCGGGACTGGACTGCGTTTCCATCGGCCCGGACATGAAGGACATCCATACGCCGGAAGAGAGGCTCAGCATTTCTTCCACGGAACGGATGTGGAAGTATATTCTTGAGATTCTGAAACAGTAATGGAGACTTGAAACATGATCTTATTTCAATGTGATTATAATGAAGGAGCGCATCCCAGGGTGATGGAGAAGCTTCTGGAAACCAATCTGGAACAGACGGTGGGCTACGGAGAAGACGGGCACTGCGCCCGTGCTGCCGGGCTGATCCGAAAGGCGTGCGGGGACGATACCCTGGCCGTCCATTTTCTGGTGGGCGGCACACAGACGAACATGACGGTGATCGCAGCGGCTCTTCGTCCTCATCAGGGCGTGATCGCCGCGCAGACCGGCCACATCAACTGCCACGAGACGGGGGCGGTGGAATCCACGGGCCACAAGGTTCTTGCCCTTCCTCACCAGGATGGAAAGATCGGCGCAGCCCAGGTGGAAGCACTCTGCGAGGCCCATCTGCAGGACGCATCTTTTGAACATACGGTCCAGCCGAAGATGGTATATATTTCCAATCCGACGGAATATGGAACCCTTTATGGCAGAAAGGAGCTGGAGGAGCTGAGTGCGGTATGCCGGAAATACGGGCTGTACCTGTTTTTGGACGGCGCGCGTCTCGGCTATGGCCTTGCGGCTGCGGATAATGAGCTGGATCTGCCGTGTCTGGCCGCATGCTGCGACGTATTTTATATCGGCGGCACCAAAGTGGGCGCCCTGTTCGGCGAGGCGGTGGTCATATCCAACGATGAGCTGAAAAAGGATTTCCGTTATCTCATCAAGCAAAAAGGAGGCATGCTTGCTAAGGGAAGGCTGCTTGGCGTGCAGTTTGAGGCTCTTTTTGAAGACGGGCTTTATCTGGAAATTTCCCGCCATGCGGACCGGCTGGCGGATAAGCTGCGGGAAGCTTTCCGGCAGGCAGGCTTTCCCATGCTGGCAGAAAGCCGGACCAATCAGATCTTTCCGGTCATGCCGGATGCGCTGCTGAAGGAACTTGCCGGAAGGTACGGCTTTTCCTATCAGGAGCGCGTGGATGAAACGCACAGTGCGGTGAGATTCTGTACCAGCTGGGCGACAAAGGAAGAAAATATAGACAGGCTGATCGCTGATCTGAAAAGGATGAGGCAGGCTGTCTGAAAAATTTGAAGAAGGGAGACGAACCTCCCTTCTTTTTTTTACAGTAAAAACCGGACAAGCAGTAAGACGTTTAATTTTTACCGCACTGATGATTAAAACATAACATATCGGATATATTTTCTTGAAAAATACAAACATATCGTTACTGATACGCCATTTTTGGCACCTGTATGATATTTACGTGATATTTGGAAACAGCAGGAAAGTACGGGGGAGAAAAAATGGCGACGGAGGAAATCCTTGTCCGGATCGGAAAAAGGTTGTATAAAAGAAGAAAGGAAATGAAGCTGACACAGGAAAAGATGGCGGAGAAGCTGGAGATGTCGGCTGCCTTTTACGGAGAGATCGAAAGGGGAAAGAAACGGCTTTCCATAGAAAAAATCATTCAGGTTTATGAGAAAACGGGGCTGGATCCGGATTACCTTCTGACCGGGGAAGGGGCAATGGACAAGGCTGTAATGGAACTCTTCAAAGACTGCCCTGAAGAAAAAAGGCCGGCACTGGATCAGGTCCTGTCAGACCTGACAGAGATGATCCGGTAAGCGCGTTTAAAAAGCTGATACGAAAGAGGATACGGGCAGATGAAGGAAAATAAGGAATTCTTCGAGGAGCTCTATCGTTCGGAATACGAAAATATCAAAAGATATGTTCGCCGTATGGTTACGGACGGCAACGGAATAGAGGATATTGTACAGGAGACCTTTGTGGAGGCTTACCGGAAGATTTCCTACCTGCGCATACATCCGAACATTCCGGGCTGGCTCCGCGTGACCGCGAAGAACAAGATCATGAAGTGGGAAGAGAAACAGAAGAAGTACAATCTGGATCCGGGCTATATTCTGCAGAATACGGAAAGCGGCGGCAGAGGCTGTTCGGTGGATGAGTTCAAAATGGCAGAAGCTTACTGTACCGTGCGCAAGATTTTGTCAGATGAGGAGCTGGACATTCTCCGGTGCTATTACGAATATGGCTATACGTCGCAGGAAATGGCGGCACGCCTGGGAATTACGGAAACCTGCTTCAAAGTGAGGATCCTGAGAATGAAGCAGAAGATCAAGAACAGTCTTCAGCTTCCTCTGTTTGTATGCGCAGGACACCTGATCCTGGAAATCCTGCGATTCCTCGGAGACTGATAAAAAGAAAGGAGAGCAGCCACGGCGCCTGGAAGGCCGATCTGACTGCCCGATTGAAAAGCGATCTGTGTTTCAGGACGGAATGGAACGCTTTGAAATGAGAGGAAAATTGGGAAATGGCAGAAAAAAAGGAATCCTGTGATGAAAAGCTCATAGAAGAGCTGTATGAAAAACTCTGGTGGTACACCCATGAGGCCAGCGATGAGGAGTTTGACGAAAAGGAAGTGGACGCGATCACCCGTCTCCTGGACATTCTGGAGCCTGTATGCGATGACCGTGCCTATGCATCCGGTGCGGATGCCGCCCTGGAGCGTTTTTGGGAGCGGTATGGAGAGGAAGAGGAAAATGCGTCGATTCCGGATGAAGCCGCCGCTCCCGCAGCCGCACAGGCCGAAGAATCCACCGCTCCCGCAGCCGCACAGACCGAAGAGCCCGTCTCTCCCTCAGCCATACGGGCAGGAGAGGCCGCTGCTGCTGAAGCGGCGCATGCAAAGCGCCTTTCGGGATCTGAAATACAGGGCGGAGAGGATCGCAGAAACGGTGAAGAGCGGAAAGCTGAAAGGCCGGCAGATGGGACCTCTCAAAAGCCCGGACGCGGCAGCAAATGGAAAAAACGCTTTACCCGCATCGCCATCGGCGCCGCGGCCTGCCTGGTGCTTTTGATCTCCGTCAATGCCGGAAGCTATGCCATCATGGATCAGTCTTTTTTTGAAATCGTGCGGGAGGAAATGGGACGGACAGAGATCACTGTGACGGGGAATACGAAGGAGTTTGAAACGGAGACGGATGATTCCGTGACATGTTCTTCCTGGAAAGAAGTACAGGAAATAGTGGGAGAGGATATATTGACTCCTGCGTATATTCCTGAGGGGTATGAGTTAGAGTCGTTGGTTTTGCAAGATTCAGAATCACGGAAAATCGTGATTGGACGTTATGAAAAAGGGGAAAAATATTTTTTGAGATTTCGTATTGTTATATATGATGCTGAATATAGAAAAGATATAATGCAATATGATAAAGAATGGAGTGAATCAAATGGTGAATTGAACAAGGAAGAACAGCTTAAGAATAATGGTAATGAGTTTGAATATTTTTTCTACAAGAATAATAGCGTATACTATATTTTAGGCAATGAAAACAAAGATATTATATTCGAAGTAGTAGATGGAATGAAATAATTTATATAGTACTGTAAATTAACAGTATTCATTTCGATATATCGTACAATATATTAGCTTCTTATGGAAAGCAAATGTATTGTACGATTTTTTTGTCAATTATTAAATTCGATGGATGAACGAAAAATTTTGAAAGAAGATGATGATAAAAGGAGCTGAGCAAAAAAATATTTTAATTATATAGTAACCGTAGTCAATTTTAAATTATATAAAGTTAAGAAATCATTGTAACTCTTTTTGCATTGAAAAGAATAAATAAACGGAATTCACAAAGGGATATTTTTTCATGCAAAGGAGAAATGTACAATGAAAAAACTGAAAAAAATTGTTTTATTGATGGCTATGTATTGCTTATTTGTAGGTGGCTTAAACATTCATGCATCGGAAGGCATGTTTGAAAAAATGCCTCAAGAAAATATAAATATAGTAAAAAGTACAGATGCTATAGATGTATTGGCAAGCCCTTCTCTGACAGCATGCAACTTAGGGATAGGTATAGCAGATAATGGCTTACTGATGACATTTGATACGACGGCTACCCAAATTGCGAATGAAATTGGTGTAAAAAATGTAATCCTTCAGGAAAAAACTTTATTTGGATGGAAAGATATACCAGTTAGCAACTATTACACTCGTAATTCTGATTGGTATTCTGTGGATGTTGTATATACTGCAGCAACAAAAGGAACGACATATCGTATCAAGTGCACCCACTACGCAAAATTTGGAAGCACGGAGCTTACGCTGAATAATACTTCAAGTGAACTGACCTACAACTAAACCAACAACACGAGAAATCCCAGATGTGAATTCTTATATCCGGAAAAGGTAAATGCGGATATAGCCATAAGGTAAAACGAGGTCAGGGAAACAGGCAGCGCTGATCCGAAAAGCAAAACCGGATCAGCCGGCCCGTTTCCCTGACCGGACAAAGAAACAGCAGGCACTAGACAAACGATTTGAACCGTTGGCTCCTGTCCACTGGCAAGCCAGTGAACAGGAGCCCAGCCTGTCATTCCAGACCGCCTGCGGCGATGGACGGACCAGGTTCGGGCCGTAACTCTTTTCTTACATGCTGGTCAGCAAGGGACCGGCACTGGCCTGAACAATGCCAACCGTGCCCAAAAGACTTTAAAAAAGAGCTTTAAAAAAGATAAAAAAACAGTTGACATATCTCCTCAAATTTTGTATACTAACATTCGTCAGCGATTTCAGTAAACTTTATGTAAAGGATAGAAGATATAGATGGAGATCGCATCATATTAAATATCGGGGTGTGGCTCAGGTGGTAGAGCGCTACTTTAGGGAAGTAGAGGCCGCAAGTTCAAGTCTTGTCACTCCGACGTGAAAAGCTCAGTGTTTACTGGGCTTTTTCTTTATTTCGCTGCACCGCCTTTCGCAGAACGGAACTCAGCAGGGCCGGAATACCGGTGCGGAGAAAAGATCTGCGCTTCGGGAAAGCAAAGAGAATGGTGCCCGATCAAGGGAAGACGGCCGTAACCTAAAAGTCTGCCTGACGGAGCAGGAGGGCAGAGTGCCTGAAAAAAGGAGGAAACCATGAAGGAATCAGAAAAAAGGCGGATCAGGATTTTATTTATCGGAAACAGCCATACCTATGTGAATGATATGCCGGCGCTTGTAGAAAAGCTGGCGCAGAAGGACGGGATGGACTGCGAGGTGACGATGATCGCCCACGGAGGATGGTTCCTGGAGCAGCATGCCGCGGAACCGGACGTCCGTTTCAATATTTTGTTCGGACATTACGATTATGTGGTGCTTCAGGAGCATGCGCATCCCTTCGGACCGGAGGAAAAAATGTTTTCTGCCGCAGAAAAAATAGGCGGATGGATCCGGGAGGCGGGAAGTACAGCCGTAGCGTATATGACCTGGACCAGAAAAGGGGAAGAAACACAGCAGCCGCGTATGACGGCGGCCTATGAAGAGATGGCACGGCGTCTGCCCGCGCTGCTGGCTCCGGTGGGTGTGCAGTGGTGGAAATATCAGGAGGCTCATCCGGATGTTGAAATGTATGCGCCGGACGGAGCACACGCATCGCAGCAGGGATCGGCCCTGGCGGCAGAAGTGATCTGGAAGACGATTCGGGAGCATGCCGCCCGGAATGACAGGTTGTAAAGAAGCATAGTTCTGATTGCGGACTCAGGCATCGGACGGGCCAGGTTCCTGTTCGCTGGCTTGCCAGTGGGCAGGAACGCAGTCAAATACCCGGACCGGATAAAGAAAAATGACGCCTCGACGAGAGTCCTCCTCTTGTGATATATTACATTAAGTATGTTCTCATGAGAGGAGGCGCTTTTTATGGGCGAACAGAGAGATGAAAAAACGATAAAACGTATATATGCCAGTCTGTTGGCCCATGTGTACAAGGAATTTGACGACCGGGAAACTTCCTACAAGGATGTGGTGTGGGACAGCATCGAGCAGCGGGCCGAGGCGGCGCTGGACGCCCAGCGGGAACTGCCGCTCTACCGGCACGACGCCGCCTATGCCCGTGAGCAGGGCGACCTGGATTTGTACCGGGCGTCCCGCCGTGCCAATATCGCCTGCAAGGAGGCCATTGAGGCGTCGATTGCTGAAAACTACGGGGACAACCGGCTGGACAAAGATGCCGTGCCCCAGGTGATCGAGCAGTTCGGCTACACCCGCACCCTCTGTGTGCTGGCAAACACAGTGCAGCAGAAAACGTGGGATGAGCGTTTCAGCCCGGCCAACAAGGTGTGGGCCAAGACGGTGGACATCCTGCCCAACCCGGACGGCTTCGGCGGCGAACGCAACCTGGATTTCGTGGTGGACGGCCACTCCGGCCTGGTCGATCTGTTCTTGAGCCAGGCGCGGCAGGACTATCTGCGGCTCCAGCCGCTGACTCCGGAGAAATCCACGCCGAGGCCTCTCGGCTCTTGCAGGAGCTTCGTGCGCAGAATACGCCCAACAGCCCCCACGGCACCCACTACATGGCCCGCGTTGCGCCGGATTTTCTGGCCCGCGCAGGCACCCAGGCCCACGACCGGCTGATGGCGCTGCTGCCGTTCCGCAGCCTGGCAATCACCGGGCTGGTGGACCGCCCCGGCACCTATGTCACCATTCTGGCCAGCGAGGACCGTTCCAAAGAGCTGCGCCAGAGCCGCCCTTCGGTTCGCCGCCAGCTGAAACAGGAGCCGCGTTCCGCCGAGAAGTCCGGGGAAAAAGGCCCACCCGCAAAAAGAAGGAGCCGAAGCGGTGAGCGCCCCCAAGCGCAAGCGGGACGTACAGCTGAATTTCCGGGTCTCGCCTGAGGAGCTGGTCTCCCTGATGCGCTATTCCAGCAACAACCTGAACCAGCGGACCCACCGCGTGCATGAGATCGGGCGCATTTACGACGCCGATCTGGAGGATATAAGCCGGCGGCAGGAGGCGTTGTGGGATGGGATGCATCAGGTATTGACCCAGCTGGCAAAGCTGTCGTGACAGGGGCATACGCCCCGGCTGTGAGGGAGGCCCGGCGCGTGCAGGCTGCATCGCCGGGCCTCCCTCTTTTTTCTTTACCCGTATTGTTGCAGACTCTCTTGAAATGTGGGTACAATAGATATAGAAATATAGAGATGCCGTACTGACTAAGGAGCTGAACTGTATGTTGACAAATGAAAGGGTGCTGAAAATTTTTGCGGACTATTTGGAGAAAGATCAGGCGCTGGAGATCGTACCGACCCGTCACGGCTACGCGGTCATGCTTTGGGATAAAGCAGGGCGGGATTGGTCCGAAGTAACGTGCTGTCCTACGCCGGAAGACCTGTTTGACAAACTTTTGGACGCAGCTACCGGCTATCAGGAATATCTGATTTTAAGAAAAGCTGAAATGGATGATCTGGATGATAAAGGCAGGCAAAAGGTAGAACAGCTGCGTCAGGAATACCTGAAACAGAAGGAGGCGTTGGAATGAGATTTTTATTGAAGCTGTTGGCAGCACCTGTTGTGCTGGCTTTGACCTTGTTCGTATGGTTCTGTATGGGAGTGCTGTACCTGTCAAGCCTTGTGCTGGGGGTCATCAGTACCATCGTGGGATTGCTGGGACTGGCGGTTCTGGTTACATATTCCGTTCAAAATGGCACCATTCTACTTGTAATTGCCTTCCTGGTAGCCCAGCAGGCTTACCAATCGCAGCGGTCTGGCTGGTGGGCAAGGTGCAGGACCTGCGATATGCGATCCAGGACGCGGTGCACGGCTGAATAGGAAGCGAAGGATTGCCGGGAGTGAGTGCCCGGCAATTTTTTGACTTTATTTTCATGCTAATTTCGCATATAATATTAGCATGAAAGGAAGGTGAAGAACGTGAGCCAATTTCAACAGCTGGACCAGCTGATGGAACGTCAGGACGGGATGCTGCGCACCGGGCAGGTCCTCGCGGCCGGGATTTCAAAACCTGTTTTTTATCAATTCGTACAGTCTCGTAGGCTGGAACAGGCGGCGCATGGGATTTATCTTTCCAAGGATGTCTGGGTGGACGCCATGTATCTGTTGCATCTTCGCTGTCCGCAGGCGTTTTTTTCCCATGAAACAGCGCTGTTTTTCCATGACCTGACCGACCGGGAGCCGCTGGCCTATTCCATTACGGTCAAGACGGGC
>DWWH01000076.1 GCA_019119815.1 Candidatus Eisenbergiella intestinipullorum | reverse complement strand
ACACAGGATCTGCCCGGGCCCACCGTCATTTTCTACGTGTTTGCCGTGGAGTTTCTTCTGGATCTGTTCCGCTATTCCGCCACGCTGCGCTCCAGCCAGTTCTCCGGCTCCCTCTCCATCATCGGCGGACTGATCATCGGAGATATCGCGGTGGAGCTGAACTGGGCCTCCATGGAAATCCTGTTTTATGCTGCCGTCACCATGCTGGCCTCACTGACGCTCTCCAGCCTGGAATTCGGAGACGGGATCCGGCTGTACCGGATCTTTCTGATTGTCACCACCGCCCTTTTCGGCCTGTGGGGCTTTCTGGGAGGCCTTGTTCTGATCCTCATTTCCATTCTGACCACGCCCACCTTCGGCGGAAAAAGCTACTTCTGGCCGCTGTTTCCCTTCAACTGGAAGGCGCTCAGAACGCTGCTGTTCCGCTATCCCGTTGCAAAGGCACAGCCGGATAAAGTATGGAAAAGGCAATAGAAAACGGACACCAGATGCGGTGTCCGTTCTATTTTTGATTTATGCTTATTTTCAGTCAATCAGCCGAACTTCGCGGTGGAAACCTTAACGCCAGGGCCCATCGTGGAAGCGAGCGTAATGCTCTTGAGGTACTGTCCCTTCAGAGCGGAGGGTCTTGCCTTTACGATGGCATCCATCAGCGCATTGAAGTTCTCCTGAAGCTTCTCTTCCGTGAAGGAAGCCTTTCCGATCGGCACGTGAACGATGTTGGACTTATCCAGTCTGTACTCGATCTTACCGGCTTTGATATCGTTTACGGCCTTGGTTACATCCATCGTAACCGTACCGGCCTTCGGGTTGGGCATCAGGCCCTTGGGTCCGAGGATCTTACCGAGACGTCCCACAACGCCCATCATGTCAGGGGTAGCAACAACCACGTCGAAATCAAGCCAGCCTTCGTTCTGGATTCTGGGGATGAGCTCATCTCCTCCAACATAATCCGCTCCAGCAGCTTCCGCCTCATTCACCTTGTCTCCCTTTGCAAAAACCAGAACCTTTACGGTCTTACCGGTTCCGTTGGGAAGAACTACGGCGCCACGGATCTGCTGCTCCGCATGACGTCCGTCACATCCGGTTCTGATGTGAACCTCAATCGTCTCGTCAAACTTTGCGGTTGCCGTCTTCTTTGCCAGAGCGATCGCATCAGCGGGCTCATATGCCACACTGCGGTCTACCTGCTTCGCGGCCTCAGTATATTTCTTACCATGTTTCATTTTCCATTCCTCCGTTGGTGGTTAACGCAGCGCCCTCTGATATTCGGCCTGTCAGCCGGAGCACTGCTCCCAATTTTTACAAACAAAACAGTCTGCCGGATCCATCGCTTCCAATGAGGCGCGGATCCCGTACATGTCCCTTAGTCCTCTACAACAATGCCCATGCTTCTTGCCGTTCCGGCGATCATGCTCATTGCCGCTTCCACGCTTGCCGCATTCAGGTCAGGCATCTTCATCTCGGCGATTTCTCTTACCTTATCCTTGGAAATCGTCGCAACCTTCGTCTTGTTCGGCACGCCGGAACCGGACTTCAGATTGCAGGCCTTCTTCAGAAGAACAGCCGCAGGCGGAGTCTTGGTAATGAAGCTGAAGCTTCTGTCCGCGTACACGGTAATGACAACAGGGATGATCAGGTCGCCCTTATCCGCTGTTCTTGCGTTGAACTGCTTGGTGAATTCAACGATGTTTACACCATGCTGACCGAGCGCAGGACCAACCGGGGGAGCCGGGGTAGCCTTTCCCGCAGGGATCTGTAACTTGATGTATCCTGTAACTTTCTTTGCCATGTCAGGCACCTCCTAAATATAATGTGGTATGGCGCAGCCATTTTCTGCACGCAGTCCTTCTGCGCGTCTCCCTTTCCTGCCGCTTGCAGCTGTCTGCCGCAGCGCGGGAGCACTGCTTCCACTGCTCAACGGATCGCTCCGTCAAACGTCAAACTACTGTGATTTGCGAACCTCCGCAAAGCTGATCTCCACAGGGGTCTCCCTGCCGAACAGCTCCACGTTGATCGTAGCGGTCTGCTTGCTGTAGTCGATCTTCTGGACCACGCCGACCGTATCCTTCCAGGCTCCGGCCACCACGACGATCATATCGCCCTCGCCGAAGTCGATGGAAACATTTTCCGTCTGAATACCGAGCGGCTTCATTTCCGCTTCCGTCAGCGGCACCGGCTTGCTTCCCGGTCCGACGAATCCGGTCACGCCGCGCGTATTTCTTACCACGTACCAGGTATCGTCGTTCATCACCATATTGATCAGCACATAACCGGGGAACAGCTTCTTCTGGACCACCCTTCTGGCTCCGTTCTTCATCTCCACCACATCCTGCAGCGGAACGCGGACCTCCAGGATCTCATCCTCCAGGTGCCTGTTTTCAATTGTCTTTTCAATGTTGGCCTTTACCTTATTCTCATAACCGGAATAGGTATGGACAACATACCAGTTTGCCTCTGCCATATGTCCACCCCGCCACTGTTATTTCACAAGGAAATCGATCGCATACTGAAGGACCAGGTCAAGCACCGCGATGACCGCTCCCAGAACGATAGAGATCGCAACAACAGCAACAGACTGCTTCAGCAGAAGCTCCTTATCCGGCCATGTGATCTTCTTGAATTCAGCCTTCACGCCATGAAAGAATTTCGGCTTGGCCGGTTTGGTCGCTTTTGCTTCCTTTGAAGGATTATTCATTCTTTCCTCACATTCTGCCGCCCCGGCAGCCTGAAAAGTCCGGCTGCGCGCACGGCAACACACGCCCGAGAGAAGCCTCCCTGCGGGATTACTTTGTTTCCTTGTGTACCGTGTGCTTCTTGCAGAATCTGCAGTACTTCTTGGTTTCCATTCTGTCCGGATGCGCCTTCTTATCCTTCGTCGTGTTGTAGTTGCGCTGCTTGCACTCCGTGCATGCCAGTGTGATTCTTGTACGCATGTTCATCCACCTCCGCCTGAGTAATTTTCCTGATTTTAAGCATAAAAAAAAGACCTAAATCTTATCTCGCCCTATGACTATAGCACAAGGCGCCGGATGCGTCAAGGCCTTTCTGAAAAATCAGCCTTTCTGCGGCACCCGTTCGTTATCCATTATATATGGAAGAAAGTCACTTTTCCGATCCTTTTGGCACACAGGCAGAGGCTGTATGCCCCGGGAGCCGGCAGGAGGCGAAGCTGCGCATCGCTGTCTGCGGTCCTCACGCAGGACAGCATCCCGTTTTCATCCGCCACCGCGAAGTCCGAAAAGGCCCTTCTCATTCCCTCTCCGGTATATTTCACATAGCTTTCCTTCGCCGCCCAGACCGCGAAAAAATCTCCTCCCTTCCGGATCCAGTCCCTCTCTGCCGGATGGAAAAAGCGGTCCGCGATCCGCTGCCGCTCCCCTTTCAGGCGGTGCGCCTGAACATCCAGCCCGACGGGAGAACTGCCGAAGGCACAGCACCAGACGGAACCGCTGTGGCTGATGGAAAAATGGATGTGAGGATGCTCCGCAAAAAAGGGCTTTCCGTACCTGCCCCCGGCAAGCGTCCAGTCCTGCGTCTCCTCCTCCTGTCCCCGCTCCTTCAGCCAGGCGGCGGCAGAAAGACGCAGCAGCCGGTGGGACAGCTCCTGTCTTTCCGTAAAGGACAGCTTTCTCCCTTCCTCCCAACGAACATCCTGCTTCAGGCAGATGCCGATGTCTTCCTCCTGTATTTCCATCCTCCTTACGTCCTTTCTGCGGGAAACCTTTTTGTCGTCTCTTCTCCCGCTCCTTCCGTCATCATAACGCAAAAACGGCAGACGCGTCAATTCCGCATCTGCCGCAGGCTATCCGGCTGGCGCCGCATCTGAAGCCAGACGGCAGAAGCAGCCGCCCATTCCGGCCGCATTGTGCCGGGCGGATGCTTCTGCCGTCGTGTTTTTTGCAGGGTCTGCGCTGTAACGACCGGATCACAGCGGGATATTTCCGTGCTTCTTTTTCGGGACTGCCGCTTCCTTTCCGGCAAAGGCCTTCAGAGCGCAGAGCAGCCTTTCTCTCGTCTCCTCCGGATGGATGACCTCGTCCACGAAGCCGCGGGAAGCTGCCACGTAGGGATTGAGGAAGCGCTCCTCATACTCCCGGATGCAGGCGCTGCGCATGGCTTCCGGATCTGCGGCAGCCTTGATCTTTCTGCGGAAGGCGATGTTCACCGCTCCCTCCGCCCCCATCACGGCGATCTCCGCGATGGGCCAGGCATATACATAATCTGCGCCCATCTCTTTGGAATTCATGGCGATATACGCGCCGCCGTAAGCCTTTCTCAGGATGACGGAGATCTTGGGCACGGTAGCCTCCGAATAAGCGTAAAGCATCTTCGCGCCGTGGCGGATGATGCCGCTGTGCTCCTGAGCGGTGCCGGGCAGGAAGGCGGGCACATCCACCAGCGTGATCAGCGGGATATTGAAGCAGTCACAGAAGCGGATGAAGCGGGCCGCCTTATCAGAGGCATGGTAGTCCAGGGAACCGCCCATCACCATGGGCTGGTTCGCAACGATGCCCACAGTATTTCCTTCCATGCGGGCAAAGCCTATCACCACGTTCTTCGCGAACTGCTCCTGCACCTCGTAAAAGCTGTCCCAGTCCACGATACAGTCGATCACTTTTTTCACATCATAGGCATGTCTGGAATTGTCCGGAACGATCTGGGTCAGCAGCTCGCACGGGTTCAGCTTCTTTCTGCCCTCGCGGACGACTCCCTCCCGGGAAGCCATTTCCTTCACTTCCCGTTCCTTCTTGCCGTGCAGCCTTCTTCCCAGACCGCCCATATGCTCCAGCACACGGTTGAAGCTTCTGGACAAAGCCTTCTTTTCCTCCTTCACGATGACAGGGGCCTTCTGGTCATAGCTGGAGGGCAGGTAATTCAGCAGCTTGCGCACGCCCATCAGACACTCCTGCTCGCTGTCGCAGGTAAAGTGAGATACGCCGCTCTTCGTAGCGTGCACCATGGCGCCGCCCAGCTCTTCCACCGTGGTCTCCTCGTTGATGACCGTCTTCACCACATTGGGTCCGGTGATGAACATCTTGGAGGTATCTTTCACCATGAAAATGAAATCGCAGATGGCGGGCGCATAGCAGGCTCCGCCGGAGCAGGGCCCCAGAATCACCGCGATCTGCGGGATCACGCCGCTGGCCTTCGTGTGCCTGAGGAACATGCCGGCATAACCGCTCAGGGAGCTGATCCCTTCCTCGATCCTGGCTCCGCCGCTGTCGTTGATGCACACCAGAGGGGCTTTCATTTCCAGAGCCATATCCTGGATCCGGCGGATCTTCATGGAATGATATTCCCCCAGGGTCCCGCCGATCACAGTGAAATCCTCGCTGGCTGCATAGACCAGGCGGCCCTCCACATAACCGTAGCCCGTCACCACACCGTCGCCGGGCACTCTTCTTTTATCCAGGTCAAAATCGTCGATCCTGGATTCCACAAAGGCGTCCGTTTCCACAAAGGTGCCCTTGTCAAACAAAAGCTCCAGACGTTCTCTCGCCGTCAGCTTGCCGCTGTCATGCTGCTTCTGTATCTTCGCTTCCCCGCCGCCGAGAAACGCCTTTTTCCGTCTTTCCTCCAGATCCTGATTCGCCTGTTCCCAGTTCATCTGTTACCTCCGTTTTCATCCTCCCCGCAGGACCGCCGGATAAAGATCCGCCGCGTCTTCCGTTTGGACTTCTGATTACTTGATTTTTTAATTATTTGATATTCAAATCTTTTCGGCAATATTATAGCACGAAAAGAAAAAAGTGCAATCCCTTTTTTCCTTTCGTGCCTGTTTTCGCGTTACAGCTCAGCCTTCGGTAGAGCTGTAACGGCATCCGGCCATTCCAAGCGCTTCGCGCCAGGCCGGATGCTTCCAGCCGGTCTGTTTTTGTACGGTCTGCACAGGGAATGCGCAGACCTGGCTGAGTAGTAACGTTTTCGCTGCCGTTCTCCCTCCGGCAGCAGCCGCTCCGTTTTCGGAACGGATCAGGAAAGCTCCTGCTCCGCCATATCGAGCGCTGCGCGCAGAACCTTATCCATGTCATAATAACGGTAGCCTCCCAGACGTCCGCCGAAGAGGACGTTCTTTTCCTGTTCCGCCAGCTCCCGGTATTTTTCATACAACGCCATGTTCTTTTCGTCATTCACCGGATAATAGGGTTCGTCGCCGGGCTGCCATTTTGCCGGATACTCCCTGGTGATCACGGTACCGGGACCCGTTCCGAACTCAAAATGCTTGTGTTCGATGATGCGGGTCCAGGGAACCTCCCTGTCCGTATAGTTGACCACCGCATTTCCCTGATAATTGTCCTCATCCGGGAGCTCCTCCGTCTCAAAGCGCAGGGAACGGTACTCCAGCGTACCCAGCCGGTAGCCGAAATATTCGTCGATCATTCCCGTATAGAGCAGCCGGTCCCAGCTGTCCGGCTCTGCGGCGGAAGCGTTCTCCTCCAGAAACTGCCGGTAGGAAATCCCCGTGCGCACCGTACTGCCCTCCAGCATCTTCTCCACGATCTGCGTATAGCCGCCGACCGGGATCCCCTGATACGGATCGTTGAAATAGTTGTTGTCATAGCGGAAGCGAAGCGGCACCCTCTTGATGATAAAGGCCGGAAGCTCGCGGCAGTCCCTCCCCCACTGTTTTTCCGTATAGCCCTTGATCAGCTTTTCATAGACGTCGCGCCCCGCCAGAGACAGCGCCTGCTCCTCCAGGTTCTGCGGTTCTTTGATCCCGAGTCCGGCGATCTGTTCCGCGATGATCTTCTTCGCCTCAGCCGGCTTTTTGATCCCCCACATCCGGCTGAAGGTGTTCATGTTGAACGGAAGATTGTACAGCTCATCCTTGTAGACGGCCACCGGAGAATTGATATAATGGTTGAATTCCGCAAATCCTCTCACATAGTCCCAGACCTGTCTGTCCGAAGTGTGAAAAATATGGGCACCGTACCTGTGTACCTGGATGCCCATACTTTCCTGTGTGTAGATATTTCCGGCAATATGGTCTCTTCTGTCAATCACCAGGCAGCTCTTGCCGGCCTTGTGCATCTCATGTGCAAAGCATGCTCCAAACAGCCCCGTTCCTACAATCAGATAATCATAATGCATGAAAAATCTCTCCTTATTAATATGTTATTTTGCTTTGTATTTCTTGATCTGTACAAAGTCGTCCATCAGGCCGAGGATCTTGTCCCTTCCTTCCTGGTTCAGCTTCACATAATACTGCATGACCCTGTTTTCCAGGAGCTGCTCGCTGATGGTCGTATCTCTTTCCAGGGAACTGAAATCTACCGGATTCAGGTTCAACTTGTTGCACATTTTAATCACCGTGCCATAAGCCATTCCGTCAATTCCGCGTTCCAATGCTGTCACCAGAGTGCTGTAAGGAATCTGCATCTCAAGGGCAAACTGTCTTACACTTCTGTACTGGCTTAAAATTTCCTTCTTTAAGATCTGTGCTTTGGTCATTGAAAATCCCTCCATTACCTTGTGACCCTTATAGATTTCGTATTTGTTTATTGTACACTACTTCCCATTCATTTTGCAACAACTCTTTGAAAAAATATACTGGATTTCGGATATTTTAAGAAATTGGTCACAATTTCCCAGAAAATCTCCGGGAACGCTGAAAAACTTGATGTGACGCGCCTTTTCGCAACCGGTTTCATACGCTTCTTTTTCCATAATTTACTAAATTTTGTAAATTTATAAATATTCATAAATTATGTTCATTCTGTTTCCCGGCCTTTTTCATTTCGCCGCAATTCGATTACGCGAATTTTTCTATACGGCAGGAAGAAAGCTTTCCCGCCGTACAAAAAAGGCATGGCCAGAAAACTGACCACGCCCTCTGCAAAACCTGCCGTCTTATATTTCAGTTGGACCGCTGGATCTCCAGCACCTTGTACTGCAGGTTCCCCACCTGCGTCTCCACATTCACGACGTCTCCCACCTTCGCGCCGATCAGTGCCTTGCCCACAGGGGATTCGTTGGAGATCTTTCCCTTCAGGCTGTTGGCCTCGGTGGAGCCGACGATCTTGTACTCCAGCTCTTCGTTATATTCCAGATCCAGGATCTTCACGCGGCAGCCGATGTTGATCTTCTCCAGATCCACTTCGTCTTCCACCACGACCTCGGCGTTCTTGAGGATCTTTTCCAGCTCTTCGATCCTCGCCTCGATGTCGCGCTGCTCATCCTTTGCCGCATCGTATTCCGCGTTCTCGGACAGGTCTCCCTGCTCTCTGGCTTCCTTGATCTTCTGCGCCACTTCCTGTCTTTTCACAACCTTCAGATCATGCAGCTCGTCTTCATATCTGCGAAGTCCTTCATAGGTAAGGATATTCTTTTTCTCTTCCATCTTCATTCCCTTTCCTGTTTTTCTAAAAAGTGTGCGCCCTGATGTATTATGCGCACCGCCCGCGCCGGGCGCAGCCGCCGGCAGCCCTTCTGTTACCGTCCGCCTATCTGCGGCAGACGACGTTTTTTTCTTCTGATTTACAACGGTTCGTATTATACCTTTTTCTCACAAAGGTGTCAAGGTACATCCCGAGGCTTCTGTAGCAGACATCCCGCCTTCTGGCGTACAGCAGCCGTTCCCTTTCAGAGTCCGAAGCCATGTCCAGATAGAGGCTTCCCTCCGGCAGACTGCGGCACGGGGCCTTTCCCGACAGCCTGGCATCTACGCAGAGCGTCCGTCCCGGCTGCTTTCTGCGGAAATAGTCGGGCAGAAAGCCCGCTCCGGCCGCCAGAAGCCCCGTGTCCTGATAGATGCGGCGGTAATAGGCCGCGCTTTCCGTAAGCGGCAGGATCCCTGCCTGACGGGGAAGCGCGGCGCTGACCAGAAAAAGACCGTTCAGCCTGGCGTAGCCTTCCCCCAGGAATTCTTCCATCCATGCAGTCTGCAGCCTGAAAGCGTCTTTTGTCTCCTCTTCCTTTACCTCGGGAAGCAGGACGATCAGGTTTTCCCGAAAAGGCTGGTCTCCGTAAAACCGGGCCGTCCAGAACGGGTTCGCAGGAGACCCGGGCACTGCCGCTTTCACCGCTGTGAGTGTCCTTTTCAGCCTGTCCTCATACCAGATCAGCCCCCGCGGCGGCCGTTTTCCAAAGCAGCGCTCCAGCCGTTTTTCCAGTCTTTCCGGCCGCTTCAGGAACCGGCCGGGAAGGAGCCAGAGGGTGATCTCCACGCCCTCCTCCGTCTCCGTCAGGCATTCCGGTCTGTCCGCAAACGGAAGGAAAGGAAATCGTTTCGTTGTTTCTTTCACCAGATAAGCATCCAGATATTCCATACTCCAGCGTATGCCGATGGGAAGCGGTTCATTCTTCAAAAAGCGCCCGCAGCTCTTCCATGGTCTCCATCCGGTTGACCCGTTCACGCAGCCTGGAAGAACCCGGCCAGCCTGCGGTATACCATCCCACATGCTTTCTCATCTCAAGGATCGCCGTCCGCTCTCCCTTATACCGGACCAGCAGAGCGGCATGGCGCAGGATCATCTCCCGAAGCTCCTCTGCGCCGGGACCGGGAAGCACCTCTCCCGTTTCCAGATAATGCGCCGTCCGGCCGAAGATCCACGGATTTCCCCGGGCGGCGCGGCCGATGGCCACGCCGTCGCAGCCCGTCTGCTCCAGCAGCCTTCCGGCAGCCTCCGGCCCGGTCACATCTCCGTTTCCGATGACCGGGATCTTCACCGCCGCCTTCACACGGGCGATGATGTCCCAGTCCGCCGTTCCCGAATAGAACTGCTGTCTGGTCCTTCCATGCACGGTCACGGCGGCCGCTCCGCTCTCCTGCGCGATATGCGCAAGCTCCACCGCATTGACATGCTCCTCGTCAAAGCCCTTGCGGATCTTCACAGTCACGGGCTTTTTCACCGCTCCCGCCACCGCCGAAATGATACGTCCCGCCAGCAGGGGATCCTTCATCAGAGCGGAACCCTCCCCGTTGTTCACCACCTTGGGGACAGGGCAGCCCATATTGATGTCCAGAACTGCAAAGGGCCGCTCCTCTATTTTCTTTGCCATCTGCGCCATCAGCTCCGGCTCGCTGCCGAAAAGCTGAAGAGAAACGGGGCCCTCCTGTTCATGGATCTCCAGAAGGCTCTCCGTATTCTTATTTTTGTAAAAAATGGCCTTGGCGCTCACCATCTCACTGCATACCATCCCCGCTCCCTGCTGCCTGCAGAGCAGACGAAATGGCAGGTCACTTACCCCTGCCATTGGTGCGAGGATCACTCTGTTGTCCAGAACCACGTTTCCGATCCGAAGCTTCTCCATCCTTCTGAAACCCGTCACTTTCTGTTCTTCTCATAGATCATCTGCAGCCCGTCCAGCGTCAGAGAGCTGTCATAAATGTCGATCACATCCGTCTCATCGGAGATGATCCGGCCCAGCCCGCCGGTGGCGACCACCTTCATATCCGGGATCCCGGTCTCCTTCTTCACCATGTTGACGATGTATTCCGTCTGGCCGATCTGCCCGAACATCAGTCCCGCCTGCATGCTGGATATGGTTTCCTGAGCCAGGATACTCTTCGGCTTTCTGATCTCCACCACAGGAAGCCTTGCCGTATCCTCCCACAGGGCCTTGGCGCACATCCGGATGCCCGGCGCCGTGATGCCTGCTGCGAAGCATCCGTCCTTCGTCACATAATCATAGGTGGTGGCCGTTCCGAAATCCAGCACCAGAACAGGACCGCCGTACTTTTCATAGGCAGCCACCGCGTCCACGATCCGGTCCGCGCCGATCTCCTTGGGGTTTTCCGTCACGATCCGGATGCCCGTCTTTGTTCCCACCCCGACGATCAGCGGCGGCGTTCCCAGATAGCGGGTGATCCCCCCGGTCAGGGAGTGCATGACGTTGGGCACCACGCTGGCAACGATCGTGCCTTCGATCTGTTCCTTCGTGATCCCGTCAAACATCAGAAGCTGCCTGATGTTCATGCCGTACTCGTCCGACGTATGCGCGTTTTTCGACATCATCCGGAAGGTGGTCACCAGCTTCTTTCCTTCATAAACGCCGCAGGTAATGTTCGTATTTCCCACATCGATCGCTAAAATCATACCCTCATCCTTTCGCCGCTTCCCGCGGCACTTAATCCTCGTCCAGCAGATCCCCCATATTTTCCTTCAGGACCGCCGCACGGTAATACAGGCTCAGCGACTCCAGAAGCTCCTTTCTCTTCCTGCGAATCTCTCCCAGCAGGAGCCCGGCGCTCACCTCATCGTAAAGATAATCCTCCTCTGCCGCTTCCGTCTTCAGCGTCACGCCGCCGTCCGGCTCGAAGAGGATGGTAAAAATACCGCCCGCCTCTTCCGTGAACAGCACGCAGATGATATGCAGCTCATCCTGAACGGACTGGGGCAGCTTTTTAAAATCCGGATTGAAAAAATATTTCTGTTCATAGGAGTTGGCTCCGCAGAGCACAACCTGTTCTGTTTTCTCCATAAATCTCTCCATCGGGAAGGCTGCACAGCCCGGCCTGCCGCAGCCTTCAGCCCCCGGCTTATTTTGCGCCGGTCCTCTCACACATATCCGTACACGCCGCGCACGGAAACCTCCCCGGCATATACGCATTCCAGGGTGCCGTCCCCGCGCCTTACGAGCAGCTCTCCCCTTTCATTGATCCCCTCCGCAGTCCCTTCAAATTCTCCCTTCGGATCCAGCACCCGGACAGGTCTTCCCTTATTTACGAGCAGACTCTCATAGGAAGCTGCCAGGCCGGACAGATCCCAGGTCCTTCGGAAGATTTCATACGCTTCCTCAAACCGGTCCATGACCGAAGCCAGGAGCTGTGCGCGCACAATGGGCCTTCCCTTTTCCCGCCGAAGGGAGGATGCCGTTTTCGCGATCTCCTCCGGAAAGACCTCCTGATTCACGTTCATTCCCGTGCCGATGACCACATAGTGGATGAAATCCGGTTCCGCGCTCATCTCCGTCAGGATGCCGCACACCTTTTTCCCGGAAATGACGATGTCATTTGGCCATTTGATCCCGGCCTCCAGCCCCTGCTCCCTTACCGCCTGCGCCGCTGCGAGCGCCATCACCAGCGTGAGCATGCAGGCCCTCTCCGGCGCGCAGGACGGACGGAGCAGAAGGGTAAAATAGAGATTGCTGCCCTCCGGTGAAAACCAGCCGCGCCCCCTTCTTCCGCGGCCGGCCGTCTGACGCTCTGCCACCACCAGAGTACCCTCCGGCGCTCCCTCTTCGGCGGCCGCCTTGGCATCGATATTGGTAGAACCCGTCGCCGGGCGAAAGATCAGCTCCTTCCCCGCCCACTCCGTGCGCAGACGGCTTTTGATCTCGCTCTCTCCCAACAGGTCCGGAGAAGCGATCAGGCGGTAGCCTCTGTTCTGCACCGCCTCGATCTCATAGCCTTCTTCTTTTAACTGATTGATGATCTTCCACACTGCTGTTCTGGAAACGCCCAGCCTGCCGCACAGCTCCTGTCCGGACAGATAATCTCCGTTTTCCCGGAGCAGTGTGAGGACTTCTGTTTTTCTCAAGCTCAGATTCCTCCGGCCGGCCCGCTTTTTTGCACATGCGGCTCCGGCATTTCCCCCCGGGCCTTCCGAAAGAAGCTCTCCTTACTCCTTCCAGCCCAGGGTGGCGGCGATCACCGCCTTGATGGTATGCATCCGGTTCTCCGCCTCATCGAACACCACGGAAGCAGGAGATTCAAACACCTCATCCGTCACTTCCATCTCACTGATACCGAATTTTTCTCCGATCTGTCTGCCGATGGAGGTGTTCAGATCATGGAAGGCCGGCAGACAGTGCATGAAGATCGTACTCCCCGGCTTCCCGTTGTCCGCATTCTCCATGATGCTTCGGTTGACCTGATAGGGTGAAAGCAGTTCGATGCGCTCCTCCCAGACGCTGTCCGGCTCTCCCATGGAAACCCACACATCCGTGCAGATCACATCCGCGTCCCGGGTCCCTTCCATGGCATCCTCGGTCAGGGTGATGCTTCCCCCTGTCTGCGCGGCGATCTGCCGGCACTGCTGCGTAAGCTCTGCGGAAGGGAAATAGGCTTTCGGCGCGCAGGCGGTAAAATGCATCCCCATCTTCGCACAGGCGACCATGTAGGAATTTCCCATATTATACCTTGCGTCTCCCAGATAGACAAGTCTGACGCCCTTCAGCCGCCCCAGATGCTCCCGGATGGTCAGAAGGTCCGCCAGCATCTGAGTGGGATGGAATTCGTTGGTCAGGCCGTTCCATACCGGAACGCCCGCGCAGGCCGCGAGCTCCTCCACAATATCCTGCCCGTAGCCCCGGTATTCGATTCCCTCATACATCCTTCCCAGCACCCTGGCGGTATCTGCGATGCTCTCCTTTTTGCCGATCTGCGAACCTGAAGGATCCAGATAGGTGGTCCCCAGCCCCAGATCGTGAGCCGCTACCTCAAAGGAGCAGCGGGTCCTCGTGCTCGTCTTCTCAAAGATCAGAGCGATATTCTTTCCCCGGAAGCGGTCCACTGGAATGCCCTGCTTCTTCTTTTCCTTCAGATCCGCAGCCAGATCGAGCAGGTAGCCGATCTCCTCCGGAGTGTAGTCCAAAAGCTTCAGAAAATGACGTCCTTTTAAATCCATGTTTTCCTCCATTCACCGTGAAGAGGTTCCGCACCGGCTTCGATGCGGAACCCCCTGTTTTTTTCTCTCCGTTTCCGCCGTCCCTTCGCTCAGGAATTCAGGACCTCCTTCGCCGATGCCAGAAGCCCGGACAGATTCTGAAGCTCCGACGGAATGATGATCTTTGTCGCCTTGCCGTCCGCCACCTTTTCAAAGGCTTCCAGGCTTCTCAGCTTCAGGACGGTCTCATCTGCCCCCGCTTCGCGGATGAACCGGATGCCGTCCGCCGTCGCCTGCTGGACCTTCATGATGGCTTCCGCCTCACCTTCCGCCTCACGGATCATCTTTTCCTTCTCCGCTTCCGCGCGCAGGATGGCGGACTGCTTCTCCGCCTCCGCTTCCAGAATGGCGGACTGCTTTTTGCCCTCTGCCACCAGGATCGTGGATTTCTTTTCTCCCTCCGCACGCAGGATCGCTTCACGCCGTTCGCGCTCCGCCTTCATCTGCTTCTCCATGGCATCCTGAATGGCTGCCGGCGGAATGATATTCTTTAACTCCACTCTCGTCACCCGGATGCCCCAGGGATCCGTCGCCACATCCAGGGAGGCGCGCATCTTGGTGTTGATGGTCTCTCTGGAGGTCAGCGTCTGGTCCAGCTCCAGGTCGCCGATGATGTTTCTCAGAGTGGTGGCCGTCAGGTTCTCGATCGCCATGATGGGGTTTTCCACGCCGTAAGTATACAGCTTGGGATCCGTGATCTGGAAAAACACCACCGTGTCGATCCGCATGGTCACGTTATCCTTGGTAATCACGGGCTGGGGCGCGAAATCCACCACCTGCTCCTTCAGGTTCACCTTCCGGACCACCTTGTCGATGATGGGCAGCTTCACCTTCAGGCCCACGCTCCAGGTTCCCTGATAGGCGCCCAGCCGCTCCACCACATATGCCTGTGCCTGCGGCACGATCTTGATGCAGGATGCAAACAGCAGGATGATCAGTATCAAAATGACCAGCAGAATAATCGGTCCCATCTCATTCCCCTTCCTTTCTCTCTTCCACGATCAGCTTCACGCCGCTGATCGCACGGATAAACACCACGCTCCCCTTCGGGATCACCACATCGTCATGCGTACTTCTCGCCGTCCACTCCTGCCCCTTTACGTTCACAAGCCCGGACGGCTTCAGATTGTCGATCTCCTCCTCTGCCACAGCCTTTTTCCCGATCAGGCTCTCCGCATTGGTCTTCACCCGGTCGTTGTTGAAATATTTCATCGCAAGCGGCCTGGTAAAAAACAGCAGAACAGCCGAGATCACGATGAAGACCGCAATCTGAAGGTACAGCGGAGCGCCGAACGCCGCTGCGATCAGAGCGACCAGCGCGCCTCCCGCGAACCAGATCGTGGTCAGTCCCAGCGTGGCGATCTCAATCACCACCAGCAGGATCAGAAGAACAAGCCAGAATATCACCTGGTCCATATCCTTCACCTCACCTTCCGCCGACGATACGGCGTCTGCGCAGATACGGGCCATTTCCCTCCCCGGCTGCCGTAACGCGGCTTTTCTTCATCATACTATATCAAAAAAAGATATTCAATCTTTTTCTGCCGCCGGAAATGTAAAGAATTTGCTACTCAGCCAAGTCTGCGCATTCCCTGCGCAGACCGTACGAAAACAGACCGACTGAAAGCATCCGGCCTGGCGCGAAGCGCTTGGAATGGCCGGATGCCGTTACAGCTCTTCCGAAAGCTGAACTGTAACGGAAAGAAAAGGAAAAGAGGCGGGCGTCCCGAAGCACTCCCCCTCTTTTCCTGATTTTTACCAAAACACATGGTTTCCGATCACGATCCCGTCACGCCCTCCCGCTCTGCGGAAATGGGTGGCGCTTCCCACATTGGTCACGCCGGAAAGGGCCTCGTTCGCCGCCTGCATGCAGCCGGAAGAAATCTTTCCTTCCTCGATCACACGGGCCAGCTTTCCGCTCCCGGCGGGGGTAAACTGCCCGGAGGCAAAGATCACATCATAGACTGTGTTGGGGTAGGAGCCGCTCTTCACCCGGTTTACCACCACCGCGCCCACCGCCAGCTTGCCCTCATAGCTTTCGCTCCCCGCCTCGCACTGGATCAGTGCGGCGAGCAGCGTCGCATCGTTCGTTCCCGCCGGTATGCCTCCCGCGTTCTGCCGTCCGGGAGAAGCCGCGCCCTTCGCTTCCGTTCCGGCAGCCGGGGCAGAGGATGCTTTCTCCGCCTGCTGTCTGGCGGCGATCTCCTCCAGCGTCTCTCCGTGATCGTATTCAAAGTCCACTACAATATATTCGGCGGACACATAGCCCGTGTCCCCCTCACAGTCCACGGCAGCCCATTCGGCGGCCAGCTCGATCCCGTCGCTGTAACGAAGCTGCGCCTTGTTCACCACCTCATAGGTGTCTCCTCTGGCAGCCAGATCCATCACCTGCGCGTCTGTGGAAGGCTCCTTGCGGATGCGCAGCGTCTCTCCGGTCACATGAGCCACAAGGCGTCCCACCTCTTCCATCTCCTCCAGCGCATCCCCGCCGAAAAGCAGATAGTCATCCTTCGCCCAGCCCACCAGATCCCCGGATTCCAGCTTTGTCCAGCCGTCCTTTCTCTCCAGAATGGTCCCGCCGCAGTCCGCATAGAGATAGCCGACCTTCTCCGCATCTTCCGAAGGAGCGCTGCGCACGTTCAGCACATCCGCCACATCCGCCATCACCAGATCTTCCGAAAGAGGATCCTCTTCTCCGGATCCCGTCTCCTCCTGCCTCTGTTCCATCCGGGCCTCGCCGGCCGTTCCGTCCCGCAGCTCTTCCTCTGCAGATGGCTGCTCTTCCTTCTCCGGTCCCCCGTTCTCCTCCGGCATTGCGTCCAGGATCTCTCCCACGCCGGCCGAAAGGCGCTCCTCCTGTTCTTCCAAAGCCGCGGGCGCCGCAGCCGCCGTCATGCCCCAGCCAGCAAGCAAAAGCGCTGCAACCGCCCCCGCCAGCCGCAGGCCTCCCTTTTTTCCTTCCCTTTTGTCCCTCTTCATCGTCCTTTCCCCACAATATTTCTGTGCATATCCGTTCCATGTACACACTTCCTGCCTGGCAGCAGAAAGCTCTGATTTATTACAGATATGTTAACAACCATTGCAATTTCTGTCAAGATTTTACAGAAATATTGTGATGTACTCGGTTCCTGTTCGCCGGCTTGTCAGTGAAAAGAAACTGCACGCGATGCCATTCCGCTTACCGTCCCCCGCGCAGCAGCGCACACAGGCATCAGGAGAGGCCGAAGAAATCCTCTGCCAGGAGGCAGAACATGGAATCCGCCCAGGCAAACCAGGGACGGGTAAAGTGATCCGGCCGGTCCGGATCAAACCCCTCATGCATATGACCGGCTCCCGCATCGGTTCGCTTCAGCGTCTCCAGCACGGCCGCTTTTTCTTCGGAAGAAGAAGCGGTCAGGCCCTGGACGATCAGCGCGATATGCCAGACATATCCGTCCGGCGTATGGGGACTTCCGATCCCGGCCGCATATTTTCCCTGAAAGTAACAGGGATTCTGTCCGCTCAGGAGGAATTTTCTGGTCCGCAGATAGAGCGGATCCTCCGCCTCGCAGAAGCCGTACCAGGGCGCCCCCAGCAAACTGGGAAGGTTGGCATCGTCCATCCGGTTATCATGTCCCAGCCCGTCCGTTTCATATGCATAGATGGTTTCCCCGGACGGCCCCTGTGTGATCCCGTATGTCCGGATCCCTTCCGCGATCTGCTCTGCGAGCCCTGCCGCCCTGGCTTTCATCTCCTCCGGGACCGGCAGCTTTGCGAGTCTTCTTAACACGCTGACAGCAAGCATGTTGGAAGGGATCAGGTAGTGGAACCGGCAGGCGTCGTCGCTGGGCCGGAAGCCCGACCAGGTCATTCCCGTATAGCCGACCGGAGTGCCCTTTCCCCCATTCTGCAGAGTTTCCGTGATCAGCTCGCTGTCCCGTTCAAAGCTGTAATCCGATTCCGTTCCGTGATGCTGCTCCTTCTTCCATACCGCAAGGACCGTTTCCAGCGCGCTTATGACCTGCTCTGTCAGGACGGAGCGGTCCCCGCTTTTCCCATAATAGGCTTCCAGAAGGAAGATCGGAAAAGCGAGCGAATCCACCTCATATTTTCTCTCCCAGATAAAGGGGCCCATCTCCGTATGATCTTTTTTAAAGCAGGAAAAATCCCCCTTTTTGTTAAAGGCGTTCGCATAGGGATCGGTCAGGATCAGCTCCGCCTGTTTCCGGATCAGCCCTCTGAACACCCGTTTTACCGTTTCGTCCTCCAGATACCGCAGATAGGGAAGCACCTGCATGGAGCTGTCCCGAAGCCACATCGCCTCAATGTCCCCCGTTATGATATAGGTCTTTTCCCCTTCCTCCAGGCTGAGCGTGGTTTCCCACGTACAGCGAAAGCAGTTTCTGTACAGCTCTGCCAGCTCCCTGTCCGGAATGCGTCTGCAGTCCTCTTCCAGCTTTTCCCGCATAAACTGTGTCAACTCCATCTGTCCGCACACTCCCTTTCTTTTATAATTGATATATTTATTATATTAATTATGCTTTTCATTCTAGCATAACGGGGCGGAAAGCGCAAGAAGGAGCCGGGTTCCGGAAGGCTGAAGAACCGGACGCCAGAAGGCTGAAGAACCGGACGCCAGAAGCCTGAAGAACCGGACGCCGGAAGGCTGTCGGGTTCCTGTTCAGCCAGGTCCGCGCCTTTCCGGCGCAGGTCGTGCAAAAACCCCGGGGCTGTCCCTGCCGACATGCCTCCGGGGTCCTCTTTTTCCGATTTCCGTAAACTGCCATTAATAAAATACGTGGTTTCCGATCACTTGGCCGCTGCGGCCGTTTACCCGTCTGAAGTAGAGCTTATCCCCGACGGGCTCCGAGCCGGCGATGGCCTCCAGCGCCGCCTGCCTGCAGGAAGCGCTCACATTTCCGGAGCTGAGCGTTCTCTTCAGGCTTCCGTTCCTGACCGGGCTGAACTGTCCCGCTGCGTAGATCACCTCCGAAATGGTATCCGGATGCTGTTCGGATTCCACACGGTTCATCACCACATTTCCCACCGCTACCTGGCCGATGTAGGATTCGCCGCCTGCCTCGCACTGAATGAGCGCGGCAAGGAGCTCATACTCCTGACGGCTGACCCCCTTCTGGGCCAGGACCGCTTCCTCCATGGCCGCCTTCTGAGCTGCCTGGGCTGCTTCCGCCGCAGCCTTCTGCTGTTCCTGAGCCGCCGCGAGAGCCGCAGCCTGAGCTGCCTGAAGCTGCAGCTGAGCCGCCTGCGCCTGGGCCGTCTGCAGCTGGGTCTGTGCCGCCGCGGCAAGCAGCATATCTGTCTGTATCGTTTCCGTCTGAACGCTCACCGTTCCCGACGCATCTGCCTGTGTTACACCTTCTGCAAAAACGGTTGTCTCACATGCCATTCCCAGGAATACCATTCCCGCGAACATGCCTGCGGCATGCATCCACAGCCTTCTGCTTTTTGTGTTCATAGCAACCTCCATCTTTCCGTTTTACGGAATTCTTCACATTTGTTACAAAATTATTAACAAATGTTACGATTGCTATCATAACAGCATCCGCACGCTTTGTCAACCCTTATTCCATCCCGGATTTTCGCCGTTTTATTCCATTTTCCGGGCATTGGAGGCTTGGCATCTCCTCCTTCCAGACCTCCTTCCCTGTGAGATATACCGCATTCATCCCCGGATATATCCTCATTTTTTTCGGTTTAACGAATAAAAAATACCTTTTCTGTTTATATTTTTTACAGAAAAGGCATTTTCCTTTTACAGTATCTGCTCTTTTTATTAATATATTACAATTTTCGTAATATTTTTAACCATCACAGCTTTCCGGATTTCTCCAGACAGGCGGCCACGGCGTCCATTGCCGCCGCACGGAAGCCTCTTTCCTCCAGAGTGCGGATCCCCTGGATGGTGGTCCCTCCGGGAGAACAGACCATGTCCTTCAGCTCGCCCGGATGTTTTCCCGTCTCCAGGACCATTCTGGCGCTTCCCAGAACAGCCTGAGCCGCAAGCTCATAAGCCTGCGCCCGCGGCATGCCTTCCGCCACTGCGCCGTCCGCCAGCGCCTCGATGAAGAGAAACACAAAGGCAGGAGAGCTTCCGCTCACCGCCCCCACCACGTCCATCAGCCGCTCCGGGACCATGACCGTCCTGCCGAAGCTGTCCGTCAGCCGCTTCACCTGAGAGATCAGCTCCTCCGGCACCGCAGAGGAAGCGCACATGCCGGTACAGCCTTCTCCCACCAGGGCCGGCGTATTGGGCATGCAGCGGATCATGGGAACCGGAAAGCCGAAGCGTTCCTCAAACCAGGCCATGGATTTTCCCGGCGCGAGGCTGATCAGAAGCTTCTGCTGCCAGGCCTCTTCTTTCAGTCCTTTCAGCTCTCCGATCACTTCCTCAAAAAACTGAGGCTTGACCGCCAGCACCACGATGTCCGCCGCCCGTGCCACCGCAGCATTGTCCGCCAGGATCGTGATCCCCCATTCCTCCTGCGCCCTTTGTCTCGTCTTTTCCGTCTTCGCATTTCCCAGGATATTTCCCGGCTCCACCAGCTTCTGCCTCAGCATGCCGCCGATCATGGCCGATGCCATATTTCCCAGTCCGATGAAACCGATTGTTTTCTTTTCGCTCATAGCTCCTCCTTTTCCTTTGTCAGCCCCGTCTCTGTCTTGCCGCCTCATACATGAGGATTCCGGACGCCATCGCCGCATTCAGAGACTCTACACGGCCCGCCATGGGAATCCGGATGCGTCCGTCCGCCAGAGCCGCCGTTTCCGGCTTAAGCCCGTTTCCCTCATTTCCGATCAGAAAGGCGGACGCCTGCGTATAATCCGGTTCCGTGTATACCACGGAGCCCTGCAGATGCGCCGCATAGAGGCGGATCCCCCTCTCCTTCATGCGCGCCGCCGCTTCCCTCAGAGAGGGGACGCCTAAAAAGGGCACCCGGTAGATGCTTCCCATGGTGGAGCGGATCGTCTTCGGATTGTAGATGTCCGCGCAGCCCGCACTCATCAGGACCCCCTGAACGCCCGCTCCTTCCGCCGTCCGCAGAATGGTCCCCAGATTGCCCGGATCCTGGATGTCCTCCAGCACCATGAGAAGAGGGGATTCTCCCGAAAAAAGGTCCGCTTCCGAACAGCTTCTGCACCGCATCACACAGAGGACTCCCTGGGGCGCCTGTGTATCCGACATCCGGGCAAAAACCTCATCCGAAACCGTTTCATATGACAGCCCCTCCAGCTTTTTCAGGCAGGAAGCGGCGTAAGGATTTTCCTGCCGGTCCCTTCCGCAGCCCTTTGCGAATCCCTCGGATAGGTAGACCTCTTCGATCTCCTCCTGCGGAGCCTCCAGAAACATCCGGACGCCTTCCACAACGTATTTTCCCTGGCTCTTTCTCTCCTTCGCCTTTCTGTTCAGGGCCGTTACATTTTTCACTCTGCTGTTTGACAGGGATGTGATCATCATATACTCCGTTCCGGAACGTAAACGGCCGAAGCCTGCCGCCTGCGGCTGCCCGTGACGTTCCGGCACAGACAGCCGGGGAAAGAAAAACGGCACGCTGCGCGCGCCGCTTTTTCCTTCCGCCGATGCGGTTGTCTTTCCTTATTATTATATTATTAATGATTAGAGAGCGAGCAGCTTGCTGATCCGGTACTCGTATTCCGGAATATCCTTCTGCATCGCCAGCGCTTCCTCAATATCAAAGTCGATGAATTTGCCGCCCCGGTAGCCGATCACCCGGTTGGTCTTCCCTTCGCAGAGAATATCCGCCGCCAGGCAACCCATGATGGAAGCGTAGTAGCGGTCCTTACAGGTCGGGCTTCCGCCCCTCTGCATGTAACCCAGAATGGTCGCCCTGGTCTCCACGCCCGTAGCCGCCTCGATCCGTCTCGCCATGGAGGTGGAATGGCCGATTCCTTCTGCGTTGATGATCAGATGATGGGTCTTGCCCCGCTTTCTGTTGCTGATGATGTTGTTGATGATGTTCTGTTCATTATAATCATATTTTTCAGGAAGGAGAATATCCTCCGCGCCGTTGGCGACGCCGCACCAGAGGGCGATGTAGCCCGCGTTTCTTCCCATAACCTCAATGATGCTGCAGCGCTCATGGGAGGAGGAGGTATCCCTTACCTTATCGATGGCCTGCATGGCGGTGTTGACGGCCGTATCGAATCCGATGGTATAGTCCGTGCAGGCAATATCCAGATCGATGGTTCCGGGAAGTCCGACCGTATTGATCCCGTGCCGGGAAAGCGCCCGCGCGCCCATGTAGGAGCCGTCTCCGCCGATGACCACCAGACCGTCGATTCCGTGCTTTCTGCAGATCTCCGCGCCCTTCTGCTGTCCTTCCTCCGTCTTGAATTCCATGCAGCGGGCCGTTCCCAGGATGGTCCCGCCTCTCTGGATGATGTCGGAAACGCTTCTTGCCTGCATGTCCACGATTTCTTCATTTAAAAGGCCCTGATAGCCTCTCTTGATGCCCTTCACCTTCACGCCGTTGGCAAGCGCCTTTCTCGTCACGGCACGGATCGCCGCGTTCATGCCCGGCGCGTCGCCGCCGCTCGTCAGGATTCCTATCGTCTTAATCGCCTTCGCCATACGTCCTTCCTCCCGTCTATCGAAGTTTCAAAACCAATGTCAATTCATACTCTGTGTTTATTTTAATCTATCAACACCCCCTTTTCAATCATTTTCTTGTAAAGAATTCCGGAAAAGCGGTCCGGACACTTAACCAGCTAAAGAACCTGTTAAGGAACCGCTTTTTTCTCTTGACATCCTCCCCTGTCCTGCGCTATTATATCGTTCGTGTCCTAACAATATAAATTGTATTTTCACCCGAAAGGAGGGATTGAAGTGGAAAAGGACTGCGGCGCATGGATCAACCTGCTGTCGCATAAGGTTAAGGCGCGTCTTGACGCGGCTTTCCAGTATCTCGGCATCACCGGAGTACAGAGCCGGGTGATCTATTACATCCTGGCCCACTCGAAGGAAGGGCCGGTTTTCCAGCGAGACGTCGAAAGCGCGTTCGGCCTGAGTCGTTCGACTGCGACGGGAATTCTGCAGCTTCTGGAAAAGAACGGCATCATCATCCGGGAAAGCGTGGAAAGCGATGCCCGGCTGAAAAGCCTGGTTCCCACCCGGAAGGCATTTGAGCTGACCGCCCAGGTGGGCGAATGCCTGAAGGAGACCGACCGCCGGCTCACGCGCGGTCTTTCCGCCGGCCAGATTCTTCTGTTCCGGGAAATGGCGGCACAGATGCTGCGCAACCTGGACGACTGGGACCGGGAAACCTGCGGCTGTTCCGACAGTCCCTCTCCCGATGCACCGCTTCAACAGGTTTAGGAAGGAATTCATGAAAAAGGAGGTTTGTCACCAATGATCAAAGTCCTGGCACGAAGCATCCGTGAATATAAGAAGGCTTCGATCCTGACCCCTCTGCTGGTAACGGTAGAGGTTATCATGGAATGTATCATTCCGTTTATCATTGCCAACCTGGTCAGCCAGATGCAGGCCGGCTGCTCCATGAGCGTCATCGCTCAGTACGGAGCCGTCCTGATCGTCATGTCGGTCATCTCGCTGATCTTCGGAGGCGCGGCGGGCGCAACCTGTGCCACCGCATCCGCAGGCTTTGCGCGGAACCTGCGCAGAGACATGTTTTACAAGATCCAGGGATATTCCTTTGAAAACATCGACCGGTTCCTGGTATCCAGTCTGGTCACAAGGCTGACCACCGACATCACCAACGTGCAGATGGCCTACATGATGATCATCCGTATCGCCATCCGCTGCCCGCTGATGCTCATCTTCTCCTTTGCGATGGGCTTCATCATGGGCGGACGGCTGGCCGTGATCTTTCTGTTCACCATCCCGCTTCTGGGCATCGGCCTGTTCTTCGTGATCCGCTCGGCCACCCCGCTGTTCCGTAAGGTTTTCCGCAAGTACGATGCGCTGAACGATTCGGTGCAGGAAAACATCCAGGCCATGCGCGTGGTCAAGTCCTATGTGCGTGAGGACTATGAAAAGAAGAAATTCGGCGCGGCCGCGGAAAACGTTCAGAAGGATTTCACGAAGGCGGAACGCATCATGGCCATCAACAGCCCGATGATGCAGATCTGCGTATATGCGGGAATGGCCTTCGTCATGTCCTACGGCTCCTACACCGTCATCACCAGCCGGGGCCTGGATCTGAACGTGGGACAGATGTCCTCCATGCTGACCTACAGCTTCCAGATCCTGATGAGCCTGATGATGCTCTCCATGGTATTCGGCATGATCACCATGTCTTCCGAATCCGCCGAGCGTATCGTTGAGGTCCTGAGCGAGGAAAGCACGCTGAAGAGCCCGGAGGGCGGCCTGACCGAAGTGAAGGACGGCTCCGTCGATTTTGACAATGTAAGCTTCAAATACTCCAAAAAGGCCGACCGCATGGCTCTGGCCGATATTGATCTGCACATTAAGTCCGGTGAGGTCATCGGTATCCTGGGCGGCACCGGCTCCTCCAAGTCCTCGCTGATCCAGCTGATTCCCCGTCTGTACGACGTGACGGAGGGCAGCGTAAAGGTGGGCGGCGCAGACGTGCGGAAATACGATCTGGAGGCCCTGCGCAATCAGGTTGCCGTAGTCCTTCAGAAAAACGTGCTGTTCTCCGGCACCATTAAAGACAACCTGCGCTGGGGCAATCCCAACGCCACGGACGCCGAGATGGAGGAGGCCTGCCGTCTGGCCCAGGCCGATGAATTCATCCAGCAGTTCCCGAACAAGTATGACACCTGGATCGAGCAGGGAGGTACCAACGTTTCCGGCGGTCAGAAGCAGCGTCTGTGTATCGCGCGCGCCCTTCTGAAAAAGCCCAAAATCCTCATTCTGGACGATTCCACCAGCGCGGTGGATACCCGTACCGACGCTCTGATCCGCAAGGGCTTCCGGGAATTCATTCCGGAGACCACCAAGATCATCATCGCGCAGCGTGTGGCCAGCGTACAGGATGCCGACCGCATCATTCTGATGAAGGGCGGACGCATCAGCGCCATCGGCACCCACGAGGAGCTGCTTGCCACCAATGAGGTTTACCGCGATCTGTATACATCCCAGAATCGAGTAGGAGGTGATAAGGATGGCAAATAATTCGACCGAATCCACCGCACGCGGCAGACGCGCTCCCAAAGGCGTTCTTCCCCGCCTGATCCGCACCGTATTCAGCTTTTACCCGGTGCTTCTTCCGATCACCCTGGTCTGCATTCTCATCAACGCAGTCGTGAGCTCCATTCCCTCTGTGTTCATGCAGAACGCCATCGCCGTCGTGGAGGACACCTTTGAGAGCGGCGACTGGGCCTCCGCTTCCGGAACCATTTTCACGCTGCTGGCCCTTCTGCTCACCCTGTACGGCATCAGCCTTCTGGCGAACGTGGCCTACACCCAGCTGATGGCCATCATCACACAGGGCACGCTGGCCAAGCTCCGTAAGAAAATGTTCGACCACATGCAGGATCTGCCCATCCGCTACTTTGATACGCACAATCACGGCGATATCATGAGCTTCTACACCAATGATATTGACACCCTGCGTCAGATGATCAGCCAGAGCCTGCCGCAGCTGATGATTTCCGCAGTAACCCTCATCAGCGTTTTCTGCATCATGCTCTACTACAGCATCTGGCTGGCTCTGGTGGTGATCTGCGGCGTGGTCATCATGACCCTGGTCACCCGTTACGTCAGCGGCCATTCCTCCCGCTATTTCCTGCAACAGCAGATTTCCATCGCCCGCACCGAGGGCTTCGTGGAGGAAATGATGAACGGCCAGAAGGTCATCAAGGTTTTCTGCCATGAGGACAGAGCCAAGGCCGATTTTGACAAGGTAAACGACGAGCTGTTTGAGAATTCCGAAAAGGCCAACCGCTACGCCAACATCCTGATGCCCCTTCTCGGAAACATCGGAAACGTCATGTACGTGATCGTGGCCCTGGTAGGCGGAAGCCTGCTGCTGGCCGGCGCTCCCAACCTGAGCATCTCCGGCATGGCGCTCAGCATCAGCATCGTGGTTCCCTTCCTGAACATGACCAAGCAGTTCGCAGGCGCCATCGGCCAGGTTTCCAACCAGGTCAACATGGTGGTCATGGGTCTTGCAGGTACCCACCGTATCTTCGCCCTGCTGGATGAAGAGCCGGAAACGGACGAGGGCTATGTCACTCTGGTCAACGCGAAAGAAAAGGCGGACGGAACCCTGGAGGAATGCAGCGAGCGCACCAACATCTGGGCCTGGAAGCATCCCCATCACGACGGAACCGTTACCTATACCCGCCTGCAGGGCGATGTCCGCTTCTTCGACGTGGACTTCGGCTACGTTCCGGAAAAGATCGTGCTGCATGATATTTCCCTCTACGCCAAGCCGGGACAGAAGGTGGCCTTCGTGGGCTCCACCGGCGCGGGCAAGACGACCATCACCAACCTGATCAACCGGTTCTACGACATCGCGGACGGCAAGATCCGCTACGACGGCATCAACATCAACAAGATCAAAAAGGCGGACCTGCGCCGAAGCCTGGGCATCGTGCTGCAGGATACCAACCTGTTCACCGGCACCGTCATGGAGAACATCCGCTACGGCAATCTGGACGCGCCTGACGCCGACTGCATCGGCGCCGCAAGGCTGGCGGGAGCGGACGACTTCATCCGCCGCCTGCCGGACGGCTACAACACCATGCTGACCGGAAACGGCGCGAACCTGAGCCAGGGCCAGAGGCAGTTGATTGCCATCGCCCGCGCGGCCGTGGCAGACCCGCCCGTCATGATCCTGGATGAGGCTACCAGCTCCATCGATACCCATACGGAAGCCATCGTCCAGCGCGGTATGGACGCCCTGATGCACGGACGCACCACCTTTGTCATCGCCCATCGTCTGTCGACGGTGCAGAACGCCGACGCCATCATGGTTCTCGACCATGGACGCATCATCGAGCGCGGCACCCATGACGATCTGATCAAGCTCAAGGGCACCTACTATCAGCTGTATACCGGCGCGCTGGAGCTGGATTAAACAGTATTTCAGGCCGCCTGATTTCAGCTCACAGGCATAAAAACTTCACAGGCTCCCTTCCCGGCAGCAGGCTTTGTATCATTTGCCTGACTGCACGGAAGGGAGCCTGAAATTTTTGTTCCGGTACATAAGGAGGGATGGCTAATGGTTACATATGCTGACTTATTTCAGTTCTGTATACTCATTGCCACTATCGTGGGATTGTGCTACACGATCTTCGATGGAAAGAAATAGCCGCCACTACTCGCACTAGTGACGGCTGGCCTCATCTGAGGTAAGTCTTTAAACTATACAGGGTAGGCCATATGTCTCTGGCTTTCCCTTTTTTCTAGGTCTATTATACTATATAGAAAAACAGGAAGCAAGGTCTTCGCCCGGAAATCAGTTTAAAAAAACGTTTTCTTCAGACCACCTTCACGTTCTCCTCTCCGAACATGCCGGAAAGCTTCTCCACCAGCTCCCGGTCCGCCTTCACGTTCCGGTTGGGCGGCAGGTTTTTCTTCGCGCGGGGATTCTCCACATAGATCACCACTCCGTCGTTTCCATCCGATGCGGCAAGCGCGTCAAAAAGCGCCTGCTCCGCTTCCTCATAAGCAGCTTTCGTGGGAAACTTGATCCAGAGGGTACGGCGCACTTCGTCAAAGGCCTGGACGGATTCGCAGATCACCTTGCCGTCCCGGTCGCCCGAAGCATCCACGCGGCCGCGGATGAATACCTTGGATTCTTCTGTCAGTTTTCCGCTTTCCTGCTCATAAACCCGGGGAAACACGACGACCTCCACGCTTCCCACCAGGTCCTCCAGGGTGAGGAAGGCCATCACCTGATCCTTTCTGGTGTATTTAATCTTCTTTTCCGTGATCAGGCCTCCGATAACCACACGCTCCTGATCCTTCGCATTCATTTCTTCGGTCTCTTCATCTCTCACAAAATCCGCCGTGGTCCGGGTGATATGCTTTTTCCAGGTCTGCTCGTACTCCTCCAGAGGATGGCCGCTGACGTAAATACCGAGAACCTCCTTCTCAAAGCCCAGCAGGATCTCCTTTGGATACTCTCCCACATCGGGCAGACGGATCTCGTATTCGCTCTTTTCTTCCTCGCTGACCAGATCAAACAGGCTCATCTGTCCCGCGAGATTGTTCTTTCTGTTCTGGATCCCCGCGTCCATCATCTGGGCAAAAACGCCCATGAACTGCTTTCTGGTGCCGCCCAGCCCGTCAAAAGAACCGGATTTGATGAAATTTTCCACCGTCCGCTTGTTCACTTCCGTATCCATCATGCGGGTGATGAAGTCCTGCAGGCTGGTGAAGGCCCCATGTTCCTTTCTCTCCCGGAGCAGCTGCTCGATCACAGATCTTCCGATGCCCTTGATAGCCGTCAGCGCGTAGCGGATGGAAGAGCCGGATACGGAAAAGCCGATCTCACCTTCATTCACATCGGGAGGGAGGATCTTGATTCCCATGTTCCGGCAGGTGAGGATGTATTCCGACACCTTTTTGGGGTTATCGATCACGGAGGTCATCAGCGCCGCCATGAACTCCACCGGATAGTAATACTTCAGCCAGGCGGTCTGATAAGCCACCACCGCATAGCAGGCCGCATGGGACTTATTGAAGGCGTACTTGGCAAAATCCATCATCTCATCGTAGATTTCTCCCGCCACCTCCGCGGAAATTCCATTTTTCACACAGCCCGGAACGCCCTCCTCCTCATTTCCGTAAATGAAATTGTTCCTCTCCTTTTCCATCACGGACTGCTTCTTCTTACTCATGGCACGGCGCACCAGGTCGCTTCTTCCCATGGTATAGCCGCCCAGATCCCGCACGATCTGCATGACCTGCTCCTGATAGACGATGCAGCCGTAGGTGGGCTCCAGGATGTGCTCCAGCTGCGGGCAGAGATAGGTGATGCTGGCTGAATTGTTTTTGCCCCGGATGTATTTGGGAATGAAGTCCATGGGGCCGGGACGGTACAGAGAAATTCCGGCGATGATGTCCTCCAGATTCTGGGGCTTCAGCTCCTTCATGAAGTTTTTCATGCCGCCGCTTTCCAGCTGGAACACGCCGTCCGTCCGCCCCGTTCCAAGGGAGTCCAGAACCGCCTTATCGTTAAAATCGATGTGATCCATGTCCAGCCCGATGCCCTTATCCTTCTTCACCATCTCCGCTGCGTTCTGAATTACGGTCAGGGTGCGCAGGCCCAGGAAGTCCATTTTCAGAAGGCCCAGCTCCTCCAGGGTGGTCATGGTGAACTGGGTGGTGATGCTGCCGTCGCTTCCTCTGGAAAGGGGCACATAATTGTCCGCGCTCTCCGGACAGATCACCACGCCCGCCGCGTGCATGGAGGTATGCCGCGGCAGACCCTCCAGCCGTTTGCTCATGTCGATCAGTTCCTTCACCTGACCGTCCGTCTCGTACAGCTTTCTCAGCTCCGGATTGATCTGAAGCGCCCGGTCAATGGTGATGTTCAGCTCGTTGGGAATCATTTTGGCGATCCCGTCCACATAGGCGTAGGGAAGGTCCATCACCCTTCCCACGTCGCGGATCACGCCTTTCGCGGCCATGGTACCGAAGGTGACGATCTGCACCACCTTTTCCTGCCCGTATTTTCTTCCCACATAGTCAATGACCTCCTGCCTTCTTTCAAAGCAGAAGTCGATGTCAATATCCGGCATGGATACGCGCTCCGGATTCAGGAAACGCTCGAACAGCAGATTGTAGCGGATGGGATCGATGTTGGTGATTTTCAGACAGTAGGACACGATGCTTCCCGCCGCCGATCCCCGCCCCGGGCCCACGGCGATTCCGTTCCTTCTGGCGTAATTGATGAAATCCCACACGATCAGGAAATAGTCCACATAGCCCATCTGTTTGATGACGGAAAGCTCATAGTCCAGACGCTTCTGCAGGGTGCCGTCGTCGTCAGGATACCGTTCCGCAAGGCCGTCCTCACACAGCTGATACAGATAGGTTTCCGAGGTATACCCGTCAGGCACCTCGAAATGCGGCAGCTTCGTCACGCCGAACTCGATCTCCACGTTGCACCTGTCCGCGATGGCCTGCGTGTTCTCCACCGCCTCCCAGGCGTAGGGGAAGAGCCCCTTCATCTCCTCTTCGCTCTTCACATAATACTGGCCGCCCTCGTAGCGCATCCGGTCCTCGTCGGAAAGCTTTTTCGCGGTCTGGATGCACAGCAGGATGTCGTGGGGCTTTTCATCCTCCGGATACGTGTAATGCACGTCGTTGGTGACCACCAGCGGAATGTCCAGCTCCCTGCTCATGGAAAGCAGGGTGGTATTCACCAGCCGCTGCGCCGGGATCCCGTGGTCCTGCAGCTCCAGGAAAAAGTTCCCCTTCCCGAAGCATTCCTGATACTTCAGCGCCGCCTTCTTCGCCTCGTCCACCAGCCCCTTCTGGATATTTCTCGCCACCTCTCCCGCCAGGCAGGCGGAAAGGGCGATGATCCCCTCATGGTACTGATTCAGAAGCTCCATGTCCACACGGGGCTTATAGTAAAAACCTTCTGTAAAGCCGCGGCTGACAATTTTCATCAGATTGGCGTACCCCGTATTGTTTTCCGCCAGCAGCACCAGATGGTAATACCGGTCTTCGCCGCCTCCCGTCTCTCTGTCAAACCGGGAACCGGGCGCCACGTATACCTCGCAGCCGATGATGGGCTTGATCCCCGCTTCCTTCGCCGCCCGGTAAAAATCAATGACGCCGTACATCACCCCATGGTCAGTGATGGCGGCGCTGTCCATGCCAAGCTCCTTCACCCGGCGGACATATTCCTTTATTTTGTTGGAGCCGTCCAGCAGACTGTACTCCGTATGAACATGAAGATGCGCAAATGCCATGTTTTACCCCTGATTCCGCCGCCGAAAGGCGGCATGTATTCCAACGGAGAAAACCAACGATTTTCTCCGCCTCTTCCTCTCTGTCTGCCGCCTGACCAGGCGACACTGATTGATGCGGAATTGGCCACAAGGCCAATTCGCCTTTTATCCTGCCTCCACCACGGCGGCGTCTTTTTCCGTTATGAACACGCCCCTGTTCTTTTCCATGCCGAAGCGCTTCTGAAACCAGTCGCATTTGCAAAGAAAAGAATAGTAAACGTTCAGGCCGCAGCCGTGCATGGTCTCAAAGTTTCCCTGTCCTTTGGAAAGGATCATATCCGCCCCTTCCAGCAGTCTTCTCGCATCCTCTCCCACATATTCCAGGGGCGTTCCTGCCACGCCGCAGCCGTTGTCCGCGACGCGGGCCACACGGTCCAGCCCGACCTGAGCGGCATCCTCTCTGGTGGCGTCATTTAACGCGTCCTGTCCGCGCACCAGTACCGTGACGGAGAGGCCGGGAAAACGGCGGGAAAGCTCTTCGATCACCAGCCGGTCGCAGACCACCTCTCCGCAGTTATCCGTTACATAGACCAGGCTGCGGGCCTTTTCCAGATCGGAAAGAAAGGCTTCCCAGGTTTTCTCATCCAGCTGCTCCCCGGCAGCCCTCTCCAGAAGAGAAAGCAGCGTTTCCTTCTCCACCGCTCCTGCCATACCGAAATCGATATAATTGGCCGCTCTTGCGTACAGCATGGCCGCGTGCAGGCGTTCCTCCTCTTCCTTCTCCTCTATTTTCTTCCTGAGGTCCGGCATCAGCGAAAGCATCAGTCCGTTAAATTCCTTCTTGATCTTCGCATAGTCCTCCGCCGGCCCGAAAATTTCTTCATATACCCGGTTGATCCGGTCCACCAGCACCGGGGCGGAATCCGTCGGGGCAGCCTGTGCGATCACGCCGGCCACGCCGCGCAGATAATCGCTTCTCTGTCTGTCCGTTCCGGTTTCTCTGACCCGTTCTTCCTGCCTGTCCATCACACAGCGGATACAGGATGCACATAATTCCATACCAATCTCCAGTCCGGAGCGCAAAAACAGGGCAAAGAGAAATCGCGAACGCGATTTCCCGGATGCCTAAAGGCTATTTGTGACGCTCCGGCACAAATAGCCGCAAAATTCCTTTTTGCCATGAAAAATAAGCCTGATGGCTATTTTTCAGTTCCATTCTGCCGAAGGCCAAGCTGCAGCATTTCTCACAGCATTTCTCCTCCGTTATATGCGCCGGTTCTCTGTTCCGGCGCTATGATCAATCTGCTATCTATCTTATATCATACGGGCGAAGGACGCAAGCACATAAGAGGCACGGTACGGCAATCCGAAATCATAAAGCTGTGTATGAGGACAGCGATTCCCCACGTTCTGTTTTCCTATTTTCTTCGGCCCCAGGGGCACTTATGATGTAGCCGCGAAACGGCTTATCAGCCCTGATTCCGCATCCGCTTATCCTTTAAACTATCTGGATCAATACGCTATTTGCCGGGAAAATTCCCAGCTGTCTCACATCCCAGTATGTGTTTTTTTCATCGCCCATTCTATCACCTTCCCCAAAGGGCGCACTGATCCCCTGGATAATCATGCTGCTTCACAGCTATTAATCCCCTGCATCCGGCATGACAAGTGAACCCTGCTTTGGCCTTTCACCTCGCCTGTCCGGCGCTCCGGTCAGCATCCTCGCGGAAACATAACCGTCCATATGGTGGAAGGCGGTTTCCTCCCGATGCTGTTCCTCCCCGGAAGGGGTTCCGGAGAATCCTCGCTTTTTATCGTGTCGTTGCAAAAGCCGCTGGCATTATAAGCATTATGGGTCTCACAGTTTAAGTCCACATAGTCCTGCAAAGTGTTGATCGTGATCAGTTCCGTGCCTACATAAAGCTTCGCTTCCGCGCTGCCATAAGCCCGGAGGACCGGCTTGCCTGGAAACGCATAGGGATTGCGGATCACGCCGGGACGCAGAAGTTTCACTTTTTTCTGCCCCTCGATGCTCCATCTCTGGGACCGGCAATGGAAGGTAAGCTCCATGCTCGCGCCCTTATTCCCTTTTGTTTCAAAGGACACCGCATCTTTACAGATGGCCATTCGGAAGAAGTCCGGATCATAGGTGTCATGCAGGACCTGATAGCCTACCGGGAACAGCAGCCAGCTCTTTACCGCCGCGGTACGTGCCGGGAGGCTGTCAAAAAAGAAGGCGTCATAGGTGATATCGATGCTCTTAAACCGCCTCTGGCCGCTTTTGGCATTCTCCCGGATAATATCCCCGTTTTTTCCGGGAACGAAGGTCAGTTTCATATCGACCTCCGGAGAGTCATACACACCGGAGCCGGAGATATAAAGCAGGAAATCCTTGCTGTTCTTCCCCGCAAAGGTCAGATAATTTCGTACAAACCGGGGTTTGAGCTCAAATAAGCTGAGATCCTGGTCTGTGAGGATCGGCTGTCTCTGCATGATCGTCTCCTTCCCGGCATGAAAAAAGCACCCCGGCGGTCATTCCGAGATGCTTCTCACAGCCATACAATTATTCAGATAAATATGTCTCGCAAAATTCTTTCGCTGTCACAATCCGGATCCCTTCAAACTGTTGTATCACCCTGGACGTTATAGCCATTGACTGTCAGGTGGATGCCACTCATTTTGATGCTTTGCCGCCAGTTTGTTGTTATACCGACACTTCCGGCAAGTGCAAGGTCAGGAAGTCCGAAGCCTCCCCATCCGCCTTTGGAGAATTCCGGGAGGTCCAGCAACGGGAGATCCACCTGGGATGGACGGATCTTCTCCACCAATTCCCGGATCCGGGACGCCACTGTCGCCGCACGGCGGACCACATGCCAAAACCGCGTAAGGTAGACGCTGCGATGTCTGCGCTGCTTGCCAGGTCCTCCCCGCTGAAAGCGGCAAGGTCGATCCAGCATACCAGGCATGGCATCAATGATCTCACCCACCTCAAAGCCTGCGCTTGCCAGGTTCTCCATCCTTCAGCTGGGACTGGGTGTTCTTGCTCTCCTTATTGACGCCGGATAAGGCGGAGGACAGCTTTGTGGTATCGCCGCCGACCTCAACCGTGATCCTGAGTATTCCGTGGCATTTTCCATCACCAGTCCGGTGATAGGAAAGCGCTATTCCGGATAAACGGAAATCACTGTTCCGGGACAGGAAATCATCTTTCAAAGCCTTATAATAGAGGCAGACATCGCAAG
>DWWH01000075.1 GCA_019119815.1 Candidatus Eisenbergiella intestinipullorum | reverse complement strand
CTCAGCCAGGTCTGCGCATTCCCTGCGCAGACCGTACGAAAACAGACCGGCTGGAAGCATCCGGCCTGGCGCGAAGCGCTTGGAATGGCCGGATGCCGTTACAGCTCGGCCGAAGGCTGAGCTGTAACGATATTTGTGTTAAGAGAAGGAGGAAGGATCCCATGAAAGAAGCAAAGGTCATCTATGACAAAGATTTCGCGATCGGAGATGTGGACAGAAGAATGTTCGGTTCTTTTGTGGAGCATCTGGGGAGGTGCGTATATGGCGGGATTTATGAGCCGGAACATGAGACGGCGGACGCCAATGGCTTTCGCGGGGACGTAAAGGAACTGATGAAGGAACTGGGCGTCACCCATATCCGTTACCCCGGGGGAAACTTCGTTTCCGGCTATGACTGGAAGGATGGCGTGGGGCCGAAAGAAAAGAGGCCGGTGAGAAAGGATATGGCCTGGAATGTGTTGGAGACCAATCAGGTGGGGACCAATGAATTTGCAGCTTTGATGAAGGAGCTGGGTATAGATCTGACTATGGCGGTGAATTTGGGAACGGGAACTCCCAAGGATGCAGGAGAGCTGGTGGAATACTGTAACGTGAAAGGCGGTACCTATTGGAGCGAACTGCGCAAATCCCACGGTGTAGAGGAGCCTTACGGTTTTAAGACCTGGTGCCTGGGAAATGAAATGGACGGGGAGTGGCAGATCTGCATGCATACCGCTGAAGAATATGCCCGTTTGTGTAAAGAAACGGCCAAGATCGTAAAATGGATGGACCCGAAGGCGGAGACCATCGCCTGCGGCAGCTGTACCAATGAAATCGGGCACAGCACCTTCGGTGACTGGGACAGGAAGGTGCTGGAAGAATGCTATGATTATATTGATTATCTTTCCCTGCACCGGTATTTTAATTATAATCCGCGCAAACAGCTGGCTTACAGTATGATACGCCGGCGGATATTCCTTTCTTTTTCCGGGATCTGAGAAATTATCTGGACACGGTGATCAGTGCCTGCGATTTTGTGAAGGGAATGCGCCGTTCAGACAAAACCGTCAACATCTCCTTTGATGAGTGGGGTGTGGTCACGGAAACGGGGGCCATTCCCGGAGGAGTGGATCAGGAATATGGCTATGCAAGCTTCTGCGAGATGGATGCCGTGATCTACGGCGGTCTGCTGTGCACCTTCCTGAATTATGCGGATCGGGTGAAAATCGCGAATCAGTCTCTTCTGGTGAATGAGGGGGGTATAATCACAACGGCTCCGAAAGGAAAGGCGATCCGCCAGGCGACTTTCTACCCGTTCCAGGATGCGGCCAGATATGCCAGGGGAAAGGCCCTGCGCGGATCGGTAAAGCTGCCGGAAAAGGAAACCGAACATCATGGGATGCAGGAGACGGTGGCCTGTATCTATGAGGAAGAAACCGGAGAGATCAGCGTATTTGCAATGAACTGCGATGCTGATGAGGACGTGTCTCTTAACCTGGCTCTGCGTTCCTTTGGAACGCTCCGTCCTGTCATCTGGAGAGAACTCTACAGTGATGATCCGAACGCGCGCAATACGTTTGAGGAAGAATTTTGCGTGGTTCCTCACGAGCGTGAGCTTCCGGAGATCAGAGACGGCCGGATTGCGGTTGTGCTGAAGAAACACTCCTGGAATGTTCTGCGGTTTCAGGAGGTGCGGTAAGAAAAGGCTTTGACGGCAGACAGATGTCTTTGGATATATGCTGCAAGCCAGAATGCGCCCTGCGCGGTTTCCTGCGCAGGGCGCATTCTGTCAAAAAAAGCTTCCGCCTGTTGCCGCCTCCTGCCTGAATGACAATATGTATCATACAACTTTTGAAATAAGTATGATAAATGAGATAAAAATAGGCTTTTTCATAAAAGATACGCCGGATCCTGAACCGGGAAAAGAGATGCTGTTTGGCAAAGGAAAGGATATGAAAAAAATCCCGGCTTTTCCCAAAATCGTATTGACATGCCGCCTGGAATGGAATATATTGAAATCAACGGATTTATGCGGGCATAAAGGCGGAAAATAACGATAAGATGCACAAACTGTTTCGGCAGAACCGGAACGATATGCGGAAGAACAGCGATTTTTAGCCAAAAAGAAACAACCGGATGAAGACAGCGGCAAATATTAAATACAACTTTTTGATATATTAAATACAACTTTTGACTGCGCAGGAAACCGGTGATCGCTCAGGCAGTCTTGCTGAAGGCTGAAATGGAAGGAAACCGACGGGAGGGAGTTGCCGTTTTGAAAAAGGAAGCAAAATATCTGCAGCTTGCAGCTCTCCTGCGGGAACAGGTGGAAAGCGGGGAACTGAAGCCGGGAGAGAAAATGAGTTCGGAAAATGAACTGACTGCCCGGTATGGTTTTTCCAGACAGACGATCCGGCATGCGCTGGAGCTTCTGGAGAAGGAGCAGCTTCTGGTGCGCCGCCGCGGAAGCGGTACTTATGTCAGCGATAATCGCCGGGCGGCCCTGGAAAACAGGACGAGGATCGCAGTGGTTTCCACCTATGTGGACAGCTATATTTTCCCCAGGACCATTCAGGGGATTGAAAATGACCTGTTCGAGCGGGGGTATTCCGTTCAGATCTCTTTTACCAATAATCAGCTGGAACGGGAACGGATCGTTCTGGAGGACATCATCAGCAGGGACGATGCGGCGGGGATCATCCTGGAAGCCACCAGGAGCGGTCTGCCGAATCCCAATCTGCCCCTGATCGGGACGCTGATGGAACGGGGGATTCCCATTCTTTTCATCAACAGCTATTACCGGCAGCTTCCGCTGCCCCATGTGACGTTAAACGACCGGCTTGCGGCAGAGCGGGCGGTGGAATATCTGGCAGCCGCCGGACACCGGCGGATCGGTGCGCTGATGAAGTTTGACGACGGTCAGGGACATTTGAGATATGAAGGTTATCTGAATGCCTGCAGGCGGCTCGGTATACCGGCCGGCGATCAGGGCGCCATGTGGCTGGATACGGAGGGAGAGAAAAATTTTTCCGACTACCGGGCGGGGATCCTTCGCCGTTTCCGGGACTGTACCGCCATATTCTGCTATAATGACAAGCTGGCTTTTCTGCTGGAGGGACTTTTGAAAGAAGAAGGCATCCGGATCCCGGAGGATGTGTCCCTTATCAGTATCGATGATTCCGAACTGGCGGAGCTTTCCGAGACCAGGCTCACCAGCGTGCGCCATCCGGCGGACAGGCTGGGAGCGAAGGCGGCGGAAAATCTGATCGCCATGATCCGGGACAGGAGCTTTGACGGGACCTGTGAATTTGAGCCGGAGATCGTGGAGCGGGATTCCGTGAGACGCATCGAAGGCGCGGAAACGGACCGATAGAAGCAAAGAACGGTCTGCATCGTTCTTTCATAAAAATTCAGATGCCGCCAGGGGCGGCGGAAAATGGAAGGAGCACGGACCAGGCGTTCGTGCCGGAAGGAGGAAAATATGAAAACAGGAGCAAATTACAAGTTCTGGTTCTGTACCGGATCTCAGGATCTGTACGGAGACGAGTGCCTGAGAAAGGTGGCAGAGCATTCCGCGAAGATCGTGGAAGGCTTAAATGCATCGGGAAGGCTTCCTTTTGAGGTGGTATTAAAGCCCACCCTGATCGATCCGGCCACCATCAGAAGAACCCTGAATGCGGCAAATGAGGATCCGGAGTGCGCAGGTGTCATTACCTGGATGCACACCTTCTCCCCGGCCAAGATGTGGATCCTGGGCCTGAAGGAATACAGAAAACCCCTCTGCCATCTGCATACCCAGTTCAACGAGGAGATCCCCTATGACACCATAGATATGGATTTCATGAATGAAAACCAGTCTGCGCACGGCGACAGGGAATACGGACACATCGTATCCCGCATGGGGATCGAGCGCAAGGTGATCGTGGGTCACTGGGCGAATCCTGCCGTGCAGGATCAGCTTGGAAGCTGGATGAGAACGGCCATCGGCGTGATGGAATCTTCTCATATCAGAGTCTGCCGTATCGGCGACAACATGAACAATGTTGCCGTAACGGAAGGCGACAAGGTGGAAGCAGAGATCAAATTTGGCTGGGAAATCGACCATTACTGCGTGAATGATGCGGTGGAATATGTAGACGCCGTAGCACAGGGCGATGTGGACGCTCTGGTAGAGGAATATTACAGCAAATACAACATCCTTCTGGAGGGAAGAGGTCCGGAAGAATTCAGAAGACATGTGGCGGAGCAGGCCAGGATCGAGATCGGTCTGGAAAAATTCCTGGAAGACGGCAATTATCAGGCCATCGTCACTCACTTCGGCATGCTGGGCGGCCTGAAGCAGCTTCCCGGTCTTGCCATCCAGAGGCTGATGGAGAAGGGCTACGGCTTCGGTGGAGAAGGAGACTGGAAGACGGCGGCCATGGTGCGCCTGATGAAGATCATGACGGCCGGCACCCCCAATGCCAAGGGAACTTCCTTCATGGAGGATTATACCTACAACCTGGTTCCCGGCAAGGAAGGCGTTCTGGAAGCGCATATGCTGGAGGTATGTCCGACCATCGCGGACGGCCCGATCTCCATCAAGGTGCAGCCTCTTTCCATGGGCAACAGAGAGGATCCTGCCCGTCTGGTATTCACTTCCAAGACCGGCCCTGCAGTCGCTACTTCTCTCGTAGATCTTGGAAACCGCTTCCGCCTGATCATCAATGCGGTCAACTGCAAGAAGTGTGAAAAGGAAATGCCCAAGCTGCCCGTCGCTACCGCGTTCTGGACACCGGAACCGGATCTGGCAGTTGGAGCGCAGGCCTGGATCCTGGCAGGCGGCGCGCACCACACCGCATTTTCCTATGATCTGACCGTGGATCAGATGGTTGACTGGGCGGATGCCATGGGAATCGAGAGCGTGGTCATCGATAAGAATACGACGATCAGGGACCTGAAAAATGAGCTGCGCTGGAACAGCGTATATTACAGATAAAACAGCTGGCCCAAAAGGAGGGACTGTCTGTGCGGGAGCACTGCGGGACGGGAATGACAGGTGAAAAATGCGGCATTCCGCATTCTGCCCATCCTGCCGCTGCGCTCCGGAAAGGGAGAAGATATGGATATTAAGCAGATGATTTTGGAGGGGAAAACAACCCTGGGAATTGAGTTCGGTTCCACCAGGATCAAGGCGGTTCTGACCGGAGCGGACAACGCTCCGATCGCCTCCGGAAGCCATGAGTGGGAAAACCGGTATGAAAACAATATCTGGACCTACAGCCAGGAGGACATCTGGACCGGCCTGCAGGACTGCTATGCTGATATGGCAAAGGATGTGCGGGAAAAATACGGCGTCACCCTGACCACGGTGGGTGCTCTTGGCTTCAGCGCCATGATGCACGGTTATCTGCCTTTTGACAAAAACGGGGAGATGCTGGTGCCCTTCCGGACCTGGAGAAATACCATCACGGAGGAAGCGTCCGTGAAGCTGACGGAGGCCTTCCATTTCAATATTCCTCAGAGATGGAGCATCGCCCATCTGTATCAGGCCATCCTGAACGGGGAAGAGCATGTGAAGGACATCGCCTATCTGACCACTCTGGCGGGCTATGTGCACTGGAAGCTGACCGGAAGAAAGGTTCTCGGCATCGGCGAGGCGGCGGGCATGCTTCCCATTGACGCGCAGACGAAGCAGTACAGCGCGGCCATGATGGAGACCTTTGAAAAGCTGATCGCGGATAAAGGCTATCCCTGGACGCTTTCCGGTATTCTGCCGGAGATTCTGCTGGCAGGAGAAAATGCAGGCACGCTGACGGAGGAAGGCGCGAAGCTTCTGGATGTGAGCGGAAATCTGAAGGCGGGAATTCCCGTCTGCCCTCCGGAGGGAGATGCGGGAACCGGCATGACGGCAACAAACAGCGTGGCGAAGCGCACCGGAAATGTGTCCGCAGGAACCAGCGTTTTTGCCATGGTGGTTCTGGAAAAGGATCTGGAAAAGGTGCATCCGGAGATCGATATGGTGACCACGCCTGACGGAAGCGCGGTGGCCATGGTGCACTGCAACAACTGCACCTCCGACCTGAACGCATGGATCAGCCTGTTTGAGGAGTTTACGCAGGCATTTGGAATGAAGGTGGACAGAAACGATCTGTTCGGCACCCTGTACCGCAAGGCTCTGGAGGGAGATCCGGACTGCGGCGGCCTGCTGGCCTACAACTATTTTTCCGGAGAGCATATCACCGGTTTTGAAGAGGGCCGTCCGCTCTTCGTGAGAAATCCGGAGAGCCGTTTCAATCTGGCGAACTTCATGCGCGTGCATCTGTTCACTTCCCTGGGCGCCCTGAAAACCGGCCTGGACATCCTGCTGAAGGAAGAAGGCGTGCAGATCGACCGTCTGATGGGCCACGGCGGCCTGTTCAAGACGAAGGAAGTGGGCCAGAAGATCCTGGCCGCGGCCGTCAACGCGCCTGTCACCGTCATGGAGACGGCGGGAGAGGGCGGCGCGTGGGGCATTGCCCTGCTGGCCTCCTACATGCTGCATAAACAGGAAGGAGAAAGTCTGGCCGATTTCCTGAACCGCGCCGTATTTGCCGGACAGGAGGGCGTGACCCTGACTCCGGATGAAAAAGACGTGGAAGGCTTCGACGTATTCGTGAAGCGCTATACGGCCGGGCTGCCCATTGAAAAAGCTGCTGTGGAATCCCTGATCTGAGAGCGGTAAAAAGATACAGGCCCGGCCGGCTCTGCTGTGGCCGGCCCGGGCCGGAAAGGCATGAAAAATGTTAGAAGAGCTGAAAAAAAGAGTATATGAAGCCAACATGCTCCTGCCCAAGTATGGGCTGGTGACGTTTACTTGGGGAAATGTGAGCGAGATCGACCGGGAAAGCGGCCTGTTTGCCATCAAGCCCAGCGGCGTGGATTATGATAAACTCACGCCCGACGATATGGTCATCGTGGACCTGAACGGAAACAAGGTAGAAGGCAGATACAATCCTTCCTCCGATACTGCTACCCATGTGGAGCTTTATAAGGCGTTTCCCCAGATCGGCGGGATCGTTCATACCCATTCTCCCTATGCCACCAGCTGGGCGCAGGCCGGCAGGAGCATCCCCTGCTACGGAACCACCCATGCGGACTATATTTATGGAGAAGTGCCCTGCCTGCGCTGTCTGACCAAAGAGGAGATCGACGAGGCCTATGAAGCAAATACCGGCCGCCTGATCGTAAATGAATTTCAGGCCATGGGAAAGGATCCGGCAGCCGTTCCTGCAGTGCTCTGCAAAAATCACGGTCCCTTCGCCTGGGGGAAGGACGCTCATGAGGCCGTTCATAATGCAGTGGTCCTGGAAGAGGTGGCCAAAATGGCTTACCGCGCCGAGACCATCAATCCCCGTATCCAGCCCGCTCCTCAGGAGCTTCAGGACAAGCATTATTACAGAAAGCACGGCGCTAACGCTTACTATGGACAAACAGGGGTAAAATAGGGTAAACTACGAAGGACAGCTACAGGGAGCAGGAGCGCGGCCCGTGCTTCCTTCGGCATGGACGGCAGAGCCGTCGGGTACCGGGCTGTTTCCAATCAGAAAGACGGAGGAAAATTTCATGGAGAATCTTGAACTCGCCAAAATGGCGAACGAGATCCGCAAAGGGATCATCGTCGGCGTGCACAGCGCGAAGTGCGGCCACCCGGGCGGATCTCTTTCGGCAGCGGACATTTTTACCTATCTCTATTTTGAAGAGATGAACATTGACCCGGAGCATCCGGATATGCCGGAGCGGGACCGCTTCGTGCTTTCCAAGGGACATAATGCCCCCGGCCTGTATTCCACTCTGGCTCACAGAGGCTACTTCCCGGTGGAGGAGCTGACCACGCTCAGACACCTCGGCTCCCGTCTTCAGGGACATCCCTGCAGGCAGTATACGCCCGGCGTTGATATGTCCAGCGGCTCCCTGGGACAGGGGATTTCCGCAGCAGTGGGAATGGCCCTGGGCGGAAAGATGGACAACAAAGACTTCCGTGTGTATACGCTGTTGGGAGACGGCGAGATCGAAGAGGGACAGGTCTGGGAAGCTTCCATGTTCGCCGGATTCCATAAGCTGGATAACCTTGTGGTGATCGTGGACAACAATGGCCTGCAGATCGACGGACCCATCGACAAGGTCTGCTCCCCGTATCCGATCGACAAAAAGTTTGAAGCATTCAATTTCCATGTGATCAATGTGAACGCCCATGATTTTGACGAGCTTCGCGCCGCGTTTAAAGAAGCGAGAGAAACGAAGGGTATGCCCACGGCGATCATCGCGCACAGCCTGAAGGGCAAGGGTGTTTCCTTCATGGAAGGCAATGTGGACTGGCACGGAAAGGCTCCCAACGACGAGGAGTTTGCGATTGCCATGGCAGATTTGGAGAAAGCAGGTGAAGCATTATGTCAGAAGTAACAAAGACCGTTCAGAAAATGGCGACCAGAGAAGCCTATGGAAAGGCCCTTGCAGAATTTGGCGCACAGTATCCCGACCTGGTGGTCCTGGATGCCGATCTGGCAAATGCTACGAAGACGAATTCCTTCCAGAAGGTATTTCCGGAACGCCACATTGACTGCGGAATCGCGGAAAGCAACATGATGGGGATTGCGGCGGGACTCGCTACCGTGGGAAAGATCCCTTTTGCCAGCTCCTTCGCCATGTTTGCGGCGGGACGCGCCTATGAGCAGGTGCGCAACTCCATCGGCTATCCTCACCTGAATGTAAAGATCGGCGCTACTCATGCGGGCATCACCGTGGGCGAGGACGGCGCCTCTCATCAGTGCCTGGAGGACATCGCTCTGATGCGCGCGATCCCTGGTATGGTAGTTATCAATCCCAGCGACGCTGCGGAGGCGAGAGCGGCAGTGAAGGCAGCCATCGAATATGTGGGCCCCGTTTATCTGCGCTTCGGACGCGCTGCAGTTCCGATCATCAACGACAGAGAGGATTATCATTTTGAAATCGGCAAGGGCGTCCTTCTGCGCGAGGGAAGCGACGTGACCATCGTTGCCACCGGAATCTGCGTTTCCTCCGCCCTGGAAGCGGCGGAAAAGCTGGCCGCTGACGGCATCAGCGCGGAAGTGATCAATATCCACACCATCAAGCCTTTGGACACGGAGCTGATCGTGAAGTCCGCGAAAAAGACCGGAAAAGTGGTGACGGCGGAAGAACATACCGTTCTTGGCGGTCTTGGCGGTGCGGTCTGCGAAGCCCTTTCCGAGCAGGCGCCCACGCCTGTTCTGCGCATCGGCATCAACGACAGGTTCGGAGAATCCGGAACGGCGTCTGAGCTGGTTGCCAAGTATGGCTTGGACGGAGCGGGTATTTACGCAAAGGTAAAGGAATTTGTGAAATAACGTCCTGTGAATGTATGCCGGACAGTCTCGTTTCTTTGTAGGTATGGCCGAGGCGCCCGGCGGGTCTGACAGGATAAAAGAGATTCTGCCGGCTTCCTTATCGGAGGCCGGCAGCAGTCGTCTTATATCGGGCCGCACAGGCGGCAGGGATGAAGAGGCGGAAGAAAGTCTTCGATTTTCTTCCTGTAAAAATGCGCTTCAGCGCATTTTTCTTACGAATTAAATGCTGCCGTAAGGCAGCAGGGAAAGAGGTAATATGAACATACTGTCTCCATCCATTCTGGCAGCGGACTGCGCGAGGCTGGGAGAACAGATCGATCTGGTGCAGCAGGCTGGAGCGAAATACCTGCATATCGACATCATGGACGGAATGTTTGTCCCCTCCATTTCCTTCGGAATGTGTGTGGTCGCCTCCCTGAGAAAATATACGGATATTATTTTTGACGTGCACCTCATGGTGGAGGAGCCCACGCGCTATGCGGCAGATTTTGCCAGAAGCGGAGCGGACATCATCACCGTACATCTGGAGGCCTGCAGCAACGTGGAGGAAACGCTGGACTGGATCCACAGCCTGGGCCGCAAGGCGGGGCTGTCCGTCAAGCCGGCGACGCCCATCCGGTGCGCGGAAAAGTATCTGGACAAGATCGACATGCTCCTGGTGATGACGGTGGAGCCCGGCTTTGGCGGACAGAAATACCTTCCGGCTTCCACGGAGCGCGTCCGGGAGGCCAGAAAAATGATCGAGGAAAAGGGGCTGAACGTGGACATCGAGGTAGACGGCGGCATCACGAAGGAAAACATTCCTGCCGTACTGGATGCGGGAGCCAATGTCATCGTGGCGGGCTCCGCCGTTTTTCACGGAGACATCGCGCAGAATGTGCGGGACATGATGGCAATCCTGGATGCTCCGGAGCGCCAGAATCAGCCCTGAGGATCCGGACTGCCGGCCTCAGAAGGGCATGCGGCCGGCTGCGGCGGGGCTTCGACCTGCCGCAGCCCGGAGTGAGGAGGAACATGAAGATCATTGTAACGCCTCCTTTTACGGAGGAACAGAAAAAACGACTGGAAGCGGCGGCAGGCGCTGAAACGCTTATTTTCAGGCAGAAGAGCGAGATCACGCCCGAGCTGATTTCCGATGCGGATGTGCTTCTGGGAAATCTGGACTCCCCTTCCCAGCTTTCCCGGGCGCGGAAGCTGAAATGGGTCCAGCTGAACAATGCGGGCACGGAGGGCTACTGTGAGCCGGGGCTTCTTCCGCAGGGCGCGGTGCTGACAAATGCTACCGGAGCTTACGGCCTTGCGATCTCAGAGCATATGATCGCCTGTCTTTTCATGCTGCGCAAGAAGCTCAATTTGTACTACGCTAATCAGCAGCGCCGCGAGTGGAAGCGGGAGGGACATGTGGGCGTGATCCAGGGAACCACTGTTCTGGTAATCGGCTTGGGAGACATTGGAAGGACTTTTGCCGGAAAGATGAAGGCGCTGGGCTGTTACATCATCGGTATCCGCCGGCGTGTTTCGGAAAAGCCCCTGGCCGGGGATGCCGCAGCGGATGAGATCCACGGTATGGATGAGCTGGACAGCCTTCTTCCCCGCGCGGATGTGGTGGCGCTCAGTCTGCCGGGAAACGCCACCACCTATCACGTTCTGAACCGGGAGAGGATCGCGCTTCTGGCGCCCAATGCCGTTGTGCTGAATGTGGGCCGCGGCACTGCCATCGATACGGATGCCCTGAGCGATGCCCTCTATGCAGGCAGGATCGCCGGAGCCGCCTTGGATGTGACCGATCCGGAGCCTCTTTTGCCGGACCATCCGCTCTGGAACGCGCCGGGCGCGCTGATCACGCCTCATATATCCGGCGGCTATTCCCTGCCGGAGACGCTGGAACAGATCAGCGTGATCTTTGCGGAAAATCTGGAACGCTTTCTCAGAGGAGAGCCGCTTAAAAATGTGGTGGATATGGAGACGGGGTACTGCAGATAGCCGGAAGCCTGCGGCGTTACTACTCAGCCAGGTCTGCGCATTCTCTGCGCAGACCGTACGAAAACAGACGGCCGGAAGCATCCGGCCTGGCGCGAAGCGCTTGGAATGGCCGCAGGCCCCCTGTATTTGACAATCCCCCGTCATTATGTTAATCTGTAAAAACAAAAGCGTTGAAGAAGAGAGTACATCGCGGGAAGCCTTACAGAGAGGGCCCAAGGGCATAGCATGCCTGCTGAGAAGGTCCGGCCGGAAACGATGGAATATGGCTTACGGAGCAGCGCACCGAGCCGCATATGCGGTAAGGCTGCGACAGGTGCCGCCTGTTACAGCGGCAGGGTATAGCGGCACAGATAGAATGGCTAAGAGAGATCCGGCCTTTCGGAAGAAGGAGCCGGGATGCTTCCGGCCGGAGGTCCGCCGTACCTGATGAGGCCGCATCCGCGAGGCTGCGGCGAAGAGAAGTGGTACCACGGGAGGAATGCCCGTCTTCTTGATTTTAACAAAAGCTTAAAATTGAGAGGACGGGCTTTTGTTATCTTTTCGGGAAAGCCTGCCGCAGGAGGGATTTGGATCTGAAACGGGGACAGCTTTTCGGAAAAACGTCGGCAGGAAGCTTTTCCAAAGCCGGACAGGAGAGGGAAGAAGAAAGGAGCAAAAGAAAATGAGCGTAAAGATGAAAGGAAAATATTACATCACCACGGCCATTGCCTACACCTCGGGCAAGCCCCATATCGGCAACACCTATGAGGCCGTGCTGGCGGACAGCATCGCCAGATTCAAGAGAAAGGACGGCTACGATGTGTTCTTCCAGACCGGAACGGACGAGCACGGACAGAAGATCGAGCTGAAGGCCGAAGAGGCGGGCGTATCCCCCCAGGAATACGTGGATAAGGTGGCAGGAGAAGTGAAGCGCCTGTGGGATCTGATGGGAACCTCCTATGACAAATTTATCCGCACCACCGATGAGCCGCATGTGAAACAGGTGCAGAAGATTTTCAAACGGCTGTATGACCAGGGAGACATCTACAAGGGCTACTATGAGGGCCTTTACTGCACGCCCTGTGAATCCTTCTGGACCCAGTCCCAGCTGGTGGACGGAAAATGCCCCGACTGCGGACGCGAGGTGAAGCCCGCGAAGGAAGAGGCCTACTTTTTTAAGATGAGCAAGTATGCGGACAGGCTGATCCGGCATATCAATGAACATCCGGAGTTCATCCAGCCCGTGTCCCGCAAGAACGAGATGATGAACAACTTCCTGCTTCCCGGCCTGCAGGATCTGTGCGTGTCCAGAACCTCCTTCAAATGGGGGATCCCGGTGGATTTCGATGAGAAGCATGTGGTCTATGTGTGGCTGGACGCTCTGACCAACTACATCACCGGCATCGGCTATGACGCGGACGGAAACAGCAGCGAGCAGTATAGGAAGCTGTGGCCCGCCGATCTGCACCTGATCGGAAAGGACATCATCCGTTTCCATACGATCTACTGGCCCATTTTCCTGATGGCGCTGGGCGAGCCTCTGCCGAAGAAGATTTTCGGCCATCCCTGGCTGCTGCAGGGCGACGGCAAGATGAGCAAGTCCAAGGGAAATGTGATGTACGCGGACGATCTGGTGGATTTCTTCGGCGTGGACGCGGTGCGCTACTTCGTGCTGCATGAGATGCCCTTTGAAAACGACGGCGTGATCAGCTGGGAGCTTCTGACGGACCGGATCAACTCCGACCTGGCCAATACCCTGGGCAATCTGGTAAACCGCACCATTTCCATGAGCAACAAGTATTTCGGCGGCGTAGTCTGCGATAAGGGTGCGGCGGAGGCCGTGGATGAGGACCTGAAGGCGGTGGTGACCGGAACGTATGCGAAGGTGGCGGCGAAGATGGAGGACCTGCGCGTGGCGGACGCCATGACGGAAATTTTCTCCCTCTTCAAGCGCTGCAACAAGTACATTGACGAAACGGAGCCCTGGGTTCTGGCGAAGGACGAGGCGAAGAAGGACCGTCTGTCCACCGTCCTGTACAACCTGGTGGAATCCATCACCATCGGCGCTTCCCTGCTGGAGCCCTATATGCCCGGCACGGCCGCCAATATCGCAAAACAGCTGAACGCCGTCCTGCCTTCCTTTGAGGAGTGCGGCACCTTCGGCCATTATAAGAACGGAACGAAGGTAACGGAGAAGCCGCAGATCCTGTTCGCGCGGCTTGACGTGAAGGAGGTTGTGGAAAAGGCGGAAGCCATGTTCGCGGAAAGAAAGGCGGCCGCGGAGGCCGGAAACGGCGCGCAGGGAAGCGGCGCGGCGGCAGAGAACGGCAGCGCCGCGCAGACTGCCGAAGGCGCGGACAGCTCTGTGATCGACATCGAGGCGAAGCCGGAGATCACCTATGAGGATTTTGAAAAGATGCAGTTCCAGGTGGGAGAAATCATCGCCTGCGAAGAGGTCAAGAAGTCCAAAAAGCTGCTCTGCTCCCAGGTGAAGATCGGCAGCCAGGTGAAGCAGATCGTTTCCGGCATCAAGGCGCACTACACCGCGCAGGAGATGGTAGGAAAGAAGGTAATGGTGCTGGTGAACCTGAAGCCCGCCAAACTGGCAGGCGTCCTGTCCGAAGGCATGCTTCTGTGCGCGGAGGACGCGGACGGAAATCTGGCCCTTGTGGTTCCGGAAAAGGAAATGCCTGCGGGAGCGGAGATCTGCTGATTCCTCTGAGCGGCAGAGAAGCGCCGGTTTTCCGGAGGAGCGGAAAGGCTGATTTTCCTCCGGAGAACGCGGGCGGAAGCATGAGAGAAAAGAAGGCATGAAAAAGAGAGAGTTTTACTACCCTTCCGCGGACGGGCGGACGCAGATTCATGCGGTGGAGTGGAGGCCGGACGGCGATCCGGTCTGCGCGCTCCAGATCGTCCATGGCATGGCGGAATACGCGGACCGGTATGATCCCTTTGCCCGTTATCTGGCAGAGCGGGGGATTCTGGTCGCCGGAAACGACCATCTGGGCCATGGGAAAAGCGTGGGAGAAAGTCATCCCTGCGGCTATTTCTGCCACGATAACGCGCCGGATGTGCTGGTGGAGGATGTGCACGCCCTGCGAGTGAGGCTGCAGAATGGTTTCGCGGGAGAGCAGGCCGGTTTTGAAAAGCAGCAGGCAGGCTGCGCGGAACAGCAGAACGGCTCCGCAGGGCAGCAGGCCGGAACGGAGCGGCCGCGGGACCCGCGGCTGCCCTACCTGATGCTGGGCCACAGCATGGGCTCCTTTATCCTGAGAAATTATCTGTGCCGCTACGGGGAGGGCCTTTCCGGCGCCGTGATCATGGGAACCGGCATGCAGCCGGAAAAGCTTCTGAAGGTCTCCCTGAAGCTGGTGCGTGTCCTGACCGCCCTGCAGGGAGAAAAGCACAAAAGCGGGCTGGTGAACGCGCTGGCATTCGGCGCCTATAACCGCAGGATTTCCCATCCGGCATCCGCCATGGACTGGCTTTCCAGAGACCCGGGCGAGGTGGCGAAATACCACGCGGATCCGCTCTGCGGCTTTACCTTTACTCTGAACGGATTTCAGACGCTGTTCACTTTGATTGACAGACTGCATGATAAAAAAAGGCTGGAGGGGATGCCGAAGCAGCTTCCTGTCCGTTTCGTTTCCGGAGAAATGGATCCGGTGGGCGATTACGGAAGAGCGGTCCGCCAGGTATACGATTCGTTCCTGCAGGCCGGCATGCGGAATGTGTCCATGAAGCTGTATGAGAACGACCGGCATGAGCTGGTCAATGAGGCGGACCGCAGGACGGTATGGAAGGAACTGTACGAATGGATCATGACAGCTGTTCGGGAGGAGGCCCCTGAAAGGGGAGAACATCCCTGAAGGATGAGAAAATCTTGGAGAAGAGTGAAAATCTCTGAAAAGAGCGGGAATCCGGAAAGGAGTGGAAACGGGATTGAAAAAGGATCGGAATATCAGCAAGACGGGCAGATGGATCTTCGCATGTGCGGCGGCATTGTTTCTGACGCAGGCCTTTCCGTCCGCAGGATCCGTTCGGCCGCTGGAAATCCTGGCATCAGGCGGACTGCAGACGCAGGAGGGAGAAGCGCCGGACGGTGAACCGTCTGACGCAAAAGCAGAGACACAGGAGAAGCTTGCCGATCTTCTCAGCGAGGATCAGCAGGCGCTTCTTGATGAGCTTTTGAAGAAGCTGGAGAATGGAGAGCTTTCCACCAAAGAGCAGATCGACGAAGCGATCGGAATGGCACAGGAGGAGCTTGGGATCACCCTTTCCGGACAACAGAAGGAGCAGCTTTCGGCGCTGCTGCTCGAGGCGAACGGGCTGGGCCTTGACCGGGAGACTCTTCTGGACGGAGCGCAGGCCCTTTATGAAAAATATGGGAGCGCTGTCATGGAAAGCGCCAACGATGCGATCCGGGAAAACATTGTGGAACCGGCAAAGGATGCGGTGGTGGAAGAAACGAAAAAAACCTTCCGCGAATTTTTTCGGGACATGGGTCAGACGGTAAAAAATTTTTTTGTCGGTCTGTCCGGATAGATCAGGAGCCTTTTGAGTACACTTGACAATACGGGATTTCCTGTATGGTACAGATTGCCGTAAAGACCGGCGGACAGTGTTCCGCCCGGATTCAGGTGGAAAGGAAGGCTTTTTCTATGCAGATCGCTTTTTTCAGTACCAAGCCCTATGACCGGATCTGGTTTGAGCCGATGGCGGCGGACTATGGCTTCGGGCTCCGCTTCATCGAGCTGCCGTTTAACCGGGATACCATGTTCCTGGCAAAGGGCTATGATGCGGTATGTATTTTTGTAAATGATCATGTGGACAGACAGATGATCGGCTGGCTTTCAGAAAATGGGGTGAGAGGACTGCTTCTGCGCAGTGCGGGTTTTAATCATGTGGATGTACGCGCTGCGAAGGGACGCATCGCTGTGCTGCGGGTACCGAGCTATTCGCCGGAGGCGGTGGCGGAATATGCCATGGCCATGCTTCTGACAGTGAACCGTTATACGCATAAGGCATACGGAAGGACGAGGGAATTCAACATGAGCATCAACGGCCTTATGGGAACGGATCTCTATCACAAGGTGGCCGGAGTGGTGGGAACCGGAAAGATCGGACAGGCCATGATCCGTATCTTTCAGGGGTTCGGCATGCAGGTCCTGGCCTTTGATCCTTATCCGAATGAGGGTCAGGGAGTGCGCTACGTGTCCCGGGAAGAGCTTTTTGCCAGGGCGGATTTCATCTCCCTGCACTGTCCGCTCACGCCGCAGACCCGCTATCTGATCAATCGGAAAACGATAAGGGAGATGAAGGACGGCGTTTATCTGGTCAATACCTCCAGAGGCGCTCTGATCGACACGCAGGCTCTGATCGAGGCCCTTGCCGCGAAAAAATTCGGAGGCGTGGGACTGGATGTCTATGAGGAAGAGGAGGGCCTGTTTTATGAGGACTGTTCCTCCCGGATCATCCAGGATGAAAATCTTGCCAGACTGGTGACTTTTCCCAATGTGCTGGTGACCTCCCACATGGGATTTTTTACGGTGGAAGCCATGCAGGCCATCGCCCACGAAACGCTGGAAAATGCCTATGCCCTGGAGCATGGACTGCCCCTGAAAAATCTGGTCGAATAGGCGCTCCGGTGCCGGTCCGGTCCGGCTGTTTGCGGACCGGTACGTAAGGAAAAGAATCTTCCGGCCCGGACCCGGCCTGCCGCTGCAGACGGCCCGGAATGTCGGTCCGTCCACGGTTTGCCGTGGAAGCGCGGCGGGCATTCCAAAACGCGGTGCCGCTGTTTCGGAATGGGCTTGCACGAAACCGGACGGCGTAGTATGATACTTATCATATCATAGATTAGCCGGCGGCCGTACGGGCTGCCGCAGGAAAACAGGAGAGGTACAAATGGGAAGATTTTTTAATCTGGACAGTCCGCTGATGGTGTTTCTGTCCAAGGTGGCTGACCTGATGATATTAAATATCATCATGCTTTTTTTATGTATTCCGATCATTACGGCAGGCGACGCCATGACAGCGATGTATTACATGACGATCAAGATGGTCCGGGGAGAGGAAAGCTACATAGTCCGGGGATATTTCAAATCCTTCAAGGAGAATTTCAAGCAGGCGACGATCATCTGGATCCTGGCGCTGCTGGTATTTTTTGTCCTTGTGGGAGATTTTACCATCATCAACAGCGGCGTTCTTTCTTTCGGGAAGATCATGACCGTTCTGCTCGTTGTCGTCTCGATCATCTATGCGTTTACGATGCTTTATGTATTTCCGGTGCTCTCCCGCTTTGAGAACACGGTAAAAAATACGATCCGCAATGCTTTTCTGATGAGCATCCTGAACCTGCCCAGAACGATCCTTCTGGTGATCATCAACCTGCTGCCGATCGCGCTTTTCCTGCTGGTCCCGCAGGCGATGCCGTTTGTGATCCTGTTCGGCTTTTCCGTGCCGGCCTATCTGTGCAGCACCCAGTTCGTGAAGATCTTCAGGCGCTTTGAGCCGCAGGAGGAGAATGCGGCGGGCGGAGAAGAGCTGGAGACGCTGTCCTTCATCCGGGAAGAGGAGGAAGAAAAGCAGAGGAAGCTGGAAGAGGAGAGGGTCCGCGGCGAGATCCAGCAGGAGCGCGAAGCTCTGGAAAAGGAGGAAGCGTCCGGAGCGGATCCGCAGGTTCCCGATATGGAGAACGGGGAAGCCTCCGATGCGAATCCGCAGGAAAAAAGCGGAAAAGAAGCGGAAGGCGATCCGGACGGAAAATAAGGGGAAAGCCCCTTGCAGAGAGGCCGGAGAACGCGCTGTATGGTAAATCTGCATAAGTTTGGAATGCCGGATTCGGCAAGTTGACAGGCCCCTATGTTTGCTTATCTTTTTGTGAGCAAATTTTACAACGGGACGATAAATCTTTGTGAATTTGTGGTATGGCCAAAACTTTTTTTCTCAGGTATACTAAGTGCAGGCTCAGTTGACAGAATGTCGCTGGATACATGTAAACCATTATTTTTAGGGAGGCTGACAAAATGGCAAGTTTATCGTTGAAAAACATCTGCAAGGTGTATCCTAACGGATTTGAAGCCGTTAAGGACTTCAATCTGGAGATCGCCGATAAAGAATTCATTATCTTCGTAGGTCCGTCCGGATGTGGTAAGTCCACGACCCTTCGTATGATCGCAGGTCTGGAAGATATTTCTTCCGGTGAGCTGAAGATCGGCGACAGAGTTGTGAACGATGTAGAGCCCAAGGACAGAGATATTGCAATGGTATTCCAGAACTATGCTCTGTATCCTCATATGTCCGTATATGACAACATGGCATTCGGCCTGAAGCTGAGAAAGGTTCCGAAGCCCGAGATCGACAAGATGGTTAAGGAAGCTGCCAAGATTCTTGACCTGACCCCTCTCCTTGACCGTAAGCCGAAGGCTCTTTCCGGTGGTCAGAGACAGCGTGTTGCCATGGGACGTGCTATCGTTCGTAACCCCAAGGTATTCCTGATGGACGAGCCTCTGTCCAACCTGGATGCCAAGCTGCGTGTACAGATGCGTATTGAGATCGCGAAGCTGCATCAGAGACTGGGCACCACCATCATTTACGTAACGCATGACCAGACCGAGGCTATGACGCTGGGAACCAGAATCGTCGTTATGAAGGACGGCGTGATCCAGCAGGTAGATACTCCTCAGAACCTGTATGACAAGCCTCAGAACCTGTTCGTTGCAGGATTCATGGGATCTCCTCAGATGAACTTCCTGGATGCTGTTGTAGAAGCAAACGGAAACAACGCTTCCCTGAAGGTTGCCGGAAAGTCCATTCCGCTGCCTCCTGCGAAGGCCAAGAAGCTGATCGACGGCGGCTATGTTGGAAAGACCGTTACCTTCGGTATCCGTCCTGAGGATGTATATGATTCTCAGATGTTTATCGAGACTGCCAAGTGTGTATTTGAGTCCACTGTAAGAGTATACGAGCTGCTCGGTGCAGAAGTATTCCTTTACTTCGATCTGGCTGAGTTCCCGATCACTGCGAGAGTGGATCCTCGTACGACTTCCAGACCTGGAGATACTGTTAAGTTTGCTTTCGACGTTGAGAAGATTCACGTATTCGATAAGGAAACCGAGCAGATCATCACCAACTGATCATGAGGATATAAGGGAGGGTGCATTTGCATCTTCCCTTTTTCTTTTTCCCTGAGAAATACCGGCAGCACGCTGCCCTGCGGGTGGATTGACGGATGTTCAAATTTGCATTATAGTAGAGGAAGACTGGGAAAGGACGGAAAGAGAGATGATTTCCAATCAGGTAATACAGAACAGTATAGATGAACTGAGGGCGATCACCAAGGTTGATCTGGGAGTCTATGATGTGGAAGGGATGAAGGTTGCCGCCACAACAGAGGATATTGATATTTCAGGGGAGATCGTTGAAAATTTTGCTTCTTCACCTGCGGACAGCCAGGTGGTGGGAGGACGTCATCTTCTGAAGATACTGGATGAAGGGGAGCCGGCCTATATTCTGGTGGCGCAGGGTCCCAGTGATGACGTTTATATGGTGGGCAAGATCGCGGTAAGCTGTATTCAGAACCTGATCACCGCCTACAAGGAAAGGTTTGACCGGAACAATTTCTTCCAGAATCTGATCCTGGACAACCTGCTTCTGGTGGATATTTACAATCGTGCGCAGAAGCTTCATATCGAGGTGGAATGCCCGCGCATCGTGTACCTGATCGAAACGAAGATAGAAAAGGACAACAGCGCGACGGAGCTTTTAAAGAGCCTGTTCTCCAGTCAGAACGGCGACTATATCACTGCGGTGGACGAGCGGAATATCATTCTGATCAAGGCGCTTGAACGTGCGGATGACATGGAGACCATCGAAAAGACGGCAGATATGATCGTTGATATGATGAACAGCGAGGCGATGATGAACGTTCGTGTTGCCTACGGGACTGTCGTCGGAGAGCTGAGAGAGGTATCCAAGTCCTATAAGGAAGCCAAGATGGCGCTGGATGTGGGAAAGATCTTCTATGCGGAAAAGAACGTGATCGCTTATTCGAGACTGGGGATCGGCCGTCTGATCTACCAGCTTCCGGTGAACCTGTGCAAGATCTTTATCGACGAGATTTTCGGGGATAATGTTCCCTATGATATGGAGGAGGAAACGCTTACCACCATCAATAAGTTCTTTGAGAACAACCTGAATGTTTCCGAAACCTCAAGGCAGCTTTTCATCCACCGGAATACGCTGGTTTACAGGATTGAAAAGCTCCAGAAGAGCACGGGGCTTGATATTCGGGTATTTGACGATGCCCTGACCTTTAAGATCGCGCTCATGGTTGTCAGCTATATGAAATATCTGGAGACTGTAGATTATTAAAGCTTTCCCGAAAGGGCTCAGAGCCTGCGGGATAATTGTACCGGCCGAATCCTGAGAGAGGATGGCCGGTATTTTGTTTTGTGCTTCCGGATGATCTGCGTTATATAAATAACGAAAAACTGATTAACGAAAAAATGTTTACAAAAAAGCAGGAAATTCCTGTTTCCGGGCATTTCAGGGGCCGGTTTGACTTTGACAATACCACGGTGCTATGGTAAACTTAAAAGATGTAATGGGCAGCGGCGGTTCCTGCAGATCCGCAGCTGTTACGACGGGCGGACGGCAGACCGCCGGCATATCAGTTTACGACAGAGGTGACACCCTTGGATAAATATGAATACAAGATACGGGCTGAGGAAATAAAAACGCTGATTTCCCAGAAAAAATATGTGGAAGCGGCAAAGGTGGCGGATACGATCGACTGGACGAGGGTAAAGAGCGTAATGATGCTCTGTACGGTCAGCGATGTATACAAGGTAAACCGCAGATTTGAGGATGCAAAGCTTCTGCTTGAGATGGCGAATGAGCGTCATCCGTCCGGCAGGATGATCCTGTATTCTCTCTGCGACCTGGCGATCAGAATGGGCGATGTGGTCCATGCGATCGAATACTATAAGGATTTTGTGCAGGTCGCGCCCAATGACAGCGGGAGATATGTCCTGCAGTATAAGCTGTATGAGGCGCAGGATGTGGGGCTTGAGGAGCGGATCGCGGTCCTTGAGGAGCTGAAGAAAAAGGACTATCGGGAAAAATGGGCCTATGAGCTGGCGTATCTGTATCATCGGGTGGGTCTGGCGACCAAATGCGTGGAGGAATGTGATGAACTGATCCTGTGGTTCGGAGAGGGAAAATATGTGATGAAGGCCATGGAATTAAAGACCCTTCATCAGCCGCTTTCTCCGTCCCAGCAGCGGAAGTTTGATGCCTACATGATGCGCAGACAGGGACTGAGGGTCCCGGAGGAGGCGGAGCAGGAACCGGCCGGGAAGCAGCAGTCAAAGGCGGCGAAGGGCAGAGCTTCCGGACAGGAAATGGACATCCAGGTAAAGACCATGGATGTGGGCAAATATAATACCATCAATCTGCAGAAGGAGCTTGCTGCGAGCATGCAGGAGCTGATGCAGGAGGGGCGGAAGATGGCCGCTCAGGGACGTCAGGAACCGGAGCCGGCATATCCGGAGACCGCATACGCTCAGCCGGAATATTCAGAGCCGGCGTATCGGGAAAGTGAGTACGGCCAGCCGGAGTATTCAGAACCGGAATATCCGGAAGAAGCAGATGTTCAGCCGGAATATGCCGAAGGACAGAACGGCGCGGCGGCCCATATTTCGGAACCGGAGGCAGAATATCCGGAACGGGAAGCAGAGAATGCGCAGAGGAAACAGGCGGAGCCGCAGGGGATCCGCAGCGCGCGGACGGAAAAGAAGAGCGACAATACGCTTCCCCGGGGATTGGATGGACAGGCCGGAGTGATGCCGCAGGAGCATCCTGCGGAAAAGCAGATCACCGGACAGATGAACATCGAAGACATCATGCGCGAATGGGAGAAGATGAAGCGCGAAAATGAGGAAAAGCGCAGGCAGGAGATCAGACAGCGCGTGCAGGAACAGACAGGAGCGCTTTTCCGGGATTTTGATGAGACATCACGGAAGGGTGTGCTGGAGCGCCTGCAGAAGGAGGAGCGGATTCCTGTAGACCGCAGAGAGCGCAGCAGGGACAGCGTGATCTCCGCCCATACGAAGATCTGGGCGGCGGAAGAGGTCCAGAATGCGATGAAGGCTGCGGCTGCAGCGGGCAGTCAGGCAGGGGCGCGCGAGGCAGCGGAACAGGAAAAGGCTGCGAGAGCAGAACTTCAGGCTCAAAGGGCCGGAGCGGCGGAGCCGGTGCAGGAGCCGGTGTCCAGGACGGTACAGGAAGAGACAGAGGAACAGGCGGCTCAGGCAGCGCAGAAAGCGGCGGAAGCCCAGGCGGCCGCTGCGATGCAGAAGGCTGCGGAAGCGCTGGCGGCTGCCATGATGCAGAAGGCTGCGGAAGTGAAGGCGGAGACGGAGGAGAACCGGACAGGGGCTTCCAGGGGAGCAGCAGGGACAGAGACGGCAGAGCCTGCAGCAGAGGAACAGAAGACCTCCGGGCCGGAGGAGGCAGCAGCGGAATCTGCGGAAAGAAAGGAAGCAGGAACGGAGACAGCGGAAGGAAAGAGCGCAGAGGCAGATCAGGCAGGACCGGAGCCGGAAGCAGCTGTGCCTGCAGGCAAAGAGCCGGAGGCTGTTTTAGAACCGTCAGAGCCTGATACGGAGCCGGAAGAAGACAGGACGTCTTCTGAAGCCGGAGCAGCTGCACAGGTGCCTGCCGGAACGGATGCCGGGAGGAGGCAGGAACCGGAGGCAAAGGAGAAGGATTCGGCGGAAGAGCCGAAGGAGGAGCAAAGCGGAAAGCAGGCCGCCGGAAAACAAGCTGCCGGGAAACAGAAGGCCGACAAGGCGGAAGGAGACCGCAGTCTGACGGGAGCGGAAAAGAGGCTGTTCGCTTCTTTCGTTCCGACGAAAGGAGCGATGAAGCGCCTGGTTTCCGCCCTGGATCAGATCAGTCTGACGGCCTGTACGGGAAACCTGATCATCACAGGAGAGCCCGGATCGGATACGCTGGAGCTGGCGAAAAATGTGGTGAAGGACCTGAAGGCCAAGGAGCCTGGGTTTTCCGGCAGAGTGGCAAAGATCACCGGAAGCGCTTTAAACAGCAGCAAAAAGCAGCCGGCTGAGCTGGTAGAAAAGCTGGCCGGGGGAGCTCTGATGATCGAGAAGGCGGGCGAGATCAGCGAGGCGTGTGCGCAAAAGCTTCTGGAGGGGCTGAATCAGGAGAAATGGGGGATCCTGGTCATCCTGATGGATACCAGACGCAGGATCAGAAAGCTTCTGGAGGACAACCCTCAGATGGCTTCCTTCTTCAACGCCAGGTTTGATGTGGAGGCGCTGGATAACAGCACGCTGGTGGCCTATGGCTGTCAGTATGCGAGAATGCAGGAATATGCCATCGACGAGCTGGGAAGGCTCGCTCTGCATACGCGTATCGAGGATATGCAGACCAGCGATCATATTGTGACCGTTAAGGATGTACGGGAAATTGTGGATGAAGCGATCAATCATGCCGAAAGGAAGACGCCGAAGCACCTGATGGACGTGCTGCTTTCCCGCAGGTATGATGACAACGATATGATCATCCTGCACGAAGGGGATTTCATATAAAGAGGAATGCCGCAGCGGACAGGGGTGTCTGAGGCGGCGGGAAGGGAGGCAGAGATGGCAGGTGTAGCAACTACGAAAAAGAGGGAGAAGGTTTTTATCTCGGAGGCGGACGAGTATCTGTTCGCGCAGGGAACGCACTATGACATTTATAAAAAGCTGGGTGCGCATCCTTCCGTGGAGAAGGGGAAAAAAGGCACTTACTTCGCAGTCTGGGCGCCCCATGCCGCACAGGTACATGTGACCGGAAGCTTCAACGGCTGGGACGAGACGAAGGACGAGATGAAGAAAAAGGGGCCCGGCGGGATCTATGAGCTTTTCATCCCCGGAGTGGGATGCGGGGAGATGTATAAGTTTCTGATTACCACACAGGACGGAAGAAAGCTGTATAAGGCGGATCCCTTTGCCAACTATGCGGAGCTTCGTCCGGGCACCGCTTCCATCACGACGGACCTGTCCCGCATCCGCTGGAGCGACAGCGTCTGGATGGAGGAGCGGGCCAAAAAGGATATGAACAAAGAGCCGATGGCGATCTATGAATGCCATATCGGCTCCTGGATGAAGCATCCGGACGGTACGGAAGACGGCTTCTATACCTATCGGGAATTTGCGGACAGGCTGGTGGCATATCTGAAAAAGGTAAGATTCACCCATGTGGAACTGATGGGGATCGCAGAGCATCCCTTTGACGGATCCTGGGGCTATCAGGTGACAGGATATTATGCCCCGACCTCCCGCTACGGCACGCCGGAGGATTTTGCCTATCTGGTCAATACCCTTCACCGCAATAAGATCGGTGTGATCCTGGACTGGGTGCCTGCTCATTTTCCGAAGGATGCCCATGGACTTGCGGATTTCGACGGACAGCCCTTGTATGAGCATCCCGATCCCAGGCGGGGAGAGCATCCCGACTGGGGAACGAAGATCTTCAACTACGGGATGAATGAGGTGAAGAATTTCCTGATCGCCAACGCCCTGTTCTGGATCAAGGAATTTCATGTGGACGGCCTGAGGGTGGACGCGGTGGCCTCCATGCTCTATCTGGACTATGGAAAAAAGGACGGAGAGTGGCTGCCGAACAAGTATGGCGGAAACAAGAATCTGGAGGCCATCGAATTTTTCAAGCATCTCAATTCAGTGATCCGCGGGGCCTTCCCTGGTGTGATGACCATTGCAGAGGAGTCCACCGCATGGCCTCTTGTGACCGGAGAGATCGAAAAGGGAGGCCTGTTTTTCAGCTTCAAATGGAACATGGGCTGGATGCACGATTTCTGTGAATATATGAAGCTGGATCCCTATTTCCGGAAGAACGATCACTACGCGATGACCTTTGCCATGAGCTATAACAATGCGGAAAATTATATTCTGCCGTTGTCTCATGACGAGGTGGTGCATCTGAAATGCTCCATGGTCAACAAGATGCCTGGCTATCGCACGGACAAATACGCAAATCTGCGTGCGGGCTATGCCTATATGTTCGGCCATGAAGGAAAGAAGCTTCTGTTTATGGGACAGGAATTTGCTCAGGAACGGGAATGGAGTGAAGCCAGAGAGCTGGACTGGTACATGCTTCAGGATGAGCTGAATGCGGGTATGCTGGCATATGTGAAGGAGCTGCTCAATATTTATCGCAAATATCCCTGCCTGCATGAGATCGATAATGACTGGGGCGGCTTTGAGTGGATCAACGCGGACGACGCGGAGAGGAGCACCTACAGCTTTATCCGGAAGTCTTCTGACGGAAAGAACAGTCTGCTGTTCGTCCTGAACATGACGCCTGTGGCCAGGCCGGATTACTGCGTGGGCGTGCCGAGGCGCAAGACCTATAAACTGCTTTTGAACAGCGACGATAAACGTTTCGGAGGAAACGGTTCTGTCATTCCCGCTTCTATCCGTGCGGTTTCAAAGCCGAGCGATTATCGCCCGTACCGGATCACCTTTGACCTTCCGGCTTCCAGTGCTGCGATCTTTATCTTCTGAAAAAAAGGAAGGGATTTTTGTGGAAAGCCTCCCCGCAGACGGCAGTATACCGTTTTCGGGGAGGTTTTCATGCCTGTAAGAGCGAAAGACTAACCGGCGGCGGTATGGCATCCGACACCGGCAGCGGATATGCCGGCAGGAGCGGATGCGGAAGGGACGCTGCCGGCTGGGGACTTTTCCGAAGGCCCGGATATGGGAGGCGTATCCGGGAAAATCGGATCTGCGGCCCTCCGGACGGCGTCCTGGAGGGAAAGCGTTTCAGAAGAAAGCCCCGCGGCCTGCCTGAGCAGATAGCGGTATCGTTTCATGACGGCGTTCTGTTCATAAATATAGCAGTCGATCAAAGCAGGGTCGGTAACATAGTCAAATCCGGCGTAAGCGTCCTCCAGCTCGCATCTCGTCTTCTGTAAATCAAGCATCAGGCTTTCCCGGTAGTTGAGAGGCTTGTCTGTTTTGGAGACGAAGCCGCGGCTGAAATGAAATTTCATGATAGGAGTTCCTTTCCGTATTTTGCCAGCGGGTTCTGTATTAAGTATACACGGCCGTCGGGAAAATATACGTGGCATAACCGGTCTTCGGAAAACATAAGCTGTAAGGAAACGAAGGGTCATCCGCATATAATGGAGCGGTCCGGAAAAGAGGGGACGGGATGGATCATACCATGGGAATCCTGATGATAGGAGCGGCCTGCCTGCTGGTCCTGCTGGTGGCTGCCATGCGCAGCAGAACCCAGCTTCTGCTGAACTTCATCCTGCGGGCTGTGCTGGGACTGCTGGCCATCTGTTTTGTGAATGCCTTTCTGGACGGACGGGGGATCCCGGTGCGCGTGGGGCTGGGGGCTGTGAGTCTGCTTGTCAGCGGAGCGTTCGGCGCTCCGGGAGTCCTGCTTTTGTACGGGATCCGGGTGTGTGCATGGCTGATGGGGTGAGAAAGCAGAAGAAAACGGGGCGGAAAGAGACGCTTTTTGACAGGCAGAAATGCCGTATCTGCGCCGTTTGCAGAGCTTGTAAGGGATGGAAAGGGCAATTTGTTGGCGATTATTGACAAAATTGATTTTTCTTCCCGTTGTCTATGGACAAGCCGGAAAAGATAGGATATACTTCATGTCATCAGGCGGGACTGCCTGATTCTGAATACGGAATTCCCGTTCAGGGGATCCGTCATCTGTGAGTCTTATACGTTTCATTTTTCTTTCATGTATTTCCTGAGAACAGTCAGACTGAGAAAACAGATCGGGAGAATTTCTGTGCAGCAAAGGGGGAATTTTTTTGAGAAAAAAGATTCTTGCGATATGTGATGAAGAACAGGATTACGCCTCTCATTTTCTGGACTATCTGAGCCGCAGCGGAGGCGGAGATAGCTTTCCCTTTGAAATCCGGGTATTTACAGAGCGGGAATCCTGGGAACAGTTTGTACAGCGAAACAGCGTGCCGGTCCTGATCGTTTCCCAGCCGCTGTATGAGCAATACGCCGGAGAATGGCAGGCGGACCAGTTGATCGTTCTGGCTGAGGGGGGAGAAGGTCCTCCGGGAGAGCTGTGGATCGACAAATATCAATCCGTAGAAGCAGTGGTCAGAAAGGTTCTGGAACTTACGGCCAGAACAGGGATTCTTCCGCCTGCCTCCCGCCTGGGAGAACAGGGGCGGATGAAGCTGATCGGCGTCTATTCACCGGTTGGACGGTGTCTTCAAACTACCTTTTCTTTTACTCTCGGGCAGCTTCTTGCCCGGAAACACAAGGTGCTTTATCTGAACTTTGAATGTTTTTCCGGCTTCGGAAAAATGCTGCGGCAGGAATTTCAGGCAGATCTGTCTGATCTGATCTATTTTCTGCACAACAGGGACGGAAGGTTCCCATACCGGCTGGAGGGAATGACACAAAAGCTGAACGGCCTGGACTATATTCCGCCAGCCTTCTCCTGTCTGGACCTGCAGAGGGTGGAAAAGGAGGAATGGCTGGAACTGCTGGAAGAGGTAAGCCAGAGCGGGCTGTATGAATATGTGATCCTGGATCTGTCAGAGGTGATCAACGGCCTTTTCGACATTCTGAAGCTTTGCTTCCGGGTATATACCATCGTCCGGGATGACGGCTTTGCGGCGGCAAAGCAGGAACAATACGAGGCGCTGCTTGCCTGTCTGAATCACGAGGACATCCTGGAAAATACCAGAAAATGCAGACTGCCTCTCTTCCGCCAGCTCCCGCAGGGGCTGGAGGGACTCACCAGAGGCGAGCTTGCGGAACTGGTTCAGAAGCTGATCGATGAGGATATGAAGGGATGAACGAAGAGAACGGGCGGCTGCCGTCCCAAAAGCAAAAGAACGATGAAGAGGTGCCGGGAGGATGAAAGACAGGGGGAAAGCCGGACAAAGGAGGAAAAAGAGCGTGGAGGAGAGGAAGAAAGAGGAATATCTGAAGATCAAGGAGGAGATCCGCCGGGAGCTGCTGACAGGAATGGATTTTACCAGAGAGATCTCGGACGATGAGCTGCAGGAGGCGATCGCGCAGAGGCTGCGCGGAAGGCAGATCGCGGGGAAACTGGACATTCATGAACGGGCGAAGCTGGGAAAGGAACTCTTCTTTACGCTCAGGGGGCTGGATATTCTGCAGGAGCTCATCGAGGACGAACAGGTAACGGAGATCATGATCAACGGGCTGGATGGCATTTTCGTGGAACGGGCCGGAAGGCTGTTTTCCTGGCCCGGAGGATTTGAGACCAGGGAAAAGCTGCAGGACGTGATTCAGCAGATTGTAGCGGGCTGCAACAGAACGGTGAACGAGGCATCCCCCATCGTGGACGCCAGGCTGAAAAACGGCTCCAGGGTCAATGTGGTCCTGGATCCGGTAGCGCTGAACGGGCCGGTGGTTACGATCCGGCGTTTTCCGGATGAACCCATTGGAATCCGACAGCTGGTGGAATCAGGCTCCATCACGCAGGAAGCCTGCCGGTTCCTGGAAAGCCTGGTGAAGGCGAGATACAACATTTTTATCAGCGGCGGAACGGGAAGCGGAAAGACTACCTTTTTAAACGCGCTGACGGAATTCATCCCGAAGGACGAACGGCTGATCACCATAGAAGACAGCGCGGAACTTCAGATCCGGGGGATCGCCAACCTGGTCCGTCTGGAAACGAGAAATGCCAATATTGACGGCTGCCGTCCGATCACCATACGGGATCTGATCAAAACGGCTCTGCGGATGAGGCCGGACCGGATCATCATCGGAGAAGTGCGTGGAGCGGAAGCTGCGGATCTGATCGGGAGCGCGCTGAACTGCGGCCATGACGGTTCCATGTCCACCGGACATGCCAACAGCGCGGCGGACATGCTCACCCGTCTGGAGACGATGATGCTGATGGGGGTGGAGATCCCGTTGTCCGCCATACGCAGACAGATCGCCTCCGGAGTGGACATCATCGTCCATCTGGGAAGACTGCGGGATAAAAGCAGGAAGGTGCTCCAGATCGTGGAGGTCATCGGTTACGAAGAAGGAGAAATCCGGCTGTCCACTCTGTTTTCCTTTGAGGAAACGGGAAGGATGGAAGGGGAGGTAAAGGGAGCTTTGGTGAGAAAGGGGGATCTGATCCATGCAGATAAGCTTAAAATGGCGGGAATTGCTTCCGCATAGCAGAAAAAAGGAAGAACAGAGGAAGGAGCACGCGCCGGATTACAGGAAATATCTGTTTGATGGGAAGGAATTTGCTCTCTATACCGTGCAGGGGCTGGGAATCGCGGCTTTGATCGCCTGGTTTTTCTACCGCTCCTTCTGGGCGCTGCTGCCCCTTCTTCCGTTGGTGGTCCTTTTTCTGCGCGGGAAACAGGAGAGTCTGGCGAAGGGGCGGAGGGAAAAGCTGGCGCAGCAGTTTCGGGACCTGATCCTGTCTGCGGCGGCCGGGCTGCAGGCCGGATATTCTGTGGAAAACGCTTTCCTGGCTGCGGGAGAGGATGTGGAACGTCTGTATGGGACGGACAGCATCATGGCGCGCGAGATGGCCGTCCTGCGGAGAGGGATCGGCAATAATATTCCGCTTGAGCAGATGCTGAAGGATCTGGGAAGGCGGAGCGGCGTCCCGGATGTGGAGGATTTCGCAGAGGTATTCTCCATCGCAAAAAGATCCGGAGGGGCGATGAATGAGATGATCCGCAGAAGCGCTGCCGTGACCGGGGACAAGATCGAGATCTCCCGGGAAATCCGGACGCTGCTTGCCTCCAGGAGATACGAGCAGAAGATCATGAATCTGATCCCTTTTCTGATCATGGCTTATCTGCAGGTCACTTCAGCCGGTTTTTTCGATGTGCTGTACAAAAATCCGGCGGGAATTCTGATCATGACGGTCTGTCTTGCGGTCTATCTTGCCGCATTTTTGTTATCGGGAAAAATCGTGGACATTGAGGTTTGATGCGTATGGGATTGATATATGCGGGAATTCTTGCGGCGCTGGCCGTGCTGCTTTTTCTTTCGAGAAAGCAGGAGATCCGTGCGGAACCGGACACGCCCGCGTTCAGCCGGTATTTCCTGAAGCCTGCGCTGTGGCTGTACCGGCTTTGGGAAAATGCGGAAACGAAACAGGGAGAAAAGAGAAGGCAGGGAAACGGGACGCGCGGAAAAGGAGCCGATGGAAGCAGAGCGGGCAGAAACAGAAGCTGCAGGAGGAGAGAAGCCGGCCTGCAGCTTCGGGAGGAGCTGAAGCTTCTGTACCCGTCAGACGCGGAGGAAAGATTGTTCCGCTACCGGGTCGAGAAGCTGAGTGCCCTGCTGCTGGTATGCTTTGCGGCCGCAACGCTCGGCGGACTGATCCTTCTGTCAGGCAGCATGGAGCAGAGGCTGACGCCGGACGGCCGGCTTCGGAGAAATTCCTATGGAGAGGGAGACGCTCAGGTCAGGCTGAAAGGACGGGCAGAGGGGGAGGGAGGCTGGGAGCAGGAGGTGGAGCTGACTGTTTCCGAACAGAAATATACCGGACAGGAGCTGGAAGCAATGCTGCCGCAGGTCCGCGGGATCCTGGAACAGGAGGTCCGAGGAGAGAACGGGACGCTGGACGAGGTTCGTACTTCTCTCTTTCTGCCTTCCCGGGTCGGTACTTTTCCATTCGAGATTTCCTGGAAAAGCGGAAATTACGGCCTGGTCCGCCCGGATGGAACTGTGAATAACGGGGAAGTGGGAGAAAAAGGCGAGCTGGTGGAACTGACAGCGATACTCAGCTATGGCAGCGAATCCTGGGAGGAAAGCTTTTTTGTGCGGGTATGTCCTCCGATTCTGACCCGGGAGGAGAGCAGGGAACGGCTTCTTCTTGAAGAGATCAGAAAGGAGGATGAGGCTGCGGCGTATGAGGAGGCCTTTCAGCTTCCCGGAACGGCGGACGGAAAAAACATCACCTGGACACAGGAGCGCTCCGACAGCAGTTCGGTGATCTTCCTTCTGGTGATGGCGATGGGAGCCATCCAGTATCACTTTCTGGATGATGATCTGCGAAAGCGTCTGGAAAAAAGAGAAAGACAGCTCCTGCTTTCTTATCCGGAGTTCATCAGCAAGCTCACGCTGCTGATGGGGGCGGGACTTCCTGTGAGAGCGGCTTTTATGCGGATGGCATCAGATTACCGGAAAAAGAAGGGGAAGAATAGAAGCTATGTTTATGAGGAGCTGCTGCTTTCCTGCCGGGAAATGGAAAGCGGGGTTACGGAGGTGGAAGCCTATGAGCACTTCGGACAGAGGTGCCGTCTGCCGCAGTACAGGAAATGCGCCGCCCTGCTGGTGCAGAACCTGAAAAAGGGCTCCGCAGGTCTTCTGGCGGCCCTGCAGGAGGAAGCGGAACATTCCTTTGAGGAACGGAAGAGAAACGCCAGAGAGGAAGGAGAACGGGCCGGGACAAAGCTTCTTTTCCCCATGATGATGATGCTCGCAGTGGTAATGGTTCTGATACTGGTTCCCGCCTGCTTTTCCTTTGGCGGGATGTAAAAACGGATGTGGACGAAAAGGAGGATAAGAGTATGAAGAAGATCTATCAAGGAATGATGCGCATGGCGGCAGGCCTGAAGAGGCGGATCGGAGGGATCCTGCATGATGAGGAGGGAATGGGCACGGTTGAGGTGATCCTGATCATCCTGGTCCTGATCGGACTGGTCATTATTTTCAAGAGTCAGCTGACTGATCTGGTGGAAAGCATTTTTGACAAGATCACAAAGCAGGCGGGAAGCATCTGACAGGAAGGGAGGGGAGGACGTGAAAGACGGCTATATCACAGTGTATCTTTCGCTGGTGACGGGAATCCTGCTGTCCCTGATACTGACAGTGGTAGAAGGCGTGCGGATGCATACCATCCGCACCCAGACGGAATGTGTGATGGATATGGCGATGGATTCGGCGCTTGCGGAATATCACAGAGAGCTTCTGGAGCAGTATGATCTGTTTTTCATTGACATGTCGTATGGAAGCGCCTCCCCTTCCTTTGCCAATGTGGAGGAGCATATCAGGAACTATATGAATATGAACTTTCGTCCGTTCGAGGTGTTTGACATCCCGGTGGGAAAGGATCTGACGGCTCTGAATGCGGAGGAGGTGGCTCTTCTGAAGGCTTCGGCGGCTTCTGATGACGGGGGTGCGGTGCTGAAGCGTCAGGCGGTGGACTATATCATGCACCGGTGGGGACTCAGCTATCTGAATCAGGCCGCTGTCAATGCCGAGGTGATGGAACGGAAAGGATACCTGGACAGCGATGTGGAGCAGCAGAGAGTGGAAATGGAGAAAGAGGTCAAGGACAGGATCCTGCAGAAACAGCAGGAGGAAGATGAGGACTGGGAGGGACAGAACGTAGAGCTGCCTTCAGATATTGTGAATCAGGCCCGGGGAGAAGGAATTCTGGGACTGGCCTCCAGTAGACCGGGAGAGCTGTCCAGGACCTCGATCCCGGTGCAGACACTCCTGTCTCACAGGGGGAAGCTGCTGGAGGGGACCGGACTTCCGGAAGGAAAGACGAAGCCGTCCGGAATAGCGGGAAACTGTCTGTTTCAGAAATATATCATGGAAAAATGCGGCTTTTACGGGCAGGAAAAGGAGCATGCCGCGTTTTCCTATCAGGTGGAATATATTCTGGAGGGAAAGGAAAACGACCTGGATAATCTGCGGGCTGTGGCGAATAAGATCCTTCTGATCAGAGAAGCGGCCAATGTGGCGTACCTTTTTGGCGACAGCGCGAAGCGGGAACAGGCGAAAGGAACTGCACTGCTGATCAGCTCCATCCTCACACAGCCGGAGCTGACGGAACCCATTACCGCACTGATTCTGTTCGCCTGGGGATATGCGGAAAGCGTGCAGGACCTTCGGATCCTGTTCGACGGGGAAAAGGTCCCTCTGGTAAAAACGTCGGAAAGCTGGAATACGCCGTACAGCCAGCTTCTCACCTTCCGCGGGCATCTGTCAGAGTATACGAAGGGGCAGAGCGGAATGAGCTATCAGGATTATCTCGGAGCATTTTTATTCCTGCAGGCGGAGGAAGAGGCGCTGAACCGGCTGATGGATGTGATCGAGGCGGATATTCGTATGACTCCGGGAAATGAGAATTTCCGGATGGATGGCTGCGTGGATGCCATAACGGCACAGGCGTCGGTAAAAAGCGGCTACGGACGCAGCTTTCAGATCATGCGGGACTACCGGTATGAATAGCTGCCTGCAGATTGCCGGCAGAGACAGAAGAAAAACAGGATGCCTGTCGGATACGGCAGAGAAAACGGAAAGGAAGTGAGCCGGGATGCCCTCTTTGCAGCCGAAGAACGACTGTCACTATCGTAACTGTAAATTTATGATTTCAAAACATGCCATGAATTTCCGAACGCTTATTTCTCACATCGGACAGAAGGGTCATAAGTTCTTGTATTCTCCCCAGAAGCGGGCGGCAAAGAGGGTGTCCCGGCCTGCTTCCTGCAAAAACGGGGCGGAAGCCTCCATGACCGTGGAGGCTTCGCTGGCGGTTCCTCTGTTTCTGTTTTTTATGATCAACGTTCTGTCCATGCTTCTTTTTTTCCATACCTTTCTTTCCAATCTGGAACAGCTGCATCAGCAGGGAAGAGAGCTTTCCATGCTGGCCTATACGGCAGGAGACACCGGACTGATCCAGGACGATATGGTACAGCTGATCCGTCCGGAAAGGATCAGCCCGGTGATCCCGATTCTGGGGTATCCGGGAACGACGATCGTAAGCTGCTGCTATATGCGGGCATGGACGGGCTATGATGTGGAACGCAGGGCGGGAGGCGGGGACGGAGAAGAAACCTATGTTTACATTACGGACAATGGAAGCGCCTATCATATGGCGAGAAGCTGTACGCATCTGACACTGTCCATCACGCTGGCCGGGAAAGACGAGGTGAGCTCTCTGCGCAATGCGTCCGGAGGCAAGTACAGCCCCTGTGAAAAATGCGGCGGGGACGGAAGCGGGATTGTATACGTTACGAATGAGGGGGATCGGTATCACAATACCATAGAATGCAGCGGATTGAAACGATCCGTGCGCTGCGTGCCGCTTTCCGAGGCGGGAGGAAGGTCTCCCTGCAGCCGCTGCTGTGCATGAATGGAAACTCGCGGCAGAGTACATGGAATGCAGGATGCTTTGAAGGAATGCAATGAAAGATATTTTGAGAGAGAGGTAAACATGACGGAAAATATGATGCTGTGCGGCTATCTGGGGATCTGCTCCTGCTATGACTGCAGGGACAGAAGGATCCCCCTGTGGCTTCTGAGGATGGGGATCGGAATGGGAATTCTGTACGCGGGGATCATGCTGTTCACCGGACGGGCGGTGTGGCAGACGGTTCTGACAGGAGCGCTCCCTGGCGCGGCAATGCTGTTTTACAGCCGCATGTCGCAGGAAAAGCTGGGCTGGGCAGACGGGCTGATGGTGATTCCGGCCGGATTGATCCAGCAGTGGGAGCGATGTACGGCAGAGGTCCTTACGGCCTGCTTTTTGATCTTTCTGGTGGCAGTGGGCCTGCTGCTTTCAGGAAAAGGAAATAAAAATACACGTCTCCCGTTCGCTCCCTTTTTCCTCAGCGCGGTGGCGATCCTGTGGATAACGGATGTCTGCAAAGGCGGGATCGGTGGATAAGCAAAGAACGTCGGAAAGGATGAGGGCCTGAGAAAAGATGGGGAAAGAAAGGGAGGAAAAAAGATGCGGCTTTGGACAGAACAAATGCGAAGAAGGCATCATGCTTATATGACGCTGGAAGCCTGTTTTATCATGCCGATCGCGGTCATTTTGACAGCAGCGCTTTTGATCCTGTCATTTTATCTGTATACGGTCTGTTTCCTGAACCAGGCTGCTTATATCGCAGCATTCCGTGCGAGCCTGGAAGAGGGGGCTGGCTACGTCAGACAGGCGAAAGCGGAGGAGGAACTGGAAAAGCTGCTTTCAGAGGCACTGATACAGCTGCCGGATATGCAGAGGGAGATCACAGCCTCTTCGTCCGGCGTGACAGTCGTTCTGACAACACAATGGACTCTGCCGGGGCTTTCTGTCCTTCCGGTCAGGATGAGAACGCTTCAGATAGAAGCGAAGAAGGAAGCCGGAGTCAGGGATGCACCGGCTTTTATCCGGGAGCTGCGCCGGCTTTCAAGGATCGGAGACGGCGGCTGAGGGAAGGCCGCGGAAAGGAAGAGGACATGAAAAAACCAATGTATAAACGGGAGCTGAGTCACAGCTATCTGGTGATCGAGAATATTCCGGAGGAGCTTTCCGGGCATTACCAGTACCGGATGATCCTGAGAAACCGGATACCGGGATTATTGGCAAGCAGTGAAAGATATATGGAGGGCAGGGCATGTCTGTACTATGACATCAGCTCCAGACAATCTCTGGAGCAGCTTTACCTGTCCGCAAAGATCGGGATGAAGGAAATCAGGGGGATCATTGACAATCTGGCTCAGGTGTTGGATTCCATGGCGGAATATCTGCTGGAGGAACGTTTCCTGATCCTGGAACCGGAATATATCTATATGGATCTGGAAACGGAGCAGCTCTTCTTCCTATATTATCCCTTTCGGCAGGATGAAGAGCAGTCCCGCTATCTGCCGCTGGCGGAATTTTTTCTGGAACATGTGGATCACCGGGAGGAGATGGCGGTGAGTGCCGCATATCAGTTTTATAAAATGTCCAAAGCAGAAAGCTTCATGGTGGGGAGCTTCCGCACTTTTCTGGAAAAGGGGATGCAGGAGGAAAGACAGAAGGCTGCGGAAGAGGAACCGGATAAAACGAAGTACGGCTATGCGGGAATGCGCATAACGGAACGGAATGCAGCCGTGTGTTTTTATGAAGAAGAGGGGCCTTATGAATACGGCGGCAAGGAAACGGGAAATGGAGAGGATGGATTTGAAAACGAAGAATGCGAATGGGAGAAAGGAGGAAGATGGAACGGGAAGTCTCCGGAAGCATGGGAGGATGGAAAGCGGGAGAAAAAAACGGAAGAAAGCGGGGGACAGGAGGAAGAGGAAAGAAAAAAGCGACGGAAGGCAGCAGCAGGTCTTCTGGCGGCTGCAGTGCTCTTCCTTCTGATATGTGCCTGTATCTGGTATCTGCGGCCTGAGGGAGCCGAAAAGACGGCGATGTTCCTATTTCTGGCTGCGGATGGGCTGTTTCTGCTGATCTGTCTCTGGAAGGCGACTGCCAGAAGGATGGAGGAAGAACGGGAGAGCGAGCCGGAAGAAGAAGAGGAGGAGATGACAGGGGGCGGAGCTTCCTTTTGGGAGGAGTACGAACCGCACAGGCAGGAAGAGCTGGAAGGCCCGACGGTATATTTGAGCCGGAGCGGCGCAGGGGGAGAGAACGGAACCGCACAGCGAAGAAGGCCGAGAGTGACAGGAACTGCGGACGGGACCGGAGAAAGAGGAATGGAATATTCTCTGGAAAGACTGCCTGTTCTGGTGGGAAAGCTGAAGAGCAGAGCGCAGATTCTCCTGGCGGATGCGTCTGTGAGCCGGATTCATGCGAGATTTGTGGAGAGGGAAGGGAGAACGGCGCTGATCGACCTGAACTCCACCAACGGGACCTTTGTCAACGGTGTTCGGCTGGAACAGGAAGAGGTGATGATGCTGGAGGACGGAGACGAGCTGCGCTTCGGAAATGTACAGATGAGATATGAGGAATGAAGCGGGCCGTCGTGCAGCGGATCGGCCCTCGTACGGCCGGCGGAATTGACAAGAAAGGGGGGAAGTGATAACCTTGAAATGATTCGGAAGACAGGCACCAAAACAGGACGGGAAACATATGCGGACACAGCAGTTTGATTGGGAAATGAAGCGGGAAACGGACAGAATACCATGGTGCAGCGCGGTTCTGACAGCAGTGAATGTCATTGTGTTCCTGATATGCTGGTTTGACGGTGATTTTCTTTATGAAAAAGGAGCGTTCAGCGTTCTGTATCTGCTCCGGAACGGAGAATATTACCGTCTCGTTACGGCGATGTTTCTGCATGCGGATGTCAGCCATCTGGCGAACAACATGATCCTTCTGTATTTTGGAGGAGAGATCGTGGAGAAGACAGTGGGAAAGCTGCGTTATCTGATCCTTTTCTTTGTTTCAGGAATATGCGGAAATCTTTTTTCCGCTGTCTATGAGCTTTCCACCGGCAGCTTTTATGAATCCATAGGGGCGAGCGGCGCGGTCTTCGGGCTGATCGGCGGTCTGCTTTATCTGGTGATCGCGAGAAAGGGGAGGGCGGCCCAAATCTCGGTACAGAGGATGGTCCTGATGATCGTTCTTTCCCTGTATTCCGGCTTTCAGAGCGTGATGGTGAACAATGCGGCGCATCTCGGAGGGCTGCTGAGCGGCTTTCTTGTCACCTTTCTGCTGTGTCATGTGGGAAGGCTTCCCGACGAACGGTTCCGCCGGAGCGCGGCCTGAGCGCAGGTGCCGGCTGTCATTGCCGCAGGGGCGGCAGAAAGAGAGGTAAAAGTGAAAGACGAAGGATGTATTTTCTGCAGGATCGCAAACGGAGAGATTCCCTCCAACACGCTGTACGAGGACGAAAACTATCGGGTCATCCTGGATCTTGGCCCTGCAACCAGAGGGCATGCCCTGATCCTGCCGAAGGAACACTATGCAGATCTGTATGAGCTTCCTGAGGAAAGCTGCGGAGAAGTGCTGAAGATCGCAAAAAAAATGGCGGTCCGCATGAAGGAAAAGCTGGGATGTACAGGAATGAACCTGGTGCAGAACAATGGGGAATCCGCAGGACAGACCGTCCGGCATTTCCATATCCATCTGATCCCCAGATATGATGACGGAAGCAAGATCGTCTCCTGGACGCCCGGAGAGCCTTCCGCAGAGGAGCTGGCTCAGATCAGGGATATGATCTGCAGATAAACGCCCTGCAGCTGTGATGCTTCAGGTGGGGCATTATGCCTGACCTGAAGCGATCTCGTCAAGAAGCCTTGTGATAGTCTCTGCTGCGTTCATCTGCTGGCTGGAATTCATTGCGCGGATGAAGCTCTGCCTGTTAAAGTAGAGCTCCTGCACCTTTTCCACCAGCAGTCTGGGACTGAGATAATCCTCATCGATAACCATGCTGAAGCCCTGAGACTCAAAGGAACGGGCATTCAGGATCTGGTCTCCCCGGCTTCCGGAGGAAAGAGGGATCAGCAGGTTGGGCTTTTTCAGAGCCAGAAGTTCACAGATGGCGTTGGCACCCGCACGGGAAACCACAACGTCAGCCATGGCAAACACATCTTTCAGTTCGGCCTTCAGATATTCAAACTGGACATAACCGGGCGTATTCAGAAGAAGATTATCCATTTTGTCATTCCCGCACAGATGTACGACCTGAAAATCCTTCAGCAGCTCAGGAAGAGCCTCACGGACCGTCTGGTTGACGGAAGCGGCTCCGAGAGAGCCGCCGATCACCATCAGGACAGGTTTATTTGCGGTGAAATGGCAGAGGGAAAGGCCGGCGGTGCGGCTGCCCCTGAGAAGCTCTTCCCGAATGGGAGAGCCGGTGAGGACTGCCTTGTCAGCCGGAAGTCCCTGCATGGTTTCCGGAAAATTGCAACAGACCTTTTTCGCCACAGGGATGCAGAGTCTGTTTGCAAGCCCGGGCGTCATATCGGATTCATGGATGACGCAGGGGATCCGGAGAGAGGCCGCTGCGCGCACCACGGGAACGGCCACGAAGCCGCCTTTGGAAAAGACAACGTCAGGACGAAGCTCCTTCAGAATGCGGCGGGACTGGATATAGCCCTTTATGACCCGGAAAGGGTCTGTGAAATTCTTCAGATCAAAATAGCGGCGGAACTTTCCCGTCGCGATTCCGTAATAGGGAATGTCATAATCTCCGATCAGCCTTTTTTCCATACCCTCATAGGAACCGATATAGGAAATCTCATAGCCGAGCTGCCGCAGGGAGGGCAGGAGAGCGATGTTGGGCGTGATATGACCGGCGGTCCCGCCGCCGGTAAGAACGATTTTTTTTGACATAAATACCATCTCCCGGACTGTTCTGTGATTATGCCTGCCCCTGTGCCAGCAGAGACTCAAGGGCGGTAGCGAGCTGATCCGGGCAGGAAGTGGGCTTAAAGCCGCAGCGGATCCCTTTCAGCCTGGAGATGGCATCCTCGGCCTTCATTCCTTCCACCAGTCTGGAGATTCCCTGCAGGTTGCCGTTGCAGCCCCCGGTAAAGGAAACTGATTTAATGATGTCTCCGTCCATTTCGATGTCAATATAGCTGGAACAGGTGCCTTTTGTCTTATATTTCATCATGTATGCCTCCAATCCGTTTGTATCCGGGATTTCTTCTGCCCGCCTTAAAAGTCGGACAAAAGATGACCGGCCACTACGCATTATATCAAATATCGCCCTTTGTTGCCAGCCTTTTCACAGGAAATCAGCTTTTATGGCTGCCCGGGGAAAAAGGCGGCGAAATTTTACGGCCGCTTTCCGGTCCGGCAGTATTGTGAAGGCGGCAGACGGCTCCTATAATACAGATACGGCGGATGAAGATCCGGTGAAACAGATTGCCGGCATATTGCCTTTGTGCCCCGCCGGGGCGGCAGAAGGCCGGAGAAAGCGGATCGCATAAAGAAGCGCAGGACGGCGCTTCGGATCGGAGGGCATATGGCATCATTTCTGGAAAATAAAGAGCTTGTGGCTATGACCATTATACTGCTGATGCTGAGCATTTTATGCAGGTTTATCACCGGAATTTTTCTGAATTCCCTGATCCGGGATGCGGAAAACATGTCCACCACCCAGAACCGGCTATTAAAGCAGTGTAAGGTAAAATTCAGAAATTGCTACAGACTCAATGACGGAGTGCCGAACATTCCGGTGTTCGTGGATAAGTTTATGGGAAAGATACAGATCGGCAGGCTTTCCGTGGACGGACTGGCACATCTGTCCGGACAGCTGATGCTGCTCGCAGTCCTGGCGGCAGGGCTGGGAGCCTGTGCTGCGATCATTGACGGAAAAACACTCGGGGAGATCCTTCCCTTTTATCTGATGAGCTTTCTCGGACTGTATCTGTATTTCAGCGTATCCGGGCTGGTAGATCTGGAAGGCAAGAAGGAGCTGCTGAAGGTGAGTCTGACGGATTTTCTGGAAAATCATATGGCACCCCGTCTGGCTGTCCTGGAGGAATCGGAGCGCCTGGCGGAAGGTGTGACGGAAGAAGCAGAGCCGGAAAGAGAGAATACGGTTCCCGGACAGATTATTTCCGGACAGACCATTTCCGGGCAGACTGTTTCCGGACAGCCATCTTCCGGAAAGAATCCTTCTGAAGAAGATCCTGAGAACGGTCCGTCCCGAAAGGAAAAGGGAGAAGGAGAGCCGGAGGCTGTGGCAGCCTTTGCCTTTGACCGGGAAGCAAAAGCCGGGACGGAAAGCGGACAGACACAGGGCGCAGGGAACAAAAAAAGCGCGGCTCAAAAACGCATGGAGGAGCAGGTTTTTTCCAAGACGCAGGAGAAGGAGCTGGAGGAACTGCTGAAGGAATTTTTTGCATAAAATCTTGAAAAGACAATATATCTTTGCTACACTAAGAACGGATTTACAGAGATTTGTTTGCCGTCTGCGGCGGCAGAACAGGAGGCCGGCACGAACGTTGTTCGTGCCCAAGAATGCCTTCGGCACTCTTTTTTGATTCTATGCCGCCTGCGGCGGCAGAACAGGAGGAAAACAGATGAGCAAGGTAAGTTTCGATTATTCAAAGGCGGCGCCCTTCATCGGCGCACATGAAGTAGATTTTATGAAAAAGACGGTCTGTGACGCCAGAGACGTTCTGGTCTCCAAAACGGGAGCCGGAAATGATTTCCTCGGCTGGATCGACCTTCCCGTGGACTATGATAAAGAGGAGTTTGCAAGGATCAAGAAAGCTGCGGCCAAGATCCAGAGCGATTCCGATGTGCTGCTGGTGATCGGGATCGGCGGCTCTTATCTGGGAGCGAGAGCTGCGATCGAATTTTTGAGACACAGCTTTTACAACAGCGTGAGCAAGGAGATCAGAAAGACTCCCGAGATTTATTTTGTAGGAAATTCCATCAGCTCCACCTACATTAAGCATCTGATCGATGTGATCGGAGACCGGGATTTCTCCATCAATATGATTTCCAAGTCCGGAACCACCACGGAGCCCGCCATCGCGTTCCGCGTGTTCAAGGAAATGATGGAGAAGAAGTATGGAAAGGAAGAGGCCGCAAAAAGGATCTATGCGACCACTGACCGCGCGAAGGGATCTCTGAAGGGTCTTGCGACGGAAGAAGGATACGAGAGCTTCGTGGTGCCGGATGACGTGGGAGGCCGTTTCTCCGTTCTGACGGCTGTGGGACTGCTTCCCATCGCTGTGAGCGGCGCAGACATCGACAAGCTGATGGAAGGCGCGGCGGAAGGACGCAGGCTGGCGCTGGAGAAGGAGTATGAGAAGAACGACGCGCTGCTGTATGCGGCCATCCGCAATATCCTTCTGAGAAAAGGAAAATCCGTGGAAATCCTGGCCAACTATGAGCCCAGCGTGCATTACGTTTCCGAATGGTGGAAGCAGCTTTACGGTGAGAGCGAAGGCAAGGATCAGAAGGGAATCTTCCCGGCGAGCGTTGATCTGACCACCGACCTGCATTCCATGGGGCAGTTCATTCAGGACGGCGCGCGCATCATGTTTGAGACGGTGATCAATATCGAGAAGTCCAGAGAAGAGATCATCATCAACGAAGAGCCTGTGGATCTGGACGGTCTGAACTATCTGGCCGGAAAGAGCGTGGATTTCGTAAATAAGAGTGCCATGAACGGAACGATCCTTGCGCATACGGACGGACAGGTTCCCAATCTGATGGTAACGGTTCCTGAGGTGAACGAATATTATCTTGGAGAGCTGTTCTACTTCTTTGAATTCGCCTGCGGCGTGAGCGGTTATCTGCTCGGCGTGAACCCGTTCAATCAGCCCGGCGTGGAAAGTTATAAGAAGAATATGTTCGCCCTTCTCGGAAAGCCCGGTTATGAGGCTCAGAGAGAGGAGCTTCTGAAGAGACTGTAAGCTGCGGACTGCCGCCTGTGTCTGACTGATGCGGAAAAGAAGGGCATGGCGCGGGAGGACGTTTTGCCTGAATATGGTCCCTGTGCCCCGGACAGCCGGTTCCCTGATTCTCAGGGACGGCTGCCCGGGGTATTTTTGCGGGACAAAAGGGCTGAGACTGTGACAGAGGAGAAAACTATGGCAGAATGTATGGCTGTTGGAATCGGCGGATTGATCGGATCGGTCTGCAGATACCTGATCGGTCTGATCCCGGTCGGCGGAAGGTGTGTTTTCCCGATAAAGACGTTTATGATCAATGTGGCCGGTTCTTTTCTGATCGGACTGATCACTGCACTGGCGGCAGGAAGCGGTCCGGCAAACCCGAGACTTGTCCTGTTTCTGAAGGTGGGAATCTGCGGGGGATTTACCACCTTTTCTTCCTTTGCGCTGGAAACGGAAGGGCTGGTCAGGCAGGGAAATCCCGGAATGGCGGTCCTGTATGCGGCACTCAGCGTGGCAGCCGGGACAGCGGCCGCATTTGCGGGAGAAGCAGTGGGGAGGTGATCCGCAGCATGCTCCTTTCCTTGGGGGGCGATAATGTTTTCTGTGGGCAGGAAGAAAAGAAAAATCCGACAATCGTGTTATTTTCTGCGCGTTTTGTACTGGATTCCGGTCCGCCTTCTGCATATAATGGAGCTATCAGGAAACGGATGCCGGACAGGGCGGCGGCTGAAAACGGGTATGCCTGCACTGCGGCAGTCTTATAAAAGGAAAAGGAGAGGTACATGATGGAGACGATCTATCGCCTTCCGGCGAGACCGGAGGCAAAGGAAACAAATATGATAAGGGGGGACAAGTACCGGATCACCGTTCTGACGGAGGGGCTTCTGCGCCTGGAGTACAGCGAGGACGGGATTTTTGAGGACCGGGCGACGCAGACGGTGCTGAACCGGGATTTTCCGGAGATGACATATGAGGTTAAGGAAACAGAGGAAGACCTGATCATTGTGACGAAACGTCTCCGGCTTACCTATAACCGGAAAGCCTTTGATCCCAGAGGACTGATGGTGCAGGTATACGGGATCGGCGGGGGAACGACCTGGCATTTTGGAGACGAACTGCATGATCTGAAGGGAACGGCAAGGACGCTGGATACCATTGACGGCGCCTGTGAACTCGGACACGGTCTGATCTCGAGGCAGGGCTTTTCCGTGCTGGATGATTCCGCTTCCCTGACGCTGAATATGGACGGATGGGTAGAGCCCAGAAAAAAAGGGGTGAAGGACCTGTATTTCTGGGGATATGGGGCGGATTATCTGGAATGCCTCAGAGATTTTTACTATCTGTGCGGCAAGACTCCCATGCTGCCGCGGTTTGCTTTTGGAAACTGGTGGAGCCGTTACTATGAATACACGGAAAAAAGCTATCTGGAGCTGATGAACCGGTTTGACGAAGAGGGGATCGCTTTTACCGTAGCGGTAGTTGACATGGACTGGCATCTGGTCAACATCGATCCCAAATATGGAACGGGCTGGACGGGCTATACCTGGAATCCGGACTTTTTCCCGGATCCGAAACGGTTCATGGACAAGCTGCATGAGAGGGGGATGAAGATCACGCTGAACGTACATCCTGCAGACGGGGTGCGCGCTCACGAGGAAATGTATGAGGCCATGGCGAAGGAGCTGGGGAAGGACATTTCAAAAGAAGAACCGGTCTCCTTTGAGATCACCAGTCCGGCTTTCCTTTCAGCCTATTTTAAATACCTGCATCATCCCAACGAGAAACGGGGCGTGGATTTCTGGTGGATCGACTGGCAGCAGGGCGGAATCACGAAAATGGAGGGCCTTGACCCGCTGTGGATGCTGAACCATTTTCATTTTCTGGACAACGGAAGGGACGGGAAGCGGCCGATGACCTTCTCCCGCTATGCAGGCCCCGGCTCGCACCGCTATCCGGTGGGATTTTCGGGAGATACGGTGATCACCTGGGAGTCGCTGCGGTTCCAGCCCTACTTTACCAGTACGGCGTCCAACATTGGCTACGGCTGGTGGAGCCATGACATAGGCGGCCATATGGGCGGCTACAAGAATGACGAGCTGGAGGGACGCTGGTATCAGCTCGGCGTATTTTCTCCTATCAACCGTCTGCACAGTACGAAAAATGAGTTTAACGGTAAGGAGCCCTGGCGATTTAAGGCAGAGGTGCGTGCCGCCATGGATGACTTCCTGCGTCTGCGTCATGAGCTGGTGCCTTATCTGTATACAATGAACCACCGGGCCTGGGCAGAAGATACGCCTCTGGTCCTGCCTATGTATTATTATGAGCCGCTGAAGGATGAAGCTTACCGGGTTCCTAATGAGTACTATTTTGGAACGGAGCTGATCGTGATGCCTGTGACCTCCCCCAGGATCAAAGGACTGAACCGGGCGAAGGAAAAGGTATGGCTGCCGGAGGGCACTTATATCGATTTCTTTACGGGCATGATCTATGAGGGCGGCCGTACAATGGAAATGTACCGGGGAATCGAGACCATTCCGGTCCTGGCAAAAGCAGGCGGCATCGTGCCCATGCAGGAAAAGACCGATGCTGCGAGTGTCGGTTCCAATCCGGACCGGCTGGTGCTGAAGATATTTGCCGGGGCAGACGGAAGCTTCGTTCTGTATGAAGACGATAACGTTTCCTGCGACTACGAAAAGGGGATCTGCGTGGAGACGGAATTCGAGCTTTTCTGGAGCGGAGAGCAGAAGATCGTGATCCATCCGGCCCATGGAAAAAACGGCGCGGCGGTAAAGGAATTGATTCCTGCCGGAAGATCGTATAAAATAGAATTGTATGGCTGCACGGATGCCTCGGTATGCTGCCGGGAAAACGGCAGGGAGCTTGCTGCAGCGCAGTCATATGACGCACAGAAGCATTGTCTGATCGTGGAGGTCCCCGAAACGGATGTGGAAACAGAAAAGATCCTGACCTTTGCGGGCAGACTCGTACTGGCACACAACGATGTGGCCGGGGCCGTATCCCGTTTCCTGGACCAGGCGGAGATAGAATTTGACAAAAAATCAGCGGTCGATGCTCTCGTGCGCAGCGGAAAGAATCCTCTGGTCATCTTGAGCCAGCTTCAGTCGATGGGACTGGAAGAGGAGCTGGTGAAATGCATCAGTGAATTCCTGACCGCTCAGCCGGAATAACCTTTGTTTGGGAAAGCTGCGGGCACCTCAGCAGGGCCTGCAGCTTTTTTCAGCGGGAAGCTGCATTGCCTGCCGAATGAAAAATGTTGATGCGCATTCGCGCGAGGAATGGAGAAGGAAATGAAGATTGTAGTACTTGACAGAAGCAGTGTGGGAGAGGATGTATCCGTAGCTCCTTTTGAAAAATATGGTGAGGTGGTCCTGTATTCAAACACCGTAGCGGCGCAGGCGCCGGAACGGGTGAAGGATGCGGACATCATCGTGGTGAATAAAACTCCCATGAACGAGGTCACCCTAAGCGAAGCGGCAAATGTCAAGCTGATCTGCGAATTCGCGACGGGCTTTGACAACATTGATCTGGATTACTGCCGCAGCCGGGGCATTACTGTGGTGAACGTGCGCAATTATTCCACAGCGGTGGTAGCTCAGCATACCTTTGCCATGGCGCTTTACCTGCTGGAGAAGCTGCGCTACTATGACGATTATGTGAAAAATGGCGTGTATTCCTCCCAGAACAGTTTTTCTCATTTCGGCATGACGTTTGGAGAGCTGGACGGAAAAACCTGGGGAATCGTGGGAATGGGAAATATCGGACGAAGAGTGGCGTCCATCGCACAGGCATTCGGCTGCCGGGTGATCTTTTATTCCGCCTCGGGCAAAAGCACCTGCACAGACTATGAACAGGTAGATTTTGATACGCTGCTGGCGCAGTCCGATGTTCTCTCTCTGCACTGCCCGCTGAGCGACCGGACGAGGGGACTGATCGATCTGGCCGCGTTTGAAAAAATGAAGCGTACTGCTGTTCTGATCAACGTGGCCAGAGGGCCTGTGGTCAAAGAGGCGGATCTGTGCACTGCGTTAAGGGAAAAGCTGATCGCAGCGGCCGGACTGGATGTTCTCGAGAAGGAACCGATGGTTCCGGACAGCCCGCTGCTGGAATTCCAGGACAGCTCACAGCTTCTCATTACGCCTCATATGGCATGGGCCAGCCTGGAGGCCAGAACCCGGGTGGTAACGGAGACCTGCAGGAATATCGAGGCTTTTCTGGCAGGAGAGCCGCGGAATGTGGTGAGCTGAAAAGGGGAGGAATATCCTGAAAATAACAGCATTGAGGGTAAGGAGGGGAAACGCATGCAGAAAATATCATTCATCCCCGGCGGGCCGGAGGTCTCGGTGCTGGCGCTGGGGACGGCCCAGTACGGGACGGGGATCTCCGAAGCGGATGCTTTCCGCCAGATGGACATGTATACGGAAAGGGGAGGAAACTTTCTGGATACGGCTCTGGTTTACGGGGACTGGGGCTGTGAGGAAAGAGGGCGCAGTGAGCAGGTGATCGGACGGTGGCTGGCATCGCGCAGAAAGCGGCCGCAGGTCATCATTTCCACAAAGGGCTGCCATCCTCCGATCAACGATATGGCGGACAGCAGAGTGAATGCGCAAAACATCAGAGAGGACGTGCAGCTCAGTCTGAAAAACCTGGGCTGCGGCTGGATCGACCTGTATTTTCTTCATCGGGATGATCCGAAGGTCCCGGCGGGAGAGCTTCTGGAGGCGCTGGAGGAAGAGGTGCGAAAGGGAAATATCCGTTTCTACGGATGCTCCAACTGGAGCCTGAAGCGGGTGAAGGAGGCAGCCGGATATGCCGCCGCTCATGGACTTCGGGGATTTATCTGCAACCAGATCATGTTCACGCTGGCGGACGTCAACAAGGAGGTGCCGGGAGAAGGCGGGATGCTGGTGCTGGACCGGGAATTTTACAGGTATCATAAGGAGACGCAGCTTGGCCTGATGGCTTATATGTGCCAGGCGGGCGGATATTTTACGAAACGGGCACAGGGACGTCCGGTATCGGAGTATCAGGAAAGAATGTACGGGTCAAAGAAAAATGAGAGGATCCTGCAGGAACTGCTTCGGCTCCGGCAGGAAGGATACCGGATCAATGATCTCGTCCTCCAATATGTTATGGCGGCGGAATTTCCTGCAGTTCCCATCGGAGGCTTCCGGACGTTTGAGCAGCTTCAGGAGGGGATGGAAGGAGTGGAAAGACGTCTGCCAAAAGAGGTTCTGCAGGAACTGATCGAGATAAAGAGACAATGAGAGGAAAAGGAGACTGCCGGAACGGACAGCCTCCTTTTCAGATTCAGATTTTTTCGCTCATAAGGGCTTTCCTTTGTGAAAAATCCTCCCGGATCTCTTTCATCAGCTCCGGATGATCCAGAATATCCAGACAGGTTCCCGCCAGGATCTCAGCGGAGAGACGCACTGCCTGGTGGGCTTCTTCCGATTTGCCCGCGTTTAAGTATTCCTGAGAATGGGCGGGAGTGCCGACAGGGACAAAGGCCATGCGGATGCAGGAGCCGGGAATCTCATACATCACGTTCCCGAAGTCCGTGGAGCCGGTCTTTTCTCTGGGAGGGGCGATCTGCGGCGCGTCAAAGGCTCTGGCGTTTTCCATGATCAGTTCGTTCAGCTTCAGGCAGGGGATCTTGGCGCTGTAGGCGGGATCCCGTTCCATAGTGAAGGTGGTTTCCGTCATCAGGGCGGCGCCTTCGATGATCTTTTTAAAACGCTCTACCACCTGGGCCAGATAGCCGGTGTTGTAGGAGCGCAGCGTATATTCCGCGGTCGCCTTTCCGGGCACCACGTTGGTGGGGCCGCCCGCATCCAGCACGGTGTAGTGCATCCGGGTATCCTCCAGCACGTGCTCCCGCAGAAGCTCAATGCCGTGGAAGGAAAGCAGGATGGCATCCAGAGCGCTCCTGCCCTTTTCCGGGTGCATGGCCGCGTGGGCCTCCCTGCCGTGGAAGGTGACACGGAAGTTTTCCAGTGCCATGGTTTTGATATCCACGCAGGTTTCCGGAGCCGCGTGCATCATCAGGGCGATGTCAATATCCCGGAAGCATCCGTTTTCCTGCATGATGATTTTGCCGCCGAGGCTTTCTTCGGCGGGGGTTCCGTAGACCACGATTTTGTAAGGCCGGTCTCCCGCCAGTTTCTGGATGCAGAATGCCGCCCCGAGGATGGCAGGCCCCTGCATGTGGTGGCCGCAGCCATGTCCCATGGAGAGAGCGTCGTATTCTGCCAGCAGGCCGAAGGAGGGGCCGCCCGTACCCTGTTCGTAAACGGCACGGAAGGAGGTTTCCATGCCGCCGACGCCGTGCTCGACCTGGAAGCCGTGCTCTGCGAGCGCGTCCTCCAGAAGCTTACAGGACTGAAATTCCTGACAGCTGATTTCCGCCAGGTCAAAGATGCTGTCCGACAGCTCTTCCAGCTGAGGGCCGATCTGATCGATATATTCTCTGATTTTTTCTTTCATGTAAATTTTCCTTCCTGAAACCAAAGGTTCTCATCTCAAAGATTCTGCTCCGAAGATGCTTAACTCAAAGATTCTTATTTCAAAGATTTTCATTCGGAGGCTTTCTCAGTATCCGACGACCGTGGCGAGAGCCATGATCACACAGCCGAGCACGGTCCAGATGAGGAACAGTGGGAACATGAACTTCACCCATCTGCCGTAGGGCACCCTGGATACCGCCAGCGTTCCCAGCAGGCTGGAGGTCGTGGGAAGCAGCAGGTTGGAGAAGCCGTCGCCCATCTGATAAGCCAGAACCAGCGTCTGGCGGCTGAGGCCGATCAGGTCCGCGACGGGAGCCATCAGCGGGATCGTTACCGCGGCCATGCCGGAACCGGAGGTGATGACGAAGCTGGTGAGGGTCTGGGCCAGGAAGAAGCCGATGCTCTGGATGGAGGCGGGAAGGGAATTGACCGCCGTGGCGACCGCATTGGAGATCGTGTCGATGATCATGGCGTCCTCCAGCGTCAGGATGATGCCGCGGGCAAAACCGACGGTGAGCGCGCTGCCTGCGATGCCCTTTGCGCCTGCCGTAAAGGTGGTGGCGATTTTGCTGGGAGAAAGGCCCGCGAGGAAACCGCAGATGACGCCCATGGCAAGAAAGAGCGCTGCCATTTCCTCAAAATACCACTGATAGATTAACAGCCCGTAAATCAGGATGCCCAGCGTTCCGAACAGAACGACGAGGACGGCCGCCTGACGGAGGGTGATCTTTTCATCCGCGCCCTTGTCTGCGGTGAATTCCTTTTCATCCGGCAGCCCGGCCAGGATGCTCTTTTCCGGATGCTTCTTGATTTTCCGTTCATAGGCGATGATATAGACGGTGTCGATGACCAGCATGGCGATCAGGAGCACGGCGCGCAGGCCCATGCCGGAAAACAGGGGGACGCCGGCAATATCCTGTGCCACGCCCACGGTGAAGGGGTTCATCAGGCCCGCGGTAAATCCGGAGGCCGCGCCGACGGTCACCATGGCCATGCCGGTCACCTTATCCAGGCCCAGCGTCAGCGCCATGGTGATGCCGATGGGAACGAAGATGGCGACCTCGTTGGACATGCCCATGGTGGTTCCGAATACGGCAAACAGGGCGAGGAACATGGGAACGACAAAGATTTCCTTTCCCTTCAGCTTCTTTCCCACCGTACGGCAAAGGGCCAGGATGGCTCCGCTCGCGTTCACCAGCTCAAAGGCGCCGCCAATGATCAGCAGGAAAGCGATCACGTCCGCTGCTTCCAGAATGCCCTGATACATGACTACCGGAACCTGGAAAAGGCTGACCGGGCTGGTCCCCTCCGAGGTATAGCTTCCCGCCTGAACCACGGTTTCTCCGGAAACTGGATCCTCATAGCGCACAAACTCGCCGGACGGGACGAACCAGGTTGCAACCGCCGCAATGATGATCAGACAAACGATGATCACCAGAGTGTGCGGCGTTTCAAAACGTTTCTTCTTTTTTTCCATGATTTTTTACGCCTCCATCTCTTTCTGTTATTGATTTTTTACGCGTCTTTGGAGAATTTCACTTATTATACAGCAAAAGAAATCAGAATGGTAGATTTTTTTTGCATAATTTTCATATTTATCCCATAAATTAGGCATTTATGCGCATATTTATTCTTCTGAAAATTCCCTGTTTCCCCTATTGACGGAAGCGGCGGCGGATGATATTCTAAAAATTGAAACGATTCAAAAATTGACGCGGACAGAATCTGCGTCTGCCTCAGCGCGCGAGCCTCAGCACAGTAAAACTGCGTTTTACGACGCTTCGGCATGGAGGAAAAAATGGCGACCATCAAAGATGTGGCGGCCGACGCGGGCGTATCCGTGGGAACGGTCTCCAGAGTGCTGAACAACCTGTATGTGAAGCCGGGAAACCGGGAGCGGGTGGAGGCTTCCATCCGGAAACTGAATTACCGGGTGGATACCTATGCCAGAGGGATGAAGGCGAAGCGGACGTATACGGCGGCGATCCTGGTGCCGGATCTGATCAATCCCTTTTTCGCCATGCTGGTCAACGACGTGGAGCAGGTGCTGGCGGAGTCCGGCTACCGGCTGCTGGTCTGCAATTCCCACAACGATGCGGAGAGAGAGCTTTCCTATCTCAACATGGCAAGACAGAACCGGGTGGACGGCCTCATTGCGCTCACCTACAGCAACCTGGACGAATATCTGGAAGCGGATCTTCCCGTGGTGTCCATCGACCGGCATTTCCCGAAGCAGGGAATCTGCTGCGTGTCCGGCGATAACGCGGAGGGCGGGAGGCTGGCCGCCAGGAAGTTCATCGAAACAGGCTGCCGGAATGTGATCTATTTAAGAAACGGCTCCAGCCTGGAAAACGAGACGCTGAAGCGGGGACAGGCCTTTCTGGAAGCCTGCGCGGAAGCGGGGCTTCCCGCTTCCTCCAGGGACTTCGGGGAAGAAACGACGCTGAGTCAGGAGGGCATCCGCAGGATCGACGCCTTTCTGGAGGAGAGCGTCAGAGACGGCATATGTGAATACGACGGGATTTTTGCCAGCTCCGATGTCCATGCGGTTGTCATTCTGAAAAAACTGAGGGAGCTGGGCGTGCGCGTTCCGGAGCAGGTGCAGCTCATCGGTTACGACGGCCTGCGGGTTTTGAACGTGGGCGACTACGCGGTTTCCAGCATCGCTCAGCCGGTCCGCAGGATGGCGATGTCTTGTGTGGACGTCCTGCTGAAGCTGATTGAAAAAAAGCCCGTCGGAGACAGCGTCATCCTTCCGGTGAAATTCGTGGATGGCGGCACGACAAGATAGAAGAAACAGGAAAAAGATTCTGACAAAGGCCGGAGCGGATTCCGGCAGGAAGGCAAGAGAGGTAATAATGAAAAAACTGGAAAACAAAATCATGCTCATCACCTATTCCGATTCCATGGGACACAACCTGAAGGACTTGGAAGAAATTCTTTCCACCTATTTTAAGGACGCGGTGGGCGGCGTCCACATCCTCCCCTTTTTCCCATCGTCCGGAGACCGGGGCTTTGCGCCCATGGACTACACGAAGGTGGATCCGGCTTTCGGGGACTGGCAGGACGTGGAACGGCTGGCGGACAGATATTATCTGATGTTTGACTACATGATCAACCATATTTCCGCCCACAGTTCGTATTATCAGGATTTTCTGGAAAAAAAGGACGCTTCGGCATGGAAGGACCTGTTCATCCGCTACAAGGATTTCTGGGAGGGCGGGGAGCCCACCGAAGAGCAGGTGGACGTGATTTATAAAAGAAAGCCGCGGGCTCCCTATGTGGAGGCCCATTTCGCGGACGGCACCACGGAGAAGGTTTGGTGCACCTTTGACGAGGAGCAGATCGACATCAACTGCAAGTCGGAGACGGCGAAGCGGTTCATCCGGGACAACCTGACCGGCATGTGCGGCCACGGCGCGGCCATGATCCGCCTGGACGCCTTCGCCTATGCCACGAAGAAGGCGGGAACCAGCTGCTTTTTCATCGAGCCGGAGGTGTGGGAGCTGCTGGACGAGTGCGCGGAGATCGTGAAGCCCTGGAATGTGACGATCCTGCCGGAGATTCATGAGCACTATACCATGCAGAAAAAGATCGAGGAGAAGGGATATTACGTCTATGACTTCGCCCTTCCCATGCTGCTGATCAACGCCCTGTACTATGGTCAGACCCGCTATCTGAAGCATTGGCTGGAGATCTGCCCCAGAAAGCAGTTCACCACGCTCGACACCCACGACGGCATCGGCGTAGTGGATGTGAAGGACCTGCTTCCGGACGAGGAGATCGACCGGACGAAGGAGGACATCTTCAAGTTCGGGGCCAATGTGAAGAAGATTTATAATACCTCCGCCTACAACAACCTGGACATCTACCAGGTGAACTGCACCTACTATTCCGCTCTGGGCGACGACGACGCTGCCTATCTGCTGGCCAGGGCGGTGCAGTTCTTCGCTCCGGGTATCCCGCAGGTTTACTATGTGGGACTTCTCGCCGGAAAGAACGACCTGAAGCTGCTGGAAGAGACGAAGGTGGGACGCAACATCAACCGCCACTATTATACGAAGGAAGAAATCGCGCAGGAGGTGGAGCGGCCTGTGGTGAAGAAGCTTCTGCATCTGATGGAGTTCCGTAACGATTTTCCTGCTTTTGACGGCAGCTTTCGGATGGAGGAATGCGAGGACGGAAGGCTGGTGATCGTCCGGGAGAAGGATGGCTATACGGCCAGGCTGGACGCGGATTTCCAGACGAAGGAATTCCATGTGTATACCACGGAACCGGGCGGAGCGGAGACGGAAAGAGAATTTTAAGAGAGAAAAATACAACCGGGAGTTGAGAGACTTCCGGTTGTTCTATTAAGCCGCCATTTTTTCAAAAGGAAAGATCTGCTACAATAAAGGATGCAGGAGGCCTGCGGTCTCGGAAAGAGCAGCACGGAAGCGTGGCAGATCCGGTAACCGCGGCGCCGGACAGGAGGCGGTGCACGGACCTCAGCGCAGGAAAACTGTGTTTTACGACGTTTCGACAGGGAGGAAGAAATGAAGAGCATTCTTGCAGAAAATATCGCGCGGTTCCGCAGATCGAAGGGTTATACACAGGAAGAGCTTGCCGGAAAGCTGAACCTGTCTGCCCAGGCCGTTTCCAAATGGGAAAACGCCCAGTCCCTGCCGGACATCACCCAGCTTCCCAGGCTTGCCGGACTGCTGGAAACGGATATTGACACGCTGATGGGTTACATTCCCGGGAAAAAACAGATCACCCCCTACGAAGAACGTTATCAGAGGGAGGGCTATTATTGGGGAACCCGACCCAACGAGATGTGTCTGGAGCTGTTGAAACGGATCTATCCGGACCGCCCTCTGCGTCTTCTGGAAATTGGCTGCGGGGAGGGAAAGGACGCGGTTTTCCTGGCAAAATGCGGCTATCAGGTAACGGCTTTTGACGCAACGTCTTCCGGCATCGAGAAGGCGAAGCGGCTGGCGGACATCCATCAGGTGGAGGTCAGATTTTTTCAGTCGGATCTGCGCACCTTCCGTCTGGACGAAGAATTTGACATCATCTACAGCTCCGGCGTATTCCATCACATTCTGCCGGACATGCGTAAAGAGGTGATGGAAAACTACCTGTCCCATACTGCGCCCGGCGGCATGCATGCTGTCAATGTGTTTGTGGAGAAGCCGTTTATTCCCGCGCCTCCGGATGAAAAGCCAGATGAAAAAAACTGGAAGAATTGGATTTCCGGGGAACTGTTCACCTGGTATAGGGACTGGGTGATTGAGGACTGCCGGGAAGAGATCTTCGACTGCAACAGCAGCGGTATTCCCCACAAACACTGCATGGACACCATTTTTGCCAGAAAACCACTGATGGAAGCGGACATCCTGTGCGGGAGGGAACGGAAGGACTGAAAGAGGATTTGCGCCGAAGCGTCGCAAATTCCGTTATATTGCGGCGCCGAACTGGAGATTCGGCGCGCGTGTCTCAGAGTAAAACGCTTCGGCATGGAGGAAAAGATGAAAACAGAAGAATATCGAAAAAGCAGGGACGGCATCTGCCGGGAAATCACACAGGCGGGCGGTATCTGGCTGGAGACGGAACGGATGATCCTGCGGGATCACAGATGGGAGGATCTGGAAAGTCATCACGAACTGATCTCGGATGCGGATGACATGTATTATCTGCCCGAAATTCATACCCACAGCCTGGAGGAAACGAAGGAAGATCTGAAGACCTCCATCGATGCCATCGGAAAACCGGACAGAAAAATATATTTTCTCAGAATGGAGGATAAGGAGACGGGCGAGCTGATCGGGGAAACGGGCTACACCGTCCTGCAGGAAACGCCGGTGGGAAAACTGGTGCATGCCGGATATTTCAGCCGCAGAAAATTCTGGGGACAGGGGTACATGACGGAGGCTTTCCGCGAGGTGCTGCGCTTTGCCTTTGAGGAAAACGGCGTTTTCCGCATCACCACGGGCTGCGATCCGGAAAACAGGGGTTCCGAACGGGTGATGATCAAGTGCGGCCTGAAAAAGGAAGCGGACATGAAGCAGAAGGTCTGGATGGATGGCCGGATGCATGACCGGGTGGAATATCGCATGCTGAAATCGGAATGGAGTTATTGACATATGCCGGAAACGGAGCTAAACTGGACGGAAAGAGCTGATAAAGGAGGCAGATGGTACGATGAAAATAGCGGTAACCTACGACAATGGACAGATCTTTCAGCATTTCGGTCATTGTGAAAGCTTCAAGCTGTACGAGGTGCAGGACGGGCAGGTGAAGAAGGAAACGGTGGTCGGCGCACAGGGAAGCGGCCACGGAGCGCTGGCAGGATTTCTGGAGGAGAACGGTGCGGACGCGCTGATCTGCGGCGGGATCGGAATGGGTGCGCGGATGGCACTGGAGGAGGCAGGGATCCGTCTGTACCCTGGCGTGCAGGGAGCTGCGGATGAAGCCGTGGCATCTCTTCTTGCCGGAAATCTGGTCTACGACCCGGATGCCCGGTGCAGCCACCATCATGACGGCGGCCATCAGGAAGGCCACAGCTGCGGCGGACACGGAGAAAATGGCGGCTGCGGCGGTCAGGGTGAAAATGGTCCGGGCTGCGGGTCACGGGGCTGTAACGAAGACAAACACGGCTGCGCGGGAAATCACTGAGGACGATCTTGGCAGAACATCCTTCGCCGGTACAGGAGCCGGATGCTTCCGAACGATACGTGTTCTCTGTTGAAAAACAGCGGCTTTTTTGCTAGTATAGAAACGTAGGGGAAGAGATGGCATGGAAAAAACGCCTGAAGGCGGGCCATCGGAACAAAAAGGCTGCATACAGGAGACGTTTGTGAAGAAGAAAAGCGCTTTTGGAGGTGCAGAGAAAGGCGGCCGGAGTGAAGGTGATGGAGTTCCTGAACGCACACAGAGAGGATGAGGACCCCTGTGAGTGCGTGATCCTGCCGGACGGCAGCATTGAAGAGCCGCTGCCTTCCCATATCGGGAAGCTGGCAGAGTTGGCGGGAGCGGATTCCGCAGTGCTCAACGGGCAGATGGAAAAAAATATGGAGCCCCTGTTCTGGCTGGTGGAATATACCGGATGTATGTCCGTGTGGCAGACCCGCGTGGTGTCGCCGTCGGAGCCGACGCAGGAGCAGGAGAATACGCTGGAGGAGCTGTATGACGCGGCGCTCCTTTCCCCGGGATATCTTCGGGAAACGGCGGGAGAAGACTATAGGAAGAGCGTGGAAAAGGCCAGACAGAAAATAGGGGCGGCAGGAGAAGGACGCGGGCTCGTACAGTAAAACAAAAAAGAAAACGCAGGGAAACGGAGAAGAAGGCCGGCTCCCTGCGTTTTTTCAGGGAAGACGCCGGAAACTTTGCGGGATTCTTTACAACCGGTCCTCAATCGGATATACTGGGAATGCCGTGATCCTCCGTCTGGCTGCAGCAAAGCCGGGCGGAGACTGCGGACACAGGAAGATTTTTTATGAGCATCTGCTTATTATAAACGGAGAATGATACATGTCTGAACAGGAAAAGAAAAACAGGACGGAGCCGGAGGGCGGACAGAGCTCCAGACCTGAGCCGGCCGCAGATTCTGCCGGAACGGACATCAGCTTTATCAAGGAAAAGGTCAAGGAAAGGCCGGTCAATAAGAGAAAGCTTTTGAAGCGGACCATGATCACGGCTTCCATGGCCGTGATATTCGGGTTGATCGCCTGCTTCACCTTCCTGGTGCTAGAACCGGTTTTCAGCAACTGGCTGTACCCGGAGGAGGAGCCGGAGCCGGTTCAGCTGCAGGAGGAGTCGGCAAATGAGGAGATGCTGCCTGAGGACATGGTGCTTGAGGAAGAAAGCGAGGAGGAAACCGTACCGCCTGTACAGACCACCGTGGTGGAGCGGGTGGAGCTGAACGTTTCCGATTATCAGACGCTTTACAGCAACCTTTACAAAATGGTGCAGGAAGTGTCCAGGTCGCTGGTCACGGTGATCGGCATCACCTCCGACACGGACTGGATGAACAATTCTTATGAAAATGAGGGCCAGAATGCAGGGCTTATCATCGCGGATAACGGCAGGGAGCTTCTGATCCTGACGGAAAAAGAGATCGTGGATCAGGCGGAGGAGCTGAACGTGGTATTCTGCGACAACACCCAGGTGCAGGCCGTTCTGAAACAGGCGGATTCCACTGTGGGCCTTGCGGTGATCAGCGTGGAGCTTGAAAATATCCCGTATGCCACACAGGAGACCATTTCCTCTGCCAGACTGGCAAGCTCCAGCAACAGCGGCCTTCTGGCTACACCCGTTGCAGCGCTGGGGCGCCCGCTTGGAAAGGCCAATTCCGTGGTGTACGGAATGGTTACCTCGGCGGATGGAACCCTGTACCTGGCGGACGGCAATTATCAGCTGCTGACTACGGACATCTATGGAAGCACCTTTGGAAGCGGCATCCTCACCAATCTGAGCGGACAGGTGCTCGGCATCATCTGCCAGGAAAACAGCGCGGAGGATACACCGAATCTGATCACTGCCTATGGCATCAGCGGGCTGAAAAATCTGATCGAAAAGCTTTCCAACGGTCAGCCCTTCGCGTCTCTCGGCATTTTCGGCACGGACGTGCCGAAGGAGATCCAGGAGACCCAGGGCGTGCCCGCAGGCGCATATGTAACGGGCATCGTCATGGATTCCCCGGCCATGGTGGCGGGCATCCAGAGCGGAGATGTGATCGTACAGATGGGAACGGAGCCGATCGATTCCTTCTCCGATTACAGCAGTACCCTGATGGAACTGCTTCCCAATACGGAGGTGACGCTTACAGTCATGCGCCAGGTACAGGAGGAATATCAGGAGATGACGGTAGACGTGCTTCTGGATGTGCAGGAATAGGAAAGGATCAGGAGATCCCCGGACGGAAAATACCAAATCAGAAAATCATGGATCAGAGATCAGGAAAGGAAGCCGGAGCCCTGCTTTGGGGGCAGGCATTCCGGAATGGAGAAAGAAAATGAAATATATCAGAGACTACAGAGAAGGCGACCGGATGTTTGACATTTATCTGTGCAAGCACAAGCAGTCTGCCGTTACCAAGAACGGAAAGCCCTATGAAACGGTGATCCTTCAGGATAAAACCGGCACCATTGACGCCAAGATCTGGGATCCCAACAATGCGGGCATCGCGGAATTTGACGCTCTGGACTACATAGAGGTATATGGAGATGTGAACAGCTTTCAGAATGCGCTTCAGGTCAATGTAAAACGCATCCGCGTTTGCCATGAGGGTGAATATGATCCTGCTGATTACCTCCCTGTGAGCAGCAAAAACATCGACGGCATGTATAAGGAAGTGCTTGGGCTCATCGGCCGCACGGAAAATGAATACCTGAAAAAGCTGCTGGAAAGCTTCTTTGTGGAGGATGAAGCCTTCATCCGCGCCTTCCGCACCTCCTCCGCGGCCAAAACCGTCCACCACGGCTTCGTAGGCGGCCTTCTGGAGCACACCTTAAGCGTAGCGAAGCTGTGCGAATATTTCTGCAGAACCTATCCCATCCTGAAACGGGACCTGCTGGTCGCGGCGGCGCTCTGCCATGACATCGGCAAGACGAAGGAGCTTTCTCTCTTTCCGGAAAACGACTATACCGACGACGGGCAGCTCCTCGGCCACATCGTCATGGGCGCGGAGATGGTGGGCGAAAAGGCCCGGCAGATCCCCGGCTTCCCTCCTGTGCTTGAAGCGGAACTGAAGCACTGCATTCTGGCCCATCACGGCGAGTACGAATACGGCTCTCCCAAAAAGCCGGCCCTGATCGAAGCAGCCGCCCTGAACCTGGCCGATAACGCGGACGCGAAGCTGGAGACCTTCTCCGAGGCTCTGCAGGGAGCGACCGGATATGGCTGGCTGGGCTATAACCGGCTGTTTGAGTCCAACATCCGGCTGACCAGGATGGACTGAGAAAAACTAATTCCTCCGGAAAAAGCGGGATTTATCCGGGAGAATCCGGATTCCCTTTTCCGCTTTTTAAGTGACGCGGAAGGAACGAAAACATTGGAGCAATGCCAGGAAAGGAACGGGCCTCTGCATGGAAGTGAAGAAGAATGATATTTTTACCGTAACGATCACGGATACAGGAAACGAAGGCGAGGGCATCGGAAGAGTGAGCGTCCCGGGCGGGAAAGAACCCTGCGCGGCAGGCACGGCGCAGACGGATACCTTGTCTGCGGACACATTGTCCGGGACCGGGGCGGATGCGGCCGGGGGCTTCACCCTGTTTATTAAGGACGCCGTGATCGGGGATACTGTGCGGGCAAAGGTCATGAAGGCGAAGAAGAACTATGCCTATGCGAAGCTGGAGAAGGTAATTGAGCCTTCTCCTTTTCGTGTTACGCCCCTCTGCCCCTTCAGCCGCCAGTGCGGAGGCTGCCAGCTTCAGGCGCTTTCTTATGAGAAACAGCTGGAATTTAAGGAAAAAAAGATTCGGAACAACCTGATCCGCATCGGCGGTCTGTCTCCGGAACGGGTGGAGGAGATCATGGAGCCCATCATCGGCATGGACGATCCTTGGCACTACCGCAATAAGGCCCAGTTCCCTTTCGGAACGGATAAGGATGGAAATGTGGTTACAGGCTTCTACGCAGGCCGCACCCATACCATCATTCCCAACACGGACTGCGCCCTGGGTGTTCCCGAAAACCGTCTGGTGCTGGAAACCATCCTTTCCCACATGAAGCGTTTTCACATCAGCGCCTATGACGAGCAGACCGGTGAGGGCCTTCTTCGCCATGTTCTCATCCGCAAAGGCTTTCAGAGCGGACAGCTCATGGTCTGCCTGATCATAAACGGCAGCCGCTTCCCGGAGGAAGAGACGCTTGCCGACGCGCTCTGGCAGCTTCCCGGCATGACCAGCCTGTCCGTCAACACCAATAGAGAGCGCACCAACGTGATCCTCGGCAGAAAACTCCGCGTGGTGCGCGGAACCGGCTTCATCGAGGATGCCATCGGCGGCGTCACCTTCCGGATCTCGCCCCTTTCCTTTTACCAGGTGAACCCCGTTCAGACGGAGAAGCTCTACAGCCAGGCCCTCGCCTACGCGGGCCTGACCGGAACGGAAACCGTGTGGGATCTCTACTGCGGCATCGGAACCATCTCCCTGTTTCTGGCGAAACAGGCGGGGAAGGTATATGGTGTGGAGATCGTCCCGGACGCCATCCGGGATGCCCGGCAGAACGCCCGTCTGAACGGCATCACCAACGCGGAATTCTTCGTGGGAAAAGCGGAGGAGGTGCTTCCGGAAAAGTATGAAAAGGAGGGCATCCATGCGGATGTGATCGTGGTGGATCCGCCCCGAAAGGGCTGTGATGAAAGATGCCTGGAGACCATGGTAAAAATGCAGCCGGAGCGGATTGTGTATGTGAGCTGCGACTCGGCGACCCTGGCGCGGGATGTGAAATGGCTGAGGGAGAATGGGTATGAGATTGTGAAGGGGAGAGGGTGCGATATGTTTGGGGGGACGGTGCATGTGGAGACGGTAGTTTTGATGTCAAGGGGTAAGGACTGACCTGTGAAAAGTGCTTGATTTCAGGCTTTTCTGGAGCTGTGCCACAAGAGCAGAAGGCTATAGCTGACCATAAAAAGCCTGTGAGAGAACGTATCTACTCAAATTAACATGGGGTTGAGTAGCCAGTTTGGATGTAACAAAAGAGAGTGAGTGGTTTGGATGTTTTTCCCGAAGGGGGTTGTAGCTGTGGTTTGGATAAACAGAGAGGATGAGGGAAATGAGCAATTTAGGGTGGTACCAGATAATGACAACTCTATCGAAAAGGGTTGGTGGACCTATTAATCTTGCAGGCATAGTTTTTGGAGGCGGTGCTTTGTTTGGGGGAGGTGCTGTTGCGGGAGGCCTATTGATAAAAAATAAAGTTTCACAGAAACTTAAACAAAAGGAACTTGAGGAAAAAGCGTCTATTATTTACACGGTAGAGAGGGAAGGACAAAGCAACGAAGGACTTCTTTTTAAAGAGAATGAACAATTCAAGGTTCTAGAAGCAGATGGCAATGCAACGTTGATTGAGAAGCTTGGAGATAACAACAATCCATATTTTGTTTCAACAAAATTTCTCAGGTCCATTTCAGATTATCGATAGGAGGTATCAATAATGAGCAAATACCCTACATGTAAAACCTGTGGCACTAAAATGACAGAATTTGATGGATGGGCTTGGTATACTTGTCCTGAATGTGGAAATAGTGTTAGAGTTATCGACGGCAAGATGACTTGGCATGATGAAATTTTTCGTCCAGGAAAAAAGGAACTTAGATCTGATTTCGAATTGGCGGATTTTTGTCATGGCGGAGATTTAACAGAGGATTAACTAATTAGTTGAGACGATAAGAAAGAATGGTAAATACATAAGGCAATGACCCTCTCGGCAGCTATAGCTGAGAGGGTTTTCCACATTTATGAGTATCATGCTTTGATCTCAATTGTGAGGCTGTAAAATATTCTGTGTCTATGGGAATGAAACCTTCCAGATAAGAATTCGATATGTAGTGGTTTTTGTCGGCTTTTGCAGCCGTATCTTTTGTCGAATTTATCTTTCTGGTTATAGTATTTCCT
>DWWH01000074.1 GCA_019119815.1 Candidatus Eisenbergiella intestinipullorum | reverse complement strand
CCTCTTCGTCGTCCTCTTCCTCATCCTCGTCATAACTGATGTCCAGATCATAGGTAACGGAGCTTTCCGCCATTTCCACACTTCCGTTCTCCATGATCCCCTGTACCAGATCTCCGGACTGTACCTGTGTTTCCATGTAAATGACCGTCTCCCGGTTCATAAGGGCCGGACGGACAAAAACCGTATAAACGCATACACCCAGCAGCAGAAGGAAGGCGGCCGCCGCTGCGCTTAGCTTCACAAGCGTCCTTTTCCTGATTTTTTTCATCATTCCCTCCATTCTGAAGCGCTACTCTTCCTCTGCCGTACTTCCCGGTGCCGCAGCCGCTTCCGGCTCCTGCGTCTCCTCTGTTCCGACGGCTGTTTCCGGCTCCTGCGTCTCCTCTGTTCCGACGGCCGCTTCCGGCTCCGTCCTGTCCTCACGGGACGGAATATCCTCTGTGGAAACGCCGAAGTATACGGTCGCGGACAGATTCTGGAACAGAGCGCTTACATCGCCGGAAAGCTCCACCACAACGGAGTAAGCCACGCTGGAACGGCTGGAGGAAGCAGAAACAGGATCGATCGAAACAACCGTACCGTCAAAGCTGCCCTGGTCCGTAACGGACACGACAGCCTTTTCTCCGATCTCAATGGAAGCGATGTCCTCCTGCCCCACAGAAGCCGTTACCGTTACTGTGTCCGGATCGCTGTAGGCGAGCACCATGCTGCCGCCCGTCAGAGCGGTTTCCTTTCACACATTCACCATCATCACCGTTCCTGCGCTCGTGGTGTAAAGATAACCGTCGCCGATCACCTCTTCAAATTCCTGAAGGTTCTCTTCCGCCTCCTCCTTCGCGTTCAGAGCAACGCTGATCTCATCATTGATCCTGTCCATTTCCGTCTGATAGGTTTCCTGCGCCCGGCTGCTTTCCGAAACAGCGGCATCCCGGTCGTTCTGACTGTTCACCTGCTGCTTTTCATATTCGATCTGAGCCTCCTCCAGCTCAACCTTCAAAAGCTCCAGACTGGTCTGAGCCTGAGCGAGTGAGGACTCCGCCGTGGCCCTGGCATCCTCATAATTCTCCACAGCCTCCTCATAAGCGGCCTTATTTTCCTGGACCTCCTGATCCAGCATGTCGTATACGGTGAGCTTGGTGCTGTCATTGCTGACGCGCCGTCCTCCGCTTCCGGCCGCTCCTCCCGCTCCGGAAAAGCTTCCCATATCGGCCATAGCGGCGCCGTCCGGCATTCCCTCGCCGTCCAGAGGCGCACCTTCTGCATCAGAGGGTGCGCCTGAAGTGCCGGAGGACATTTCAGAAGAATCGGAAGGCGCTCCTGCACCCTCTCCGTCCGAGCCTTCCCCATCCTCTTCCGTACCGCCTCCCGTCAGGCTGCCGGAAGCGGAGGAGGGATACTGATCCTCCAGCTTTTCCACGTCCCACTCCTCGTAAAGCTGCATCAGCGCGGCAAAGGAGCTGTTCAGCTCTTCTTCCTTTTCCTCCACTTCGTAGTAAGTATAATAGTAATCCGACTCAATCGAGGCCGTATATTCATCCACCAGCTCCTGCGCTTCCTCGATCTGCTCCTGAAGAGATTCTATCTCTTCTTCATACTCCTTCAGAGATTCCTCATAAGTGTAATCGGCATAAGTCCCGTTCAGCAGACTGGTATCCAGCGTCTGCTGCGCGGTGATCTTCTCTTCCTCTCCGTCCAGCAGGGCCTCCCTGTAATCCAGACCGGCCTGCGTCTCCTTTTCCTGCAGCTCCCTCCTGGCCGCCTCCACGCTTTCCTCCGTCAGCTTCAGGATCGCCGTACCTGCTTCCACCTCATCCTGACTGGACAGATATACCTCCTCGATTTCCAGCTCCGTGTCCAGGAAATCCAGGTCAAAGCTTTCCTCCTGCATACCGATCGCGGTGCTTCCGCCCGCTGTGACCACATCGATGCCGAAATCCAGATCCATTTCCGGCATGCCTCCCTGGGACTGCGGGCTCCTGCTTTTTTCCGACTGGTACCAGAAAAAGCCTCCGGCTCCCGCCGCCAGAAGTACGCCCGCAGCGCAGACGCCGGCCAGAAGTTTTTTCTTTGCCCCGGACTTTCCGTCCTCCTTCTCCTTACCTCTCATTTCCTACCTCCGTTTCGAAGGACAGCCCCCCCGGGAGCTGCCCTTTCGAATGATCGTTAACGCATTAAATACTTTTCAAATTTTATCGGAAATTTGTTTCCTTATTTTGTTCAAATTGTGAAAAATCTGTGTCCTCCTGCGTCTCCCCCGGCCTTTCTTTTTTCTTTCTCTGAAAAAAGGCATGCAGAAGCAGGAGCAGATAAAGCAGGTAAGCAAACAGGCTGTACCAGTTCAGGATCCGGTTCCTCTGCGCCACGGTGGTGATCAGGCCGGATAGGAAATTGTCCAGAAAGAAGCCCAGGAGCTTTCCCAGATTATGAGGGATGACCGAGCGGTTGATGATCTGCATGATCTGATCCGCATGCTCACTTAAGAATACCGTTCCATCTCCGTAGTTCTCCTGCACGAACCGGTTCACCACAGGCCACATGGTATCGATCTGGATGCAGTCATAGGAATCCCCGAAATGGGTCACACGGTTCAGCCATCCCTTTCCCGCGCTGTGTTTTAAATACCCCGCTTTCTCACAGGTATCGTAGATTTCAAGGAAAAGCTTCCGGATCTGTTCGTCCTCAATATAATCCGCATCGCTGCGCTCCGCCGTATAAAAGGCCATCGTGGTCAGAAAGCGGACGTCGCTGGAATGTCTGACCGCTTCTCCCCGCACCACATAATTGTAGCCCAGGTCCAGGGCTGTGCTCCCGCCCAGTATCAGCGCGGCGCAGACCGCCAGCAGTCCCACGCCGCCCAGTATCCTTTTTTTCCTGATAGAAACAACCAGGATGACCGCCGCCAGCATCACAAGGGAGATGAGCATCTGCTTTCTGATGGAGACTAACAGGAAGGAAAGAAGGCAGCACAGAAGCAGACTTCTTTTCGATTCCGTCCAGAAGTACTTCAGCAGGGCACAAAAAAACAGCATATACAGAGGGATCGCCAGCCCCTCCGTCAGGATGCTGTTGGAATACATGGAAGAACGCGCCGCCGCAAAGCGGCACAGTAAGGAGACAGCCATCGGAATACAGAGAAGGATAAGGGCGGTCTTTTTGGAAAAACCGATCCTTTTCCACAGCGTATTCACCAGACACCAGGCAGCGAACGCCGCCAGAACGCTCTGCAGGAAGGCAGCCGCGTCCAGGTAAACCTCCTCCGGGAACGCGGAGAATATCGCCCGCAGTCCTGCCAGGAACATGCAGTAAAGAGGCTCTCTGTGGATGTCCATGCTGATGTAGCCGGGCGAATCCACACAGATCACAGCGCCGTCATAAAATGCGAAAAACAGGTAAAACAGCAGACACAGCCCAAGCATGACTGCGGAGAATGTCCTCCGGTCGTTCTGCCGGAGCCAGAGAGAAAAACGTTTCATACGCCAAGACCATCCCTTCTTTGCTTTTGTCATCCCCTTCCGTTGCGGAACAAGGGGATGACGGAAACGCTTTTTTCATTCTATTGAAAGAATGTTTCCATTCTTTGTCGGAACCGTGAAAATTCTGTGTTCTTTCGGGCCTGAGCCTGTCAGACGGCAGGGAAGGAATTTTTCTCTGACGGGGCTTTCTTTTGAACGGAAAAATCCCCCGGCGGGCCGATCACGCCGGGGGATCTTCTGCTTCCATTTTCAATTTTCAGTCGTTCAGTCCGTACATCCGCAGCCCGGATCATCCCCGAAGGGCGGAAAGGGCCTGGGCAGCGGAGCGTTCGGTCTGGACTCCGGACGGGGCGGATCCGGATGGCCGCAGGACGGCTCCGGCCTCATATCCCAGCAGGAGCAGCCGCTGTCCGTGGGCCTCCGTCTGTCCTCACATCTTTGGCAGGGGGCCGCGTTTTTTGAGCAGCAGCACAAAAGCAGCAGTAAATATAAGCAGTTCATATCATCATCTCCTTTACGATACTATATGTAAAGGAGAAAAAAAGGTTCTCCGTACGGACGGGTCCCTTTTCCTTTGTCAGCGCTTCCTTCCCAGAAGCTGCGTCCTGACCCAGCGGAAGGTCTTTTCCTCCCCCTCCTGTGCCAGCATGGTCAGAAGCTTCAGCAGAAGCTCTCTCGTCCTTTCATGCATGACGGGCGGCTCTTTGGCGGAAAGAAAATATTCCAGCGGGTCCGCATCCGTATACCGGCTGCCCCGGTACACCTTTGAGGCGGCGATCCGGTCCATCAGCATCTCCGCCACATATCTGGGCGGCATTTCCACCGGCGCCATGCCGCCCGGCACGTTGTCCGTGCTGTAATCGATCCAGTATTCGTAGTGATGGCGGTTTCTTCCCTTATGGTGGAGCCAGGCGGCGGAATAGCCCTTTTCCTCCCGCTCCGCGTTGTTGGGACTTCTGTCCCCCTGAAAATACCGGGCGCCCACCAGGAATTCCGTCGGGCTGTATTTGGAAAGATCATGGGTCAGTCCCTGCTTATAAAGTCCAACCGCAAAGCAGCCCTTCATCACCAGATACTTATGCCGGGTGATCGTTCTGAAATGTTTCCAGGCGCCCGACAGCATGCGGCCGCCTCCTTTTCCTTCATTCTTCACTGTCTGTCAATCCCGCTTTCCGGAGCTGCTGAGGTTTTCCTGCATCCGGCAGGCTCTCCGGCTTCAGAACGCCGGTCTTTCTCTTCCTGCGCTTTCCGGCCGTCTGTTTTCCCTCCGGCACTTCCGTCCGGCCCGCAGGAGAGCTCATCAGGATCCGGATGGACCGGCCGGGGACATATGTCTCTTTTCCTTCTTCCTCAGGCAGCTCCCGGGCCCCTCCTTCCTTCGGCTCTTCCTCAAAGGTGTCGCAGACTCTGATCCAGCGTTGTCCTTCCGGCAGCGCCGGGAGCGCGAAATTGTGCGCTTCCCAATGCATGTTGTAGGCGATGTAAAAGGACTCGTCATTTTCCTGCCGGTTTTTCTTCGCATACCTTCCGCAGTACATCACTCCGGCAATCCGGCTCTGCCGGTCCGTATTCAGCTTCCACGCTTCCTCCCCGTGGTAGGACAGATCCGGGCATCCGCAGGAAAGATAGTCCAGCATGGTCAGTTCCTCAGGGCAGTGCAGGATCGGATGGGCCCTGCGCAGAGCCGCCGCGTATTTTACAAATTCCAGAAAATCCCGGTTTTCCTCCGTCAGCCTCCAGTCCAGCCAGTTTACCGCGTTGTCCTGACAGTAGGGATTGTTGTTTCCTCCATGACTGAAGCCGAATTCATCCCCGCTGACGATCATGGGCGTTCCCTGTGCCGTAAGCAGGAGCAGCATGGCGTTCTTCATCTGTCTTTTTCTGAGCCTCAGCACCGCTTTTCTGCGGGTCTTTCCCTCACAGCCGCAGTTCCAGCTAAAATTGCTGTCGCTGCCGTCCCTGTTGTCCTCCCCGTTATCCTCGTTGTGCTTCGAGTCATACGACACCAAATCGGCCAGACTGAAGCCGGAATAATTGGTAATATAATTTATGACGCCCGCCTGTACGGGGTTACGCTTCAGGCAGAAAAGCACCTGAGGCAGCATGTTCTCGTCTCCCTTTAAAAAGCCGCGCATGGGATAGAGGAAGCTGTCATTGTAATATGCCAGATTCTTGTAAACCGGCGCCTCACTGCCTTCATAGATCTCGCCGCAGGGGACATCCTCATAAAACAGCTTGGTATTCCCCAGCATCGGCTCCGTGGCGAGAAGCTCCATGGGAACCCGGACACCCAGCAGGTGAAACCCGTCCACATGATATTCCAGAACCCAGTAGCGCAGCACCTCCAGGATATAGGCCTGCTTGACGGAAGGAGGAAAATAGAACTGCATGATCAGCTCGATCCCTTCCGCGTGAAGCGCCTTCACCAGATCCCGGAACTCCTCCGCCGGACGCCCGGACGCCGCGTAGGAAAACTTGGGAGCGAAATAATACCCCTTTTTATACCCCCAGTAATTGATCCTGGGCGTCTCCTTCGCCTCCGGATCCTCCCTATAACGCTTCTTTGCCTCCTCCATGGAAGGCTCCGGCAGCTTTTCCTTCTCCAGCTCCAGAAATTCGCAGGCAGGCATCAGCTCCACAGCCGTGATCCCCAGCTCCTTCAGATAAGGAATCTTCTCCGCGATCCCCGCGAAGGTCCCCCGGTTTTTCACGCCGGAGCTTGCATGGCGGGTAAATCCTCTCACATGCAGAAGGTACAGAAGGCTCTCCGAAAGGGGTGTCATGGGAAAACGGTCCTCTCCCCAGTCATAGCCGCTCCTGATGATTCCTCCCTTCAGCGCGGGATCTGTACGCCTCCCCCATTTTTCATTTCCATAGATCACAGCGGCATACGGGTCGGTGATGACCTCGTCTCCCGCGTAAAAATTATATTTGAAATCTCTGTCTGCCAGGCCGTCCACCTGCAGGCAGTATATATTGCCCACTTTTTTTCCCATATGAAAGGGAAGGCGCACCGGCGCTCCCCGGTCCAGATACAGAAGCACGCCGCACTCCTCCTTTGTATGAAGGTCTGCCGCGAAATTCATCCTTCCGCCGGAGGTCATGGATACGCCCATCGGATAAGGTACTCCAGGATAGGTCTTAAACTGCTGTCTTGTCATGGTATTCATCTCCTGTTCCTTGTTTCAGGCGGTACAAGTAAAGCATAGATATTATACCATATCAGCAGATAGGGTGCCAGAAAAAATTAACGCCTTAATCTCGGACCGTCACGGCGGCCTGCCTCTATTCTTCCTGTTTTCTATTTCCGGCCGAAAAGGCGGATCACCTCCAGAATACAATTTTTCTGTTCCCGGGTGAGCGTCGCCCAGAGCCGAAACAGCTCCCGGGTCTGATCCGTCAGCTCCACCATCTCGTTTTCCGCAAAAAACTGAGACATGGAAATCCCGAATCCCCTGCAGATCGCCTGCAGCGTGGCAACAGAGGGGACGCTGTTCCTGCGGTAGATATTGGCGATGGTGGATTCCGACAGACCGCATTCCTTTGCCAGGCGGTATTCTGACCATCCGCGGTCTTCCAGCAGCCGGTCCAGCTTCTCCAGTATTTCCATCTGCTCCTTCATTTGAAGCTCCCGCTTTATTTCCACTGTACCTTCGGCATTCCCCTGAAATCGGCCTTCACCTCACAGGAAATGATTTCTCCTTCATGGAATTCCAGTACCTGGGCGTTTTTCAGGGAGTCCTCCTTTACCGCTTTTTCACCCAGATGTGCTCCCAGCGCAGCTCCCATACCTCCCAGGACTGTTCCTCCGATCACCCCGCCGGTAACGGTGTTTACCACATCGGACAAGCCGGTCTTTCCAATGGGCTTTCTGGTAATGATCACGGTATGCGCCCCCGGTTCTACGGGGATCCGATAGGGCTGCCGGGCAGCCCGGAGCTTGACCGGCTCCTCCTCGTCCACATACAGATAGACAAAATATTTCGTTTCAAACATATCCCGAATACCGGATACGGACGAGGAAACTCCCGGCCCGTATGCGTTATGTACCGTAATACAAAGATAAGCTGACATTTTCTTTTTCCTCCCTGCTCTTTTTTCTGAATCGATCTGAATTTTTTCATATAAATGCAGCGTACCGCTGCCGGACCTGTCCGCACTACCGCAGCTCCTTCCATAAAAGGCGGATCATGTCTGCGGTATACAGGGAATTCATCATTCCCTGCAGTTCTATTTCATTTTTCGCATCTTCGATCTGAGCGGAAAGTCTGGCCGCGTTCAGATTCTGCTGACGCATCAGGGCATCCTGGTGCATTCGGATCTCCTCCTGAATCCGAAGCTGGTTCTCCTCCTGGTTTTTCCGATGCATCTCTTCATGAAACAGATTGATTGCCTCTGACAGCGTATTTGCTCTTCCGTCCAGGAAAAAACCGTACAGGACACAGGGAATCACTCCCTCCCTGTAGCCGGGAGCCAGTACGTTCTGCTCCTCCAGGCCCTGCATGGAGGTGCAGATCCTTTCACAGGCGTCCTCCGTCCGGCCCATCTGTTCCTTCAGACTGACTACCTCCGGCGTATCCTGCGTGCTCACCGCGCTGTTCAGATTCCGGACGCGCTCCGTCTCCTTTTCCCAGGCTGCCCGCTGTTCCTCCCATTCCCTCTGTGCCCTTTCATTGGCCCGTCTGTGTCTGAACAGGCTGAACAGCAGAGCTGCTGTGATGACAGCCACGCCCCCGGCCTTCTGTGCCGCCGGATAATCCGAAAACAGAAAGAACAGAATACCGAGCGGAACCACGATCAGGGTGAGAATAGGGTAGGATTCCTTCAGCGGCGGATCCGGTTCCGGCGCCGTAATCTGCTTTTCGGGCTCCTCCTTTGTTGCTTCCGCGAGCTGACTGCGAAGTCCTTCCAGCTCTTCTTCCAGCTTCATCCGGATCAGGATGTGCTGAGAAAGCGCCTTCAGATACTCCACCACCTCCGACCGTTCCATTATCCTTCCGTCAGGGGTCACGGAAACAGGAATACTTCCCGCGCCAGACACCATATTCACCACTCTCCCTCCTCTGTTTTTTGCCAACGTCCTTATCTTAGCATGCAGATTTTTCCATTTCCCTTTAGGCACGAAAATTAGACAAAAAACCGTCTACAGCACACCCCCGTATTCCACGATCAAATTTCCGATCAATTCCAGCGTCTCTTCACAGGAAAACGCCATATTTCCCTCCTCCAGAAACCGGCAGAAATCATACAGCTTCTGAGAAATGCCGGCTTCCATCATCTGATAATACCGAAGGCCGTTCCGGGTACTGTTCCAGAACGCAATGCCGTTGTCCACGTTTGAGCTGGATACGATGGACATATGCCGGGGAAGCCTGATGCAGTCCTCCCGGACGCAGATGCAGGAATGGGGAGTATTCTGGATGTACTGGTAATACCGTTTCAGGAGCCAGGTTCTCATGGGTCCTTCCAGCGGCCGGTAAAGGGCGTCCGGATAGCCGGTTATCCTCCCCTCCTCCATCAGATAACGCAATCCTTCCATGGAAAAAATATGGACCATATCCTCCTTCTGCATGTGCATGGTCCGCAGCTGGATCGAACGCATCAGCTCCTCTCTCTGTTCTCCGCCGATCAGAATGTGTTCCTTCAGAACACTTAACGGGATCAGATGCAGCAGGCAGGGAGACTGTTCAATATAATAATTCCGGGTCACATAGCCGGTATTCATCATCAGATTTACTTTATCCATATATTCTGCAATGCCGGAACGGCTTATGAGGGCCTTCGCCATCCGCCTTTTCTTCCGAAATTCCTCCTGCATGGCTTCCACCTGACTCCTTTCTGTCAGTATGATCCCGCAGTCCATGGTATCATTAACCCCCAGTGCTCTGTCCCCGGACAGGAACCAGTTCGGAAAAAGTCCAATGGAATTTTCTCCCGGATTTTTCAGATAATAAAAGAAGGGGTGATACCCGTCATACAGAACAGCCGGTTTGATCACTCTCAGGCGGCGGAGATTTTCCAGAGAGTCCTCCTCCTGCCGGTTCTGCCACAGAGGAAACAGATGCTCCAGCGTCCCGCAGGATGTCCTGCCGATCATCTGCATCAGTCTCTCCATCGCCTCCGGTCCGGCCGACGCGGTCCAGATCCGGATCAGGCCGTTCTCATTGCCCGCAAGCATCCTTTCCAGAAAGCGGAAAACCTCCCCCTGGCTTACTACCCTTTGCTCCTCTCCCGAAAGCCCGGGAAAACGTTTTCCCTCTGCTTTCTCTTCCGGAACGTCCTGCTCAATGATGCGGATCAGTTCCTGCATGCAGCCCCACTGTGCCTTCCCCATCTTTTCCTGTCGGTAAAGCTGCAGAAGGATCTCTCTGGTACGCAGCACGCATTCCATGGCATCCAGCAGCCTTTTCAGCTTTTCCTCATCCTGCGGAAGCCGTTTTCCCCGGCTCATCTTGGAAATGTAGTCAAGCTGCAGTCCGCTCGCCTCCGCCAGATACCGCAGGGGTTTATTGGTATTTTTGATCTCCTGTGACAGCTTTTCCGAAAAGTCGCTCATTTCTGTGTCTTCCTCCTTCTTTGCCGCCGCAGGCGGCATTGCATTTCTGTAAGGACGGCGCAGGCCGCCTCCGGCACGGCTTCCATGATCCGTGCCGACCCCTCTCGCTTCCCCTGAAAAAAGCCCGCCGCAAGACGGACCTGTCGGGCAGTCAGAAGTTGTCCAAACGTATTTTAACGTTCACAGGAGCAGGTATCTACTGTTATTTTGTACGAAAACTATCGCTGATCTGAAACGGAGCGGACAGCTGCCTTTTTCCGGCTGTCGTACCCCGTCCGAAAAAATCCGGGCAAAATCCGTATTTGCCCAAACCCTGTCTTTATGCTATACTGTCCGCAGAGCGGGAAGCCCCGCCGGAAAGTTTCATTTTACTTCAATTCTACTGATACGGAGGTTTTTTATGAGCAGCGATTACAGGAAGCCGTCAGGCGAGCCGGAAGAGGAAATGAGCGTGGAGCTGGAGCTGGACGACGGCACCACAGTCAACTGCGCCGTCATCACGATCCTGGAGGTGGAGGGGAAAAATTATATCGTGCTCCTTCCCCTGGACGAATCCGGCAACAATGAGGACGGAGAGGTCTGGTTTTACGGCTATTCGGAAAACGAGGAGGATCCCAATGAGGAGCCGGAGCTTCGTTACATCGAGGACGATGCGGAATATGAGATCGTGGCGGACGCCTTTGACGAATATCTGGACAACTGCGAATTTGACGAGCTGATCGGGCCGGAGGAGGAATAAGGCTCCGGCGCCGCGTGCGCTTCAAAGGATTTCCGGCTTTCAGGGCCGGAGGATCTCAGGGAGCCGGAAAATTTCAGACTTCGAGATCACTGAGGAACCGGGAGAGAAAGCCCGGTTCCTCTTTCGTTCCGGCCACCCAGGAAAGGGTGAGCCGTTTTCTTGCGCGTGTCATGGCTACATAGAACATTCTTCTCTCCTCCTCCACCTCCTCCCCTCTCATGCTTTTCTTATGAGGGATGATCCCCTCGTTGCAGTCGGGAAGATAGACGGTATCATATTCCAAGCCTTTGGAAGCATGCATGGTCAGAAGGCTGACGCAGTCCGCCCCAGGCCTTTTGGCAGCCGCGCTTTCCAGCTCCCTTTCAAAGAAGAGGATGTGTTCCTCCAGGTCCTCCAAGACAGCATATTCCTTCACCTGCTTCTGGAACCAGTCCGCCTGTGCGCGCAGTTCTTTCAGGCTGAGGTGCTCCTCCATGGCCGCCTGCTTCAGATATTCCTCATACCCCATCCCCCTCCGGATATAGTTGACGGCAGCATAAAGATCCATCCGACGCAGGCGCGCCAGATCCATCTGCAGCTTTCTGAGGATCTCCTGCATATAAGGCTTATCCCGGTACCTGGCTTTCAGCCGTTCCAGATCCACCTGCTCCAGGTCCAGCGCCGAACGGGACAGATAGCGCTTCGGCCGGTTCATGATGCGCAGGAAATCCGACCGTTTCTGTCCGCCGAAGGCAAAGGAAAGATAGGCCCGAAGGTCTGCGGCAGCCCGTCCCCGATAAGGGCTTTTCAGCTTTTCCTTCATCCAGAAGGGGACTCCTTTTTTCAGAAGAAGCTCCGCCAGCTCGCCTGCATCCCGGTTGGTCCTGAAAATGACGGCGGAGCTCCCCCTTTCCTCCCCGGCCTTCAGAAGCTCCTGCGCGATCCTCTCATTCTGAGCCTCCCGGTCCTCAAAACCCAGAAAACGGACCGCCTCTCCATGCCCGGACGCCGCCCTGCTCTTCTTTTCAAAACGATTTTTGTTGACACGGATCAGCTTTCCCGCACAGGAGAGGATCTCCGGAGTACTCCGGTAATTGACGGAAAGCTCCACCCGCTTCGCATCCGGATAGTCCCGTTCAAAGTTCAGCATCAGCTCCGGCCTTGCGCCTCGGAAGGCATAAATGGACTGATCGTCATCCCCCACCACGAACAGGTTGTTTTCCGGCAGGGCCAGCATGCGCAGGACCTCATACTGCATGGCGTTGATGTCCTGAAATTCATCCACCAGAATATACCGGAATTTTTTCTGCCAGGCCGCAAGGACAGCGGGATATTGCAGAAAAAGCTCCCGGCAGCCCAGTACCATGTCGTCAAAATCCAGCTTTCTTCTTTCCCTGGCTTCCCGGCTGTAGGCCTGATAAAGGAAGGCAAACTGCTCCGGCCGCAGGGCGCAGGTATCTCCCAGGCTTTTCGAGACATCTGCCGGACAGCCGTCATTTTTATACCGGCTGATCTGGTTCAGCAGCATTTCCGCTTCCTCGTCTTCCAGGCAGGGAAGCCCGTTTGTCCGCAGAAGGACCGTTTTCAGCAGTTCTCTTTTTTCATGTTCGGATAAAATATTACCGGAATGGTAATGATAAGCGTTTTTCAGAATGTGATAATAGACAGCGTGGAAGGTTCCGAAGTTCACCGGATAGAACTTCCCTTCCGTCAGGCGGAAGAATCTGCTCTTCATTTCATCGGCAGCCGCCCTGGTAAAGGTGATGACCAGAATGGATTCCGGCTCGGCCCCGCCCTCTTCGATCAGGCAGCGGATGCGCTGCGTGATGGTATAGGTCTTTCCGGAGCCGGGCCCTGCCAGAACCAGCATGGGCCCGTCCCGATGGGAAATGGCGCTGGCCTGGCCGGGATTGGACTGACCGGGATCAGCCATGCAGGCTGTCCTGCAGCATCCGGATTCCGGTACGGATGCGCGCAAGGGACTCTTCCTTTCCCAGAATCTCCATGATCTCCGTGGCGCCGGCGGGGGTCATCTGCCTGCCGGACACGGCGGTACGGATGGGCCACATCACGTAGCCGTTCTTACAGCCCTTTTTCTCCACGTAGGAAAGGAGCGCGGCATAGAGGGCATCGTTGGAGTAGTCCTCCTGCTCCTCCAGAAGGGGAAGCACCTCGGCAAGCACCTCCAGGGAGGATTCCTGCGTGGTTTTCATTTTCTTATGCGCATACATGGATACGTCGTATTCCGGAAGCTTCTCAAAGAAGTCCACCATATCCACGATGTCCGGGAAAATCTCGATCCTGGTCTTGACCATTCCCGCGATTTTCTTCAGATCCAGATCCTTATGGATCGCCTGCTTCAGCCAGGGCTCCGCCATCTCATAGAAGCGGTCAAAATCCATGGCCTTGATGTATTCGCCGTTCATCCATTTCAGCTTGGTGTAATCGAACACCGCCGGGGATTTGGAGATATGATGGTAGTCAAATTCCCGGATCAGCTCGTCCATGGTCATGATCTCCTGATTATTCTCCGGGCTCCAGCCGAGAAGGGCCACGAAATTCACGATGGCCTCGGTCAGAAAGCCCTGCTCCAGAAGGTCCTCATAGGAGGAATGGCCGCAGCGCTTGGACAGCTTATGATGCTCCTCATCCGTGATCAGCGGGCAGTGCACATAGACGGGCACCTCCCAGCCGAAGGCCTCATACAGACGGTTGTACTTGGGTGAGGAGGAAAGATATTCATTTCCCCGCACCACATGGGTGATTCCCATGAGATGGTCGTCCACCACGTTGGCGAAATTGTAGGTGGGATAGCCGTCGGACTTGATGAGGATCATGTCGTCCAGCTCCGCGTTTTCCACCGTGATGTCTCCATAGATCTCATCGTGGAAGGTGGTGGTCCCTTCCGTCGGATTGTTCTGGCGGATCACGTAGGGCACGCCCGCCGCAAGCTTTGCTTCCACCTCTTCTTTCGACAGATGCAGGCAGTGCTTGTCATAGACGTTGATCTCCTTCCCCGCGACGGTACGGGTGAGCGTGGCAAGGCGCTCCTTATCGCAGAAGCAGTAATAGGCCTCTCCCTTTTCGATCAGCTTTTTGGCATATTCCAGATAAATGCCCTGCTTCTGGCGTTCGCTCTGCACATAAGGGCCTACGCCGCCGTCTCTGTCCGGCCCCTCGTCATGGACTAACCCCGTGCTCTTCAGGGTCCTGTAGATGATGTCCACGGCCCCCTCCACATATCTTTCCTGGTCCGTATCCTCGATGCGCAGGATGAAATCCCCGCCTTCATGCTTGGCGATCAGGTACGCGTACAGCGCGGTGCGCAGATTTCCCACGTGCATTCTGCCCGTGGGACTGGGTGCAAAACGTGTTCTTATTTTCATTCTCATCGGTTCCTTTCCGGGCCGTCCGGTTTGATTCCGGACGGCAGCATATATGCATCAGTTTAAGCAAATCAGGGCGGTTTGTCAATTCCTTCTTACCGCAGAATCAGAGATCCCGCCTGGAAAACCACCACGCTCACAACCCAGGCGAGCACCAGCTGGAAGGCCAGCATGCCGCAGGTAAATTTCCAGGAACGGCTTTCCTTATGAATCGTTGCTATGGTTGCCGCGCAGGGCACATACAGCAGGCAGAACAGCATCAGGCAGAAAGCGTTCAGGCTTCCGAAGGAAGGATCAAACTGCCGGATATTTTCGATGATGGCCGACATCCCGGCCGCAGAGTTCACATTGGAAACGCCGAACAGCACGGAGAAGGAGGAAACCACCACTTCCTTCGCGGAAATCCCGGAAATCAGCGCCACCGCGATCTGCCACAGGCCCAGCCCCGCAGGCGCGAGCACCGGAACCAGAAAACGGCCGATGGCCGCGCCGAAGCTCTCCGAAGGGTCCGTCACCATGCCGTGCACGCCGAAATTCAGGACGAACCAGATGATGATGGAGGCGATGAAGATCGTGGTTCCCGCCTTCGTCAGATAATCCTTCAGCTTGTTCCATACATAGGTGCGGATGGTTCTGGCGTTCGGCCGCTTGTATTCCGGAAGCTCGATGAGAAGAGACTGATTCTCCTTTCCCTTCTCCAGCCGGTTCTGAATGAGCGCCACCAGAATCGCCACCACCATGCCGATCACATACATGGAAAAGGCCACCAGCATGGAGCAGTCCGGGAAAAACATTTCCGAAAACAGCACGTAGATCGGAAGCCTTGCCGAACAGGACATGAAGGGGGTCACGATCATGGTCCGCCGTCTGTCATGCTCCGTCTCCAGCGCGCGGGTCGCCATGATGGCGGGAACCGTACAGCCGAAGCCCAGGATCATGGGCAAAAACGCCTTGCCGGAAAGGCCCACCCGCCCCATGATGCCGTCCATCACATAAGCCACCCTGGACATGTAGCCGCTGTCCTCCAGAATGGCGAGCGCCAGAAACAGGATGAAAATGTTGGGGATGAAGGTCAGGATGCCGCCGACGCCGGCCACAATGCCGTCCACCACCAGAGAGATCATCCAGTCCACCGTATGTATGGCCGCAAGGCCGGAGCGCATCAGGTCGGACACGACGGCCAGAACGTATTCCAGACCGCCCTTCAGGAAATCCCCGACGGCGAAGGTCAGGAAGAATACCAGCGCCATGATGCACAGAAACGCGGGAACGCCCCAGACCGGATGGGTCAGCACCCGGTCGATTTTATCCGTCCCGGCCGCCTTTTTGGCCTTATAAAACAGCGTCTCGTCAATTACGGTTTCGATGTATTCATATTTTTTCTCCGTGATTTCCTTCTCATAGCTGCGGTCCGCCACCCCTTCCAGCTCAATGGGATGATCCTTTTTCACCTCCGGGTCGTCCTCCAGCAGCTTGATGGCATGCCAGCGCACGGAGGAGTGGTTCGGATAGCTGTTCTTCATCCGCTCTTCCAGCACTGCGAGCTTCTCCTCGATCTCTTCTCCGTAATTCAGGATGTCCCGCTTCGGCCCCTCCTCATAGTGATGCACCACCGCGTGCATCAGAATGTCAAGGCCGGTCCGCCTCGCCGCGGAAACCGGGACCACGGGAATGTCTCCCAGCATCTCCGGCAGGCGGTGCAGGTCGATCTCCATGCCCCGCTCCTTCACGATGTCCATCATATTGAGCGCCAGAATGACAGGCTTTCCCAGCTCCAGAAGCTGGAGGGTCAGATACAGGTTCCTCTCCAGGCTGGAGGCGTCCACCACATTGACGATCGCCTCTATATCATCATCCAGAACACATTTTCTGGTCACCATCTCTTCAATGGTATAGCAGCTCAAAGAATAGATGCCGGGCGTGTCCACCAGCTTCAGCTCATATCCTTCATAGCTGATATTTCCTTCGTATTTCTCCACCGTCACGCCGGGCCAGTTGGCCACCTTCAGTTTGGAACCCGTGACCGCGTTGAAAAGCGTGGTCTTTCCGCAGTTGGGATTTCCCACAAAGGCCACATGAATGTGATTATCTTTCCGCATATTTTCCTCCCTGTCGGAGCGATTCGCTCCGGATAAGCGAAAAAATCACGGATGTGATCTTTCCGCTGTAATCTTCCTTCCTCCATTTCCTTTGCCGCAGGCGGCATTGTCATTTCATCTAAAATGGCGTCAGCCATTCTCCTCTTCCTTCACCAGAATATGGGAAGAAATATCTTTTCCCAGGGCGAGTCTTGTCCCGCGCACATACAGGATCAGCGCCCCTCTTTTCTTTCTGTTGAGCAGCTTTAACGGGGTTCCTTCGATCAGTCCGAGGGCCTGCAGCCGTCTCGTCACTTCCTCTGATGTCTCCAGTCCCTCTACCCGATACTGCTTTCCGGTCGTTCCTTCATAAAGTGTCATAGGTACCTCATCTCCAAAGCATTTTTCCTGTGTCGATCAATCTTCTCACGTTAGAAATTATATTCTCCGCCCCCCGCGTTGTCAATCACGGGAAGCCTCCCACCGAAAATGGCCGGAAGAAATCCGTTGCTGTTCAGGCCAGTGCCGGTCACTAAGTGACCGGCACGGAGGATGAGAACGGAAGGCAACGCCTTCAACGGGGAGGTTATTCCTTACACCGGTCAAATTCCGGGTTGAAGGCGTAGAAGTTTTTGGAGTCCAGGCGCTCCTGAACGAGGCGGAGGGCTTCACCGAAGCGCTGGAAATGGACGATCTCTCTGGCGCGCAGGAAGCGGATCGGCTCTGCCACATCGGAATCCTTCACGGTCCGGAGGATGTTGTCATAGGTGGTGCGGGCTTTCTGCTCTGCTGCCAGGTCCTCCGTCAGATCCGTGATAATGTCTCCTTTTGACTGGAATTCACAGGCATTGAACGGGATCCCGCCGGCGGCCTGTGGCCAGAGGGCCGTCGTATGATCGATATAATAGGGGCCGAAGCCGGAGTTTTCGATCTCCTCCATGGACAGATCCTTGGTAAGCTGATAGACGATGGCGCCGATCATTTCAAAGTGGGCGAGCTCCTCCGTCCCAATATCCGTCAGCAGCCCTGCCACCTCGCGGTAGGGCATGGTGTAACGCTGAGACAGGTAGCGCATGGAAGCGCCCAGCTCACCGTCAGGGCCGCCGTACTGGGAGATGATGAACTGAGCCAGTTTGGCGTTCGGTTCCTTGATATGGATGGGAAACTGAAGTCTCTTTTCATAATTCCACATTCAGCTGCACCTCCTCTCCCAGGGAAGCGGGGCGAGTCCCCATTTCCATTCCCTGCTGCAGGCCTCGGCGGACGCGATGTTTAAGGGCGTATATTTCGCCGCATATTCTGCCGTCATCTGGTTCAGGATCCGGTTATAATAGCAAAAATAGCTGAGCGCATCCCTGTCGTCCGGGTGAGTGTCCAGATATTCGGTCAGCTCGACTACAACAAAGCTGACGATGCTGATGCTGCGCAGGCTTCTCTCCTGCTGTTCATCCATATGGTCCTGATTCCGGCAGGCACAGTTTGTTCCGTTCATTTGACACATCTCCTTCCCGTAAACGGTTTATTCAGTTCGGGAAAAATCGTGCCGCAGCAGAATGCCTCTTCCAGATTTTCAAAGATCCCCGCCATTTTCTGCCAGGGGACATAAGCCATGGCGATCGGAAACTGTTCCGGAAATTCAGCTTTACAGTTTGTATCCTGCATAAACTTCCTCACATCATTTACATTCCATTTTAATATATTGTATGATGACATAAAAAACAGGTTCCGGATGATCTTTCCTTTTTCATTCGACAGCGTACTTTCCTAAAAAAAGACAGGCGATGTCCGCACATCATCCGCCGGGCAGCGCCTGTCTTTCTTCTTATTTTTTTATATTCTGCTCCTGCATGGCCGAAAGACGTTCGTTCAGCCAGTCCGCGATCTGACCGATGGAATCGGCGCTGTCGGGAAACTCCCGGCAGACCTTATCCTCTTCAGGCGTTTTGGCAAAGCAGAAGCGGTCCGGATAGGTAAAGGCGCGGATGCAGTCCTTTCCCATGACGAGGTAATAGCGCATCCCGTCGCAGCTTCCGGTCAGGGGCTCCTTTTTTATAAAATGATAGGACAGATCTTCCTTTCTGATCATATGACCTCCCCTCATGGGCTATCCTCATCCTTCAGCGAACCAGAAACCTTCAAAGTCATCCTTCATCACGCGGTAGGTCTGCAGCTCACACTCATAAGAGAACTGGCGGATCAGCCCTCCGTCCATGTCATATTCTCCGAACACATTGGCGGTTCCGCTGTTGACCACCAGATTGTCCCCACAGGGCGTCACATTGGACACAATGCTGGAATAGGGCACGTCAAAGGAATGCACCAGGCCGAAGGTTTTCTCCCCTTCATCCACCAGATAGACATATACATGGGATTTCAGGGAATCGCTGGCGAGCACGGTCCCCACGCTGTCGGGAAGATCCTCGATCTCATAGTCATCTCTGGTCCCGTTCACCCAGTAATTGTTGTCGAACATCATCAGATAATACTGATCTTCCTCCAGGCCTTCTCCCTCATAATACTCCACCGTATGCTGGCCGTACTGGGGCACGAAATCTCCGATCTGCGTATAAGAATATTCCTCATAGGGCGTACCCTTCCAGAAATCCTCATCGCCGATCAGGTAGCCGATCTGCGGCCCGGAATGGACATTTTCCACCTTGATGATGGTGGAAGTCTCCCGGGAGCTGACGATCACGCTGTCGTCCTCCGGCAGATACTGGATGGTATTGAGATGGATCCAGTCTTTCTTTCCCGCCAGCCAGAAAAATTCATCCGTTGCCGTCAGCTCGGAAGCATCGTTTTGATAATAATCGGAAAAAATCTCCTTAAAGTCCAGGATCTCTTTGACCTCTCCCGTCTCCAGATCCACTTCGACCGTCATATCCTCCAGGTTTACTTCATCGGAGGTATCGCTTGCCAGAGCAATGATCTTTCCTTCCTCTCCCTCCAGGACCATGTCGTGATGCAGCTCATAGCCCTGCATATCATAGACCGCCACAGCCTGACCCAGCCGGTTGACCTGAGCGATCTTGTAGGCGGAGACACAGACCGTCATGTTTCCCTCATACCAGAGGATGCGGTCCAGTCCGTAGCCCTCCAGAACCATTTCATAGCGCAGGATGCCGTCGTTGTCATAAAAGAAGGCATATCCGGTGTGTCCTCCCACACGGATCATGGCGTACAGGCCGTTTGAAAGCTCCTGCGTGCTCTCTCCGTTCTCGCTGTCCAGGACGATGGAATAGCCGGACATGGTCTCCGGCATCCGGATGGTAAAGGAGGTCTGGCTGATCACCTTTCCCTTCTTGCCGAGGAGCTCCATTGTTACCGTATTTTCCTCTCCGGCTACCAGACCGATCATCTGAAATTCATGGCGGGTGCGGGTGCCCTCCCCTTCATATGCCATCGCCGTGTAATCGGGGATCCCTTCCTTTTCCACATGGATGGTATAGCGGATATTTCCGGCCCGCTGCGTGTTGAAATACAGATACAGCCCGTTGCTTCCCGTTCCGAAGGGATTGAGGATAGCGAGCGGGGATGCCAGCGTATATTTTCCGTCCCGGGCGATCTTCACGATCGCTGAAGCGAGCCGCTGCTGCACGTTCTCATCATAGTAAGTAAAGCCTTCCTCCTCATTCTCATCGGGAAGCACCCGTGCAACCGGAATGGAAGCTTCCACATCGGACTCAAAAACCGACACATTCAGAGACGCATCCGAGGCGAGCAGATCTCCGGTCTCAATGGACCAGTCGTCGCGGATGGCGGTCTCAGCGGACAGAAACTTTTTTGCATAAAGAAAAACGCCGATGATGACCGCAACGAGCAAAACCAGTATGATCAGTCCTATGATCAGTTTTTTCTTCTTTTTCATAACCTGATAACTCCTTCGGTTTCCCTTTCTACTCTCCTAAATTTTCTCCAGGATCATTGCGATGCCCAGGATCACCAGGACCACGCCTGTGGCCCGGTTCGTATTTTCCGGTTTCATCCGGTTGGACAGAGCGGATGTCACAACGGAGCCGAGCAGCGTGAAAAAGCTGCACAGAAACAGAGCCGGAGTCATGCCCGTAATATCCCCGAAATAGAAATGGGAGGCGGCTCCCGTGAGCGCCGTAAAGGTCATGACAAAAACGCTGGTGCCCACCGCCGTCTTCAGATCATACCCCAGCACAAAGGTCAGGATGAACAGCATCATCATGCCGCCTCCCAGCCCCATAAAGCCGCAGTAGAAGCCGATGCAGATGCCGCAGATCACGGCGATCACCGTTTTTCTGTTTCCTGTACTCCGGGAAAAGAAGGAGTTCCGTCCGGTGACCGGCTTTATGATGAAGCGCAGTCCCATGAGGAAGCTGGCAAAAATGGAAAAATATCCCATCTCAAGATCCGGCATGTACTGGGAAAAATAGCTTCCGGCCACCGTCATCGCCAGAACGCTCGCCAGCATGAAGCTTCCGTTTTTCAGGTCGATATTGCCGTGCTTTTTGTAGATCCAGGCTGCGAGCGCCGAGGCCAGTACGTCCGAGGCCAGACCAATGCCCACGGACTCATACCAGGGGTATCCCAAAAAAGCGATCAGCATGGGAGCGATCACCGTGGCGGCAGACAGCCCTGCGAAGCCTGTCCCGATCCCGGCAGCGAGTCCGGCGGTCAGACAGACCAGGAACATTTCTACCATATTCATCTCCTCTCCCCCATGAAAAACAGAGCTACGGTTCCGGGACCGGAGTGGGCTCCGATGGTCGGACCGATCTCATTGACCAGAAAGTTGCGGATGCCGAAGCGTTCCTCCACCAGCTTCTTCACGTATTCTGCGTCCTCCCTGCAGTCGCCGTGGCTGATGAACACGCAGTCGTTTTTCTCCCTCCAGCTTCCCATCTGCTTCTCCATCAGGTCCACAAGGGCCTGAAGGGATTTCTTCCTTCCGCGCACCTTTCCCACCGCGGTCAGATGTCCCTCTTCATCCACATGCAGCAGAGGCTTGATTCCGGCAAGCGTTCCCACAATGGCTGTCGCCCTGCTCACTCTTCCGCCTCTGTGCAGGTGAAAGAGGTCGTCCACCGTAAAAACATGCACCAGATTTTCCCGGTGCTCCTCCACCCATGCGGCCGTTTCCTCCAGGCTCTTTCCCATTTTCCTAAGCTGCACCGCCTTATGTACCAGAAGCCCTTCTCCCAGAGAGGCGCACAGGGTGTCCACCACGATGATCCGGCAGTCCGGCCGTTCCCTCCGGATGCTCTCAGCCGCGATAGTCACGTTATTACAGGTGCCGCTTAAGCCGGAGGAAAAGGAAAGCACCAGAAGCTTCTTGTTTTCCTCAAGGAAGCGGTTCAGGTACTCCTTCGCCGTTTCCGGATTCACCTGAGAGGTTGTGGGCATCATGCCGGCCCGCATCCGGTCGTAGAACTCCTTCACCTCCATCTTTTTGTCCACGCCGTAGGAAACGCCGTCCACAATGTAGGGAAGCACCATGATACCCAGGCCGTTTTCCCGGATATAGTCCGCCGGAAGGTCTGCGGTGGTATCCGTTATGATCTTGAATTCTTCCATTCCTTCCTTATTCCTTTCCATTATGACAAATCCGCAGTATATTCTACACGGCCGTCCTGAAAAATTCAATACTCCGGCACAGGTTTTTCAATAAAAAACTCCCCTCGCGCGGAGTTTTGCCCCGCCGAAGGGAGTTCTGTCGGCCGTCCGGCCGCCGGTCTATCTGCCCGTGCTTCCGAAGCCTCCGTTTCTCGTTCCGTCCGCAGCATCATCCTCCGTGATGCCGTAGGGAAGGAAAATCCCCTGCATGAAGCCGTCCCCGGCATTCAGGGAAAGGGTCTTCTCCTCGTTGGAGTCATTGGTCAGCTTGGCAAAAATATGGCCCTCGTTATCGCTGTAATAGTAGTCGCTGTCGATGATGCCCACCGTATTATTCAGCTGCAGCCGGTACTTGAAGCCCAGGCCGCTTCTGGGATAGAGGGAAAGCACCCAGTCCTCCTCCATCCGCACCCGCACGCCCGTAGGGACCTTCACCGTTTCGCCGGGCTTCAGGCAGCAGGGAACGGGCATGTAAAAATCATATCCCGCGCTCCCCTTCGTCGCCCGCCCGGGAAGCCGCAGGGAAGCGTAGATTTCCTGCGCCTGCTCTTTCGTATATTCCGGAAACGCATCCGTCAGATCGCTGACGAAGCGCTCTTTGCTCACCTTTTCAAATTTCGCTATTCTCCGCATGCCGATACTCCTTTCTGCCACACATCCTCCGCCGGCGCATAATCCGGACAGTGGAGGATGGGGATCTTCGGGTTTCCCTGGCGCAGGGACGCCTGCACGTCGATCACTCTCTGGTTGGCGCTTCCCTTCCACATCAGATTCACGTCCCTTTCTGCAAGGATGAACTCACCGTCCACCAGCACGTCAATATCCTGCAGGATGGAATCCTGATACAGCCGTTCCCATATCTCGCCGGTATAGAGCCAGATGGTCTTGTCCGGATACTTCTGACGGATCTCGCGCATCAGCCTTCTCACGTCCCCTTTGTTTGCCGGATGGAGAGGATCCCCGCCGGAAAAGGTGATGCCGGAAATATAGGGTTTGTCGAGCTGGTCAAAAATCTCCATCTTCGCGGCCTCGTCAAAAAGGAGGCCGCCCTCCGGATCCCAGGTGATCGGATTCTGGCAGCCCTCGCAGCAGTGGGCACAGCCCGCCACCCAGAGGACGACCCGCAGGCCGTCCCCGTTTTTCATATCGTCTTTCGTAATATCATGATAGCGCATGGCCTACATCGATTTCCTTTCCGCGATTTCCGCCATCTTGGCATCGTTCAGGCGGGTGTCCCCATGAACTCTGGAGTAGGACAGATAACCGTTCATCCGGTCGATCTTGGTCAGGTTCCTGCTGCCGCATTTGGGGCAGACGTCCATTTCCAGCTCCTGATGGCCGCAGTCGTCGCAGTAGGCCAGTGACAGGTTGACACCCTCGTAGTAGCCCTTATCCATGGCACGGCGGATCAGCGTTTTCACCGCCTCGATATTATAGTCGATGGGATACTTCACGTACTGGATCTTGCCGCCGTTGCACAGGTTCCAGAACCGCCCCTCCTTATCCTGCTTTTCGATGGGGGTGATATCCTCCGTCACATGGCAGTGGAAGCTGTTGCTGACGTATTCCCGGTCGGATACGCCTTCAATGATGCCGTATTTGTTGCGGAACTGCTTCACCTGCAGGCCGCAGAGATTCTCGGCGGGCGTGCCGTAGATCGCGTACAGATGGCCGTCCTCCTCCTTGAACTCATTGACCCGGCTATTGATGTATTCCATCACCTCCAGAGCGAACTGTCCGTCCTCCACCAGGGATTTTCCGTTATAGAGCATCTGCAGCTCATTCAGGGCCGTGATGCCGAAGGATGCGGTGGCCGACTTTAACAGGGGCTTGATCTTGTCCCTCAGCTTCAGATGGCCGCCCAGGAAACCGCCCTCGCAGTAGGCCAGCGGGTTGGTGGAGGCGCGCATCTCGCCCAGATAGGCGTAGGTGCGGATGTGCAGCTGGCGGATCAGGTTCAGGTAATAGTCCAGCACCTCATAGAAATCCCGGCTCTCCTGTCTGGCCTTCGCCAGAATCATGGGCAGATGCAGGGATACGGCGCCGATGTTGAAGCGGCCCACGAACACGGGCACGTCGTTCTCGTCCGCCGGATGCATGCCCCCTCTCTCATACCAGGGGGACAGGAAAGCGCGGCAGCCCATGGGGGAAATGATCTTTCCATACTTCTTGTACATGCTGGCCACATAGCCCTCCCCGGTCAGGCTCAGCCAGTCCGGATACATGGTCTTTGCGGAGCAGCGCACGCCCGCCTCAAACACATCCTCCAGCGGCTTTCCGGGGCCATGCAGGTTCTCATCATACAGAAATACGATCTTAGGGAACAGCACGGGCTTCTTGTGGCCCTCCTTCCCCTGCCCCTTCCGGCGCACGTTCAGCATGCTCATGGTGGCCAGCTTCGCGAAACGGCCCGTTCCGGTTCCGGCGGTCACGGTGATAAAAGGATAGTCTCCCCGGCTGCTGGCCACCGTGTTGAACTTGTATTCCCAGCCCTGGAAGCCCTGCTCCATCTCCTTGACCACATCGCCGTAGGCGACCTCCTCCGCCTTTTCCTGCGGGACGCCCATTTCCGTGTATTTCTTCAAATATCTGTCATAGGACTTCTGCGCGTAGGGCTCCAGGATCAGGTCCACGCTGGGCACGGTGAAGCCTCCGTACTGCTGGCTGGCCGCGCTCAGGACGATGTCGCCGATCACGTCGAAGGCCACATCCAGGGTCTTGGGCTCGTTGTACCAGATGTTTCCCATCTCAAAGCCGCCGGACAGCACATGCTCCACGTCAAACAGACAGCAGTTCATGGTATCCCTTCTGGCGGACATGTCATGCACATAAATATAGCCGTCGCGGCAGGCCTGGATCTCCTCCGTGGTCATAAAAAATTTCTGGTACAGCTCCTTGTTGAGCTGGTTGAAGATCAGGCTTCTCTTGGTGGAAACCAGAGCGGAATCCGTGTTGGAGTTCTCCTTGTCCCCGATGTACATGATGGACTGGCTCTTCTTGTACACATCGTCCAGCATCCGTACGAAGTCCTGCTTGTAGTTGCGGTAGTCCCGGTAGCTCTTCGCCACGATGGGCTTCACCTGCTCCAGCGCGCTCTCCACTACGTTGTGCATCATCGGGATCGGGATCTCGTCGCTTTCCAGCTCATCCACCTTCTCGATCACATAGCTGCAGATTTTCCGGTTTTCCTCATCCGTGAACCGGGTCAGAGCGCGGTAGGCGCTCTTTCCCACCGCGTTGATGACCTTCTGGACGTTGAAGGCTTCCTTCGTTCCGTCCTTCTTGATCACCTTCACGTTCCGCTTCGGTCTGTACTGCTTTCCGTAATCCGTCTCCTCTTTCCGGCCAAGCTCCTCTACCGTATATTCCATCCTGCCTTTTCTCCCTCTGTTTCTTCGTTCCGCGTCAGACCGGCTGCTTTCCGCCCGCCTGACGCCTTCTGCTTCCGCGGTCAAAAAGTCCGGACGCGGAAATCTGCCTGCAGCCCTTTCCGCATCCGGCTTTTTGTCGTTGGAAAATATTCTTTTATCGTCCTGATGATAACAATAACAACAACATCTTGGTTTTCCGGAAGCCGTCTGCCACAATATCTGGTAGCGGCTGTTTCCGTATGTCAGTATACCCAAAACGCCGCCGTCTGTCAACCGTTTTCTCAGTCCCGGCTTTTTTCGTTCCTCAGTCCGTTACCGTTTACCCGTTACTACTCGCCAGATCTGCGCATTTACCGCACAGACCGTACGAAAGCGGATCGTGAGGAAGCATCCGGTCCATTGCGGCACTCTCGTCCTATCGTGCTGCGATGAACCGGATGCCGTGGCCGTTCTGCCGAAGGCCGAAACACAGCGTTCACTCCGCTCCGGAGGATGTGCGGGCGGCCCGCTTCAGAATTCCGCTGTCCCGGACCGCCGCCACCGCCTCTTCGATCACCGGCACCGGAAGGGTGAGGGCGAAGCGCACATGGTCTTTTCCCAGCGTCCCGAAGCTGCTGCCCGGCGTGCAGAGAACGCCCGTGGCCTCCATGAGCTGCATGCAGAAGTCCACATCGTCCGTAAAGCCCTCCGGGATGCGCGCCCAGGCGAACATGGTCCCCTCGCTGTCCGGCACGTTCCAGCCGGCCGCGCGCAGGCCGCCGCAGAGCGCGTCCCTCCTTTTCCGGTATTCCTCACACTGCCTGAGAATGGGCTCCTCCGGACTGTTCAGCGCGGCGATGGCGCCGTACTGCACCGGGAGGAAGGTTCCGTAGTCGATCTGGGAACGGAGCCTGCGGAAGGTGGCGATGATCTCCCGATTGCCCACCAGGAAGCTCATCCGCGCCCCGGTATAGTTATAGGTCTTGGACAGGGAGAAAAATTCCACGCAGGTTTCCTTCGCTCCCGGCACCGCGAGAATGGAGCCTCCTCTCCTTCCGTCAAAGATAATGTCCGAATAGGCGTTGTCATGGATGATGACCAGATTGTGCTGTGCCGCCCACCGCACCAGTCTCTCATAAAATCCTTCCGGCGCGCATTTGCAGATGGGATTCATGGGATAGGAAACGACCATGAATTTCGCCTGGTCCGCCGCTTCGGAAAGCGCCTCCAGATCCGGTACATACCCGTTTTCCTCCGTGAGGGGATAGGTTTTGAGCACCGCCCCGGCCAGGGACGGCCCGATTCCGAAAATGGGATAGCCCGGATCCGGCACCAGCACCACGTCGCCCGCGTCGCAGAGGGTGAATCCCACATGGGTGATCCCCTCCTGAGAACCGTAAACCGACATGATCTCCTCTGGCGCAAGCTCCACCCCGTAACGCCTCCAGTAGCGGCCAATTACCGCCTCCGTCAGCTCCGGCAGATCCTTCAGGGAATATTTATAGTTTTCCGGATCCTGCGCGGCCTTTACCACTGCGTCCATCACTTCCTGCGCGGGAGGGAAGTCCGGCGTACCCACGGACAGATTGTACACCTTCCGTCCCTGTGCCAGCAGAGCTTCCTTCTTTTCGTTCAGAACCTGAAAAATTCCTTCCTCATAATCCTTCATCCTTGTCGCAAATTTCAGTTCCATCCTATTCTCCAATCCGGAGCGTAAGCGACGGGGCGACGAGAAATCGCGAATGCGATTTCTTGTCTGCCATCAAAGCTATTTGTGACGCTCCGGCACAAATAGCCATTTGAAAAAGAAGCCATCAGGCTTATTTTTCAAACCAATCTCCATTCCGGAGCGTAAGCCGGGGCTTCGCTCACTCAGTCTTTTTCTTTCCTTCCACCTCTTCAACCGCCTCACACGCCGGGATCCGGCAGCAGCCCATCCCCGTCCGCCGCCGACGTGGCGAGCCGGTCGCAGCGCTCATTTTCCGGATGTCCGTCATGTCCCTTCACCCAGGTAAAGGTCAGCTGATGCGGCTTTGCCGCCTCCAGCAGCCGCTTCCACAGATCCACGTTTTTCACCGGGCCGGAGGCTCCCTTCCAGCCCTTTTTCAGCCAGCCGTCGATCCAGCGCTTATTAAAGGCGTCCGTCACATATCTGGAGTCCGAAACGATCTGTACCTCGCAGGGGCGGTTCAGCGCCTCCAGCCCGGCAATGACCGCCATCAGCTCCATCCGGTTATTCGTCGTTCTTATGTATCCGCCGGAAAGCTCCCTCTCATGAAGCTTTCCCTTTCCATCCACATAATGCAGAATCGTTCCGTAGCCGCCCGGCCCCTCCGGGTTTCCCCGGGCCGCTCCGTCCGTATAAATCGTTACCTTCACCCTCCGCACCTCCTGATTCTGTCTCTCCAAGCCCTGTAATCAAAAACCCGCCGTACGCCATTCTCCCGTCTTCAGAAACTCCTGCGCCATCCGGTCGGCTTCCCGGATGATCTCCTGATCATAGCCGATGATGCCGAGCAGGCGGATGGCATTGCGGCTCCCGGCGCGGCCCGGCATGAGCGTATAGTTGAAGCGGATGTCATCCTCTTCCACCTGCTCCTCAAAGTGATAATTGTCGTAGTCCTCCTGCAGAAGCCGGGTCAGCTCGATGTCGTGGGTCGCCGCAAAGCAGAGTACACCGGGACGGTGCAGGCTTTTCAGGATCTGGGTGGAAGCCGCGATCCGCTCCACCGTATTGGTCCCCCGCAGCACCTCGTCCACAAAGCAGAGTACCGGAGAAGAGTCCGCATTCACCGCGTCCAGAATCCGCTTCAGCGCCCGGATCTCCACGATGTAGTAGCTCTCCCCGCCCTCCAGGTTATCCCGCAGCGCCATGGAAGTAAAGATCCGGTAAAGCTCCCCCCGGTAGCTTTCTGCCGGGCAGGTGTGGACGGTCTGGGCCAGCAGGGCGTTTACCGCCACAGCCTTTAAAAAGGTGGATTTCCCGGAAGCGTTGGAACCCGTGATGAGCACGCCCCGCTCCGTGCGGATGCTGTTTTTCACCGGTTCGGAAAGAAGGGGGTGATAAAGTCCCGAAACTGCCAGTTCTTTTCCGTCAAGATCCGGACTGCACCAGCCATTCTGCAGACAAGCCCTCCAGGAAGCCACCGCCAACAGGCATTCCGTTCTTCCGATCAGCTCCACCATCCGGTCGATGTCCGAAAGATGGGTCCTCACCTCCTGCAGCATGGAATTGAAGCAGATCAGATCCAGATGCAGGATCATGTTCACATAGTCCATCAGGATGGAAAGCGGGTCCCCGGCCGCCGAGCTGCCGCGCATGCCGAGCACCGCACTATGACGGAATCTGCCGAATTTTTTCTCCAGCCGGGAAAGCTCCTCCCATTCCTCTGTGCAGACCGGAACCGCCGTCCGCTTCAGCCGTCTGGCAAAATTCAGGACCCGAAGCACATAAGAAAAGCTGACCAGATAAGGCTCCACCTGGCGCTTCTGCTTCATATAGGAAAGCATGTTTGCAAAAAGGACGAAGAAAAAGAATATCATCCCCACCGGCGGATTCACCGCCATCGCGCCGACGGAGAGGATGAGGAACACATCCATCACAACGCTTTTTGCGCTGCTGCGCTCTCCCAGCCCATCCAGATAGCCCAGATAATCGTAGATGGAATATTTTCCGCTCCTTCCCAGGCCGCAGTAAAGCTCCTGCAGCTCCTCCCGCTCCTTTTCATGGGCCGAGAACCACCGGATCTTCTCCTCCATCCGTTCCAGAGTCTGTTTCTCCCGTGCATGCAGCGCCGGCGTTCTCAGGACATAGTACAGATATTCCTGCCCTGCGGAGGAATAGGTATGGTTCATCTGGAAAAAGATCTGGTCCATTCCCAGATCCTCCCAGGTGATGTCGTCGATCTGACCTTCCCGCCTGTGGGCCTCATAAAAACCCGGGATGCCGGAAAGCTCTCCATCCTCGTAGACCCGTTTCCAGCCGCTTCCAAAGGCTGCATGAATGTTCTCCCGCAGCTTTTTCCTTTTTCTTTTCTCTCCGTTCACTCCCCTGACGAAAAAAAACACGACGACAAGGGCGATCCCCGCGATCAGCAGTATCAGTTCCATCGCCTTAAAAACTCCTCATCCGGTCCGAACCGTCATCCACGGTCTTTTCGATCTTTTTTACCACCACATAATAGCCGTATCCGTCGTTGACCTTCACGTAAACCCGGTCTCCCACCTTATGACGCAGGAGCGCCTTTCCAATGGGGGATTCCGTGCTCACAAGCCCTTCCAGAGAATTGCCCCGCATGGTGGTCACGATTTTCAGCGTATCCGTGGTGCCGTCCTCTTCAAAAAACAGTTCCACCGTATTGTTTACGCCGATCTCATCCTCTGCGGATTCGTCGGAGATCACCTCGGCCGTTTTGATCATCCGCTCCAGGAAGCGGATTCTGCTCTCATTTCTGTTCTTTTCCCGTTTGGCCGCATAATATTCAAAATTTTCGCTCAGATCGCCCTGGGCCCTCGCCTCCTTTACCGCCTCCAGCGCCTTCGGCCGTTCCACAAGCTTTCTGTGCTCGATCTCTTCCTGCATTCTCTTGATGTCGTTTTTCGTCAGCTGATTATGCATGCTCACTCCTCATTTCCGCCTCCCGCCGCGGGCAGGCTGCAACAGCGTTTCCTTTCCCTTCTCCCCTCCTGCGGCTCTTTTTTCCGTCAAAGACCCGCAGGGACATTCTACCACGTTCCGCCCTCCGGTACAATTCCCAAAAATCGGGCCTCCATACCCGAAGGTATGAAGGCCCGCATTCCGCCGCCGGATGACAGATTCTGAAATTTCACGCGGCCCCGCACGTCAGATGCAGGCCGCACCTTGTCTTAAATGACCGCCAGGAGCACGAAATTCAGGATGAACAGGATGGATGCCACCCAGATGATGGGATGGATCTTTCCGGCCTCCTTCTTGCAGATCCGTACGATGCAGTAGGAAATGAAGCCGAATGCAATACCATAGGAAATGCTGTAGCACAGCGCCATGAACAGCCCCGCAAAGAACGCAGGAACCGCTTCGGAGAAGTCCTCCCAGTCGATTTCCTTAAAGGCGGAGGTCATCATCACGCCTACCACAACGAGTGCCGGAGCGGTAGCCGCCATGGGGATCGCGCTGACAAAGGTTGCCAGGAACGCGCTGATGGCGAAGCAGATGGCAACCACAACGCTGGTCAGACCGGTGCGTCCGCCCGCTCCGATTCCGGAAGCGCTTTCCACGAAGGTGGTGGTGTTGGACGTTCCGAAGATCGCTCCAATGGAGGTCGCCGTCGCGTCCGCGAAGAGCGCCTTGTCCATCTTGGACTTGAAGCCTGAGCTGGTATCCATCGCCTTCTCATCCTCCGCGCTGAAGATGCCGCTGCGGCGTCCGGTTCCGATGAAGGTTCCGATGGTGTCAAAGGTATCGGAAATGCTGAACGCAAAAATGGTGATCAGCACCAGAGGCAGCTTCGCCACATCCGTGAACAGGGAAGGCAGTCCCTGTGCGGTGAAGATCGCGCCGAAGGTGGTCGGCAGAGCCGCGCACGCCTCGGTAAAGCTGATCGTGTCGCCCGTAGCGGTAACGCCCATCGGGATACCGATGATGGCGGTCACAACGATACCGATCAGGATCGCGCCCTTCACGTTGCATACCAGCAGGACGATGGTCAGCACCAGACCGATCAGGAACAGCCAGAAGGCAGGCTGGTTCAGCGTCGCGATCGCCGGAACGCCGGAATCAAAGCTGATGATTCCCACGTTCAGAAGGCCGATGTAGGCGACGAACACGCCGATACCGCCGCCGATGGCGTTCTGCAGGCTCTTCGGAATCGCCTTGATGATGTACTTACGCAGCTTGGTTACGGTGATCAGGATATTGAACAGACCGCAGATGAATACCATGGACAGCGCCTGCTGCCAGGTGAAGCCGAGAGCGGCGCACACCGTATAGGTAAAGAAGGCGTTCAGTCCCATACCGGGTGCCTGAGCGTAAGGCACATTTGCCACAAGGCCCATGATCAGCGTACCGATGATGGAAGCGATGATGGTCGCAAGGAACACCGCGCCCCACTCCATTCCGGTCTGGCTCAGAATGCTGGGATTGACCGCAATGATATACGCCATGGTAAAAAAGGTGGTCAGACCGGCCATGATCTCCGTGGAAACCGTCGTGCCGTTCTCCCTGAGCTTAAAAAATTTCTCCAAGGTTAAACTACTCCCCTTTCCTTCGTCGGGCTTCGTTGCCGCATGAACACACAGGGCTCAGCACTTTTCCATCCGTTCCGGCGGGCGGCTGTCTGTATGCAGATGACACAGGTCATGCTAAGATCAATGGTCCAGAAGCAGAAAAACCCTTTTGCGGAGGCCTCCTGCAGAATATCCTGCAGCTGCCTTCCGCTTTGACAGTTGCATCCTTATTATATATGATTTTTGATAATGTTCAACATTTTTTTCATTTTTCAGAGAAGTATGGTTCCCGTTCAGCCAGATCCGCGCCTTTTCCGTGCGAGTCCTGTGAACACAGCGGCTCGTCCGGTCCGAAGCCGCCTCTCAGACCCCGGCTTCCTCCGACAGCCGCGCGATGATCTCATTGGCCTTCGCGTACAGTTTCTCCGGATCGTCGCAGCACAGATATTTTCCGGCATAGTAAAGGATTTTTCCGTCGATCATGGTCATCTTCACGTTCATCTTGCTTCCGCTGTAGACGATATTCTCCGCGATGCTGTTTAACGGCTGCATGTTGGGCTGATGCAGATCGATCATGATGATGTCCGCCTTCTTTCCTTCGGCCAGCACGTCGCAGTCCGTAAGGCCCATGGCCTTCGCTCCGTTCACGGTGGCCATCTTCAGCACCTCTGCCGGCGCCACAGCGGAAGCGTCATGCTCGCGCAGCTTGGCCAGGCCGGTGGTCAAAAACATCTCCCGGAACATGTCCAGACAGTTGTTGCTGGAAGCCCCGTCCGTTCCCATACCGACGCAGATCCCCTTTTCCAGAAAACGGCTGATGGGCGCGATGCCGCTGGCAAGCTTGGTGTTGGAGCCGGGATTGGTGATGGCGTACAGTCCCTTTTTTGCGAACAGGTCCATATCCTCTTCCGTGAAGTACACGCAGTGATAGCCGCCTCCCCCGAAATCAAACAGGCCCAGGGAATCAAAGAGGGCCGGCGGGGTCATGCCGTATCTTTCCACACATTCATCCGTTTCCAGCCTGGTCTCGGACATATGGGCAAACAGGGGCGCCTCATACTTGTGGATCAGTTCAGAGACCTGCTCCAGAAGCTCCTTCGAACAGGTATACTCCGCATGCACCCCCATCATATAGGAAATCAGCGGATGCATCTTATTTAAGGAAAGATACCGTTCCTCCATCACCTCCAGCGCCGGCCCGAACTTGTTCAGCCCGCTCACCAGCACACAGCGCATTCCCATGTCCACACAGGCCTGCGCGATGTCCTTCGGGGAAAGATACATGTCAAAGATGGCGGTCACGCCGCTGGTCAGATACTCCAGAATGGCCAGCTGCGTCAGATCGTAGTTGTCCTGATCCGTCATCTTCGCTTCCAGCGGGAAGATTTTCGTATTCAGCCACTCCTGCAGCGGCATGTCGTCCGCAAAAGAACGCATGGCCACCATGGCCGAATGGGTGTGGGCGTTCTTAAAGCCGGGCATCAGCACGTTGCCCTCGCAGTCGATCTCCTGATCCCATACGATGCATTCCCGTCCCGTTCTTTTATAAAAATCATCCAGATCGCTGCCGTCCCCGATGTAAAGGATCCGGTCATTTTCCACCCACAGCTCACCCTTCCGGATGGAGCAGCCGTCCGCCATTGTCATGATTCTTGCATTGTAAAATCGAATTTTCATCAGTCACCTCTGTCTTTTTTCTCTCCGTGTCATCAAAGCGCGCCGAAGGCTTCCGGAAGAAGCTCCTTCAGCTTATACACCTGATAATCCGTTTCCGAAATCGCCGTTATGATTTCAAAGTTGTCCGGGCTGCAGAATTCCATCATCACCTGCCGGCATACACCGCAGGGCATGGTATAGGAAACGGGCGCTCCCTGTCCGCCTCCCACAATGGCAATGGCCTGAAAAGTCCTGCAGCCCTCGCTCACCGCCTTGAAAAAAGCGGTGCGTTCCGCGCAGTTCGTGGGGGAAAAGGCCGCATTTTCAATGTTGCAGCCCGTATAAATCAGCGGCTTTCCATCCTTTTCATAACCGGCCAGAAGCGCCGCCCCCACATAGAAGCCAGAATAGGGAGCGTAGGCGTTCTCCCTCGCCTTCATCGCCTGCCGGATCAGTCCCTCATAATCTGTCATAAAATTCTCCATTCCGGAGCGTAGCGACGGGGTTCTGCCATCAGAGTAATTTGTGACGCTCCGGCACAAATTACTCTGTAAAAAAGTGTGCGTCTTGGCGCACACTCGCGCCGAGCGCGGTTGCCGTCAGGCAACATCTACCTTGCGTGCGAGTGCGCATCAACGTCTTTTTTTGTTCAATAGGAAATGAAATTTCCTATTGAACAAAAAATAAGCCATCGGGCTTATTTTTCACACTGCTCTCTCCCCGAACTTCTTCACGGATTCCGTCACCAGCGTCCTGAAAAGCGGAGCCGCCGCATTGGCCGCCTCCTGCACCTCCTCATGGGTCAGCGGGTTGTCCGTCATGCCCGCCGCCAGGTTGCAGACACAGGAAATGCAGCAGATGCGCATGCCCATATGGTTGGCCGCGATGGCTTCCACCACCGTGGACATTCCCACCGCGTCCACGCCAAGCTGATGCAGCAGGCGGATCTCCGCCGGAGATTCAAAGGAAGGCCCGGTAAGCTGAGCATAGACGCCCTCCTGCAGGCCGATGTTCTGCTCCGCAGCCGCTTCTTTGATCAGGTTTCTCAGCTCCAGGTCGTACACATGAGTCATATCCGGGAAGCGCACGCCCAGTTCGTCGATGTTGGCGCCGATCAGCGGGTTGGGCGCCCAGAGGGAAACATGGTCGGTCAGAAGCATGAAATCCCCTGCGTGGAAGGAGGGGTTGATGCCGCCGGACGCATTGGTCAGAAACAGGATCTTCGCCCCCATCATCTTCATCAGCCTGGCGGGAAGCACCACATCTGAAATCGGATAGCCCTCATAATAATGGACCCTTCCCTTCATGCACACCACGGGAACCTGTCCCACATAGCCGAAGATGAACTTTCCGGCATGTCCCGGCACGGTGGATACCGGAAAGCCCTCGATTTCATGATAGTCCAGCTCCGCCGTAACCTGAATGTCGTCCGCGTAGTCTCCCAGCCCGGAGCCCAGGACGATGGCCACCTCCGGCTGAAAATCGATCTTCTGCCGGAAGCTTTCATAGCACTTCAGCAATTTATCATATACGGGATTCATAGATGTTCCTCCATTCCGGAGCGCTCTTCGCTCCTTCTCTTTTTTTCATACAACTATCAGTATACCAGAATCTTCCCGTTCCCGCCAGAGCGGGAATGGAAGTCATGAAAAACAGTCGGCCGGTCTGTTTTCGTACGGTCTGCGCAGGGAATGCGCAGACCTGGGTGAGTAGTAACCAAACAGCGTTACTACTCACCCAGCCGCTCCAGGATCCAGGCAGCGATCCGTTCTGCCGTCTCTTCCACGCTCAGACGGGTGTTATCAAGAAGCTCCATGGCAGGTACCGTTTCCCTGGCATGCCGCTTCAGCCACCCATTAAAACGCCGGGAGCTTTCCAGCCAGCTTTCATCGGTGATGCCCCGTCCTTTTCGCATGCGCCTTTCCAGCTCCTCCCCGCCGCACACCACCGCGATGTAATGAATCTCCGTAAAAAGCGCTCTGGCATCGCACACCTCAAACTGCTCCGGAAGCTCGCAGGCGCTGCTCTTTCCCACGCCGCTGGCCCCTGAAACGATGAACAGGGGCATTTTTCTATTTGGAATCATAGCCCATAACTCCTCTTCCGTCCCGACTTTTCCTCCCGTCATGATCAGTCACTCAGTTTCCTGCAGAAATAATACTGCTTATATTCCTGAAAGCAGGGATCCACGCAGAACAGCTCTTCATATCCCAGAGAGCGGTAAAACTCCGGCGCCTGAAAGCTGTAGGTATTAAGAAGAATCCGCTTCCTGCCATCTTTTTTTGCCCGTTCTTCCACATGCTGAAGCAGGGCACGTCCATAGCCCTTTCCCCGGCATTCCTCCTTCACGCACAGGAATTCCACCTCCACCGTGTCAAAAACGGACTCCGCCACAATACCGGCGACCAGTTCCCCCTCTTCTTCAATATGATAACTGTAATCCTGAAACTCAGTCATAAACTTCGCGTTATGCTGCCGGATCATCCCATGTATCATTTCGTTGTTCTGTTCTGTGTTTTCTCTGATTTCCATTGTATGCCTCCTGTCTCAGGCTCTGATTTGGCATCTGTAAACATTCGCCCTATTTGTTTGTAGAAATAACTGCCGTATCAATCACAAATTGGCATACTACCTGCATGGGAAAGAAACAGCCGCCCACTACCTGCAATAGTGAACGGCTGATGGTAAATTCACAAATCACCGATGGACTCAGAACCAGGGATGCGCGTAAGGCGCAGGCTCCGGTCCGCAGTACAGGCCGTATGCGTCGCTGATCCAGTAGGTACCGTTCACATTGATCCGGCACCATTGATGGGAATACTGATTTTCATTCACATGCTCATAGGGAATGCCCAGGATGTTCAGACAGAGCCCCGTCGCCCTCGTACATCCGGCACAGGACGCGGTGCCGAGAATGAAATAGCCGTACGGATCGTTGTAATGCGGGGTTGACATGGAATAGCCCATCCCGTTATCGAACAGGTTCCGGATGGAAACCGTGATTCCATAGATCTGCTCCTCCAGCGGCAGGCCGATATAGGGCGTCACCAGATTCAGCGCGGCCTGATAGGCGAGCGCAAACTCCTCATCGGTCATCCGCTTTTTCAGGCTGGAATAATTGGCCAGCTCCTTCATCGGAACCGGCTGAAAAACAGCCTCCGCTTCGGCCTGATCTCCTGCCACAGCCGTCTGTTCTGCACCCGGAGATGCCGCCACGCTTCCGGAAGCTTCCGCAATTCCCTCCACCGCCTCTCCAGGCTGCGCGTCAGCCGCCGGGAATCTGCCCTCCGCCATTCCCCAGGTCAGGTAATGGTTCAAAAGCGCCTGCGCGTCCGTTCCAAACGCTGCGGTCACATCCGGATAGGCCGCCCCGTAAAACGCCGGATCGAACTGTGCCGCCTCTGCCGGAACCGACATAAAAGCGGAAACGGTCAGAACCGCGCACAGCGTGGAAAGAATTCTTGAAAAACAGTTTTTCCCTCTCATGGAATCCCCCTCCTTTGAAAATGTACAATGCCCGGCTGAGCGGGTATTGTCAGCCATCAGGCACCATTGCTTCCTATCTTTATGATAACATAGGGTCCGATATTTTCCTATCCCCACTTTCCTTTCACAACAGGGAATGGAAGTATTTCATAACAAACAGCCGGGAGCAGATGCAGAGGGTCTTTTCAGCGTTCTGCCATGGACACCATACAGTCTTTCCCGCAGAACGCCATACCGTACTTCATGATCTTTTTCATACCCCGGCGTTTCAGCCCTTCCTCATATTTTCTGTCCTCGATCTGCTGCAGAGCCGCTTCACAGGCCGCTTCCAGATTCCCATCGCGGGCATATTTCACCTCGATCACGATCCCGATTCTTTCCGGCGTGCAGACAGAAATATCGCTGTATCCTTCTCCCGTTTCCGCATTGGAGTGAAGCAGCCAGTTTTCCTGGCTCCGTAAAAGTCCCAGCACCATGCCGTGGTAAAAATTTTCCTTTCTGTCTGTCCGGACAGCCGTATCCCGCACACTGATGGAATCCCACAGATAATCATGAAGCATATCCTGGATGGTGGATACCTCTCCTTTCGGGAACGCGGCGCAAAACCGGTTGATTCTTCCAAAATCCGCCAGAGTTGTTTCCTCAAACCAGTCTTTCACCAGATCAACGAACAATTTTCTGACCTCCCTGTTGGGAATTGCCAGTTCCATCCTATCTTCCTCTTCCCGGACAGACTCTCGTCCGGTCAGATACCCGGTGGCATAAAGCACGCTCCAGAGATTGTCGATGGAATCGTCCAGTTCCTGATACGTCAGCTCCTCCTTTACCGGTTTCAAAATTGCTTCGCCATTCAGCAGCCGCTCAATGTCGTTTTTCGTATTCTGATCCGCCTTCTCTATAAAGCGCCGTACCATTCCGTTCCCACTAGTGTTTGCCCAGTAGTTTTTAGGACGCGCTACGGGATTGGCCAGCAGCTCATCGCAATAATTGATCACATCCCACGGACAGTACACATCCGCACCGCCAAAACGGTAGCCATCATACCAATCCCTGATTGTGTCCTTACTGGATGACAGTCCATAAAAATTCAGCATTTCATCCACATCCGTATCGGTAAAACCAAAAAACTCATCATAACGGACATCTGAAATCGTGTGTACCTTCAGATTGTTCAGTCCGGTAAAGATACTCTCCCTGGAAATCCGCAGGCATCCGGTCAGAACAGCAAAATACAGATTTTCATTTGTTTTCAGCGCATTGCCCAGCATGTTGCGGATGAGGGATACCATCCTGTCATAATATCCCGCCTGAAATGCCTTATCCAGCGGAACATCATACTCATCGATCAAGAGGATGACTTTCCGGCGCAAGCGTTGCGGACTTTGCCAGCGGACAGCCTGTCTGAGGCCGCCAGAATACTCAGGCAGGCCGCAAAAATCCATCCATGGTTGCCCACGTGCTGAAGCAGGGCACGTCCATGGTTCTTTCCCCGCGTTTTCTTCATCCTCTCACATCCAGGAACTGCGCCTGTCCGTGGATCTTCAGCTTTACGGAGCCGGCGGGGACAAAGATACAGTCTCCCCGGAAAAAACGGAGGGATTCTTCTCCGGAAAAGGTGAGACAGCCGCAGCCGTCGGTGCACAGAAGGACGCGGAAGGAGGTGCTGTCCGCCTGATAATCCACCAGCTCCCGGCAGCGTTCGGTATTGACCAGCATGCGGTACACCTCAAAATACCGGCAGCGGCACAGAAGCTCTGAGGCGCAGCCGCGGCGGTATTTCAGGACGCGCAGAGGCTGCCTGGGCTCCGCACTCGCCTTCAGGCTGGCCGCTTCCAGCGCCTTGTCAATGTGAAGCTCTCTTTTTCTGCCGCTTTTGTCCACACGGTCATAGTCGTACAGGCGGTAGGTCAGATTGGAGTTTTCCTGGATTTCCGCCACCAGGATGCCTGCGCCGATGGCGTGGATGGTGCCCGCCTCGATATAGAACAGGTCGTTCTTTCTGACCGGCACCTTCTGCAGATATTTTTCCACCGTCCCATCTCCGATGCTCCTGCGCAGCTGCTCTTTGTCCACGTCATGGTACAGTCCGTAGACCAGCTTTGCATCCTTCGCAGCGTCCAGCACGTACCACATCTCCGTTTTCCCCAGCTGTCCGTTTTCATGCTCCCTGGCATAGGCATCGGTGGGATGTACCTGAACGGAAAGATCCTGTTTTGCGTCGATCAGCTTGATGAGGATCGGAAGCTCCCCTCTCCCCTCCGGAAGGGGTTCCGCAGGATGTGTACCGGGCGCTGCAGGATGCGTACCGGGTACGGCAGGATGCGTACCCAGATATTCCGGGTGCTCCTGCAGAACCTCAGACAGCGTTTTTCCGGCAAAGATACCGCTCGCCACCGTACTGGGGCCGTCCGGATGGGTGGAGCATTCCCAGGTCTCGGCCAGAGGGCTCATGTCGATCCCTTTGGAAAAATCGTCATTCAGCCGGTTTCCTCCCCAGAGGTAATCCTTGCCTGCCGGCTTCAGAAGAAAAGGCTCCGGCCGATTCTCCGTCTCCGCTCCTTCTTCCGGCTTTCTGCCGCACTTCTCCAGGGAGCCGTACTTTTCCGGCGCTCCGCTATTCATATTCGAGTTCATACTTCTGCTTGTCATGAACGGAAATCTCCCTGCCGAGCTGAACCTCCACCAGCTTCAGCTCGCTTTCTGCAATGATGGTATGGCGGCAGCCGGCCTGCATCGTGATCACGTCGCCCGGCCTTACCTGCTGCTCCATGCCGTCCACGATGGTCCGGCCCGTTCCCGCAGTCACCACCCAGACCTCGTCCCGGTTCCTATGGCTGTGGTAGTTCATCCTGTGTCCCGCCTTCAGCGTCACCTTGATGGTCAGGCTTTCTTCTTCCACATCCATCACCCGGAAGCTGCCCCAGCTTTTTTCCGCAAACATGACCCGCTGGTCCAGTCTGTCCACAAACGGCTGTATATAGGAGCTCTGCTCCTTATCGCTGACCAGAATGCCCTCCGGAGAAGCCGAGATCACCACGTCGTGCAGGCCCATGGCCAGAAGCGGCACATTCAGCTCATTGATAACGTGCACATTGCGACATGTCTCATTCATCACGGCATCGCCGATGCTGGTCTCCTCCATCGCTTCCGTCAGCGTGTTCCAGGTACCCAGATCCTTCCAGCTTCCCGAAAAATGCACCACCTGAAGTTTTGATTCCTTCTCCGCCACCGCATGGTCAAAGGAAATGGAAGGAAGATCTTCATACTTTGCATACAGATCATGATAATCGGAAAAATCGATCAGAGCGTGTGCCTTTTCCAGCACATAGCCCAGGCGGAAGGCGAATACCCCGCCGTTCCAGAGGGCTCCCCGCCGGATGTACTCCGCTGCGGTCCCGGCGTCCGGCTTTTCCCGGAAGACGGAAACGGCCGCGGTCCGCCCTGCGCTTTCCGGCAGGATATAACCGTATTTTTCGGAAGGGTAGGTGGGATCGATCCCCATCAGCACCAGATTGGCGTCCCCTTCCTCCGCCAGCGCTTTCATTTCCTTCAGAGTCCTGAAATAGTCGTCCTCCACATAGGGATCCACCGGGCAGACTACCACGGCCTCCCGGCGGCTGATCCCCTTCACATCCACCAGAAAGGCCGCCGCCAGCGCGATTGCGGGAAAGGTATCCCGGCGGCAGGGCTCCACGGAAATGTCCACGTTCTTTTCTCCCAGCTGGTTATGGATGGCGGACACCTGCGTCCTGCTGGTCGCTATGGTGATCGACGCATCCGCATCCGCCTGCCTGATCTGACGGCAGACCCGCTGAGCCATCGACTCATAGCTCCCGTCTTCCTTCCGAAAAATCTGAATGAACTGTTTGGAGCGGACGTCGTTCGACAGCGGCCACAGCCGCTTTCCGGAACCGCCCGACAATACTATCATCTGCATACGCCTCTCCCTTCGGGCACAGCGGCCGCGCCTCAGCGCTCCGCACGCATGGGATTGTTCAGGAAATCTTCATAGGCCAGGCGGATGCCGTCCTCCAGCTCCGTCCGATAGGTCCAGCCCAGCGCCGTCGCCTTGCTCACGTCCAGAAGCTTTCTCGGGGTCCCGTTGGGCCTGGTGGTATCCCACTCGATCCTTCCGGTATAGCCGACCACCTTCGCCACCAGCTCGGTCAGCTCCTTAATGGTCAGCTCCTTTCCCGTTCCTGCGTTCACCGTCTCATTTCCGCTGTAATGGTTCATCAGGAATACGCACAGGTTCGCCAGATCATCCACATACAGAAACTCCCGCAGCGGAGAGCCGTCTCCCCAGCAGGTAACCGACTCCTTCCCTTCCACCTTCGCCTCATGAAACCGGCGGATGAGGGCGGGAAGCACATGACTGTGGGTGGGATGATAATTGTCATTGGGTCCGTACAGGTTGGTAGGCATGACGCTGATATAGTCCGTTCCGTACTGCCGGTTCAAAAACTCACAGTATTTCAGCCCGGAGATCTTCGCCAGCGCATACGCTTCGTTCGTTTTTTCCAGTTCTCCGGTCAGAAGGCAGCTCTCCTTCATCGGCTGGGGCGCCATGCGCGGATAAATGCAGGAGCTTCCCAGAAACTCCAGTTTCCTGCATCCGTTCTTCCACGCGGAATGAATCACGTTCATTTCCAGGATCATGTTGTCGTACATGAAATCCGCAAGCGCCTCCTGATTGGCCACGATGCCGCCCACCTTCGCTGCGGCCAGAAACACGTATTCCGGCTTTTCCTGTGCAAAAAAGGCTTCCACCGCATCCTGGCGGCACAGATCCAGCTCCTTATGGGTGCGGGTGATGATGTTTTCATATCCCTGGCGCTTCAGTTCCCGCACGATGGCGGATCCCACCATGCCCCGGTGCCCCGCCACATAGATCTTTGCATTTTTCTCCATCATTTTGATCGATCTTCTTTCTTTTTTGAATCAGCAGATGGCTTGCAGCCGTCCGCATCTATTTTTCTTCACTGCCTCTCATAGCCTTTTCCCGCCTTGCGAGCTGCCGGTCATGCTCCGCCATGATCCTTATCAGCTCTTCATAGCTGGTCTTCTGCGGATCCCAGCCGAGAACCGTCTTCGCCTTGGTGGGGTCGCCCCAGAGATTGTCCACATCTGTGGGACGGAACCAGGCAGGATTCACGCATACCACCATTTTCCCCGTTTCGGCATCGTAGCCCTTCTCTTCCAGCCCGGTGCCCTCCCAGCGGATGGTGATGCCGTTTGCCGCAAAGGCTTTTTCCGTGAAATCGCGGACCGTATGCTGCACGCCGGTGGCGATGACAAAATCCTCCGGCCTGTCCTGCTGCAGGATCAGCCACATGCACTCCACATAATCCTTCGCATAGCCCCAGTCACGCAGAGAATCCATGTTTCCCAGCTCCAGATGATCCTGCAGTCCCTCCGCGATCCTTCCCGCCGCCAGCGTGATCTTTCTGGTGACAAAATTTTCGCCGCGCCGCTCGGACTCATGATTGAACAGGATGCCGTTTACCGCAAACATCCCATAGGCTTCCCTGTATTCCTTCGTGATCCAGAAGCCGTACTGCTTCGCCACCGCATACGGGCTATAGGGATGAAACGGCGTAGTTTCCTTCTGGGGCACCTCTTCCACCTTGCCGTACAGCTCGGAAGTGGATGCCTGATACACCTTCGTTTTTTTCGTCAGTCCCAGGAGGCGTACCGCCTCCAATACCCGCAGGACGCCCAATGCATCCACCTCTCCGGAATACTCCGGCACATCGAAGGACACCTGTACATGACTCTGCGCAGCCAGATTGTAGATCTCATCCGGCCGTACCAGCCCGATGATGCGGATCATGGAAGAAGAATCCGCCAGATCCCCGTCATGCAGCGTGATCCGGTCCAGGATGTGATCGATCCTGGATGTATTCGAGCTTGAAACCCGGCGGGTAACGCCGTGCACCTCATACCCTTTCTCCAGCAAAAACTCCGCCAGATAAGAACCGTCTTGCCCCGTGATCCCGGTGATCAGCGCCACTTTTTTTGCAGTCTCACTCATTATCCCAAACTCCTTTATCTCATTGCTCTTTTTCTTATGATCCCCAGTCTGCCGACCGCCATTCTGCCAGCTCCGCTCCGGCAGCCCCGAACCGGACTGATATACAAAAGTTTACCGGATGCTTCCCTCAAAGGGAATAGCAGATCTGCAAAAAAGGTTGCACAATATTGGGTTTTGAAAAAAGGCGCCTTTTTCATGCGCCTCCCTTCCAGCTCTTTCTGAACACGCTGGGGCTCATGCCCTCCACCTTTTTAAACATCCGGCTCAGATAGGCGGGCTCGATATTCAGCTCTGCCGCCAGAGACTCCGCCGTCCGGTCCGTAAAACGCAGCTGCTGCTTGATCCAGGTAACCCGCAGCTGGTTCAGATAAGCATTTACCGTCACGCCGTAGCGATCCTTGAACAGCGCGAGCAGATAGTATTTGCTGATAAAAAACCGGGATGCCAGCTCATCCAGCGTGATCTTTTTTTTATAATTTGCATCCAGATATTCCTTCACCTGCTGGATGTCCACCGTCTCCTGCGGCCCTGCGGCGGCCTTCTGCATGTCCCACGCGTCCTCCATCAGAAGGATCAGCAGGGAAGACAGCTTTTCCTGGATGCGCATGTCCCGCACATAATCGGCGGAGCCCGCGATCTCATACAGCTCCGTCAGGATCTTCCGGTAGCCCTCCGGCTGCGCCGGCCGGAATACGGGCCTGCCGCCGCGTTCCTGATACTTCTGGTAAACGGCATTCATATTCGGGCCGTAAAAGTGGCACCACTGCAGGGACCACAGACCGCATCCTCCTTCCGTTCCGTCCGGCCCTTTTTGCGCTCCGTCCCTCCCCTTTTTCTCTCTGCCCTGGCATTCTGCCTCCATACCCGTTTCATGGCTGTAAGCCTTCCTGCAGTCAATGAACACGCAGTCGCCCGTCCGCAGATCATAGCTCCTGTTGTCATAAACCAGCCTTCCGCAGCCGGACAGAACGAGAAAAAACAGGCAGGAATGCAGGCCGGAGCGCTCGTTTTTATGCGGTTTCAGAGCCTGCAGCGTTCCCGTCTCCTGCAGGTGGAGCAGGCTGGAGCGGGCGAAGGCGGAGGGGGTATAAATGATGCGGCCGGAACGGACCGTGCCGGCATTGCTGCTGCTAAATAAGCTTTCCATCGGCTTTTTCTCTCCTTCCCGGCAGCGGCCTTTCCCGTGGACCGTTCTGCTCTCTACCGCTCCCATTCTTCAGCGCCAGAGGGCACTCCACTATGTACTGGAAAAACGCAGCATTCTGCCCGCCGCAAGGGGTATCGCTCAAAAAATCGTCATGCTTTCACTTTACCATGGAGTTGACGGAGAGTCAAATTTGTTGGAGGGTGAGGAGGGTAAACGTCAAATTGGTTCTTTTCGGATTTAGTTGATTGGATGAAAATATTCGTTTATGAGTAGTTTTGCTTTCAATAAAGCAAGATTATTCCGTCCATACATAATTCGCTTCGTAAGTTTGATTTTATTTACTAACTAAGACTTCCCATACCTGAAATGGGCTTCGCTCCTTGAAAATTCAATATTTCAGCTGACAAAATAGTGATTTATGCCCCTATAGCCTCAGGATGGAGTGCGTTACGCAGATATTTCGGCAGTC
>DWWH01000073.1 GCA_019119815.1 Candidatus Eisenbergiella intestinipullorum | reverse complement strand
CGAAGCGTTCTACGCTGAGGCCGCGAGGAGAAATCACGCATGTGATTTCTCCTCTGCGATCACAGCAGTTTTGTGCTTCGGCGCAAAACTGCCGATTGAAAAATAAGCCATCAGGCTTATTTTTCAATCTTTTCCCTTGAAAAAAATGCGGCCTTCAGCCGCAGGAAAAGAGGAAATATGAACAGCTATAGCAAGGAAGATATTATGAAGCTGGTGGAAGAGGAGGATGTGGAATTCATCCGCCTGCAGTTCACGGATCTGTTCGGGAGCCTGAAAAACATGGCGGTGACGGCCAGCCAGCTGGAAAAGGCTCTGGAGGGCAGGTTCATGTTCGACGGCTCGGCCATCGAGGGCTTTGCCAGTATCGAGGATTCGGATCTGTATCTGAGACCGGATCCCAACACTCTGGAAATCTTTCCATGGAGGCCCCAGCAGGGGAAGGTGGCCCGTCTGATCTGCGACATCGTCCGTCCGGACGGGACGCCCTTTGAGGGGGATTCCCGATATATCCTGAAGAGGGCGCTGCGGGAAGCGGCGGAAATGGGGTATCTGTTTCAGGTGGGGCCGGAGTGTGAATTTTTCCTGTTCCATCTGGATGACGACGCCAGGCCCACCACGATCAGCCACGAGGAAGCCGGTTATTTTGACGTCAGCCCGCTGGATCTGGGTGAAAATGCCAGACGGGACATCGTGCTGACGCTGGAGGAGATGGGCTTCGTGGTGGAAAGCTCCCATCATGAGGCATCCCCCGCCCAGCATGAGATCGACTTTGAGGCAGCGGAAGCGCTGACTGCGGCGGATAATATCCAGACCTTCAAGCTGACGGTCAAGACCATCGCCAAGCGCCACGGCCTGTACGCTACGTTCATGCCCAAGCCCCGCGCGGGGATCAACGGCTCGGGTATGCACATCAATATGGCGCTTTTTAAAGATGGAAAAAATATTTTTCAGGACAAAAACGATGAAAACGGCCTGAGCCGGGAAGCCTACTGGTTTATCGGAGGGCTGCTGAAACACATCCGCGCGATCACGGCCGTCACCAATCCGCTGATCAATTCCTACAAGCGGCTGGTCCCGGGCTACGAGGCGCCCACCTATATCGCCTGGAGCAGGGCGAGCAGAAGCCCGCTGATCCGGGTGCCTTCTCCCAGAGGGGAGGAGACCAGGATCGAGCTGAGAAGTCCGGATCCGGCGGCCAATCCTTATCTGGCACTGGCCGTATGTCTGAGAGCGGGACTGGACGGCATTCGGGAAAAAACAGAGCCGCCGAAGAGCGTGGACTGCGATATTTTCGCCATGACCGCGGATGAACGGAGGCTGATGGGGATCCAGAGGCTTCCGGAGACGCTGCCGGATGCGGTGGCAGAGCTGGAAAAGGACGAATTTATCCGGAAAACGCTGGGCGAGCATGCAGCCAACAAATATATTGATGAAAAGAAGGAAGAATGGAACCGCTACCGTTCTCAGGTGACGGACTGGGAGATCAATGAGTATCTGTATCGCTTCTGACGCCGCTTTTTCTCCGGAGGAAGATCAGGAAGGAGAGGAGGCAGCGCATGGCGAACATCATTGTGGTTTTTCCAAAGATTGAAAATGCAAAAAGCATCCGCAATGTCCTTGTGAGAAATGGATTTTCCGTCACTGCGGTCTGCACCACGGGAGCACAGGCACTTTCCCAGCTGGAGGATTATAACGAGGCCATTGTGATCAGCGGCTACCGGCTGGTTGATATGGTCTGTCTGGAGCTGAAGGACTGCCTGAACGAGGGAAGCCAGATGCTGGTGATCGCCTCTCCGAATTTTCTCGGAGAGGTGGACCGGGATGACATCGTCTGCCTGAGCATGCCGTTTAAGGTAAACGAGCTGGTGAGCACTGTCGGAATGATGTGCCAGTCTCTGGAGCGGGTGAGACGCAGGAGACGGCAGAAGCCAAGACAGAGGGATGGGGAGGACAGGGAGGCGATCCGACAGGCAAAGGAGCTTCTCATGACCCGAAACCGGATGACAGAGGAAGAAGCGCACCGGTATCTGCAGAAAAGCAGCATGGACAGCGGAAACAACATGGCGGAGACCGCAAGGATGGTCCTTACCGCCATGCGGTATTAGTACCGCGTTTGACAATGCTTCGGCATGGAGGTAACAATGAAGATTGAATTTACAAAAATGCAGGGCTGCGGCAACGATTACATCTATATTGACGGCTCTACACAGAAGATCCCGCAGGAAGAGAAGCCGGACTTTGTACGCAGGATGAGCGACCGCCATTTCGGCATCGGCGGCGACGGCGTGATTTTCATCAATCCGTCACAGGAGGCGGATTTTGAAATGGAGATGTACAATGCGGATGGAAGCCGCGCGCAGATGTGCGGGAACGGCATCCGCTGTGTGGCGAAATTCGTCTATGACAGACATCTGACGGATCAGACGGAGATCACCGTGGTGAGCGCCGGCAGCGTAAAGAAGCTGAAACTGTACGTGACAGACGGACAGGTGGAGCGGGTGCGCGTGAACATGGGCCGCCCGATCCTGAAGGCGGAAGAGATCCCCGTGCTTTCTGACGAGGAGCAGGTGCTGGACTGGCCCGTTTTTGTGGCGGACCGACAGTGGAGGATGAGCTGCGTATCCATGGGAAATCCCCACGCGGTGGTGCTGGCGGAGGATGTGGCGAGTCTGCCTCTTGCGGAGATCGGCCCCAAATTTGAAAATCATCCCATGTTTCCGGAACGCGTGAATACGGAATTCATCCGCGTGATCGACCGGGGCAGTCTGGAACTGCGCGTGTGGGAGCGGGGCAGCGGGGAAACGCTGGCCTGCGGAACCGGCTGCTGCGCGGCTGTGGCGGCCTGCGTGCTGAACGGCCTGACGGAAAGAAACGTTTCCGTCCATGTGCTGGGCGGAGTCCTTCAGATCGAGTGGGATGAAAATACGGGAGAAATATTCATGACGGGCCCGGCGGAAACGGTGTTCGAGGGACAGGTTGAGTGGCCGTAACGCCCCGGACGGTGACGGCTTTTACGAAAAAACGGAAGGAGAAAATCATGTTTCGAGTGAATGAAAATTATCTGAAGCTGCCCGGCAGCTATCTGTTTTCCACCATTGGGAAAAAAGTGAGCGCCTATACGGCGGCACATCCTGAAGAGACTGTGATCCGCCTCGGCATCGGCGATGTGACCCAGCCTCTGCCCCCTGTTGTCATCGAAGCCCTCCATAAGGCGGTGGACGAGATGGGAAACGCATCTACCTTTCATGGCTATGCGCCGGATCTGGGCTATGAATTCTTAAGAAAGGCGATCGCGGAGAACGATTTTGCCGCCCGCGGCTGCGACGTTGGCCCGGATGAGATTTTCGTTTCTGACGGCGCCAAGTCGGATTCCGCCAATATTCAGGAGATTTTCGCGGCGGACAGCAGGATCGCGGTCTGTGATCCCGTCTATCCGGTATACGTGGATTCCAACGTGATGGCGGGCAGAACGGGAACCTATGATGCCGCTGCGGAGACCTGGAGCGATGTGATCTACATGCCCTGCACGGCGGAAAACGGTTTTGTCCCGGAGCTGCCGAAGGAGCGCCCGGATCTGATCTATCTGTGCTTCCCCAATAATCCCACCGGTGAGACGCTGACGAAGGCACAGCTGCAGGAATGGGTGGATTATGCCAACAGAGAGGGCAGCGTGATCATTTTTGACGCGGCCTATGAGGCCTATATTTCTGAAGCGGACATTCCTCACAGCATCTATGAGTGCGAAGGCGCCCGTACCTGTGCCATCGAGCTGCGTTCCTTCTCCAAAAACGCCGGCTTTACCGGCCTGCGCCTGGCCTATACCGTGGTGCCGAAGGACCTGAAGGATCAGAACGGTGTGTCCCTCAATTCCCTCTGGGCCAGGAGACACGGCACCAAATACAACGGCGCGCCCTACATCGTCCAGCGGGCCGGAGAGGCTGTCTACACGCCCGAAGGGCAGGCCCAGGTCCGTGAAATGGTGGGCAACTATATGAAAAACGCCTCCTATATCCTGAACGGCCTGAAGGAGGCCGGTTACGAGGTTTACGGCGGCGTCAACTCTCCCTATGTGTGGCTGAGAACTCCGGGTCAGATGACCAGCTGGGAATTCTTTGACTATTTGCTGGAAAACGCCCATGTGGTGGGCACTCCCGGCTCCGGCTTCGGCCCCAGCGGCGAGCATTACTTCCGCCTGACCGCCTTCGGCACCTGGGAGAATACGGTACAGGCCGTGGACCGGATTAAGGCGCTGTAGGCAGATACCTGCAGATCTGTCAGTAGCTTTCCAAAATTTTTTTGCAAAAAGGTACTTGCATTTTTAAAAGCGCTGTGATAGCATTAACCCATAAATTTTCAAAAAGGCATCGAACGGGACTCTGATCAGGGGAAGCGACAGGAATGCGGCGTCACCGACTGAGAGCGCTGCTTGTGAAAGCTGGTTATGGGAACACCCGGGAGCTGATTATCTGAAAGTTCTGTCCGGCAGACGCTGCGCCTGTTTCGCGGACAGAAGCGTAGGGTAGTACGTGAACGCGCGTTAAGCGTAAGAGTGGATAAGGCGAAGAAGCATTTTGTTGGAAGTGCCGCCTTGTCAATGCGGGTGGTACCGCGGAACTATGAGAGTCCGTCCCGGAATGCGAAAGCATTCCGGGAT
>DWWH01000072.1 GCA_019119815.1 Candidatus Eisenbergiella intestinipullorum | reverse complement strand
TTGCTGCAAGAAAGAGTTTACCATATCAACCCGGCAGTCACACCGTTATCCGAAAACACCGCACCGATCAAGCCGAAACCGTCACACCGTCTGAAGCGAAATCTTCACACCGTTCGGCCGAATATTGCAATATGTTATTAAATGAAACCTATATTCAAACAAAAGAATTAGCCTCTCGGATTTTAATACAACTAGAACAGCATGACGAATTTACATATAACACAGAGGTATGTTTTATTGGCCAACCGGAAATACAAAACTCTCGTTTAAATGCAAAGTTAGTAGAAGCCAGTCCAGGAAGTACATTTACCCAAAATGGAGTTTGGCCAGAAATCTGGGAAAATAGCGATGGTTGGGGAAGATATATAAAGCAGTTTTGTGGTGTCACTTTAAATTATTATGCTAATGGAATGCAGGATCGTATAAGAGAATTAGCATCTACAGAAGAGTTTTCTCAAAGAAGCTGTTTTCCTGCTGAAGATTCAATTGGCATGATTGAAGGTGTAATGGTTGTCAAACTGGGAGAATATGATCCCTCATTACCAGATTAGAAAGGAGTAGTTAAAAATGAAAATTAATTTTAATATCCCCCCTTACACAGGAAAAGAACTGGAGTATATGAAACAGGCAATAGACGCCCACAAAATCTGCGGAGATGGTATGTTTACCAAACGTTGTAATCAATGGATTGAAGAAAAAACCGGTACTTCCAAGGCTCTTTTGACCACTTCCTGCACCCACGCCACGGAAATGGCCGCACTCCTTTGCGGTGTCGGCGAAGGTGATGAAGTAATCATGCCCTCTTTTACTTTTGTATCAACAGCGGATGCTTTTGTAATCCGTGGTGCAAAAGCTGTTTTCGTAGATATTCGTCCGGATACAATGAATATAGATGAAACCCTGATTGAGGATGCTATTACAGATAAGACAGAAGCGATCGTTCCTGTTCATTATGCAGGTGTGTCCTGTGAGATGGATTCCATCATGGAGATTGCAAAAAAACACCATCTGACGGTCATTGAAGATGCTGCGCAGGGCGTTATGAGCCAATACAAAGGGCAGCCCCTAGGAACCATCGGCGATTATGGCTGTTATAGTTTTCACGAGACCAAAAATTACAGCATGGGAGAAGGCGGTGCTCTGTTGATCAAAAATCCCGATAATATTGAAAAAGCTGAGATCATCAGAGAAAAAGGAACAGATAGAAGCAAGTTTTTCAGGGGACAGGTAGATAAGTATACCTGGGTTGATTACGGCTCTTCCTATCTGCCCAGCGACCTGAATGCTGCATACCTGTGGGCACAGCTTGAACTTGCTGATGAGATCAACGAAAATCGTCTTGCCTCCTGGAAGCAGTATTATGAATCTCTGAAAGATTTAAAAGAGAAAGAAATGCTTGAGCTTCCTGTCATCCCATCGGGGTGTGTACATAATGCCCACATGTTCTATATCAAGGCAAGGGATCTTTCTGAACGTACCGCATTGATTGAATATCTGAAAAAGAACGGAGTTCTTTCCGTCTTTCACTATATTCCGCTTCATACGGCGCCTGCCGGAAAGAAATACGGAAGATTTCATGGTGAGGACAGATATACAACAAAAGAAAGCGAACGCCTGTTAAGGCTTCCTATGTACTATGGCTTAACAGAATCTGAAATCAGCTATATTACCGATCTGATCCATAAGTTTTATTGCTGACATAGGACCGCGAAAAATAAGCAGCAGGAGGAAATAGTGTAGAATGAAAATTTCATTTGTAATTCCCTGTTATGGATCAGAGAAAACAATTGCCGGAGTTGTGGATGAAATCGTTGAAACCGCTTCCGCAGGCAAATACGATTATGAAATTATTCTGGTCAATGACTGTTCCCCAGACCATGTCTGGCAGGAAATCGAAAAGTTATGTCAGACCGACAGCAGGATTAAAGGAATCTGTCTGGCTAAAAATTTCGGACAACATTCTGCGCTGATGGCAGGATATCGCCATACCGAAGGAGATGTCATCATCTCTCTGGATGATGACGGTCAGACTCCGGCAAATGAATTTCCTTCCTTGATCCAGAAGCTGGAGGAAGGATATGATGTGGTTTATGCTTCCTATGACCATAAGATGCATAATAAATTCCGCAATCTGGGAAGTATGGTCAATGAATATATGTGTGAAAAGCTTTTGGGAAAGCCGAAAGGATTAATGGTAACAAGCTATTTTGCTGCCAAAAGATTTATTATAGAAGAGGTATGCAGGTATCAAAATTCTTATACTTATCTGATAGGCCTGATCTTCCGGGCGACTCAGAATATCGCAACAGTTCCGGTCAGACATAGGGAGCGTACAATTGGTAAATCCGGTTATACCTTCCGCAAGCTTTTGGCTTTATGGCTGAATGGATTTACTGCTTTTTCCATTGTCCCGCTGCGGTTGGCAACTTTTTCGGGTGTTCTGCTTGCTGTTTTTGGCTTTTTCTACGTCATTTTCATACTAATTAATAAAATTCTAAATCCTGCAGTTCCAACAGGATGGAGTTCAACTATAGCGGCCGTATCCATAATAGGAGGATTTATTTTATGCAATTTGGGAATGATCGGAGAATATTTAGGCAGAATATACATTAGCTTAAATAACTCTCCTCAATACGTGATACGAGATATGAAAAACATAGAATCTTAATGCTTAAGCTATAATGACACTGGCTTGCCAATGCCACTCTTTACTTGTTACATATAATCAATATCCGGCAGTCCCCTCCTTCGGGTTCTCCTGCCGGATATTACATGTCATCCCCACACGGACTTTCCCCACTCCACCGTCTTCCTGATCCCTTCCTCAAAGGGAACCTCCGGACTAAACCCGGTGTCCTCCTGAAGGCGGGTAATATCCGCGCTCAGATGCATCACCTGCTTTCCGCCATAGGGGCGTTTCCCCAGCCCCAGCGGAAGTGCGGGATTAACCGCATCCCGCAGCAGATACAGATACTCCTTCAAAGGCCTCTCCTCTCCGCTTCCGATGCAGTAAGCCGCTCCATCCCTGCCCTTTTCTCCCAGCAGAAGGAACGCCCTGGCAGCATCCCCGCTGTAAAGATAATCCCAGATCTGATCCCCCGCTGTCAGCTCGGGCTCTCTTCCTCCCAGAAGCTCCCGGATAGAAGACATGATCACGGAATGCTCTCCGTCGTAAGGCCCATAAACGCTCAATACCCTGGTCCAGATATGCTTCATGCCCAGACTGTGACATTCCTCTCTGCTCATCAGCCCTGCGCACAGCTTCGCAATCCCGTAGCCATTTTCCGGTCTGACAGGGGTGTTCTCGTTCAGCTTTCCCTCTGCCCGCCCATATTCTGCCTGAGACCCTGCCCCCACGAAGGTATGACATCCCAGACGTTTTGCCAGCCTGACCGCATCCAGCGTATACTCCACATTTTTGTTCTGCAGGTACATATCGTTTCTGGCCGCTCCTGTGGTCCCCGCCCAGGCAAAATGATAAAAGACCTCATATCCTTCTCCGCTGTCCGGCCGCCAGTCCTTCATCTGCTCCAGGCTGCAGGCCTGCATATGGATCAGGGGATGTTCCGGTATTCTCGCATTTCTCCGGGAATCCTTCCGGCATAATACAAGAACCTCGATCTTCTTTGTGATGCAAAGCCCGATCAGGGCCATGCCGATCGCTCCGGTAGCGCCGGTTATCACGACTCTTCGCATCTCTTTTCCTCCCTGTCCTCCTGTTTCTCTTCCGTTTTCTTCTGGTCTTCTTCCTCAAAATTGATCCGTCTTTCTTCCACCACAAGAGGCCTGTGGATCACACGGGTATTGATGTTCAGAATATATTCTCCCAGCAGTCCGATAAAGAACAGCTGCAGAGAGCCTAGGACAAAGATTCCCAGGATCATAGGCGCATATCCGGCCTGAAAGCTCTCCCACCTGCAGAGCTTCATGATCAGATAAACCAGAGCGATCAAAAGGCTGACGGCGGAACACAGGAAGCCGATCAGCGTGGCCACCCGCAGTCCCATTTTGGTGTAAGAAGTGATGGAGAGCATCGCGGCGTCATACAGGCTCAGGAAATTATTGTGCGTTTTTCCTGCCCGGCGCTTCGGCTGTTCATACTCCACTTCGATCATATTAAAGCCGGAACCGTACTCTGCGACGATTCCCCGTACAAAGGGGATCGGGTCGTCCAGTTCCTTCAGAAGAGATATGAAGGTTTTATCATATAGACCAAAGCCTGTAAAATGCTCGATCATCCTCACGTCCGAAAAATGCCGCATCATTTTATAGTAAAACGTGCGCAGGGTATACATAAACCGGGATTCCTTGCTGGAGGTCTTGATCCCGCTTACGATCTTATGACCCTCCTCCCATTTTTTTACGAACACCGGTATCATTTCCGGAGGATCCTGAAAATCGCAGCAGAGGCTGATGGTACAGTCTCCGGTCGTCTGGCACATGCCGTAAAACGGCGAATTGAACTGGCCGAAATTGGTCACATTGAAGATCGCTTTGATCTTTTTGTTTTTACCGCATATTTCTTCGATTTTATCCCTCGTCCCATCATTGGAACAATTATCTATGAACAGAATTTCATAGTCGTACTGCGGGAGCCGTTCCGTCATAACCCTGACCACCGCCTCGCTGATCGGCACCACATTTTCCACTTCATTATAACAAGGGATCATTATGCTTATCTTCTTCATCATTCTCCTCCGCACTCTCTCAGTCTGCATCTGATATAAGAAAAGCAAACAGCGGAATCACTGCCGCGATCGCGATCCACAGAGCATATGGAATCTGGTAATAATCATATCCCAGAGCAATATTCTCCTGCAGAGCTTCTCCCCAATTGTAACAGGTTCCCGTTACTTCCAGATTATTCGTATTCTCCAGTGCCATCAGCTTCGGGACCCCATATTCCGGAACATCTCCATAATAGTTGATCCTTAAAGTATAGCTTCCCGGCTTCAGGAACTTATGGACGGGAAATTTCTGAAACTCTCCGGCCCTGATCTTTTTCAAAGGATAGTCCCTGGAAAAAACTTCTTTTCCTCCTTCGCGAATCAGCTCCAGCTGAAGAATTCCTTCCTGCTCTTCTTCTATATTCACGACAAACAGGTATAAAGCATCCAGATAATTATAATTGACCCGGATCTCCTGCTCAATCCAGTCAATATCCAGAAGCTCATATTTTTCCACAGAGGCAACGCCAAGGGTGGTTCTGACTCCCATCTGCCCTGTCAGCGTCAGCACGACGAGAAACAGGATCGAAACCAGAATTCCGCCTCCGGTATAGAGCAGATTCTTTTTTCTTCTCTCTTTTCTCTTTTTACGCCTTTCTTCTCTTCTGCTTTCATCCATTATGACATTTCCTTCAGATTGCATTTCCAATATTCTACAATTCCTCCCCCCGGGATATAGACGGTTCCATTATACACTACATCGTAATATTCTCCAACCGTCTCCAGCTCCCAATCCCGGTCTCCTCCAAAAGCCGGAGCATAAAGGAATACCGCTTTTTCTTTTTTTTCAGATGCTTCATCCAGATTATCCAAAGAAATGCTGCTGATCACGATCGTATCTTCATTTTCTTCAAAGGTCCTTTCCTCTTTTTTCTTATCCCAAAGAGGATCGTCCAGTTCATCCAGACCGCCGAGCATGATCACGTCCATCCCCTCATCATAATGAACGTCCCGCAGGATATAATCATATGCTGTGGCCGGAAACCTGTATTGATTGTTATAAACGGTTGAGTCGCCGCCTCCCGTCCATCCGATGAATTCCGTATATATATCCAGCAGCCAGCCGGCTCCCGTCGGCTCATGTGTAAAAGAAAGGACAGATATGGGATCGACCGTCATATAAGACTGAATGAGCAAAAGAACACAGCCTCCCAATGCGGCCCGGCGATATATGAGGTCCTTCCATCCTTTTTCCCGGATCATCACCACCGCTGCTTTTCCCGAAACTCCGACAGCCGTCATCCACAGGATCACATCCAGGATGATCGTATATCGCGGATGCGGAAAGTTAACGTAGAGACTGTAAAATATGGCTATCGCTGCATACGCTGCCAGGATTCCGCATATGACCGCTTTTTCCCTGCTGCGCAGAAGAAGCTCTCCTTTTTTTCTCCAAAGGAAGATCAGCCCGGAAAGGATGAGCAGCACCGCTATCCAGCTGAAATTCAACAGGAAATATTCCTTCAGCTTAAAGACAATGAACTCCGGATGGAAGCCTATCGTGCCAAAATATTCGATCTCTTCCCTCTGATAATTCCAGACCGTTCCGCCAAGAACAATATAAATTCCCGTCACCGCCACGAGCAGCAGAATGATTCCTGCAAATCCCGCGTAAAAAAGTCTCTTCCTGGTCACCCCATTTATGATCGTCCGCCTTTTTTCCCACATCAGCCACAGAGCCATTCCCGTCAGATAAGCTGCAGCTATGACCATGCCCGCTTCTTTGGTCAGGGCGAGAAGCAGCAGTGAAAAGATCATAAGGATGTAACGGCTGTACAGCATACAGTATACCGCCATCAAAAAGAAATAGATCAGTCCCATATCCGGATTCATATAGGAAAAGGTGCCGAGATAGGAAGGAACTGACGTCATAAGTATGGAAACTGCCGTAATGGCTTTCCACGATACTCCTTTTATAAGCTTCCTCAGGATCATAAAAACGCAGCGGGATGTAGCTGCCGCAAGGATCAGATTAACCAGCATGATCCCTGTATACCCGGTCGGATCCAGGAACCTCCCGATGGCCAGAAGTCCCATATATCCCTGCGTAGGATGAGATGCCATTCGAAAACCGTTCAGAAAGCCTGTAAATGTAAAATCATAGCTTCGGCACGCTTCTGACAGCATATTATAGTAGGCCAGCCCGTCGAACCTGGGAATATCTCCAAGCTGCGGCAGACGGATCATGACCGTATACAGAAGGACCAGAAAGCATCCGAGCTTCCACTTTCTTTTTCTCGCCCGTTTTCTGCCGGTTCCGTACAGGAAACAGCAGATCTTCCTTCTGGCCACATCGGTCCAACCGATCACACAAACAGCTCCGCTGATCCATGTAAGCACCAGAAAAACAATATGCCCTTTCAGATCTTCGCTTCTTCCAATGCACACGCTGATCAGAAACGCAAAAAAGACCGTCACTATGAGTAATGCCTGTTTCAGATTCTGGTATAACGACTGCTTCAGCAGCCACTCTTTTATCTTCTGTTTCATCAGTTACCTCTGATCCTGTTTGTTACCCCGGCAGCTTCACGACAACCTGCCCGCCGATTCTGCGGATCGAACCGCTTTCGGGATATACGGGCATTTCCCGGACCTCCTCATTGTCATACAGAAGTAATGCTCCGTACTCTACCTGCCAAGGATTGCATTTACACAGTCATGATTTATGATCATGTTGGAAAAGGCATAGAAATGTACGGCAATCATCAAGATAACCGTAAAAATAAATGCCTGCTTCTTCTGTCTGCTGATCTTATCCATCCATTTGATATTCCGGTCCATCTCTCTTTTCTCCGCAATTTTGATTCTATTCATCGTGTCTTCCCTTCCGAACCTTTCTCCTGTTCGTTCTTCCTGCCTGCCAGACAGCGGCAGCCAGCATACCTCCTGCCTCTCCCCATACCAGACTGCTGCTCAGGCCCCGGATCTCTTCAAGGACAACAATATTTCCCGTAAACTCATAGATTTTCTCTCCCGTCGACATATCCCCTATAAACAGGCTGTTCTCTGCCGATCTGTCCCAGTCCTCCTGGGCCAGGAAATATTCTCCGTCATAATCAGAAGTTCCTCGGTTGACGAACACGGAATCCGGCTTATCCCAGAATGCCAAAAACAGCGCTGCCGCAATAACAGCAGCCGGAAGGCCTGCAAAAAAGCATTTTCCAAAAGAAACAGAGCGGCTGATCTCCCGAAGCTTCCCGATCCAGTCTGTCGAAAAACTCAGCCCCGTTTCCTCCCATTTCACTCTGACCAGTGCCTTTCTCTTATTCCATATAGACTCTTTTTTACCTGTCAGCAGATTATTATACACGAAATCTCCCACAAAATACAGGGAAATGTTTTTAAAGGAAAGATTAAACAGAAACTGCTCCGTTACTGCTGCAAGAGCCGTTGCCGTTAAAACTGCCGTATCCTTTCTTCGGTCCTCTCTGACGCTCCTGGATATGGTCATCAGGAATGTCGTCACAAACAGAACGAAAGCCACAATGCCATAGTACATCAGCAGATAGGCAAAAGAACTGTCGAGCGTCAGATGCGCGTCCGACGGAGTCACTGTCCTGGTCCCGAACAACGACAGGCGGAATGTATGAAAGAAGTAATAAACAAGCTGAAAACGGGTGGATAATAACCGGTTGAAGAAATCAAATGCCTTTCCGGTTATCAGCAGCGGCCCCGCAATCGGAAACAGAATGCAGAACGGAGCGATACACTGGAGCAGAAGCTTTTCTATACGGGACAGCCTCTTTCTGACATCCAGATACAGGTTCATGCCAAGGTAGAAGGTTACGATGATGATCCCCGTATAACTGATAGAATAGAGAAAAATATAGAGATTTCCCAGAAACAGCAGAGCAGAAAGGCCCCAAAGCTTCTTTCCCGTAACCTTCAGCGAATAAAGCAGGAGCATTACTACGACGAAATAGGTGACATGCAGGACATTCGGATGCGTATAGCCGAGGGAATAACGAATGACCGGTCCCAGTCCCAGCTTGGAGTGGACCACGACCACCCCGTCTCCCCAGCCAATAACTCCGCGGAACACGGAAAACAGAAATGTCGTTCCCCAGACCACAAGCGTCAGCTTCATAACGCGCGCAAGAGGGACGTTCTTCATTCCGATTATCATGCAGACAGCCGCCAGCGCTGCCGTCTCTCCCGAGCTTTTCCGGATCAGGACCGCCATCAGAAGAAGCCCGGCGTTCACACACCACTCCTTTACACTGTACTCCGTAAAAAGCAGCTTCAGAAGAAAACAGAAATATGCTGCGGACAGACAGAGCGTAAATACCCTCTGCCCTTCCGTCAGCCCGATTCCCTTTGCTCCCATTGTAATGATCAGGAATAAATAGTAAAAAAGCTCTTCAAACTTTACTGCAACCTGTTTCTCATTTATATCTTTTTTTCCCACTTTCCAGACTCCTCTATCTCCAGAAAATTTTTCTCTGTCCGCTTCCCCGCCTTATCTTATCGCTTCATTCAGTCTAACGCTGAAGCCTACGGAATCTACACTTCTATCCAATATGCAGTCATATACATAAATATTAATTCCGTTCTCTATCGCATTCTCCACCGCCCGATTCACCACAATCTGCGGCCTCTGTCCATATTCTCTCCTTACTGCCAGATCATAAGATCCCATTTCCATATACCATAAATATTCCTCTTCATCGGGAGATTGATATAGAACTCTGTTATTTTTTATCGCGTAGCATCCTCCTCTTTTTAAGTCCTCCGAAGTAAGTCCCAACTTCTTCAGCTGCTCCAGATCCTGCCCCAGGCTTTCATATTCTCCGTCCATGCTGATGGCCAGAATATAGTCTGTTCCAGTTGAAATCATATCCACATATTCCTTCAGATCACCAATCTCAGATATGCTTCTTCCCCATATATATCTCTCCCAGCAGTCACTGTATTTCTGCCACGACTGATAGCCTCCCTCTTTCCGTCTGTCCTTCAGCGAATAATGTTCTGCCAGATATTCTCCCAGGTAATGCGTAAAGCATTCTGCACCAGTGTAATTTAGATGGGATTCCTCTGCAAAACCTGTATTTATGTCAAATTGCATATCTTCCAACATACAGTTTCCATCCAGAAAAGCAATTTTTCTTTCTTCTGCCCAGTCTTTTACCCAGTTATACCAGGCCTGATGCTCCGCATTAATTCCCGCATACGGAACCACCAGAAAAACCAATTCGATTCCATTTTCTTCTGCCAGTTCCTCCATTTTCTGCAAATATTCCCTGTTTTTTTCTCCCGGATCAGTTTTCTCTTTTACTTTTTTTATATCTTCCAATTGATCAAAGCGAGTCACTTCGAATGAAGGCCGAAATCCCTTAAAGCAATCTCCTCCAATATTATTTACCTCCTCCTCATAATTACCCTGCGAAATTTCCGTATAACTATCATGTATCAACGGATACTCAAAGAAATATGTCAGAAATTTTTCCGGGGGTACGCTTGCACATATATTTTGAATTTTATTCCATGACATGCGCATACTGCTGACATTTTTTATAAAGTTTGTTGTCTCTGAATATTCATTCTGTGATGTTATTCCATATAAATCTACAATCATAACCTCCGGCTTCTGATATTTTAATGTTTCCTTCATATTATAATAGGTATTCCACAACGGCTGATAAGTACCTGCCAGATCATAGCTACTAATCCCATATTCCTCCCACAATACAACCGGGCTGATTCCCGCATAAACGTGGCTGCTTCCATAACACATAACATCAACCGTATTTTTATCCAGCGCATAAAATCCTTCCATGGACTGATTCCCGTCGTAATTGGCCTTCATAATCTTGCCGATTCCGACAATACTCAGGAAAAATATCAGAATTCCTAAAAGAGTGAGCAGCCTTTTTTTCATTTAAAAATCCCTGCTTTCTAAAAATTGTAATAAATGAAACCGGAAGCATCAAATCCGGGGCCATATATGCCAAACAGGTACAGCAGAAATACGCTGAAGGAAACAATTACATACTGAAAATATGGACTTTGCCTCAAAAACTCTCTCTGAAGATCCTTTTTAATATTCAGCTTTGAAACCATCCCCACAAAAATCGTTCCGACCGCCAGTATCACAAAGTCCAGCCCATCCAGCCCCACACTGAACAGACCTCCATCCGTAAAAATCCAGGGATTCCATCCGGTCACCATTCTTCTCAGCATATACAGGGCTTCTCTCAATCCATCGGCTCTGAAGAATAGCCATGCAATCTCTCCAAGCACAAAAGTGATAAACGATTTTCGTATTCCTGCCCCAAAGGTATCGGTTCCCAGACCTACGACTTTACAAAAGCGCTTTCTCAGACTTTCTGTAATATCTCCAATGATCTGATATATTCCGTTCAAACCTCCCCAAATCAGAAAGGTAATTCCACTGCCATGCCACATTCCGCAGAATAGAAATACCACCATGATATTAATATATTTTTTTATCTTACCATTTCTGTTTCCCCCTAACGGAATATAGATATAATCTCTGAACCAGGCAGACAATGTAATATGCCATCTTCTCCAGAAATCTGCTGTTGATCTTGCTGAAAAAGGCGCTGCAAAGTTCTCCGGAAGCTCGACCTGAAACAGCTTGGAAATTCCCAGCACTATGTCCATGCAGCCACTGAAGTCCATATATAACTGTAAAGTAAACAAAACCACAGCCATAACAATATAGGCCCCACGGTACATATAATACTGATTGAAGACTTCATTTACAAAAACTGCTGCTCTATCGGCCAAAATCAGCTTTTTCAGCATTCCCCACAAAATTCTCAGAATTCCACAATAAAAGGAACTCCAGTTCCATGTTTTAGGTGTATAGAACTGACCGGCCAACGTTCCATAACGATTTATGGGACCAGAAAAAATATATGGAAAATAAGTGGAAAAAAGCAGGTATCTCCAATAACTTTTTTCCGCTTTACATTTTCCTCGATATACATCAATCAGATATCCTGCGTTTTGAAAGGTAAAAAATGAAATTCCAAGCGGAAGCACGAATTTCCATCCCCAGCTTCTCCCAAACATCCGGTTAAGCAAGCTGACCCCCAGCCCTCCCCATTTTAGAAAAATTAATAGGCCAATGTTCAAAAGCACAGCCGCTATCAAAATAAATTTCATCTTTCCTATAGCATTGCGCCTTTTTCCCAGATACCTTGCTGTTATCCACGTGCAAAGCGACAGAAGCAGGATGTATACAATATTCGATACCCCTGCGGACATATAAAACACGATACTGGCGATTAAAAGAATTTTCCACTGATGCCTTTTTTTTACCAAATAAAAGCCAAGCAGAGTAACTGCCAGGAAAAACACAAATGGGTAAGAAATATAGTCCATTTCCTTTCCTCCACTGTACTTTTCAACTTTATCCCTGTCTTCCCTTTCTTCTTCCTATCCTCTCGGCCCATCCATATTCCTTTCCCAGACGAACCACGATCCCAAGCAGCATGAGAAGCGAAACCGCTTCGCAGATCCTCCAGTACCAGGGTTCCCGGAAACCAACCAGAATCTCCCCTTCAAATCCGGAAGGGATCCGCACAGTGATCCTCGATGATGTTCCCGGCTCCGTTGCCAGTTCCTCTCCGTCCGCCCACGCATGATACCCTTTATAATATACCAGCGGCACTTCTATCTTCTGCTCCTGCCCGGTGAGATTGGCCAGCGTCACATGTACGCCGTCCTCAGCGCTGTTCCAGGCAGATACCTGCAGAACCCCGGGATCATAGGTCGGCATGGGCACATAATCGTTCACATCGCTTCCATAAGGCAGGTATTCAGCATTACTCACTTCCATCGACGTCAGATTTCCCTCCTGATAGATAAAAAAGGGTGATGTTTCATTCAATACGCCGCTCATATAGGAAAGGCCCTGCCAAAATGCCACCAGAAGGAGCGCCCCCGCCATCCACTGCTTCTTCGCTCCGTCCAGCCAGCTTTTCTTAAAGAAGATAGCCGCAAACCAGCAGAAAAACACACCTGCCATACTCAGGAAGCGCCAGGGATACTGAATGCTTCTTTCCGGGAATTCCAGGAAGGGAAAAATCCGGGCCAAAGGAGTATAGGGAAGAAGAAAGGTCGTAAAAAGCAGACTGAGAAGTCCGAACGTCAGACATATTCCTTCCTCCCTCCTGTCTCTTTCATTTTCCTCCTTCTTTCCCAGGCGCACCACAAACCAGACGATCCCAAGCAGCAGAAATGCTGCGCCTATGGTCTGAGGCATTTCCTCCACCGTTCCTCTCGAAAAAGAATAGGCGCCTTCCGTCTCTGCATACTCGGTCATAAAAAGCTGCGCCGGAAAGGTCGTTCTCTCATCCAGGCGGTATTCCGTATAAGCATCCGGGCTGTTCAGGTTATATACGCCGTTTGCCATATAATCCGCAAAGGGTACCAGAAACCACAGGTTCAGCAGCACCATAACGGCTACGGAAGTAAATAATACCCTGAAATTCCTGAGCCGGAAAGTCTTCTTCCAGAGAAGCAGGCAGGCGAGGGCCGTGAACAGGGCAGCCATCTCACATGAGATCATGTGGGTAACGATCAGCCCCGTATAGCCTGCCGCGATCGTGATCCAGCTATTTTTGTGTTCCCTGGAATCCTCCGGCAGCATATAAACCTTCCATAATCCGTACAGGACCAGAGGAAGAAACACCATGGCGGAATATTCCCCCACAGCCGATCTGGTATAGATACAGGTCAGGCGGTAAATATTCAGCGTATACAGAGCGGCCGCAACGAGGCCTGCCTTCGGCGCGCTCATCCTGGAAAAGCAGAAATAAGCCAGAAATACCGTCGCCGTATTGATCAGCAGGACATAGAAGTTATAAGAGGCCTGTATGGATACGCCGAACATCCGCAGTACCGCGGGAATATACAGAAGCAGATCTCCGTAAAAAATGGACGCCGCATATCCATGCCCGTTCAGCCAGTTCGGCTGGATCCGTACCGGAAAGGCACCTGCCTGCAGTCCCGCTTTCACCCCTTCGATCCGCATCAGGTGAAACGGAAGATCATGCCCGTCCAGCAGATAGCCTGTCATGAGCGGGATGCTGGAAACGAATATCAGCACGGCGAGGGTTCTTCCGATCCTTCCTCCTTCTCCTGCCAATGCCGGCAGCAGACGCAGGCGTTTCCAGAAGAGAACGGTCAGAGCCGCAAGATCGATCAGAAGTAAGAGAAGAAACAGACGGAACACAAAATTCCGGAGAGCGAGCGGAGAATCCGTGATCTCGATCCCCGTGATCAGGAGATAAGCGCTGTCGTCCGCATCTTGCTGCAGTCTTCCTCTGATCTGCATAGGGCGTTCAGAAGATGTGACGGCAAAATCACAGATGCTTCCGTTTCGTACTGTGGCCGTAATGTCTCCGCTCGCATTGTAGTTATAGCGCTCATCCGTGTATGCAGCAAAAATTTTAACCGGTCCGGAATACTGGTAGCTGACTCTCAGCGTATACAGTCCCTTCGGAAGCGTAAACACCTCCGTCGCAATGTAGGCGCTGCTGACGCTTCTGTCCAGATAGGCGCCTCGTTCTCCCGATTCATAAAAGAGATCATCCTGCGTAAAGGAAAGCTCCACCGGCTCCCTTCTGCTGTAAAGGAAACCGGCCAGACATATCAGCAGGATTTCCAGAGCCGCGATCGCCAGCCATATTTTCTTATTGCTCCGCAGCCGCTCTGCCATGTTCATATACCTCCATCAGCTTTTCGCAGTACTCCTGCGTCGTATCAAACCGAACGCTGCGGCAGTTCTGCCTGTACTTTTCCAGCCGGTCTCTGTCCCTCCACAGCCGGTCTGTTTTCTCTCTCAGTTCATCCGCATCTCCCGGTGCAAACAGCTCGCCGGTTTCCCCGTCCTTCACCAGCTCCGGTATTCCGCCGATGGAAGAAGCCAGCACCGGGGTTCCGTAGATCTGGCTTTCCATCACGCTGAAGGGACAGTTTTCATACCACTCGGAAGGCACGATGCAGAAGGCCGCCTCCGTGATCAGACGGCAGAGCGCTTCTCCGGACACAAACCCCCGGTTTTCCACATTTCCTGCCGCATTTACTTCCTCTTCCATCGGACCGCTTCCCGCAAAGATAAAGGGAATATCCGGAAGGCTGCGGCATACCCGAAGCAGCGTATCGACTCCCTTTTCCCTGCAGAAACGTCCGAAATAGAGCACATAGCTTCCTGCCGCATCGTCCCGCAGATCTCCCTCCGTCTCTATGGGGTCCACAAAATTGTGCATGACAAGAAGCTTGTCCCTCAGGTCCTCATGGGAGGCCAGGCGGTCCCTCAGAAAACGGCTGGGACAGATCACGGCATCCAGCTTCCGATAGGCATGCAGCCCTTTGTACAGCATTCCCTCCAGACAGCCGAGCAGACTCTTTGCCAGAGAACCATGGATGCACCTTCCGCGGATGCACTCTCCAAAGCCGTTGTGCAGACAGCGTTCACAGGGTTCATACTCCCGCGGCCGCAGAAGCAGATGGTTCGGGCAGACCAGCTGGTAATCATGCGCCGTATAAACGATCCGGATCTTCTTTCCGGTTTTTCTTTCATGGTTTCTGATCTCATAAAGGATGGAAGGGGTGAGCTGAAAATTGAAATTGTTCAGATGGATCACGTCAGGATCAAAGTCCTGAAGCACAGGGCGCAGCTTCCTCCTCGCTTCCAGGGAATAAATGATCTTCAGGGGATACAGGAGCTTTTCCAGCTTTCCCGTATGGAAATCCATATTTGAGGTATAGCTTTCCACGCGGTTTCCAACGATGCGCCCTTCGTGTTCCATGCCGAAGTACTGCACCTCATGGCCGTTTCCAGCCAGCCATTTCCCGATCTTAAAAATATAAGTCTCCGATCCTCCGTTCGGATAAAGAAACTTGTTGACGATCAGTACCTTCATCTTTACCTCCAGGCCGAAGCGTTGCTGAGGAAACGCATTTTTCAGCCTTTTATCCCCTCCTCGTACAGCCTCAGCGTCTGTTCTGCCACATCATCCCAGTCGTATTTTCCGCAGATATAATCGGCCGCCTGTTTTTGATAGCTTCGTCTGACCTCCGGATGGTCCAGCAGATATTCCATTTTCTCCCGAAGCTGCTTCACATCGCCTTTCCGGAAAGAGACGGCATGGTCCTCTACGACCTCCACATTTTCCTCAATATCGCTTATCAGGCAGCAGTTTCCATAGCTCATTGCCTCCAGCAGGCTTACCGCCATTCCTTCCACATCGCTGGGAAGTACAAAAAAGCAGGCGTTGGAATACAGCTCCTCCAGCACCCTTCCTGCCACAAAGCCTGTCATCAGGATCCTGGGGTCTTTTTGGGCCATGGCCGTTACTTCGTCCATATACGCCTGCGAGTGGCTGTTTCCGCCGGCGATCACCAGACGTTTCTCCGTTTTCAGCTGCTGATATGCCTCGATCAGATAATGCAGTCCCTTCTCCGGAACGATCCTGGCAACAAACAGGATATAGCCGTCTTTTTCAAGGCCGTATTTTCCCCGGATCTCTTCCGGGGCATAAAGAACCGGCCGTTTTATCCCGTTCGGGATAAAACGGGTAGCCCTCCCGTAGACGTTCTGAAAATAATCCTGCATATTCCGGGAAAGGACGATCACTTCATCCGCATGCCGTACGGCCATTTTTTCCCCGGCCTTCAGCACCTTCGTCGCAAAATTTCCCCATTTTGACCGCTGCCAGTCCAGGCCGTGGATGGTCGCGATGGTCCGGATTCCGAACAGCTTCGGAAGCCAGCACATGATGCAGGGCCCCTCTGCATGAAAATGAATGACGTCATATCCTCCGAACAGCGCGCGGAAAGCGGCAAGCACCGAATAGACGATGGCATTCAGCTTTCCGTTTCGAAACGTGGGAATGGTGATCAGGCGGATCCCGTGATATTCCTTTCCTTTGTACTGGGTGTATTTCTTTCCCGCCGTATGCCTCCCATACCGGTTATACGCATCCACCCTGCATCCCAGCTTCACCAGTCTGGTGGAAAGCTCATCCACCACAATCTCCACGCCGCCTTCTCTGGAGGGGATCCGCTTATGGCCGATCATGGCGACCTTCAGGGACTTCTTATGGTTTGCCGCATCGATCCCCTTTTCTTTCTTCATGCCTTCCCTGATCAGGTCGAATACGAAGGAAAAATTGGTATCCAGATAGCGGATCAAAAGGCGCTTCGGATCCTGTCCGATCCGGTACAGCCACTCCATGCAGATCTCCTGCATCCATTTGGGCGCCCGCTTCACCGTGCCCGCATGGAAGTCAAAGCCGGCCCCCACGCCGAGCATGACGCCGCAGACTCTTCCGTCGTGATCCGCCATCCATTTTTCCTGCTTCGGAGCTCCCAGGCCGACCCAGATGAAATCCGGCTTCGCCGCATTGATCCTCTCCACGGCCTCCCGGTCCTCCTCCTCCGTCATGGGCCGGAACGGCGGCGAGTACATACCTACGATATTCATGGCCGGGTACTGCTCGGACAGTCTTTTTTGCAGCGCGTCCAGCGTTTTTTGCGTACTGCCGTAAAAATAGTGCCGGTACCCCTTTTCTTCCGAAAGGCGGAAGATTTCCGGCATCAGATCCGGGCCGGGCACCCGCCCGGCTTCCCGCTCTCCCCCTGCGCGCTGGACGATGGAAAGCGGCTTTCCATCCGGAATGTTCATGACCGCGCCGTTCTGAACCGCGCGGTACTGCGGGTCCCGGTAGGCCGTTACCGTCGTGTGAACGTTGGACACACAGATGTAATGGCCCTTCAGCTCTTCCAGGTGCTCTTCGATATAGCGCACCGTCTTTTCCATATCCGTAACGTTGATCTTTGTCCCCAGGATGCTGTAATACTTTAACTGTTCTGTCATGTGATTCTCTTTTTCCATACTTTTCAAAATTTTTTGTCTTTTTTATAAAGCTTCAGACTTTTTCGTCTTTTCAGACAATTATTACAGTAATTGATCTGTCCCCCCGATTACCGCAGTCTTTTTCTGAATATTCCATACAAATATCTGAATTCAAAGGTCCTTCCGAAAAACAGAAGGAAAATTCCGTTATATACCACCGTAACGATGATTGCCATGCCGATCATGCGAAGCAGGTTTACGGTGGAAAGCAGGACGTTTCCGGCAATCACGCATATGGCGAGAGCCAGGATGGAAACGCCGATATAGCGGAAGGCATCATAAAAATAGCTGTCCGCTTTCCTGTCAAAGCAGGCACGGTAGATGATGACGGGCCGGATCACATTGGCGATCAGCCCGGAGATAATGGTCCCGATGTAGACGCCGAGCAGCCCGATATGCCGGACCAGCACGATGGAAAGCACCAGATTCACCGCTCCCTGGACAAGCGGCAGGAACTTGTCCTGTTCAAACACGCCCGCCGCGGTCTTATAATTGGAAAGGACCACTCTTTCTCCCTTAAAGTAGAAGTCGATCAGGATCGCCCCCACCACCGCCGCCGGCAGGGCAAACCGGTCTCCATAGTACCAGGAGATAAACGGCGTCAGCAGGAGAAAGAAGCCGACGGCCGAATAGCCATATATCCATGAAGCGAAAAAGCGGTACACACGGAACATCTCATACTGCTTCTCCCCGGATTCCGTGGCAATCAGATTGCCGAAGCTGGAAATCACGGAATTGAAGATCACATTCACAAAATTGCCGATCAGGTTTATCACCTTATTATAGTTGTCCACATAGCCGGACATGGCGACATTGATGAAGCCCGTGATGATGATGGAATCCGTCTGGAGCCTTGCGGCATCTCCCACCTTGTGGCAGACCAGCGCTCCCGTTTTTTTTCTGATGTCGGAAAGCTCCGCCGGCGTCAGCTTTCTCACATTTTTTTCCTTCAGCAGCGGGTATTTCCGGTTCAGATACGCATTCGCAAAAATCTTCTGGATCAGCTCGATCGCAGCGGCGGCCAGCAGGTACAGATAAAAATCAGGCACGAGCAGAAGGAGCGCGATCTGGGTCAGCACCGTCGCGATCTTGGTGAGCGTCAGGACATTGGACTGGATATAATTTTTCTGCTCCGCGTTCGGCAGGCTGTACTTATAGGCCACAAAGTAGGAGCTCACCGTATTGAACAGAAAGATCAGATAATAATTGATAAGGTCGGCGCTGCTGTCGATCCCCGCCGGATCCCGGATCAGATGCGGGAGGAAGGGAACCAGCACCAGTCCGGCCACGGCAATGACCAGAGCGATCACCCGATAGGCCTTTTTATAAAACTGCATGTAGGCCTTGACCGTTTCCTTATCTCCCCTGGCCACCGGCCCGTACAGGCTGAAGTTGACCGCGGTTCCCAGTCCCAGCTCCGCCAGGGAAAGCACGGAAAGAATACTCGTATAGGTGCTGTTGACGCCAAGAAGGGTCTCCCCCAGCTTTATGATAAAAATCTTCTGTAAAGCGATCCCGAGGACTCCCGTCACGGCATTGCTCAGATAGCCGAACAGGATATTCCGGGCCGCGTATTTCACTCGTCCCATGTATGACTTCTTTCTGATCTTTTCCAGAATTTTACCCGATATTCATGTGTATCTTACCATAAACAGCCCGGTTCTTCAACCGAGCAGGCCGTTTTCTTTGAAAAGACATGGATTTCATCCCGCATCTATGCTATATTTATGATTCGGGGGCATAATACTGACAGCAGAGGAATATGGTATGAAATCAGGAAAATTTGCAACGAAGGTATCTGTTTTTTTAGTATTGCTTTTTATCGCAGGGCTTATTCCGGTGGCTCTGATCAGCCGTTATGATTATCCCTGTGCGGATGATTTTGGCTTCAGCGCATATAGCCATATTGCCTGGCTGGAGAGCCGCAGCGTGTTCGCCGTTCTCGGCGGAGCTGTCCGGACGGTCATCGAGCGCTGGTCCGGCTGGCAGGGAACCTTTTCCAGCATTTTCGTCATGGCGCTCCAGCCCGGCATATGGGGAGAGCGGTTTTACGGTCTGGTCCCCTGGATCATGATCGGAGCCATGTCCTCTTCCACCCTGTATTTTCTGCATGTCGTCCTGCGAAAAACGGTCCGTACCGGGCGCAGCATATTTCTGTGCATTTCCATGCTCTACCTGACTTTTGCCCTGGAGTGCATGATCGACAAAACCCAGGCTTTTTTCTGGTTCAACGGCGCCGCGCACTACATGATCCCTCACAGCGTCGCCCTGGTTCTGGCCGGCATGCTGATCCGTCACCTCACAGAACGTCCTTCCGCTTCCGGCAGGCCTTATTTCCGTTCCGGGCTGAAAAGAGCAGTGCGTTTTCTTCTGATCTGCCTCGCCTCCGTCTTCGTGGGAGGAAGCAATTACATTACGGCGTTGATCATCGCCGTTCTTTTTCTGGCCGCATTCGTTCTTCTTCTGTTTTTCCGGAAGAAAAAAGAGGCCGGGCTTCTGGCGGTTCCGATGGCGCTTTTTTTCGCCGCCTTTTTTCTCAACGTCCTCGCTCCCGGGAATTCCGTGCGGCAGGCGGAGATGCTGAACCGCCCCGGCGTGGTGAAGTCGATCCTGCTGTCCTTTTATTACTGCGTCGAATATATCACGGAGCTATGGTTTGACTGGACCTGGCTTCTGTTTGTTCTCGCCCTGCTCCCTTTTATCCTGGAGGCCGCGAAAACGGCTGCCGGGCGTTTTTCCTTCCCCTGCCCGCTGCTTGTTCCGGTCTTTTCCTTCTGCCTGCTTTCCGCCATGTTCACTCCCAGTCTGTATGCGACCGGAGATGTGGGAGGAGGAAGGATCTTTAACATCATCTTTCTTGATCTTCTTCTCCTCCTCATGGGGAACCTGTTTTATCTCGCCGGATGGCTCTGCCGCCGGGCAGGAAAGGCCCATTCTGCGGATGCTGTCCGCACGGATGCCGTCTGTACGGGCTCTGTGCTGGAACGCCGGAACGTAAAGCTGTACCTTGCCGCTGTTCTGGCAGCGGCCGCCTTTATCAGCGTTCTGTATGTTCAGGTGGATCCGGACTTCTTCACCTCCACCTCGGCCGTACATTCTCTGGTCTGTCGGGAAGCGGCCCGGTACGGGGAAGAAGCGGCGGCCCGGACGGAAGCGCTGCGCTCTTCTTCCGATCCGGATGTCCGGCTCGAGCTGTTTCAGACGCAGCCGTACCTGCTGTTTTTCAGCGATATTTCCACGGATCCTTCCGACTGGAAAAACCGTTCCATGGCGAGATATTATCAGAAGGACAGCGTCACAGGAACCGTTCCCCAGACCGATCCGGCAGCTTCTTCCTGAAAGGCCGGATGCTTCCGACCGCTCTGTTTTCGTACGGTCTGCGCAGGGAATGCGCAAACCTGGCTGAGTAGTAACAAAAGCTTCTTAAGATTTCATAAAGTTCCTTGTTCTTTATGAAATCCTGCTATATACTGAACCTGTCAACTGTTTTGATCACATCATCCGGCTGCGGCCGAATGATGCAGAAATCCGGAAAATGCCGCACAGCGGCCGTTTCCCGGTCACATGGAGGAAATTATGAAACAGAAAAAGGCCCTGGCCGTCCTGCTTATGATAACCCTTCTGATCGTATCGGTCCTGGGCGGCTGTTCGCCTGAAAAATCCGATACGGCCAGCGCAGAATACGAGGAGCAGATCCGTCAGCTTCAGGAAGAGATCGGCCGGCTGAACGAACAGCTCGCGCAGTATACCGCTTCCGAAGGGACAGCCGAATCCGCCGTTCCTTCTTCCGAGTCCGGAACGGAGACCGCGGATGCTTCTCAGGCCGCTTCCGAAACCGATGCGGGACCGGAGACCGCTTCCGCTCCCGAGACCGACGCAGGATCAGAGGATGCATCCGTGTCGGAAAACGCTGCCGTTTCCGGAAATACTTCCGGTGAGTCCGGCAGTCCGGAAGGATCTCAGGAAGAAGACCGGACCCAGATCGTCGTTTTCGGTGACAGCATCTGGGACAGCACCCGGGACGAAACCGGCATCGCCTATCTGGTTTCCGAATATATGGATGCCGATGTCTATAACTGTGCGATCGGCGGCACCAGAGCCACCCTGAAGCCGGGAGAAGCCACCGACAATTATGACACCTGGGATTCCACCTCCCTGTCCGGCATGGTCAACGTCGCTCTCGGAAAGGTGGATCCGGAGACCTTCCTGGAAGGATACATCGCAGGCGGTGTGATCCGGGACATCGACTTTTCCAAAACGGATTATTTCATCATCGCCTACGGGCTGAATGACTATTTTGCCGGCGCTCCGCTGAATGCGGACAACTATAATTCCTGGGATGCGCATGGCTACGGCGGCGCGCTGCGCTTTGCCATCGACCGGCTCAGAGGCGCTTTCCCCGATGCCCAGATCCTTCTGATTTCTCCGAATTACTGTCAGTTCTGGAAGGACGGATATATGTACACGGACAGCAATATGAAGGACTTCGGCGGCGGTACGCTGACGGATTATGCCAATGTGTGCCGGAATGTGGCGGAAACCCAGAATACGCTCTTCATCGACGGCTATTCCACGCTGGGGATCAATACCTACACCGCCGAAGAGTATCTGGAGGACGGCATCCATCTGACAGAAGACGGGCGGGAGCTGTATGCAAAGGCGGTTTCCAGCTGTCTGAAATACGGAAAGCCCGGGGAGGTTTCCGGCAATTCCGTCTATTATTGATCCGTTGATCCGCGCAGGCATCCGGCCTGCTTCATCCGGCAGCAGCGTTTGTCTGCCGTTCGGATTTCCGCAAAAGGGGACCGGGCAGGAAATGAAAAATTTCCTGTCCGGTCCCTTTTCTGCGCCGTCTTTCCCCTTCACCGGCTCCGTTTTTTTCTGGCCTCTGCCGAAAGGGAAAGCCCCCACAGGAGAAATCCGGCTATCGTGCAGACAGCCCCTGCCGTCAGATCGTCATTCCGGTAGCTAAACCGGATCCGGTTTTCTCCGGGTTCCACCAAAACGGCCATCATCCCGTTGGTCTTCAGGATCTGCGCAGCTTTTCCGTTCACCTGCGCATGAAAGCCTCTGTCATACGGCACACTGAAAAAGGCATATCCTCCGCGGTCTGCCGCAAGTGTGGCCGTAAAGCCTCCCGGATCCTTATCCAGCGTTTTTATCCCGTTTCTTTCCCGCTCCGCAGTCAGTGCATCCAGCTCCTCCTGCTCTGCCGACAGCGCTCCGTCCAGGGCCGGATCATAACGCTCCAGCACCTGGGCCGCTTCTTTCTCGTATTCCTCCGGGATTACCAGGCAGCGCAGCATGGCAGCGGCCCGGAGCTCCTCCGGCACGGCCTGAAAGTCCTCCCGGGTCATGTAAGTCTCATACAGGCTTCCGATGGGAGCCGCATGCTCATATTCACACAGAAAGAACCTCTTTTCCCCGGACGATACTTCCTGGAGGATCCGGGTCCCTTCCTCCGGTTCCGGTGTCACACAGTATTTCCCGCCGAGGAGTTCCCTGGTTCCTGCCGGTCCCTCCGGGGAAAACACCGGGCGGGATGTACCCAGCGCCTCATAAAACTCATAAATGGATCCATCCACCATGGAGGTAAAGGACCCGGTTCCCGGCAGAGCGTTCGCCATGAACAGCGTATTATCGCTTCCCGCGATGCGGTAGCGGCTGTCCGGAAGGGAAAGCTGCCGGAACGCCTCCAGCCTGTCCTCATATTCCTGCGGGCTCTGCCCGGAGTTGTGCTGATACAGCCAGGCTGTCGTCCCCGTGGTAAAAATGCTGAAGAAGAGAATGCCCGCTCCCATACAGGCCGCATACGCCTTCCGGTTCCTGACGGCGGCTGTGAGCAGTCCGGTCAGAGCCACGCCTGCGATCCCCGCCGCCGACCAGGTGAGAAACACCTCTCTCTGATTGATCAGCTGATATTTGTGCTCCGACCACCAGAAGGAACCCAGGGTCAGCGCCAGCATGAAAAGAGAGAGCGCCGCACAGACGCTTTTCACCGGGTATTCCTCCCTCTTTTCCAGCACCTTCGCCGAAGCCAGGCTCATCAGCAGAATCAGCATGAAGAGCCATCTGTGATAATTGGTATCGGAAAACAGACCGAATACACAGTTCAGAGCCGGGATCGCGGTCACGAGCATCCCGCCTGCCATGAGGACGGAAAGCCAGTCCTTTTTCCTTTTCAGGATATAGCAGAGGGGGAGGGAAAGTCCCGTCATGGGAAGATAGGCCGACCAGGAGGACCAGTCGTATTCCTTAATGCAGGACTGGGCATTCATCAGCTCTCCGGGGAAGAGCAGAGTACGGATCACCTGAAGATAGTCCCTGTTTCCGCGGTAGATCCAGTCAGAAAGGGGCAGATGATTGCTCAGTCTTGGATTTTCCATCGTAAAAAGGACGGAAGGGACAAACAGCACGCCTCCCATGGCAATGCCGAGCACGCCCTCCAGCATACAGCGCGCGGCCAGCTTTCTTTTCTTCCAGAGATGCCCGCCTTCCCGGACCAGAAAATACAGGACGAGAAAGATCACCTCCTGAATCAGAAAGTAATAATTGACCAGCGCATTGACCGCCACAGCCGGTGCGAGCCTTCCCTTCTTTCCCTCCCGCAGCTCTTCATACCCGGACAGCATCAGGGGAAAGAAGGCCACAGCATCATGAAAATGGTGAAAGATCAGATTCACGGACTGAAAGCCGCAGAAGGCGTACAGCAGCGCGCCAAGAGCCGCGTACCGCTTTCCCGTAAATCGCTTCAGGTAGCCGTAGGCGCACGTCCCGGCGGCTGCGTATTTCGCCATATACAGCCAGGCCGTCACATAAGGATAGCTTTCCGCAGGAAACAGAAAGGAGATCCAGGCAAAGGGGCTTCCCAGCACGTAGAACCCGAAAGCCCCGACCAGACCGGAGCCCAGATCTATGGACCAGTTCCAGCCCGTATTTCCGCTCTTCAGCGCACGGTTTACCAGCATATGAAAGGGGATCTGCTGTTCATTGAAATCATTGCCCAGCGTGAAGACCCCATCTCCCCGGATCAGCAGGAGGAGAAAGCTCAGCATGGCCGTCAGATATGCCAGAAGAAATACCTGTATATATCCGGATTCTCCTATTTTTTTCAGCCTTTCCCTTCCTGTCATTTTTTGCCCCTTCTTCGGGCCTTCCTCTTTTTTCAGAAGCGCTTTTTCCTTCATCTTTCCCTCCATGCCGCAGCGTTCTACGCTGAGGCCGCGTGCCGCCCTGCTGTTCTAATACGTGGCCTCTCCGTCATGGGCGAGAAGGGAGACAGAGGTGACATGCTCCAGACGGTTCACCTCTCTGACCAGCTCGCTTTCCTGTCTGGTCCGAAGCTCCACGATCATGTTCAGTCTGTCTCCGGTCAGGTTTCTGGACTTCACCCTGCAGGATCTGCTGTAGCGCTTCACCGTTTCCACGATCTTTTCCTCCAGCCCGCAGTCGTCCGCATTGACCACCAGGAGCATGGGGACGGAAACCACCGGAAGGCGGTCCAGGATGAGCACGCCCGCCGTCAGAAGCAGCGCAAGGATCACGGCGATCTCTGCAAGCCCCGCGCCGCAGATGATCCCCGTGCCGATGGACCAGAACAGAAATACCAGGTCCATGGGATCCTTCACGGCCGTGCGGAAGCGGACGATGGAAAGCGCGCCCACCATGCCCAGCGAGATGACGATGCTGAACTGGATCGTCAGGATGACTGCCGCCGTGATCATGCAGAGCATGGCCAGCGCGATATTGAAATTTTTGGAATAAAAGGTCCTTCTGGTCACGACCCGGTAAACCAGGAAAATGTAGGCGGCCAGGCAGGCCGTGATCAGAAAGACCGACAGGATTTCCTGAAATCCCAGGTCCGCGCCGGCAAATCCGTCCAGAAAGGACTGCTTGAAAATATCTGAAAAGCTCATATCCATCTCCATTCCGGAGCAGCAGCGAAGGGAAAGCGCTCCTGCTCCTTTTCACACCGCACTCAGTTCTTATATTTTCTGCACAGACAGTATTTGGAAAAAGCCGTCTGCGTCATGCTTTCCATCTGCAGGGTCCGATGGATCCAGTCCGGAAGGAACTCGTCGAATTTCACCTCCAGCAAATGCTGCCCCGGCGGCATGATCGGCCGCACCGGCATTTCCTTTTTCCAGAACAGATCAGTCTCCGAACAGGAGCGGATATTTCTGTCAAAGGTGATCCTCACGTTTCCCTCCCGGCCCACGTAGGGCACCCGGTCGTATTCCACGATGATCTTCGGCTGCATCAGGCGCATCGCTCCGTCCAGATAAAAACGTCTCGCCACAGGAGCCGGATCCTGAAAGACCTGGTACCAGTCTCCCCGCATCATGGCCTCCGCTTCGGCGCGCGTCACGCTGCAGGACTCCTTGCGGATCTTCGTCCCCACCTTCCGTTTGATCTCCAGGCTGATCCGTTCCGTTCTGCCGTCATAAAATCGCAGGCGGTATTTTTTCCTCGGATCCGCTCCGTCCTCCTTCTCCCAAAAGGCGCTGTTCTCATAGTCGTCGAAGTACAGGCTTCTGATGGTGTAGAAGCCCTTCTGCCCCACATGCGGATCCTTTTGCAGGAGCACGCCGATCCTCTCCTCCATCTGCCTCAGCTGCAGGTCAGAACAGACGTATTTCAGCTCGTATCTGTATTTGGGGCCGCTCTGCACCCGTTTCTTTTCGGCCATCACTTCCCTCCTCCCCGGCGTCTGTCCGCTGCGATGAGAAGGCCAAGCACCAGGAGGAGAAGGATCAAGCAGATCATCCCGTGACTCGCAAGGAGTCCCTCTCTCAGGCCGGCCGGCCCCTCCTCTTCCTGTCCGCTCCGGTCCGCCGTTTCCGCTCCCTCTGCGGAGCCGATCACCGTCTCCTCCGGAAGCTGTGCGGTCCGCTCCTGAAGCTGCGCCTTCGTATCCTGTGCATTCTCCGAAAAAGCCAGACGCAGGACCTCCGTCCTGTCTCTTAAGTATTCCTTCAGATAGGACAGGTTTTTGTCCGGATCCGTCTCCGGCATGGTGGTGCTGTGAACGCCGGGCCATCGTTCCCGGTCCGCCCGGATGGAGTCCCGCAGCGGCTCCAGCATCTGATCCGCCGCTTCCTCCGCCTCCAGAAGGGCGGGGAATACCTGCTTCTCCCATATCTCCAGCACCCTGTCATAAAAAACATCGTTTGCGCACAGGCGGATATACCACCGGAGCATCTGGTTGCGCGCCGGATCCCCCTGGAGGGCAAGCAGCTGATCCTCCTCATAGTTTCCCCGGCCCAGCGCATTGTCCAGATCCCACAGCGGCCCCTCGTGCAGCCTGCCGGATTCGTCCAGATACAGGTAATGGCTCGTCACTCCCATATCCATGTTTAAAAGCACTTCCTCCAGCAGATATTTGCGGGCGAAGGAATCCAGATCCAGATAGGCAAAGATCCCCTTTCCCGTGTCCGGATTGATATAATCATCCGCATAGAGCGCCTTCTTCATTTCCGTAAACCAGCTCTCCAGCGCCTCCATCTGCCCGTCCGACACCTTTGCGGGATCGTGGATGACGACGGGCTGTCCGTTTTCCAGATACAGGACATTGTCCTCACAGGCAGCCCGTTCGGGATAATCCATTTCCAGAAGCCATCCTCCCGCCGCGTCGATCCTGCCCTCCTGCAGCTCCACCCGCTCCATCAGCTGATAGAGGCCCCGGTATTCTCCGTTCCCATACAGATCGACGAACCTTCCCTGCACCGTACCGGGCAGACCCGCGCGTTCGGAAAGCCATGCTCCCATGGCGTTGCGGATATAGGCTCCATCGTAATAATTCGCCGTAAGGATCCAGTTTTCTGCCGCCTCCATGCCGAGAAGGGAAGCCCGGGAAGAAAGCTTCAGGCTGTAGGATTTTTTCGGAGCGTCCCAGGAGGTGTTGCCCCGGCCCTTCAGCCTTTCCAGCTGTCCGGAATAGACCGGATCCCCCGCTTCGGACAGAATGGTCATATATCCGCTTTCGGCGTTCTCCTTATCCGCTTCCACGTAGGCGAGAGAGCCGCTCTTCGTCGTGATGAAAACCGAAGGGATGCTGTCCGAAATCCGGTCCCGGACCGGTATGCTGCTTCCCTTTCCGGAAGAAGCGCTTTCTGAAGCGTCTTCCTCTGAAACGGCTTCCTTTTCTCCGTTCTCTCCGAAGCTCTCCATTCTCAAAAATACCGGCGTACATGCACAAAACAGCAGCACGCTTCCGATCAGAAGAACCTTACGCAGCCCGTACATCCTTCCTCCTCCTGGCTTCCTGTCATCCTCCTACAGCACCTTCCCCTTCTCATCGATCAGCGTCCAGCCCTCCCAGAGCTCATGCATCCGCTCCGGATCGATCACCTGACTGTTCTTGTGCTTTGCCGGACGGATGAGAAGCTGATCCTCCCGCCCGTTCAGCCTGGCTCCCCAGAAGCTGAAGGTGCTGTTGGCGCAGATGTTGGCCCGGCAGCGGCTCATCAGCCAGCAGTCGTAAAAATTATCCGCGCCCCGGTTCCAGTCGACGACGGTGTACTGCTCTCCCCGGAAATGCTCCTTCAGATACGCGGTATCGTCGGAAAACAGATAAAAATGCGCGCCGGCCAGGCGTTCTTGCACATAGTCCATCGCTGCCTCATAGTAGGCGTCCGTGCAGATGCCGCCGAACATGCCCGCGTTTTCCGGATCCAGATAATCCCCTCTGCGGATGTGGACGCTGACGGAGTTTTCCGCTTCCATCCGTTCCGCCGTGCGCACATTCTGCGGATTCCGGCTCTGCGGGAAACGGATCTTCTCCCGCAGCAGGGGGAGGATGTCATGATAATATTTTTCACAGGCCCAATGGCCCTCCAGATACTTGTCCGAAAAGGAAAAAATTTCCGGATGATACATGTCCGTTTCAAAAAAATGCGGGTCCGACGCGGGATCCAGCTTTCTCTTCACCTTTCTCCAGAAAGCGGCTGCTCCGGAAAGGACGTCGCCTTTCCCCTTTCCCGCTTTCGGGCCTGTCCGGACCTGAAGAAGCGCTGCGCATTCCTCCCGGGAGGCCGTTTCAAACCGCAGATCCTCAAACTGCCGCAGCTCCAGCTCCCGCTTCGCCAGCACGTTTTCCTGCTGGGCCGCGTCCTCAAACCAGGAAATATCCAGCCGCGCCTCCTTTCCCAGGAAGCGGAATTTTTCATACAGCGCATACTGCTGCATCTGGTTTCCCAGACCGCCCATTACCTTTATAATGATCATCGTTTTCTCTCTTTTCTGATAATTTCCGGAATCGTCACACTTCTTCGCTTCGCTTTCATAGGCCGCTTGGAGAAATGGCCTATCCCATTCCCTTCTGCCCGCTTCCGCCCTGCCCGGCTCAGCCTCCGCTCATCCGCCTGTCGTAAAGCCCGAACAGTGCCTTTCCTGCCGCGCAGCGCAGGATGTCCGGCCTGCGGATCACCCAGGCCAAAACGCGGTTCGCTCTCTCCTGCGGCCGCATGGCATAGCGGGCCATCCGTTCCGCCGGCTCCGCGTCCCGGCAGATCCTGCGGATGCGTCCGGCATAGCCGCTCCGTCCTCCCCGCAGCTCGTTTTTCACGGCGAGCAGGGTGAGATAGACCCCTTCCTTTTCTCCCTGCTCTTTGCCGCCGCGGATGTTTTTTTCGGAAAAGACCAGTCGGATGGCCTCCGTCAGGGCACGGATCCCTTCCGTCATCGCCGCGTCATATTTGTGAACCATGGATGCCGGATTATAAAAATAATGATACCAGAGAGCATCCTTCAGAACAACCAGGCGGCTGCAGTCGCAGAGAGCCGGAAGAACAATGTTCACATCCTCTCCCATGCCGATCCTGGGATCGCAGTAATGCAGATTCTGCGTGATCAGCTCCCGGGAAAACAGCTTCATACAGCGGGACATGGAAACGGTCCGCCGTTCGTTTCCCAGAAGATTTCCCTTCACCTCCTGCAGCCGTTCTCCCTCATAGACGCCCGGCTTCAGCTCATGGCGGCAGGGCTGTGTGCCATCCGGCCGCTCGATCAGAAAATTGCAGCAGATCACCTCTCCCGGTACGCCCTGCGCCTCCCGAACCAGCCCCTCCACCATACATTCCTCGACCCAGTCGTCGCTGTCCACAAAAAGGACGTACGAGCCGGACGCTTCCTTCACTCCTGCCGTCCAGGCGGACATCAGACCGCCGTTTTCCTTATGGATCACACGGATGCGCGTATCCTTTCCGGCATAGGCATCGCACATCTGCGGACTTTCATCCTTCGCCCCGTCGTCCACCAGAAGGATCTCCAGCTCCCGCCAGGTCTGCCGCCGGATGCTTTCCACACAGCGCTCCAGATAGGCCTGTGCGTTATATACCGGAACGATCACACTAACTGTCTTCTGAAACATGGCTCATTTCCTTCCCTGCCGCTGTGCGCGGCCGCTTTGCTTTCTTTCCTTTGCAGCCTGCCGCCCGGACTCCTCCTGCCGTCCCTCCTCCGCGCTGTCCGGCCCTGCCGTTTCAGGCCGCGCTGCCGTTTCGGGCCGCGCCGTCTTTCCGGGCAGCACGCGTCCGGGCACTCCCGCCACATGGGCCTCCTTCTGCACAACGCTCTTCGTTACCACACAGCCTGCGCCCACAATCACGCCGTCCGCGATCCGGACGTCTCCGATCACGCTGCAGCCCCAGCCCAGTGTGACCCGGTCTCCCAGAACGGGGCTGGGCGTGTCTGCGCCGGTATTTCCGATGCAGCAGTTTCCCGTAATCCGGCAGTCTCTTCCGATCCGGGCATCCTCATTGACCACGATGGGAGCGATGTGATAGATCATCAATCCCTTTTCAAAGCAGTTTTCCGGGATCTCAAAGCCCAGACGGATTCCCAGGACGTATTTTTTCCGGTGATACCAGGCAAAGGCGGCGCGGTGCCGCAGGCCGCCTGCGTTCTTATGATATTCCGCAAGGCGCAGCGTCCGCAGGAACTGCCAGATGCGAAACATCTTGGAGCCGAGAAGCCGCCCCTGCAGGAGGGCGCTCCGTCCGGTTCCGAAATACAGCTCCCTCTCGCAGGTCAGATATTCCTTCAGCTCTTTCTTACTGCGTATCATCCGGGCTCCTTTCCACAGGCGGCTTCCGTCCAGTGCAGACTCTCGTTGAGCACGGAAAACACCTTCCGGTTCACCCTCCTGTAATCAAACCGCAGGGACTTCTCATAGGCCTGCCTGCTGTGGCGGGCATAGTCTGAAAGGACCCGCTCCATGGCATCCCGGATGCCCTGCACGCTTCCGTCCGTCACCTCGCTGTCCAGACCGTAGTCCAGCACCTCCCCGATGCCTCCCACGTCCGTGGTGACCACGGGCAGTCCGTTGCTGAGGGCTTCCAGGATGATCATGGGGATGCCCTCAAAGGTGGAGTTCATCACCAGCATGTCCGCTTCTGCCATGGCCGTCTGCACCTCGTCCGGAGTGCGCGCGCCATGGAAGCGGATCCTGCTGCTTCCCTGCGCCTTCTCCTCCAGCGGACGGCGCTCCTCCCCGTCTCCGAGGATGTCCAGCCTGCAGTCCCTTTCCCATCCCTTTGCCGCCTCGATGATGGGCCCCACATTCTTCACCGCGGACAGGCGTCCCGCGTAAAGAAGGCGGACCGGCTCCCCCGGCAGAGGCCTTTCCCTCCAGGGGTGGCAGACGACGGAATTTCCCACATGGATCACCCTGGGATTATAGGCGGCATAATCCTGAACGGTTTCCCGATCGAGCGCGAAAACCGCCGTGCTTTTCCGGATAACCTGCATGAGAAAGCTCTGGAACAGATACCGGATCAGAGGCGCCTTTTTGAAAAAGCGGACGCGCCTGTACATGTTCAGGTAGGTTCCGTGGGAAAACACATAGCAGACTGCGCCGGGCCGCATCAGGCGCACGGCGGCGAAGGCCTCCGGCGTATGGATATAGTTCACATCGTCCTTTCCCGGCGCGATCAGCCTGCGGTATTTCCACAGACCCTTCATATATTCCAGACGCAGGGATTTTTTCACATTTCCCAGATCCCGCTCCGCCTGCACCACGGCCAGGAAGGAAAACGTCCCCCCTGCCGTTTCGATCTGCCGCAGGCGTCCCACCTCGTCCGGATCGCAGGATACGCCCGCAAGCAGCACGTCCTCACAGCGCTCCGGATAGGCCTCCGTCAGAAAACGCAGGAAATTTTTGATGCTGGTCACCTGCCCTCCCACCGGATAATCCCGGAAATTGCAGGTATCGTACAAAATCAGCCGGTTCATGCTTACCTCCCTGCCGAAGCGGCGCAGATCCTGACCGGACAGCGCACGGATCCGGCGCCTTTTTACACTTCCTCCATCATGCCGAACAGCTTCAGGGTCATGCCGTCTCCCCAGGGATAGCTTCCGTAGCGCTGGGGATATTCCGCGAAGCCGCTGCATTCCGCCGAGCACTGCTCCACCCGTCCGTTTTTTGTACAGGACAGAAGGAACTCTGCCGCAGCGGCCACCTGGGCCGTCCAGTCCTCCTCCAGGCAGCCTCTGCGGATGCCGGCCAGCATGGCGCAGGCGATCATGGCTGTGGCAGAGGTGTCCGCCGGTCCCTCGAACGCGGGGATGAGCCAGGAAAAGCTGCCGTCCGCTCTCTGAAAATCCGCCGTCCGGCGGACCAGATTCTGCAGGTGCCCCTGGATAAAAGGGAACTGGGGCGTATTTTCCGGAAGGACGGCCAGGCTTTCCGCCATTCCCAGCATCAGCCAGCCCACGGCCCTTCCCCAGCCCACACAGCCGTACTTTACGCCTGTGCGGCTGTTGAAGCCATGATAGGGAAGCCCGCTTTTTTCATCCATCCCCCCGTCCAGGAAATGAACGATCTGCGTCACACCCATTTTCACAAACGCGCTCTCCTCCCGCAGAAGCCCGTACCGGCACAGAAAGGGACAGACCATGCCCACCGTGTCCGCATAAATGTCCGCCCCGTCTCTGGTGCGGTAAAGCAGGTCGCCCCGCTCATCCTTTTTATGCTCCCGCAGGAAGGCGGCGAGCGTTTCCGCCGCATCCAGATATTTTTTCCTGCCGGTGCTTTCATACAGATCCAGAAGGGCCGTACCGTTTACCGCATTATCCACATAATAAAGCGGCATTCCCTTTTTGATCCACCGGTCGTAATACCGGATGAGCACTTCCTCGCTCCTGTTGTCCCGCACACCCTTCTGTACCTGGGAAAGCCCTGCTGCAAGCAGGGCGTTGGGCCAGGAATAATGGTCCGCCGGCGGAAGCTGCTGACGGAGCAGATATTTTCTCACCGCACGCTTCAGCCGGTCCTTTCCCGTGAGGACAGGCCAGGAAAAAAGCGTCCTGCCCGCCTGCTCCTGCAGGGCGTTGATCTTCTGTATGGTTTCCGTTTTCTGCAGAAGCTCCTGTAATCCTTCCATCCGTTTCAAAGCCTTTCTTTTCTCCTACATGGGAGTTTTTCCATCCAGAAGGCGCTCCAGCATCCTTCCGGTCTGTCTTGCCCGTTCCAGATAAGCGGACATGACCGTTTCCAGTCTCTTTTTGATCCGTTCCTCTTCTCTCAGCAGCCAGTCGAAGCCCTCTGTCAGTTCATCCTCCCGCTGCAGGGACTGCACGGGAAGCACATAGTTTTCCCAGGTGCCGAACAGATCCAGCGCGATGCCCCTCGCTTTGACCGAATACCCCAGCACCAGGGTGGGAACCAGGGAGGAATAGGCCGCGATGGTGGCGTGGGTTCTCGCCCCGATAAAAAAGCGGCAGCGGGCGATATAGCCCTTTAAGGTCTCACAGTCCGCATCCTCGATCATCACCACCCGTCCGGTCTTCTGAAATTCTTTGAACAGCGCCCGCAGCACCGTGCGGTCGTCATTGGTCTTCCAGACCACATGGGGGATCAGCGCCACGCCCATGTCCGTTTTTTCCAGAATATGTCGGATCAGGCGTCTGTAATTTTCCATAGTGATGCCCGGCCTGCACTCCCGTTCCACCACCATGGGGCTCACGTTCAGCCCTACCATGCTTCCCTCCAGAAACCCCTCCGGAACCGGACGCTTTCTGGCAGGAAGCAGGAAAGCGGGGTCCGGGACCAGGTAGCTCTTCTCCTTCAGCCCGGCCTGGCAGAGCGCCTGCCAGGTGAGAGATTCCCTGGCGATGATGCAGGTATAGCGCCGCATGTCTTCAATGATGTCGGGATCGGACAGCAGCTCCGGCTCGATGGAGCAGCCCAGCAGCACGGTCATCGCCCCCTGTCCGGAAAAGAGGCGGTTCGCATATTTCAGCTCCTTCACCAGCTCCGCATAGCAGTAGTTGTCCCCGCCGATGGAAATGTTCATCTGCCGCAGAGACCGGCCGCAGACCTCCCGGAACCGATAGCGCAGCGCAGCCTCCGGGTCATGAAAAAGGCGCTCCTTCAGATAGTACCAGGTGTGGACAAAGAAATTTTTGCGCACCTTGCGTTCTTCTACGAGCATTGCCATGCCCTTCAGCGAATAGGCTTCGTCCTCCGCCAGGCTGTTGGTCATCACGATGGCCGGCCTGGGAAGCATCCGGATCACCGTATTGACAATGGCCTCGCAGCCGTGATTGCCGCTTCCGGCGTGCATATACAGAACGATCTTGTCCTTTTTTCCATGATAGCGCCGCATACCGCTCATCTTCCTCCGTCCTTCCGGTCCCTGCGAAAGCGTCCCGCCGCCCCGCCGTCCGTCTTCTTTTTTCCCTTCCAGATCCGGTACAGCCGCAGATACCCCTTCGGAGCATGCAGAAAGATCATGCCCTTCATGCGGTATCCTGCGGGAAGCCGTTTCCTTCCTTCCGGGCCGAGCTCCTTCCAGGCCCGGGCTGCCGCCCTGAAACAGGACGCCAGATATTCCTCTTCCTTCGTCTGCGGGCAGCATGCCTCCGCCAGCTTTCCCGCAGTCAGAAGCGCAGCCTGGAACAGGCAGGCCCGCACCTTTTTTTCCGCCTCTTCTCCGAAGCGGGAAAGCTCCTTTTCCGCCAGCTCCCAACAGGTGATCTGGTCCATGTAGGAGGGCCGGAAGCCGGCCAGCATGGCTCCCGCTTCATTGATGAAGTAGCAGTAGCCCCACTCCTTTTCCGCCAGCACCCGTTTCATCCGGGGCATCAGGCGGGCCATGAACAGCAGATCCTCTCCGATGGAAAGCTCTTCGGGAAAGCGCGTCTTCCCGATCGCTTCCCGGCGAAACAGGATGCCCCAGCAGCGGGAAACGCTCTGCAGCAGAAAATCGTTCACATAGCCTCCGGCATCCATCACCCGGCAGGAGAAGGAAGGCTGCCTTTTCCCTTCCGCCTTTGCAGAAGGCGGATCCGCCGTCCTCTCCTGCCGCATCTTTTCCGCTCCGGCCTCCGTTTCCTTCTGGCAGGCCTGCCGGAAGCTTTCCCTCTCCCGGTCCCCTGCCGTCCTGTATCCGCTCAGAATCATATCACCTTCCTCGCGAAGCAGCAGAACGAGCTGCCTGCGCAGCATGTCGGGAAGGATCCAGTCGTCCGCGTCCACAAAGGCCACGTATTCTCCCCGGGCCTCCTCCAGCCCCCGGTTGCGGGCGGAGGAGACGCCGCCGTTCTCCTTGCGGATCAGGCGGATGCGGGCATCCCTTTCCATCCAGCTCCCGCAGATGGCAGCGCTCTCATCCTTTGATCCGTCGTCCACGACCAGAATTTCCAGTTCCTGCCAGGTCTGGCGCGTCAGGCCTGCCAAACAGTCGGAAAGATAATCCTGTGCGTTATGAACCGGCACGATGACCGAGATCAGTCCCTTCACTGCGTGAGCACCTCCCAGTATCGTTTGATCCTGCTGTCCCAATCGAACCGCTTCACATTCTCGTATCCCTTTGCGGAAAGCTCCTTCTGCAGCGCTTCATCACTCAGCAGGCGGCGGATGGCAGAAACCGTTCCCGGGATGTCGTCCGGATCGGTCAGAAGGCCCGCATCCCCGATCACCTCCGGAAGGGAGGAACGGCTGGAGCAGATCACCGGCACGCCAAGCTGCATGGCTTCCAGCGGAGGGAAGCCGAAGCCCTCGATCAGGGACAGGAACAAAAAGGCGCTGGCTCCGGCGAGCAGGCTGTGCATTTCCTCCCCGCTTTCGATATAACGGCAGCAGGTCACATACCGCTCCGCCTCAGGGCTGATCGCCTCCCGGCCGCCCGGAACGCTTTCCGGGCCGTCAATCCCGATGATCACCAGACGGGCCGGAGTCCTTCCTTCCCCGGTCTCCGCGCGAAAATAAGCCTCATAGGTCTTCAGGATCCCCAGCGCATTCTTATGGGGCAGAGAGGAGGTTCCCGCATACAGATAGGGCCCCTCCGGCTTCAGGCGGGAGGGCGCATCGGAGCAGGGGACCGGATTGATGCCATTGTAGATCACGGTGGTGTGATCCCCGCAGCCCGGGCACATTTCCTCCATCTTTCTACGGGAGTAGTCGGATATGGTCACGACCCGGTACGCATGACGGGCAGAGGCCTTCAAACGGTTCATGATATAGGCGTTCTCCACCCGGTTCAGCGTTCCCGGAAAGTATCTGTCATAGAAAAAGGGGATCAGATCATGGATGATGACGATGTCCTTTCCCCGGTAAAACAGGGGGCGGTAGCCCCGCGGAAACAGGACCCGGTCTCCGCCGGCCTTTTTCACCGCCCGCACCACGCCGAACAGTTCCCAGAGGGCATCGTTCACCTTGCTTAACGGATTTTTCTTCACCTGGATGAACCGAACGCCCGGCACCGCAAAATCCTTCCTGTTGTATTCGTTTCCAAGCACCACGATCTCCTCGCAGTGTTCTTTGTTCTGATTCGTTTCCGCCAGATGGCGGGTCAGGTTTTTGGCCAGGTTATAGATGCCGATGCTCTTTCCCTGACCCTTTACCAGCTTAAAGCAGTCGATGACTAACCGCATGATTCCTCCCATTCCGAAGCGCTTCCGATTGCCGCTGTCCTTCTTCTCACCCTTTTTTCTCCGGAAGCGGAAAAAGCCCTGTCAGCATGCCGGGAAGGTGCCAGACATACCTTTTTGCCGCATTCCCGCCCTTCTGCTTTTCCCTTCTGTGATCCACGATGCCGCCCCAGTAAGCGCCCATGAGAAACAGGGCGTAATTCCTTCCCAGATATACGGAAACAAAATGCGCTTCCAGCATGGTATACAGGGCGATGGAAAGGAGCATCATAAAGCCGAAGGCGTCCCTTCTCCTGCGGCATTCCCATAACAGCAGGGCGTACAGGATCACATAAACCGCACCGGGAAGAATACCGTACCAGTAAAACAGTCGGACATAGCCCAGATCAAAATACTTGGTATTTTCCGGGCCGGAGAACAGGCTCCAGTTGCACAGCCTTCCGCCTCCTCCCTCCAGCGTGTTCATGCTGGTGATGCGTCCGGTGATGAAGCGGTCGATATAGGTATAAAAGGGCCCCTGATAGGGCTCATAATACGCGATCCACACGGACAGGGCCACACAGGCAAAAAGGGCGGCGATCCCCAACACATACAGAAGCTTCGCTTCTCCGGCCTTTCTGCAGTATGCGAGAAGCAAAGACAGGCCCAGCGTAAAAAACAGAAACAGGATGCCGGTCCGGGAACGGGTGGGCACAAACAGCAGGATCCCCGCCAGCGCGATCAGACCGTAATGCCAGAGCCGCATGCGCGCATGCCACAGACAGATCCCCAGCACCGTAAGCGCCCAGAACAGACAGTAGCAGGCGTTGGGATGGCCCAGGCCGAAGGTATAGCGAAGGCCCCGTTCTCCGTCGTCGATGATGTACATGTTTCCGTAGATGCCGAAAGCCGCGAGAAACACCAGAACCAGACAGCCGGACAGCGTCACGAAAAAGGCCAGCTTCAGCGCCTTTTTCACATCCACGTCCCGGAAGGCCGCACAGAATACCACCAGGCGGACCGCCTCGTCCCGGTCGGAGCACAGATAACAGATACCCGCCAGAATGCCGAAGAACAGCAGCCACAGCCATTCCCGCAGGGAAAACCGGCTGCACAGTACCTTGACGGCAAACAGCAGGAAGGTCAGCCGGAAGAGCTGTCCTTCCCAGGGATTGGTCCAGACGCTCACCTCTGCGACCACAATGAGAAGCTCCAGAAACAGACCGGCCCAGAAGCAGACTTCCCCCGCCTGTCTCAGCCGTCTTTCCCATGTTTTTTCCGCGGTGATCGTTTCCATTGCGTTTTCCCTTTTCTTTCCCAATTCAGCTTCCGATTCCCAGCCTGTGCAGAAGCCCGTTCCAGCAGCCCAGCACCGTATTGTGCCAGAACCAGACAGCCCGCTGCCTCAGATACTCTCCCCTCGTGGCCCCGCAGGCGGAAGCGGTTTGAAACCCCTGGCCGTACATCACGGTCAGGCGGAGCATTTCCCTCCTGCAGTCCTCCTGTTCTCCAAGTCCATATTTCTCATACATCAGAAGGCGGTCCTGATACTTGCGAATATCCCTTTCCGCAAAGCTTTCCGTATACTGCTCTTCATGGACGCCGATGGAAATGAGGGGTTCCGGCGTGAAAGCAAATCCGGGATTCTTCTGCAGGATCTCAAAATAGAGGAACATGTCCGATGCCCAGTTGCTCCTCTCGTCAAAGGCCGCGCCGCAGGCCCGGTACAGAGTCGCGGAAGGAGCGCCGATCTCATTTCCCAGAAACAGATACCGGTAATCCCGCCGCAGCCGCTCCACGTATTCCGTCCCGGCAGCCCTTTCCCACGTCCTCTCCTTCGACACCTGTCTGGTGCCGCAGAAGGCCAGAGAAGCCTGCGGGTTCTCATCCAGCAGCGCCATCAGCCTTTCCAGGCTGTCCTCTTTCGTAAACCAGTCGTCGCTGAACATGATCTTGATATATTCCCCCTCCGCCAGGGAGAGGGCCTTATTCCAGTTGAAGATATGGCCCAGGGGCTTTTCGTTGTGCACGTAGCGCAGCCGGCTCATGCAGGGCGCGTTCCATCGGACGGCGTCCGCGCTTTTTCCTCCCCGGATCTCCTCCACCAGCGCTTCGATTTTCCCGTTTGTGGAATCGTCCGTCAGAATGATCTCCGCATCCTGCATGGTCTGGACGGCGATGGAGGAAAGAAGCCGCCGTACCTCGGCCTCGTTGTTATAGGCCGGAATGCAGATAGATACCTTCGGCCTGCCGGATATTCCCGGCATTCCGGAGGGTGCCGGTTTTCCGGAGGATGGCGGCTTTCTGAAGGATGCCTGCTTTCCGGCCGCTCCCGGCTCTTCGGGTCTGTTCTGCCTCATCTCTTTCATCCCTTTCCGGCGATCCTCCGGCAGATGCGTTTCACGCCCCTGCCCGCCCGGTAACAGTTTTTCCGGAGCCATGCCTTTGTATGCCGCAGGCGCTTATGCACGCCGCTTTCCTCTTTCAAAATCAGAAAATCATACTCGGAAAGGTGGTTCCGCAGATATTCCGGATAGGTATCGTCGATCTCCACCCGCCGGAAGGATGCCTTCCTTCCGAATATGTCTTTGCCGTCCCGGATGTTGTCGTCCACGCCGGACAGAATATCCGCCCGGTTGAACTCCTGATGAGCCGCTGACCTCACCTTTTCAGCCACCCGCTTCTTCGCGTTCTTCTCTCCGTGGCCGCCCATATAGCCGAAATGCCAGCCCCCGTCGGCCACCCGGATGCCGATCTCCTTTCGTTCCGGGAAGCGGAGCTCCCCCAGCTGAAGGTTCTGCTCCCGCAGGAGGCGGAAGCTGCACATTTTTGAGCCGATCCACTGCTTCCTCGTAACTCCGGGAAACTCGCCCGCATAGGAAAGCAGACTTCCTGATACCTCCTCCATGTTCAGATAGCAGTAAAACATCCGCTGGGCGAAGTGATAAATTTTCTCAGGATCAAAGTTCTGCAGAATCTCCTTCACCTTTTCCGGATTCGGGATTTCGTCCAGATCGCTGAAAAGGATGATATCCTCATCCGTACAGTCCTTCAGTCCCCGTCCCACCGCGTTTTTCTGAAAGGTATCCCGGTCATGCGTATAGCCGGGCGGCGTGTCATCCACCACCACATGGATGATTTTGTGGGAAAATTCCGCGAACATTTCCTTATTTTCTTCATAATACAGGGGCTTCGGATTCCCGGAAAAGGTCTCCGTAGCCTCGCTGATCACGAACCGGTCCACCACCGGATCCATGATGTGAAGCCGAAGCTTCAGAATATCCAGTTCATTAAAAAACTGAAAGCAATCGTATACCATACCGCTCCTCTTCCTGCCGCCGGCTTCCGCCGTGCCGATTCTTCCGCTCAGGGCCGCCCGGCCTCGGCACCGGCCGCATCCGCCGGGCTGTTTCAGCCGTTTACCAGCTTCCCGTGCAGTCTCCGCAGGGCATCCACCGCCGGATGCTTTCTTCTGAAATCCGGGTATCCCGCGTTGGTTCCCTCCCACTTATGAAAGGAAAATGGCGTAATCCCCTCGATCTCCGGTATCATATGCTCATGGCCGAAATATTTTGCCACCTCGAGGGGAGCAATGCGCATGCCCTCGGCTTCCAGCAGGTGGCGGATTCTGCAGCAGATGAAGCCGTCCTCGTTGTACCAGCCCTTTTCCGGCGTCCAGGGGACGCCCGCCTTTTTCGGATAGTCCAGAAGCCGCCTGCTGCGGATGCCGACGCTGTTTCCCACCCGGCAGAGGTTGCCGTGAATGTCCCGGTAGGTGGTAGTGTCTCCCTCCTTCGGGAGCGGCCAGGGAGCGCCGATATAATCATAATCCAGAAATTCATCCCGCCACAGCTCCGGATGAACGATAAAGCCGTCATAATGCACCAGCATCACAAAATCCGTTTCAATATAGTCCCCCAGTTCATAAACCATTTTATAATTAAAATCATTGATATGATTCAGCCGGGAGGTATGCCGGTAATGGATGCCCTTTGGCAGAAGCATCGGCTTTTTATCCGTAATGATCAGGGCATCGGCAAATTCAATGCCCCTCATGCTGTATTCCATTGCCTTGATCGTCTCCCGCACCCGGACGCTGGTCATGGCGCACAGTGTCACGTTTGGGAGCCTCAGTTTCTCCGCTTCCTTCATCGCGTTCCTTTCGATTCCGTCTCTCAGATCCGGAGCATGTTCTCCGTATAGATGTCCCTGCATTCCGTCCCGTTCAGCCATCTGTCCGGCGCGATCACCATTTTTTCCGGGTTTCCGCCAAGCCATGCGCCCCACCAGCTGAAGCTGCTGTTGGCGATGATGTGATGCCGGCAGAGACTCATCAGGTACATGTCCTGATATCCCGTATCCTCTGTTCCGCCTTCCGCCGCCACGCAGTCCTTTTCCGTAAAATGCTTTTTCACCCAGTCCATATCGTTGGAAAATATATAAAAAACGGCGTCCGGCACCGATTCCCGGATCCGCTCCATGGCCTTCCGGTAGTAGCCTTCCGTACAGATTCCCGTATACATTCCGCCGTGCGAGGCATCCAGATAATCTCCCCGGCGGACGTGGACGCTGACCGCCGGGCTGTCCGCGATCCGCTCTGCCAGCTTTTCCGCCTGTGCCGAAAGGCGAAGCCGCTCCTTCCGGAACCGATAGGCCTCTCTCACCTGATCCGCAGCGGGGGCGAAATACCGTTCGCTCTGAAAGCAGCCCTCCAGCAGGACCGGCTCTCTCTTCAGAACCTCCGGATCAAAGTTCACGCCGGCCTCACGGTAGGAAAGATTTCTTCTTCCTGAGAGCTTCCGCCGGATTCTGGAAAACGGATCCGGGGAGGAATCCGTCATGCGCCGGATCTCTTCCTCCGAGGCTCTGTCGTAGGCAGCGCCGAACACCCCGGCAAGCTGCAGAGGACGTTCTCCCTCATGTCCATAGCAGGTTCTGTCATCTATTTTCACTTGTCTGCCATCCGCTTTCAGCCGGAGATACAGAGCATATTCAAACATCTGATTGCCAAGACCTCCGGACAGCTGCACGATCACCATAACGCTTCCCCTGTCCGTTTTCCTTCCTTTTCATTGTGTCCGCGCCGCGGATGCTTTCTCATTTCCTTCCCCGTGTTTTCACGGGAAGGAGCAGCTTCTCGTTGAGCCACATGATCATGCGGTACAGCCCGGCCGACCGCAGAAATAGTTTCATCTTTTTATACTCATTCCCGCTGGCTGCTGGGCAGCCGTATACCCGGTCCATCTCTCCCGCATCCCGCTTCAGCCGCTGCCGGATCCACGCGCAGTATTTTTTCCGTTCCGGGTCCTTCGAGGCATGAAGCGCGCGGTAGTAGATCAGCAGTCTTTTATAGAAAAAATACCGGTGTATATCCGCCAGATCATCCCTTCCGATTTTTCTCAGGAAGGCTTCCTTCTCCTCATAGGCCGGAATCTGATCCGTAAAAATGCTCTTTCTGATGCCCCGGTTCATGATGCTGCCTTCCCGGTCGATCACATAATTGTAAAAGGCCTGATCCAGATACACTCCTTTTCTGACCCGCGCCAGAAGCTTCGTCGTAAACACAATGTCCTCATAAAGCTTTCCCTTCGGGAAACGCAGCTCTCCCAGAAGCTCCCTTTTGTAAACCTTGTTCCAGGCCGAATTCTGAATCTGGTATTCATCCTTTTCCATAAGAAATGCCGTGAGCATCTCCTGCCCTTCCCAGACCGTCCTTTTCCCCGTGGAAGGATCTGTCACCCCATCCCGGCGGATCCGTTTGTAGCTGCAGGCGCACAGATCCGCGTCCTCTTCCTCCAGGGCCGTTATCATCGCCTGATACATTTCTCTGTCAATCCAGTCGTCTCCGTCCACAAAGGCGATATAGGTTCCTGCCGCCGCCTCAATTCCCGCATTTCTGGCATCGGACAGACCGCCGTTTTCCTTATGAATGACCCGTACCCTGGAATCCTCACGGGCGAAACGGTCACACAGAGCGGGGCAGCTGTCGGTGGATCCATCGTCCACCAGAAGGATTTCCAGATTGGACCAGGTCTGCTCCAGAATGGAACGCACACATCTCTCCAGCCAGTCCTGCACGTTATAGATTGCCACGATCACCGACAACAGTTCCATGCTTTCCTCCACTCCGAAACGCTTATACCGGAAAACGTCACAGACCCGCTCCTGCCTGATACTGCTTCATCATCCATTCCTGGAACATGAGGATAAACCAGATCTGCTTTCTCCATTGTCCCCTTTCGATGAAGTCCTGCCAGATGCTCCATACCACGTCAGGATTCAGAATTCCCTGGCGGGCAAGCAGCTTCCGGTCAATCAGGCTTTCCGCCCATGCCCGCATGGCAGGCTCCTTCAGCCACTTCTGCACCGGAATGGAAAACCCTTTTTTGGGCCGGTCCATCAGTTCCTTCGGCACATAACGGTAGAGCACATCGCGCAGAACCAGCTTTCCCGTTTCTCCCTGGCGCTCATACTCCACCGGAAGGCTCCAGGCAAATTCTACCACATCCTTATCCAGCATGGGAACCCGTGTTTCCAGGGAAACCGCCATGGCGGTCCGGTCCACCTTCACCAGAATATCGTCCGGATGGTACATGAGCATATCCATCAGCATGATGTTGTGGTTCTGCTCCGCCAGGTAATTCGGCTCATACTCTGTGTAATAATAGGGCAGCGTTCCCTGCGCCAGAGCTATTTTGTGATTCAGCGGATTGGTCTCATAGCTCATTTTATAGACCTCACAGGCGTCCGCCGCCTGCAGAAGCTTTCCTCTGATCTGCCACGCATCCTTTTTCCCGGCCGGTCCGTCTGTCAGGAAGCGTCCCGCCGGACGGCGGAGAAAGCCGGGGATCCTGCGGATCTTCTCCCATACCCGGAGCGTGGATACATAGGAGGTGTAGCCGCAGAACAGCTCGTCCCCTCCATCCCCGCTCAGGGAAACGGTTACGTGCTCTCTGGTCATCCTGCTCACCAGGTAGGTGGGAATCTGAGAGGAATCCGCAAAGGGCTCAGAAAACATTTCCGCCAGCAGGGGAATCACTGCCTTGGCATCCTTTTCCGTGATATACAGCTCCGTGTGCTCCGTACCCAGATGGGCCGCGATTTTCCTCGCCGCCTCCGCCTCGTTGTATTTTTCGTCCTGCATTCCGATGGTGAAGCTCTTCACCTTCCCGGCATGCAGGGACTGCATCAGGGCCACCACCGTACTGCTGTCGATCCCGGCGGAAAGGAAAGCGCCCACCGGCACATCCGCCACCATCTGTCCCGCGATGGAACGCTTCAGAAGCCGCTCCAGCTCATCGGCAGCCTCCTGCCTGCTTCCCTGAAACAGATTGCTCTGCCCCTTCTTCGCCGCCTCCTTCATGGACCAGTAGGCTTCGATTCCGATCCCCTCCTCCGCGAAGGGCGCACGGATGGTCAGGATACAGCCCGGCTTCAGCTTACTGATATTCCGGTAAATGGAATAAGGCGCGGGAATATATCCATGGGTAAAATAAATATCCAGCACTTCTGTGTTGATCTGCCGTTCAAAGCCGTCCAGCACGGAGATGGAGCCAAGATCGGAAGCAAATACGAAGCTTCCCTGGACGAATCCATAATACAGGGGCTTCTCTCCCACCCGGTCACGTATCAGATACAGAGTTTCCTCCTTCTGGTCGTAAAGGGCAATGGCGAACATCCCTTTGCACATGGCGACAGCTTCCTTCACCCCGTAGTGCTCCACCGCCTCCAGCAGCACCTCCGTGTCGGAACTGCCCCGGAAGGCCGTCACCCTTTTTTCATCCAGCAGCCGCTTCGCGATTTCCCTGTAGTTGTAGATTTCCCCGTTATAGGCGATCACATAACGGCCGCTGTGGGAAACCATGGGCTGGGCGCCCGTCTCCGACAGGTCCACAATGGCAAGACGTCTGTGGCCGAATACCACAGTCCGGTCCGGGGAAGCCCAGATACCGGAGGCGTCCGGCCCCCGGTGCTTCATGCGTTCATTCATTTTCCGGATATTCTTTTCCCAGCTTCCGCTGTCCGCAAGGGGATTTTTTCTGCCCCAGTTACAAAATCCTGCGATTCCGCACATTCCGTCCGTTTCCTTTCTTTCCGTCCGCCCCGCTTTCCCGGCCATCTGTTCCTTTCCCGGGCGGCTCTCCCTTTCCCGGCCATCTGTTCCTTTCCCGGCCGGCATTCCTTTTCCGCGAAGGGAGGGCTTACCGCATCAGTCCTTCCAGACAGGTCATCCAGTCATGCGCCACCACGTCCGGCCGGTAGTCCTTCAGAAGCTCTGCCGCCGCCATTCCGCAGGCAGCCGCCCGCTCCGGATACTCCATATATTCACACATCGCCGCCGCCATGGCGTCCGCATTTCCCGGCGGGACCAGCCTTCCGTTTTCCCCATCGCGGATCAGCTCTGCCGCCCCGCCGCCGGAGCAGTCCGTGGAGATCACGGGAAGCCCCATGCACATGGCTTCCAGCAGGGTATTCGGCATTCCCTCGCTGTAGGAGCCAAGTACAAACATCCCCGCGCGCCAGATCCGGTCAGCCACATCGCTCACCGGACCGGGAAGAGAAATCCGGTCCGAAAGCCCCAGCTCCTGCGCGAGCTTTATCAGCCTTTTCCTGAGCACACCGTCCCCATATATGGTGAGCCGGTACTCCGGAAAGCGTTCCGCCGTTTTCGCAAAGGCACGGATGATCATCTCATGGTTTTTGTTGGCGTCCATCCGCCCCACCGCCACGATCTCCTTTTCCCTCGTCCCGCGAAAAGGCTGCCGCACAAAATCCGGGTTCAGCGGATTTTTCAGAACCACCGCCCTTTTCCGGACACTTTTCGGGAAAAATTCCTTTGCCCGCTCCGACTGGAGAATGACCGCCGCCGCCCTCCCGAACAGAATCCTGGAAAGAACGCGAAGCGGCACCGAGGCGTATTCCTCCTTCGGTTCTCCCCGCACGGACACGGCGACCGGAACAGAAAGAAAGGCAGAGGTCAGAAGGGCCATGATATTATTCTTTCCAATGAAGGAAAGAATCACATCGGGCCGTTCTCTTTTCCAGATGCCGCGCAGCTTCCTCAGGCGGGCGAAAAAATTGCCGACACGGCTCTTTTTCCTTTCTTCCTCCGTAATCTCGCTGAACACCCGGCGCACGCCTTCCGGCAGAGGATATTCTGTCTCTCCCCGATACTGGGTCACCATGGTGACCTGCCAGCCCTGGCCGGTCAGGTACTCCGCCAGATTCACGAGCACCCGTTCCGAACCGCCCTTACGCAGAGAGCTGATGAACAGCGCGATCCGCTTTTCCCGTCCGTCCGGGCGGCGTTTTTCGATGTATTCCGGATTCTCCATCCGCGTTCCGCTCCTCTCCGCGCTCTGCGCAGTCAGTGTTTTGCGTAAGGGATCTGGTATCCCGCCCGCCGCATCAGCGACCAGAAAATTCTTTTCAGGTAATAAACCGTCATCCGGCCCTTACAGACAAGCCTCCCCCACTTCAGGGCGCCGCTTCCCGGTCTCTGTGCAGGATTCTGTCCGGATGCCCCTCCTGCCCTTCGGTAACGGGGGGAACGGCGTTTGTATTCTTCCAGCTCCCGGACGCATTCCTCCGGCGTAAACAGCCGTCCTGAACGGTCCTGATAGTGAAAAATACTGTAAATATTCTGTTCCGAGGCCCAGTAGCCGTCGGAAACATTATGCCTTGCCCAGTATTTGGGCGCGATTGCGAACTGCAGGGTATCGGACGTATAAGCCGGGAAAAAGGCAAAGCTGGAATTGGACAGAATCAGGTATCTGGCATTCTTGAGCATCACATAGTCCCGGTCCAGACCGGAATGATAAACCGGCAGTCCCGGAAGAAGCTTTCGGGCAGCCTCCGGATCGTCCGTCACCACGATAAACTCCATGTCCGGTCGCAGCGTACGCATATTTTTCATGGCGTTCATCCAGTATCTTCGTTCCAGGTACAGCTCCGGATTTCCGGTATATTCGCCGCCCCTTACATTCAGGATGCACAGATTGTCCCGGGTAAATTCACGGGTTTCGTACTCTTCCTTTACCCTGAGCCATTCTCTGATTTCTTCCCGGTACCGGGCAAAATAGCTTTCCGCCTGCATGTTGCCATAAATCAGCGTATCGTCCGGCAGGCTGTGCAGGGTCTCGTCCGCTCCGGCCACGTAGCAGCCGTGCTCCAAATCGTGCAGAGAGGTATTCTGATAAAACCGGAGCTCCTTCTCATCGTAGCGGTGAAGGCAGGGCTGTTCCATCCTGCTCCGAGGCCCGTCCGGGCCCTTTCCCGGCACCCGGCTGTCAGGAATATGCTCCCCCAGATCCAGATCCATAAAATACATGCCCTTTTTGCTGTGGATATTCACCGCGAGCTGCTCCTGTCCGGCAGTGCCGAAGGCGCAGCCCCGTTCCTTTGCGATACACCTCGCCGTAATATAACAGAACAGCTGGTTTCCCAGTCCCTGCCCTTTCAGAAATTCCGTTCCTATCATTCCAGAGTGCCCTTTGTCATCGTAATTTTGCATTGATCCACATTGTAGATAATATCACAATTCTCTATGGTCCGCAATCTGTGGGCTATGATGATCATGGTCTTGCGGCCGTGGAAGCTTTCAATGGCCTCCATGATCGCCGTCTCCGTATCCGTGTCCAGAGCGGATGTGGCTTCATCGAATACCAGGATCTCCGGATTATGATAGAGCGCCCTCGCGATACCGATTCTCTGCCGCTGGCCGCCGGACAGACGCACGCCCCTGTCTCCCACGCTGGTATTCAGCCCTTCGGGCATCTGCTCCACAAATTCCTTCATCTGCGCCTCTTCCAGCACGGCCCACACCCGCTCATCGTCAATTTCATCCGGTTCCACGCCGAAGGCGATGTTTTCCCGCAGAGGGTCGTCCGTCAGGAAAATGGTCTGCGGGATGTAACCGATATTGGAAAGCCAGGAGGGGTAATTGTCAAACACATTTTTTCCGCCGCAGGTAATCGTACCGTTCTGCACCTTCAAAAGGCCCATCAGAATATCAATGGCCGTGGTTTTACCCGCGCCGGAGGGCCCCATCACACCCACGGATTTGCCGATGGGAATCCGCATCATGGCGTCCTTCAGTACCGGACGGCTGGAATTGGGATAGGTATAGTCTATGTGATTTAAGCGGATCTCTCCCTGAACCGGAACGGGTTCCGCGTCCGGGTCCTCCCTGTTCTGGTACTCGCCGTATCTGGTATAATCGCTGAAATCCACGTTTTCATAAACATAATCCAGAGAAGGCTGGAAAAAAATGATGTTGGTCATATGGCCGCTGATCCGGTTCACGCTGGGGATCAGCCTGGTGGCCGCGTAGCCGAAGGCCGCGATCTGGGCGATCATTGCCGTCATGTCCCCTCCGGAAACGATGAATACCGCAATATATCCCAGGATCGCCGACATGCTGACGGTTTCCAGAAGCAGACGGGGGATATTGTTGAGCACCGCGTATTTGCTGGTCACTTCTCCCGCGATCTGAGAATATTTCCGGAAATTTTTCGCGAAAAAGGCCTCTCTGTGCAGGATCTTCACGTCCTTAATGCCGTAGATGGACTGCAGGCGCCATTTTCCCATCCGGCTCTGCACCTGCTGGGATTTTAACCCCATGGCGTTCAGGGTCGGCTTCATCACCCGCAGAATCAGAAGCATCAGGACCGCCAGGATGCCGCCGATGACCAGCGTCATAAAAGGATTGACGATCAGAAGAAAGAGGCAGATAAATACAGCCACCACCGCTTCGCTGGCAAGCTGGATATACTCCATCAGAATGGTAAACACCTTGGGAACATCGCTGTCCACCAGCCGGAACACCGTGGGGATGTCCGCATTCAGATAAAATTCATAGGGCCGGTTCAGATATTCCTCCAACATATAGCTGACGGTTCGGAACTGGTTGTTGTTGACAAACCGGGCCTGCGCCCAGGTGGCAAGAAGCAGGAACAGATTCTTCACCACGATGATGCCGACGATCAGCCCCAGCAGGAGCAGGATGAACTGGTTAAAATTTTCCTCCGTAAGAATGAAGCCAAACCATCCGAGCACCTTTCGCACCGTTTCATTTTCCAGCATCCCCTCCCTGTCGATGACAGCCTGTACCAGCGGAAGGATGGCGGAAATCCCGATGGTTTCCAGCAGACCGCTGATCAGGATCAGGACGCCGAGACCGACCACCGCCTTTTTCTGGGAGCCGCTCAGGATATGGTTTAATTTTCTGATGTTTTCCAGCATATTTACCTCCATGTCGAAGCGTTGCAGCAAAGCAGCGTCTGTCCGCCTATTCCTCTTCCAGGATCTTGAAATCCTTCTTTTCTATCCGTTCCAGAATGACAGCCTGGGCTTCTTCCGTCTGTTCGCTCCACCGCTCCCAGGCCTTGTCCCAGTCCTCATATCCCTTCTGTCCGCGTTTATCCGGCAGCGAATAGTGCTCGTCCAGGTATTTTCCCAGAAACGCCGTGCACTTCTCCGCTCCGAAAGCGTTGGCATGGCCGCCGTAATCATAAAAATCCGTTTCAAAATCAATGCCGATTTCTTCATAATAGTCATTCAGATTCAGAAACGTATAACCATAGGGCTCGATCAGATCCGCGATGTAATTATACTGGGCCTGCCGTTCTTCCGTCATGGTGTAGGGAGAGACGATGAAAAGCGCCTCCTTCCCGTTTTCCGAAAGCCATTCCAGGAGCTCCAGAAGCACCTCTTCCTCGTCCTCCGGGATGGCCTGCCGCCTGGTCACATCGGAATAATCCGCGATCTCGCTCGGTCCCACCTCATCGTTGATCACATGTCCCTTCAGGGGATCCTTTTTTTCATACCGGAACGTGGCAAGCTGGCTGGGAAGCACCAGCGTTTTCCAGTTGGAATGGTACTTGAAAATATCGAAATAAAAGGTATAGCGCGCCTCCGGCCCGTCCTCATCCACCATGTCATTGATGGTTCGGATGCGGTTCAGAGAATATTTCATGTTATCCGTCACGCCTCTGGTATAAGCCATATTCTGCGTCAGATCCTCATCCGCCGCCAGATACATGCGCATCTCAAAGATGTAAAGCTGAGGATCCTGCGTCTTTTCCGCCTCCCGGATCAGGTGCATGGCCGCTTTGGGTCTCTGCAGATTGGTGGACAGAGGATAGGCCGTGATGCCGTAGTCCCCCCAGAGCTTGGGAGCCGCGTAATAGGGAAACACCGGGCTGGAGCCGATCATGAGCACGTCAATGGTATTTTCAGGCTCCGCATAGAATCCCACAAAGCGGTCCTTCACCGAACCGTTGGTTCTCAGGCAGTAGGACAGATGGATTAATATCACAAAAAATCCGGCGATAAAAAGAACTGCCTGAAGCAGCTGTTTTTTTGTCATTCCCTCTACTTTTCTCCTTTCCCAGCTTCAGCGCCGCCTTTTCATCAGCCGCAGTATTTCTCATACCACTGCTGGAAGGTGAAGAAGGACCACGTCACCTTCGAGAAATTGGCCCCCGTAGCCGGGCCCGCGTCTCCTGTCTCAAGGTAATGCTTCACCAGTCCGCTCACATAATCCGCATCGAAGATCCCCTGCCGCTTCAGGAAACCCGCATCCGCGAAGCCGAGAAGCTGCTCCCTTAAAGGTCCGCGCAGCCATTTGTCCAGGGGAACGGCAAACCCCACCTTGGGCCGCTCAAGAAGCTCTCTGGGGATATAATCATAGGCAATGTCCTTTAAAATCCTCTTTTTGACTCCGTTTTCATATTTAAAGCTGTGGGGAAGGCGGAACGAATATGCCATCACATCCCGGTCCAGAATCGGGCACCTGGCCTCCAGAGAATATTTCATGGACGCCCGGTCCACCTTGCAGAGGATATCCCCCGGCAGATAGGTGTCCATGTCCAGAAGCATCCGGCGGATCTGCCAGTTATTCACGCCATATCCGCTTTCAACGGGATACCTGCAGCTCAGGCCTTCTCCGGGTACCATCCTCTCCGCCGCGGCGATATAGCTGTCGGAGGCCAGCTGGGTTTTGGTTTCCGGATTCCGATTTTCCGCGATCACCCGTACCTGAAAGGGCAGCCTCTCAAAGAGACCGGTCTGCCTGATCCCCGGCAGACGGCAGATTCCGTTTACCAGGCTTCCGGCGAAATCCAGCTTTTTTGCACGGGCTATCTTTTCATACAGATTATAGCCGCAGTAAAACTCATCTCCGCCGTCGCCTGAAAGCGCCACCGTTACCTGCTGTCTGGCCAGCTGAGACACCAGCATGGTCGCGATCTGGGAGCTGTCCGCAAAAGGTTCGTCATAATATTGAGGAATGCTCTCCACCAGCCGGAACATTTCCTCTTCGTCAATGATCAGCTCCGTATGATCCGTTCCCAGATATTCCGCAACCGCCTTCGCGTATTTCGCCTCATTGTACCGTTCCTCCGCAAAGCCGATGGAAAAGGTTTTCACCGGCGCTCCCGTCATCGCCCCCGCGCATTCCTGAGCGATGGCAGTCACAAGGGAGGAATCATAGCCTCCGCTTAAGAAGCTGCCCAGCGGCACATCCGCGATCATACGGGAGGCGACCGCCTTTTTCAAGAGCTCCTTCAGCTCCTCCTTCGCCTGGCCATAATCCGTCACCGGCTCAGAGCTGCATTCCCGATACACCTTCCTGACATCCCAGTATTTCCACTTCCGCACCCTGCGCCCGTTTCCCCGCTCCTGTCTGGATACGTTTTCCGCGTATTCCGGCGCGTCCGCCGCATAGGACGCATCCGGGTCCAGAGAAAAACGGAGAATTCCTCCCGGTTCTACCTTATATACATCCTCAAAAATCGTATCCGGCGCGTTGATATACTGCTGAAACAGGAAGCGGGAAATCACCTCTCTGCGTATCCTGCCGGAAAAGCCCGGACAGGCCATGACCGGCTTCAGCTCGGACGCGAACACCAGATTCTCCCCATCCAGCCAGTAATAGAGGGGCTTCTTCCCAATCCGGTCCCGGATCAGATACACCGCCTGTCTGCGGCGGTCGTACAGAGCCATGGCAAACATTCCGTTGAAACGCTCCACACAGGAAATTCCCCATTTCAGATAAGCGGCAAGAATCACCTCCGTATCGCAGGAGGAACGGAAGGGGTAATCGGAAAGCTCCTTTTTCAGCTCCTGAAAATTATAGATCTCCCCGTTATAAACAACGCTGATGCTGCCATCCGGCGCGCCGCAGTAACCCTGGGAGTGCATGGGCTGATGTCCCAGCTCCGACAGATCCAGGATGGAAAGGCGGCGCTGGGCCAGCCCCACCTGGTAGCCGAAGGCCGCCGGAAAAATCTCCTCTCCGGAATCATCCGGCCCCCTGTGGACCATGGTATCGTTCATCCTTTTCAGTTCTTTTTTCGTGATCGGTCTGGTGCTGACAAAGCCGCAGATTCCGCACATGGGCGTACCTCCCTTTTTACCGCCGGCAGACGGCGTCTAACCATGAAGGACAAAGCTCTTCTTTGCCCGCCGCTGTCAGAGAAGCTCTCTCACCGTAGCGAAATGCTTGCATTCGTTATCTATGGTATCCAGAAGCTCCTCATTTCTCTCCGCGATCAGCGTCCGGAAATTTTCCAGATTGTCATACCCCTGCTTCGTCCAGGAATAAGGGTGTGTCAGGATCTGCACCTTGTCATTTCCAAGCAGCGTCTCCCGGTCCGGCTTTCCATAATTCCAGCGATGCTGGGCGTCGGAAATATATTTCACCGCCAGCTTTGTATCCGGCGTCACCTTTTCCGCAAAGGTGAAATACTCGTCCTGATAGGCGTTAATGATGCCGGGCAGCTTGATGTCCTCGCGAAGCACATCAGCAGACGGGCGGTGGATGGAAAATTCCATGATCTCAAAGCCCAGCATCTCGCTGAGCACGTTGATTTCCTGCATGATCTTCTTGCGGATCAGATCCATATCGGTCAGCCCGTTTAACGCGAAGTGCAGGCCGATCTCATGGCCTCTTTCATGCATATAATGGATCATGTCCATATTCCGCTTGGACAAAATATTATAGGAATTGTTGGTCCACTGGAAAAAATAAGTGGACGTAAAGTCCATGGAAAGCTCCAGTTTGGAAAGAGCAAAGGCGCGGTCTACGGAAAATTCCACATCATGCCTCATGATAATGAACTGATCCTTTCCCCTCGCCTGCTTAAAGTTGGCCATCCGGCCGCTTTCCTTGATAATCTGTATGATCTCTTTATATTCCTTATAAGAAAACATGTCTGTCCCTTCCTATGCCCTTCCGGTCAATGTTTCAATATAATCCTTCCACTGCTCGAAAATTGCCTGTCCGTTAGCAGTTTCAGCGATCTTCCTCGCGTTTTCACCCATACGCTCCGCTTCGTCAGGATTTTCAATCAGCCTGCAGATTCCTGCTGCCATCGCCTCCTCATTCTTGATGGGAACCAGAAGTCCGTTATATCCGTCCTGCATCACCGTCCGCGGCCCGCCACAGGGACAGTCCGTTGCAACGATGGGCAGCCCCAGCGCCATAGCCTCAAGAAGAGCGTTGGGGAGTCCCTCCCAGTCAGAAGAAAAAGCGTATACCGCCGCGTCATTCAGATCCTTTTCCAGCTCATCGCTCGCCCCCATCAGCGTTACGAAGCCGCCGGCGTTCTTTTCCGCAATCAGCGCTTCCAGAAGCTCCTTCGTTCCGTCATGGGAATCTCCTCCGTATATTTTCAGTTCATAATCCGGATGCTTTTCATGGACCTTCACAAAAGCGCGGATCAGCATGAGCTGATTTTTGAAATCCACCAGCCTGCCCGACTGCACCACCGTCTTTGTCCGGCGTTCCGGACGCGGTACACCGATATATTTGTCATTGATGGGATTTAAGATGATCCTGGATTTTCGCTGCGCTCCCCTGGGGAAAAATTCCTTCTGTCCCTGCGTCTGAAATACAAATCCCGCCGCATGCCAGAACAGCAGAGGTATCTGTATCTTATCCGCCAGCCGGTCATAATGTCCGACCGGATCCGTGCGCACCGAAACAATGACGGGCGTTCTGACGCCCAGAGTAGACATTAATGCCCGGTAGTTGGCCTTCCGGCCGAAGGCGATCAGCACATCCGGTTTCTCATGCTTCACAAACGCGCGCAGACGGGTCACTCTCCGCACGATCTGATACAGCCTGCCCTTTCTCTTATCTTCCTCCGTTGGCCCCACGACCACCCGCCGGATCCCCTGATCGATCTGAAACTCATTCTCGCCGATCCACTCTGTAGCTATGAGCACCTCATATCCTTCTTTTAAAAACTGGTGGGCCAGATTGGTCACCACCCGTTCCGCTCCGCCCTGTTCCAGGCAATTTAAATGAAACGCGATTCTGCGCATGCCATCCTCCGACAATCCAGTAAAGCCGCACCTGCCTCAGCAGGCGCCGTTTTGCCGCCATCCGCGGCATCTTGAATGCTTATAATCACTTCAGTTTAACACAATCCCCTTTTCATGACAAGATTTTTCCAACGCTACAAGCCGTGCAGCCGGAAGAATGAGGAATGCCCGAGGAGAACGGTCGGCCGCAGGCTGACTGTTTTCCTCGGGCGTTTCTCGTTCTTTCGGATATGCGGCGACAGCCGCTAAGCGAAAGGCCGCAAGGCCTTGAG